>JBLHPQ010000030.1:0-37147 GCA_047624355.1 Flavobacteriaceae bacterium | reverse complement strand
GATAATCAATGCTGCAGGTGCAGTGAATGTTCCACCCGCTTCTCCTGTAATCGTTGGAGTTGGGTCAACATCAGTTATACAGTAAGTTGCAGATGCATAACTGAAGCTAGCATCATCAGCAGGTAAAACGTTCACTATTACAGGTTGTCTGAATGAACCTGGACAAACTCCAACCCAATAAGTTGTTGTTACGAATAATGCTGGTGTAGTTAACGAATTGCCTGTTCCAGCAATAGTACCTCCCACCATTGCATCAAACCAAGTGACCGTACCAAGCGGCGCACCCGCAAGTACAGCAGTTAAGTTAGCTGTCGCACCTGAACATATAGTTACATCTGCAGCAGTAATATTGAATGCAGGATTTGCCGGCAATGCTGGCCACCCATCTGACCCTTCAGTAGCCCCATTTGCTGGAAACTCAGTCATCTGTGATGAACTAGTAACTCCATTTATACCTGCGCTTAAATTGAGTGTTGGAGCTCCAGAAGTTATTCTAATGTATCCTCCAGATCCAGAGCCTCCAGGTCCAGCTGCTTCTGCATCAGGAGCCGCAAGAATATTAGCTAAATTTTGATTTCCACCTGCGCCTCCAATAACGTTCATAAACATTCCAGCAGGAAAGGCAGACGTATTTTCAATGTGAATTGTTCCACCAGCACCACCACCACCAGCGCCATCCTCTCCTGAAATTGGATTACCCGCGGTTGCTCCTGTACCTAATGGATCACTGTCTTGTCCTGCTTCTCCATTCGCTTCAATAGTTCCTGCCCCAGCAATTGCCCCATATAGGTTCATGAAGATGATTCCACCACCACGACCTCCAGCACCGCCTTCATCACTATCTCTATCTCCAGCACCACCGCCTCCACCGAACCAAATTCGGTCTGCGACGAATGGGAGCGGATGACCTCCAAAACCACCGTTTGTTTTTCTCCTATCACCACCCCAAGCTGTTTGTCTTGGTCCAAGTAAAGTAGCATCCATATCCACGTTAGAAATGGCATAACCTCCTCGTCCACCACCCGGTGATGTAGAACCTCCAAAACCAGCCAATTCTAGGTCCCAAACTGCAGGAACTCCTATTGGATTACCTTTACCACTATAAGTTCCACCGACCATTACGTTGGAACCACCTCCTCCACCAGTATTTTGGTAGCCTCCCCCGCCACCTCCATTGGCAGCAGCTCCAATACCATAACGTGATTCTAATACATCGTATTCCAGATAATAACCTCCAACACCTTCTCCTTTTTCAGAACCTTCCCAGTAATCATTTGAACCTAAAAATCTTACCGGTGCAGTATCTAGTGTTTCTCCATAGCTATCTGGATCGAGTTGTCCAGCTCTAAATCCATAAGCATTTGCGCTAATTGATCCTCCAGCGTTAACTGTCAATGTTCCATTTACCTCTAATGCGACAACCCCTCCAGAATTCCCATCCCAAAGTGTTGGAATGATTGTAGAGCCAGCATTCACTGTTAGATCGATAAAACGTGGTATTCGAATCACTTGAACATGACCAGAAGCTGTGTAAGTATTAGTAAGGTTACAGTTTAAAGTAATTATTCCTCCAGCTACACTTAAGACTTCAACGCGCTCGTGTAAACCCGATTGATTATAATTTGTTACCCCACCAAACTCGTGAGGATTAACTCCAAAATTCGTTAAGTCTGGTAGAACATAACTGTTGGGAACAGTATAATTCGAGCCCCAACCAGTAGTCGGCAGTGTATTAATATCCATTGAAGCACCCTGCATTTGAATAACCATGAGTAGGTCGCCAGCAGCCAGAATACCGCTAAAAACACCGCCAACCATAACACCATCATTGACAGTTATAGTATTCGCACCAGCCGCTGCATTAGCGATAAGATAGGTATAGGAGTTTACAACTGTATTTCCTCCAGGAGCCAAGTAGCTTCCCTCTTTATCTCGTTGAGCAAAAGAAATATTCGTAATAGACAATAATAAAATTGCTAAAACAGTGCAATTAATAGCTTTCATAAGTGAAGTAATATCGGTTCTTGTATTGAAGACGAAAATAATCATTTTTTGGTTGGCATCAACTTAGTTCTTCTTTCACATTGTTTACAATGCGAACCACTGCTGGGCATACATCTAAGTTCTTTTTGGTCAGCTCTAACAATTGTACAATCTTTTTGCGGTCTGTATGGGGATAATCTCGGCATGCTTGTGGTCGAATATCGTATATGCCGCATGAATTATCATCCAATAAAAAGGCACAAGGAGCTTCTTGAAGTACAAAATCACCATCGTCGTCTTCTCTTAAATAATTTCGCTGAAATTCAATGATTGGCATTCGCAGTTTTTTTGCGATGCGCTTAACATCAATATCTCTAAAAATGGGACTTGTCGTTTTACAACAATTTCCACATGATAGACAATCAATTGATTCAAAAACTTCATGGTGATGCTTTTGAAATACGTCGTCCAATTTGCGAGGGTTTTTCTTCTTAAGCCGCTTCAGCCATGCCGTTAAACTCTCATTATCAAGCCTTGCCTGTTCGAGGTCTTCATCGTATATCATTTGCTCATCAGTATTATCATAATCAATCGTTTCGAAGATAGGGAAAAGAAAGGGGATATAAAAACTTGATTTAGTTTCCAAAAATTCTCCACCACTTATAGATGACCTGAATCTTTCGAATTGGCATGCTCTTTGAAACATGAGATTTATGAGTTACTAATTTAAATTCAAGAGCTATGAGATCATTAACACTGATTATTTCCCTACTATCGGTTTCCGGAATATACGCGCAAAGCCTAACTGCTTCATTCAATGAGGACGGTAGCTTTCAATTCACGGATGAAGGCCGACTGGGCACCTCCATTCAAAAGGTAGACGCCGACGGAAGAACCTCAGCATCAATTCATTATTTCGCGGGTGGACAACGCCTACGAATGTCAACAGAATATACTTATGCAAACAATTTATTGACTGAACAAATAGGATATATCTATACAGAAGGTTACGATAAAGATGTTTGGAAATTCAATTCGGAAGGAAACAGTATTGATAAGAAAAGTTTTGTTTCGCAGGATCAATCCACTTGGAAGGAAGAAGTCCATTTACAGAGTGAGTATGATCATAAGCAAAATCGGACTTACTTCAGAAGTCGTTCGGTAAGGGCCGGATTTGTAAATCTGATGTCGCGAACAACGTATAACTACTCCACTGGACAGCGCAAGGTAATCGAAGAGCGCTACGATAAGAGTGATCGACTAATCTCTACACAAAATTACGGAGGTAAAATGGGCGATTATGCAATGGCTAATGGGCCTTATGTATTCAATGAAGAAACAGATGGTTCTAATTTACGTCCAAACCGAGTAATTGACTGGAAAGGAACTGACGAAAGCGGTTACTATGTTGAGAAAGTATACATGAATAGCATGGTATTACGCCGCACTTATGATGACGATGGGCGTCTTATTCAATTAGCTGATGGGCGTCCAACTTATGACGACGAGCACAATTTATATTACAAATACGATTGGGTCATCGATTACACATACAAAAACAACAAAATCATAGAAATCAATAGTCGTAGCTATAAAAAGCCACTTGAGAGACGCGTATTTGAACATTCCAGAAATGGGAAGGTCAACATGACGTTGTACAGACAGAGCAAGGATGTTGGTAACTGGAACAAGTACGATACACAGGCATACGATAACATAGATCGTATTACTCCACCTCGATTAAATGGCTCAAACGGAAACATCGCTATGGATGAACACATTGATTATGAAGCTTCCAACTCGGAGCAACTCCCTCCTAGCAGCTCTTCTGAAGAAGGAAAAATAGCGACATACGTTATTGAGAACACTTTGATCGAAGACGTACAATCCGCTGGATCCAACGGTAATACAAGTAGTATCAATGTAGCCGGCGATGATGCGAAAAAACTAGCCCATATAGCTAAGATCATTGAGCATCAAACAGGGCGAAAAATCGATAATGATCAGTTAATTTCGCTGGCATTACAACTTTTAATTGAAGGATATGAGCAGGATTTAAGAGAATTAAACAATGAATACTTAAGGGATCAGGTGGACATTTTTGAATAAAAAAGAATCTAGATGATCAATTCCCGATCGATCACTTCGAAGACTCAAATCTTTGTTGTCTTTTTATATCTTTGAGCAAACAAACTTAACAGAATGGATAGCTACGATCTGATTGTAATAGGCGGCGGCCCCGCAGGATATGCTGCGGCTATGAGAGGAATTGATTTCGGAAAAAAAGTCTGTCTCATTGAGATGGATCGTGTTGGCGGAGCTGGAGTATACAATGGCGCCTTAACGTCAAAAACGCTATGGGAACTCTCTAATCGTGTTCCATATATAAATGATTCGCTGAGGTCTGAAGGTAGATCACCTTATGAAATCCCGTGGAGAACAGTTCGTAAAGTTCTGGATGAAGCGACGTTCGAGCGTAAATTTCAATATTCCTGTCACATCAAGCTTTTACAAAACGAAACGACAGGAAAGTTACTCCATTATGAACGAGGGTTAGGTTCTTTAGAATCAAAAAACGAGGTAAAGATCCTTCATCATGGAAACGAGAAAATCATTCACGGCCACAATATTATTTTAGCAACAGGTAGTCGCCCAAGAAAACTTCCTCATATAGAATTCGATGAAAAAACTATTCTAACAAGTGATGGAATAGACCATATAGAGGAATATCCAGAAAGTCTTGTGATAGTAGGGGCGGGTGTCATTGGGTGTGAATACGCAACAATATTTTCAAATTTCGGAAAGACGAAAGTGTATTTAATCGATCGCCAAGATCACATCTTACCCTTCGAAGATCGAGACATAAGTTCACTTGTTGCAAGGAATTTGGAAGATCAAGGAGTTACCATTCATCATAGCGCAAACCTCGAACGCCTTGAACAAAAGAATGGAGGCGTTGAATACGAATTAAAATATCCTGACGGTCGCACGGAGATTATCCAAGTTGAGAAAGCACTCTTCGCGATTGGCCGTATTCCAAATATTGAATCATTGAATATTGAAAATGCGGGAGTGAAAATGTCGAAAAGAGGTCGACATATTGGCGACGACGATACGCGTACCAATATCCCGAACATTTATGCTGTAGGAGACGTTTCAGGTAGAATTGCCCTAGTAAATATGGGAGAAATTGAAGCTCGACATGCTGTAGAGAAAGCATTTACGGATAATGAAAACCGGATGTCCTACGATAATGTGTGCACCATTATGTTTCTCAAACCAGAAGTTGCTGCGGTTGGCATTAATGAATCACAATGCTTAGAAGAAAATATTCCTGTCAAGGTTGTTAAAATTGATTATTCCGTTATTGCTCGTGCGATTGCTATGCGGAAAACACAAGGTTTTTTCAAGATAATAGTTAGCAATGATGATCAGATGCGAATATTGGGAATGCGCGCGGTTGGAGCACACGCATCGACAGCCATTCAAGGTGTTGGTTTACTCATTAAAATGAATGCTCCAATAGAAGTATTGGCAGAGCTTGTGCACCCTCACCCATCCATAGTAGAGGGTATTCAAGAATGTGCTCGTATGCTGTTGAATAAGTCTATTTTTAAGTCCTCTGTATTTAAGGATAAGCTGGCTTGTTATTCCCTGGTGGATGGTGTGAAAACTCCGCTAGAGAGGTTGTAAAACTCAAAGAATATCGAAGGCAGAAAAAAGCCCTGCCTCGAAAAATCGAAACAGGGCAATTCACTAACTATTTTTCAGACTACAAAGCGTATGTTGCTGTGCAATTTCCTGTTCCACCTATTATTGGAGTTGTATTGTCGTAGGTATAATCAACTACAAATTCAGTTCCACTCGCGTTCATAGTTCCTGTTCCAGAAAGAATGATGTTACCCAATGTAATGTTAACTGTTTGCTGAGGAATCGTAATTGACGCTCCATTTATAGTAGCATTAACAGATCCTCCAACGAGATCAAACATATTACTGATCACAAGTTCTGTAGCAGATCCACCTGCAGAAATTACTGGCGCATTAGCCAATGGGAACAGTGCGAAATTACAATCGTCTGTAACAGCTCCGGTTCCCAACCAACTAGCTTGACCAAAAACAACATTTACGGTACGCTCGGCAGTTGAAGTACCATTTTCATTCGCGGCAGAATAGCTTACCACAAAAGATCCAACAACTGAAGTATTAATTTGAGAAATATCCGTAGTAACATTTGCCGCAGATCCGTCAGCATTAGTTGCAGTTGCACCCGCATCGGTATATGTATCACCAACCAGAACGGTCATCGTTTGATTTCCAGTAATTACGATCGTCGGTGTAAATTTACATGACTCATCGTCTTTCTTTGCATCAGCGCTGTAGTTCACGGCTGCTGGGTCAGTACAACCCTTTTTCTTACACGAAATAACTCCTATAGAGAGAATCGCTGTTAGTAGTAGTAGTAATTTTTTCACAGTGTTTTTTTTTGTTTTTGATAATGAATGATTAAAATTAGGTAAAACTTACCAGAGATAAAATTAATTAATCTCTAATCCATTTTTTAAAATCTGCATTACTTACCTGACAACTCCAATGCTCTGAGTGTATTAATCATTAATGATGCGATCGTCATTGGTCCAACTCCACCAGGCACAGGACTAATGTATGAACATTTCTCAGCGACTTCATCAAATTTAACATCCCCCTTAAGTGCCCAACCGCTCTTTTTTGATGCGTCTTCCACGCGTGTAGTTCCAACGTCAATAACAACGGCTCCTTCCTTCACCATTTCCGCCGTAACGAATTCAGGTCGTCCAATCGCCGCAATGATAATATCCGCTGCTGCAACTACTTCCGTTAGATTTTTTGTGCGGCTGTGTGCTAAAGTAACCGTACAATTTCCCGGGTTTTTATTTCTCCCGAGCATAATACTCAATGGAGTTCCTACGATATTGGAGCGCCCAATCACAACACATGATTTCCCTTCAGTCACAACCCCATTTCGCTTAATCAATTCAACTATTCCAGCTGGTGTTGCTGGCAGAAAACCCGGTAAATCAAGCACCATATTCCCAAGATTCACAGGATGGAAACCATCTACATCTTTCCTTGGATCGATTGCCTGAGTCACTTTAAGTTCATCAATATGCTTAGGCAATGGGAGCTGCACAATAAAGCCATCGACATCATCATCCTTGTTAAGTTCATCTATTTTTTGGAGGATTTCAGCTTCAGACACATCATCATCATACTTAATGAGAGAGCTTTCAAAGCCAATAATATCACATGCTTTAACTTTGGCATTAACATAGGTCATTGAACCTCCGTCACTTCCAACAAGAACAGCAGCAAGGTGAGGAATCTTTTTCCCTTCTGCCTTACGTTTATTGACTGCGTCGTGAAGTTCAGTTCGAATGTCTGCTGCCGTTGCTTTTCCGTCGAGTAGTTGCATGTATAGTTGTTTTAACGTAAAGATAACTTCTGAATCAATACCTCTCAAGAATTTGAGATGGAATCTTGTCCTCAGTATTTGATTTCCTATCTTTGGGGTATGAAAACACTTTTTACATTAGCATTTAGCCTCCTTCTAATAAGTTCGAACAGTTTTGGACAGAAGGTTGATGGCACCGAGATTGGATTTGATGGTTATTTTGGAGCTTCAACCAATGGCGGTAGTTTTACGATCGGCGCGAAATACGGATTAAAGTTTGGTGAGTACATCGTAACTGGACCTTCTGTTCGTTACCAACGTGTATGGACTAAGAACAACACTACAGGTGTTCAAGGCGGATTTAACCTCTTTGGTGCGGGTATCTTTGGACATGCTCGTTTCTTTAACGCACTTTTCGTTGGAGCTGAATTCGAAATGATGCGGACTCCTTTTATTATATTAACAAGCAATGGACAGACAAAGAATTGGGTACCTACCCTATTTGTGGGTGGTGGGTACTCTCAAGAATTTAACGAGAAATTTCGGATTAATGCTGGCGTGATGTATGACATTATAGATAATGCTGGAAGCCCATTCAGACAGAGTTACACACTTCAAAATTCACAAGGTAAATTACTTCCTGTCATCTATAGGATAGCCTTCTTTTTCAGACTTCCATAAAACTTTAATCATAAAAAAAGCCTTCCTATCGAATCGATGGGAAGGCTTTTTTAGTACCGGTAACTTGATTTCTTAAAATCCTTGTTGTTGCTGTGGTGGCGCTTGTTGCTGTTGTGCAATTGATCCAGCCGCTCCAAAATCGATAAAATCGATAAAGAACACCAACGGCCCTTGCGGCCCACCCATGCCCATGTACGCTTGAGCATATGGGATATACAATCTGTACTTACCGCCTTTTTTCAAAGCAGTAAATCCTTCTCTCCAACCTGGAATAACTTGTCCTAGGTTAATTTTAATAGCTCCATTCGGACTAGCATATGAACTTTCCAAAGTATCTCCTATCGCTCCATAGGTCAATATGTAGTGTGCCTCAACATCACTGTCGGCTGAAGGCTTTCCTCCAGTTCCAGCTGTGATTGTTTCAACGTATACTCCAGTTGTTCCAACTTGCGTAATTCCTGGGATAGCTTTAACTTTTTCCCAAAAATCAGCCGCGCCAGTTACGTTTGAATTATCGATAGCTTGTTGCTTCAACTGTCCTCTTTGTTGGATAGTTGCAGCGAACTCATCGATAGCTGCAGTACGATCGATAACCGAAAGACTTGCAGTATCAATATTTGACAGTCCATGTTCAAACCCTTTACGAACCATTTCAAGATCGATGTCTACCAACGCCTCCATTTGATTCATTTGAGCGTAAAAAGTAGATCCCATCAATTTTCCAATGCACTCAGAACCGCTTTTCAAATAAGTCGTATCGAAATCGAATCCATCCATTCCTAGAAACTGTTGCAAAACAGACTCACATTCAGTATCTACGTTATCAGATAAACTCGCATCAAATCCTTTCTTGAGCATTTCACGATCGAGTGCTTCAAATTTAGGATCTCCTTTAAATACACGTTTTGCGTTGTCAACACCTAAGGCGTAAGACAATTTCTCTTTCGATGTAGCAAATTCAACTGTTTCGATTTCTTCTACATCTTCACCGCAACCCGCCATTGTAAACAATAGCAATGCAGGAAGAAAAAGGAATAATAGGTTCTTCTTCATAATTATGCAATTTCTAATAATTCAACATCAAATATCAACGCCATAAATGGTTCAATTGGTCCACCTGGGTGAGGACTTTGTCCGTACGCTAAATCTTCTGGGATATACAATCTGTATTTTGATCCCTTTGGCATTAACTGAAGTGCTTCTGTCCAACCTTTGATTACTTGATTCACACCAAAAGTAGCTGGTTCTTTACGCTCAACTGAACTATCGAACACAGTTCCATCGATTAACGTTCCGTGGTAATGAACAGTAACGTTACTGTCGGCAGCTGGCTTATCGCCTTCACCTGCAGTAAGAACTTCATATTGAAGACCAGACTCAGTTGATGTAACACCATCCTTCTTTGCGTTCTCTGCTAAGAAAGCTGCACTCGCATCTTTGTTACCTGAGAACTGCTCATCCATTTTCGATTTCAAGAAGTTCTGGATAATACCATCTGCTTCCTGAGCATTAAATTTCAATTCTTTACCTGCAAATGCATCTTTAATAGCACCTGCCAATATATCTGGTGAAAGGTCAGTCAAGTTTTGTTGTTGTAAACTTCCTGCTAAACTCATCCCTACGCAGTAACTTACTGCTTCTAATTCTTCCGTCATTCTACTTTAATTTTCCACAAAGATAAATTTTAATTGGATTATTAGAGAGTTGAATGCTAGATATTAGATCATAAGAGAATC
Organism: Flavobacteriaceae bacterium; assembly: GCA_047624355.1. GTDB lineage: Bacteria > Bacteroidota > Bacteroidia > Flavobacteriales_D > Crocinitomicaceae > UBA4466. Next base: position 27,317 of record JBLHPQ010000030.1, on the reverse strand, counting down.
AACCCCTACGATTTTAGTAAGGCCGAGTTAATATCCGCCCATATGTCATCAACATGTTCAAGGCCTATTGATAGACGAACTAGGCCATCAGTGATACCAACTTGGATCCGCTCCTCAGGGGCTAACTTGGCGTGTGTCGTTGATGCTGGATGCGTTGCTATACTTCGCGTATCACCTAAATTTGCGGTAAGAGACAACATCTTGAGTGCGTCCAAAAATTTACCACCAGCACTCAATCCACCCTTGATCTCGAATGATACTATTCCTCCTCCATAGCGCATCTGTTTATGCGCCAATTCACTTTGTGGGTGAGATGTTAAAAAAGGATAACGCACAGAAGCAACATTCTTATGAGCTTCTAATCTCTCGGCAATATCGAGGGCATTTTGAGAATGCTTTTCCATTCGGAGTGGAAGTGTTTCTAACGATTTCGACAGTACCCAAGCATTGAATGGACTTAACGCTGGGCCACTATGTCGAGCAAATGTTTTTACTGCAGCAATCACTTCTTTCGATCCCAAGATTGCCCCACCCATCGTTCGTCCTTGCCCGTCAATGTACTTAGTTGCAGAATGTATCACAACGTCTGCACCAAATTGCAGTGGTCGCTGGATAACTGGAGTTGCAAAACAATTATCCACAGCAAAAAGGACGTTTTTGCGCTTACAAATTTCACCCAACGCGCTCAGATCAACAATATCCAAGGCAGGATTACTTGGAGTTTCAACGAATAAGATTTTCGTTTCTGGTCGAATTGCAGCTTCAAATCCTTTGACATCACTACTATCTACATAGGTTGTTGTAATGCCCCATTTGGGAAAGATCTCAGTGAAAAGTTTATGGGTAGAACCAAAGACTGATCTACACGAAACAATATGGTCACCAGAAGACAGAACAGAAGAGAAGAAGGTAAAGACAGCGGCCATACCAGTAGCTGTTCCCCATCCTGCTTCGGCACCTTCCATCAAGGCTAATTTATCAATAAACTCGTTGACATTTGGATTTGCGTAGCGAGAATAAATATGGCCTTCTTTCTCGTCTGCAAATTGCGCTCGCATGTCCTCTGCATTATCAAAGACGTAACTACTTGTAAGATAAATTGGCGCGGCGTGTTCGTGATTATCTGTTCTCTCTGTTTGCGTTCTAATGGCGATTGTTTCAATATTTTTCATGACTGTTTGTTAATGGTATAATTGATCTTAATACTTTCGGATAGTGAAGCGGAGACTGAACAGTACTTGGCTAAAACCAAATCGATCATCCTCGATAGTGCTTCATTATTTAATTCTTCATCAATTTGAAGATGTAGCATGATTTGATCAAACGGAGACGGAACTGTTTCAACGCGACTAGCTTCGATTTCAATCGAGAAAATAGATGGGTATTTGCGTTGCTTTTGCAGGATAAAAAGAAGGTCGATGGATAAGCAACCAGCCAAGGAACTCGCCAGTAATTCCATTGGTCGGAATCCTTGATTAAGACCGCCAATGGACTCTGAAGCATCAATTACGCAAGTCGCACCAGAGGCATTTACAACCTCAAAAACAAAAGGCTTAGTTCTTCGTGTGAATGAAAGTTTCATAATTTATACGGTTTGAATAGCATCAAGTTCTAAAAAATTCTGTGCAATTGATTCATTCTTGAACTCGGAACCAATTCGCAAGGCGTCCGGTAAAATGATCATTGATAAATTGGGGAGGTTATTAAAATCGAATTGCGAGAGCTCGCTGAACTTAACCCAGCCAGTTTGATAATTTAAAGCGTCACTTTGAAACAATTCATCCACTCTATAGAAAGGCACTTCATTGATGGCATCCACATACTTCGATTCGAGGTAAATTTTCACAAAGAAATCTTCCGTGTAGCGAATTTCTTCGTACTTACCAGATCTACGGTATTCATATTTGTAATTAAATTTTAGCGCAGAGATATCAGAGAGTACAGCGCTAGCGGTTGGATGACTCCCGGCCCCTTTTCCAATGAACAATTGTTTATCAGAGAAAAGACCTTCAACGACTACGGCATTAAATTCATTGTCAACGTTGAAGGCGAAGTGATCATTTCTAATAAAATGCGGCGCGACAAATCCAGCGATTCCATTATTTATTTTTTCAGCTCGGGAGAACAACTTAATTCTATACCCTTTCTCACTTGCGTATTCTATGGCTTGCTTGGATACATTTCGAATTCCAGAATTAAAGATCAAATCTGGATTGACGTCAATACCGAATCCGTGTTTCAACAGGATCGCTAGCTTGTATTTTGAATCGTATCCATCTACATCTAGGGTTGGATTTAATTCAGCAAACCCCAAGTTCTGAGCATCTTTCAGCGCACTTGTGTAATCGATCCCTTCATTTGCTTTTGTCAGAATGTAGTTGGTCGTTCCGTTTAAAATACCCTCCAGAGAAGTCAATGAGTCATTGTTATAATATTCTTCTAGATTTCGAATGATTGGTATAGAGCCAGCCACAGCAGCTTCATAGAGGAATGAAACCTCATTTAATTCCGCTAGTTCTGATAATTCAATGAGGTGTTCAGCAATTAATTTTTTATTTGCTGAAACGACATGCTTCCCAGCTTCAAGCGCTTTTTTCACGATGTGATATGCCTCGTCGCTATCGTTGATCAATTCAACAACAACATTTATTTCCAAGTCGATGAGAATCTCGTTAACATCATATCCGAATCGATCCAGAGGAAGGCTTCGTTGTTTCTTGGGGTCTTTTACCACAATTCGTGTTACTTCTGCGTCGATTAATCCTGATTGGTTTAAAACATCGTAGAGTCCTTCACCTACGCATCCAAAACCTATTAATCCTATGTTGAGTTTATTTTTCATGTTCTATTTTATTTAATGATTAGGATGCTTTAGCATCGATTACTTTAAAAATTGTTGGTTTATGTTTCTTTAGATTATTAGACAAAAAATCACTTAGTACAGTGGTGAGGCAATCTGCTTCAATTAAAAAGCCATCATGTCCATACTTCGATTCAATTTCTATGAATTCAGCGTTCTCAATATTCGTTGCAAGAAATCGCTGTTCGCTAATTGGAAAAAGATGATCAGTTGTAATTCCCACGACGAGCGTTTTTGCTTTTACGAGACTTAATGCGTTCGCTATTGAACCTCTGGAGCGACCAACATTATGAGCATCCATCGCTTTGCTAAGGCAAACATATGAGTAGGCGTCAAAACGTTCTGCTAATTTCCGACCTTGATAACTTTGATAAGCACTTGCTAAAAACTCCTCGGTTGTATGTTCTCCAGGATTTGTCTGGGTCGTAACGTATCCGTCGTAAGAACGGTAACTGAGCATTGCTATTGATCTCGCTGCAACTAATCCAGCATAGCCTCCACCTCTATTATCATTTCCGTAGGTAGCATCCGCGAAGATTGCGAGACGTTGACTTTCATTGAAGGCGATACCGTAGGCTGAATGTTTTGCATTTGTTGCGATTAATGCAAGGTTTTCGACTACTTCTGGAGAGAGAATACTCAACTCAAGCGCTTGTTGTCCGCCCAAAGAAGCGCCAATCAATAATTTAATGCGCTCAATTCCTAAAACGAGTCGCAACTCCTCATGAACCCGCGCCATATCTCTTGTGGTAATGGTTGGAAATTTATCTAATAGCGGGCGGCGATTTTCAGGTGGACTTGCTGGGCCAGTTGTGCCATAGCATGAACCAAGAGAATTGACACAAACTATAAAACAATCTTCAGGATCGAAGAGTTTCTCAGCACCGAAAAGACCATCCCACCAATCGACGACATCACTGTTGGCGGTAAGTGCATGACATACCCAAACGACGTTATCCTTCTTTGGATTCAAGGTCCCATAAATGTGGAATCCGATGGTTAAGTTTTCTATTATTTCGCCATTCTCCAGTGTGAATGGACTTGCAATCTGTATAGAGTACATAATTCTGAGTAAAAAAAATGAAGTTGGGCATAGCGGATGCTAGCCAATAATTAATGGGATGCTCGCGTTACTGAATTAACAACAGCAAGCCATGAACATTCGTGATAATGAATGAATTGGGAAATTGATCATTAGATGATCTACTGGTCTACTAGAGCTAAGCTCAGTGTTCTGGAAGGAATACTTAATATTCATAACATTAATTTATATTCTTCAATACCCAACATCGGGACTGAATCAGGAATTGGCACCTGTTTTCCAATACTGACAAATTTGTCAGCACTTAAAGTTGGTTGCCAGAGGGTCTACGAGCCTGTCTCTTACCTCTTCTTTATAAATCATACACCACGATTGTGGAAATGATGGCACAAATATTCTAATTTTGTTTTGAATAAATCAAGTTTTTCGAGAAAAAAATATTTAATTGTCACTTATGGTTAAGAAAAACTTATCAGTTATCACGCTAATATTGGCAGTATTAATACTGGTTTTAGGGTATGTGCTCTACGAAAAATATATCGTCCCATTTAATCAAAACAACTCGAGTAAAACGCGATCGATCGTACTAGATAAGGACCATCATCTCGTCTTAACGAAACAAAAAGATCAAGGAAAGATATTCAGCTTAGAGCTTGAAATTACTGGGAACGCAGCTGATATTGTTGAGATAATCATCTCAAACCCATCGAAAACTACTGCTTACAATGCTCGAATTAAAGGAGGCGAGATCGACTTTGATTATATCAATGATTGGTATGACGACACATGTATCTTAGATATTCAAGCTACTAAAACTAGTTCAGATAAACTCACAATAGAATCCCGTTTTATCGGCACGAAATAAGGTGTTGTTGTCTAGTATTCCTATTTTTAAACTATGAAAGCAAACTCAGTTGCGTCTTCGATGGCAATTATCGCATTAGTGATGTTAGGATTGGTGTATGGACAATCTATAGTCGTCCCTTTTATCATAGCACTTCTAATTTGGTTTGTTGTTAAAAAGACACGGAATATCATCGACAAAATCAGGTTCATACACACCTATATTCCCACATGGTTTAAAACACTTCTTGCCTCCATTTTTGTCTTTGGAATTTTGTTCATCACGGGGGAACTTCTCACCTACAACATTGAGACCCTCGTTGCGTCCTACACGTCGTATGCGGCGGATTCAGAAGTGCTCTCAATAAGGATAAACGAGATGATTAACATGGAGGAGAATGATCAAATTCAGAGGTACTTAGAAAGTGGTGATTTCACTCAATACTTGCAGTTGTTTTTGAAGTCAATCTCAGAGATTTTGGGAAATATACTCCTGATCGTATTTTATATAATCTTTCTATTTATTGAAGAGGGTTTGGTCGCGTACAAGTTGCAATTGTTCTTCAAGGATGATGTGGACAAGCTCTCCTCCTTTCAAGCGACCATGAAGAAGATCGATAAGATGCTCTCGCGCTACTTCATCCTCAAATCAGTGATCAATTTAACCACCTCTACCATCGCCTTTATCATTATGTGGTCCATTGGTTTGCAAAGTCCATTTTTCTGGGCAGCTTTAATCTTTTTCTTGAGCTTTATCCCTTTTGTAGGCCCAATAGTATCTACACTTCTACCTGCAGCATTCTCAATTATTCAATCTGGAGATTTTATTATGTGTTGGTTCATTTTGTTTGGAATTGGATCCGTTCAGGTATTGGTTGGGAATTTCGTAGAACCGAAAATAATGGGCAATACGTTGAACATTAGTCCGCTTGTGGCGATTTTCAGTTTGGCCTTGTGGGGAAGTCTCTGGGGGGTAGTTGGAATGCTATTGAGTGTTCCGATTACGGTGGCAATAATCATTGTGCTAGCTCAATTCCCGAGTACGAGAAGAGCTGCTATTTTGATGTCAGAGAAAGGGAAAGTTTAGGGGCCGTTGGATTTTAGATGTTAGATGAATCCATAAGGTCAAATCGAGTGTTCTGACGTGAAGAATGAACTGTTAGAATATATCGAGATTGGATAATGATTAAACTTCAACAGATGCTTTCAATCCAAATTGTTTTTCAGCGATATCAGCTACGTATCCTCCAATAGCAAGCGAAGCCGTTGCAGCTGGGGAAGGCGCGTTTAAAACGTGGATTGCGTTATCATGATGCTCAATACGAAAATCATCGCGGGTATCACCATCCCTTCTAAGAAGCAGTGCTCTGACACCAGATCGTCCCGGTTTCAAATCGTCCATCTCTAAATCTGGAACCATTCGTTGCAATGTTTTCAGGAAGAGTCTTTTTGAAAAAGCCCTGCGGTACTCATTAATTCCGAAGCGCATATTTTTGAAGAACAATTTCCATGTTCCCTTATACGTTAACGCATCCCAAGAATCCCTCCATGAGAAATCCGTTTTCCCATAGCCCTCACGTTTGAAAGTGAAAACCGCGTTTGGCCCACATTCAATCTCACCATCGGTCATACGTGTAAAGTGTACGCCCAAGAATGGAAAAGCTGGATCCGGAACTGGGTAGATCAAGTTCTTAATTTTATGTTTTCCTTGTTCGGTTAACTCATAGTAATCTCCTCTGAATCCGACAACTTTTTCTTTTAGCTTAACGCCATCTTTCTTAGCCAATCGATCTGCTTGCAATCCAGCGCAAAAAATCAAATGTTTTGCTTTGAGTTTTTCCTTATTTGTCAACACAATCGATCCATCGCCTGTCTTCTCTATTCCAGTCACTTCATGCTGTAGAAAGAGATTACTCGAAGGGTTTAAGGCCAATGCAAGTTCTACCATCTTTGCTGTTGCACCACGGAAATCAATAATTCCTGTACAAGGAACCCAAATACCACCAACGCTCTTACAATGCGGTTCAATCTCCTTAACTTCTTCTGCCGTGATCATTTTGATTCCTTCAATCTCGTTTTCCAATCCGATCTTAAAGATTTTCTCCATTCGAGGAAGTTCATCTTCGGTAACGGCAACAACGACCTTTCCACAAATATCATGATCTATCCCATGTTCTTTCGCAAAAGCGACCAATTCATGTCGCCCTTGAATACAGTTTCGTGCCTTCAATGAACCAGGCGTATAGTATAATCCAGAGTGAATTACACCAGAGTTGTGTCCGGTTTGGTGATCCGCTAAAATATCTTCCTTCTCAATTAAGGCGATGTTCAAATCTGGGTAGCGGCTCTGAACTTTATAGAACGTGGCTGCTCCAACTATTCCTCCACCAATGATTGCAATATCGTATGTCATTCCGATTTTTTTGAAATTCCTAGGGTGCAAAAATAACGAAACCTTAGCGAAGAAAAAAGGCGCTTTCAGAAGAACTGATTGCGCCTTTAATTGAAATTGATTAGAATTATTTTTTCACAAATTCCTTCGTGTACACTCCCTTTGCTGTAACTACCTTTATGAGGTAATGTCCTGCTGGAACATTCAATAATTCAACTTTAGAACTTGCAAAATTCGAATGAGCATTCATTTTCTCTTTAAACACCTCTCGGCCCAGTAAATCAAAAATCTGAAGCTCGGCCTCATTCCCTACGAAACCACTCAACTCGATATCAAACACTCCATCGTTAGGGTTTGGAAACACAATTATCTCATGATCCAAGTTCGTCTCTTCTGTGTTAACGGTAAAACCTACAGAGAAATTGTATCGGTGGAAATTTCCGAAATCAGCTGGAAAGAATTCAATGAACGAACCTCCAATTAAACGAAGTCTAAACGTTCCTGTTGTTTCTCCCTCGACTTGTGCAGAATACCAGAATCCGATTCCATCGTTGTCAGAATCTTCAAGAATGATGCTATAACATCCAGCGGCTAAATCAAACGTATCTTTATAGTCTGTATCATTGGCTAGGCTCAAGCGTTCGAAAATGACGTTTCCATCTGAATCTTCAAGTCGCCATTTATTCTCGTTGGCTCTGTTGTTCGTGTTAAATTGAACTGCGAAAGGGCCATTGATTGTTTCAGGTGCTTCAAATTGTGTTTGATATACATCATTCTTCGCGTACTCATCTAATTGCGGCCAAACAGGTCCATTCACATTCCATACTTGAGCATAAAATGTTTGAAGTCCATGATAATCGTTCCAAAAACCAATATCGGAAACAGGAATTTCTACGACTTCTTTTTCTAAGAACGAAAGAGTCCCCGTCCATTCGTATTGAACAAAGTTGCCATCACTAATCCAAATCTTAATTGTACAATTCGTCAAATCTTGTGCCCCAGTATTTTGGAGGATCACTTTTGGATTTTGGCAGCTCGGATTAAATTTCCCGTAGTATTCCCAGTTATTTGGGTTCAATACATCAATAATTGCAGCATCGTACTGATGATTAGGTTCAGAATAGGATATCAAATCCATGGCAACAACAAAATTACCACTCCCCTGATCAGGATCTCCCGTTGGGACATCTTCAATATCGTAATCAAACTCAACGGATGTTCCGGGCGTAACATATGGCGTTAATTCATGGTCATATTCTTTAACCAAATCACCCGGACACCATCCTTCTCTTGCATAAGGCCATGTTCCTCCTTGACCAGGATTTGGGTTATCACCACATGCTGTTTCTTCCCAAATTTCCCAGTTAAAACGCTCAACGCCATCCACTGAAATCATATGATCTTTAGAATCCCACTCACAGCAATTTACGGATCCATGGTGACCATGTCCAGTAAATCGTGTTTTGACTTTAAACATTTGAGAGGAATCAGATAGGACAACTTGCGTTGCGGCCAACTGTGAATCATTATCCATGCTTGCATACGAATAGCTTCTATAATCACTCCAGATTGGTTCTCGATGATGCACATCTCTCGGAGGTATTCCTTCAATGAATCCAAATTTAAGATCGATTAACTCCTGCGTGTTATGTGCAGCAAGATCAACAATTCCATGCATGTACTGCTGGTAATCAGTTACGTCATATACCCATGTAAATCCATCTGATCCAAGGTCAAAATTAATACCATATGGCGTGATGAATCGACCGATTTCTACATTATGAACGATTTCATAAGCTGGTTCGTAATAAGTAATTGCTGTATTATTTATCGTACTCGATCCTGTGAAGGGTACTGAACTAATTAATGTCATACCTGCATCATAGACATCTTCCGAGCCAGAAGGCGTTGCTAAGAAACCATTAACGATTTCAAAGTGGTTATCGACTTGAGAAAACTCAAACACTACTTCAGGCTCAATTAGTTGAAGTAATGGTGTCTCAACATCTACTGCAGGGCCAGTTACTGTTCCTTGAGCAAATGATAATTGAACTCGATCCACAACACCAACACCCTCTATAACAGGCACCTCATCAAAGTTGATCATATCTGTAGTTGATGGCATCAGCAAAAAGTCATTTTGGGAAAGGTCAGATGCTGTTGAAGTCTCATCAAAATTGTAATAGGTCTGCAGATTACTCCAATAGGGATGTGAAGCATCTATACGCTTATTATACCAAGCTGCAATAGTTGCTTCATCTACGGCCTCATCATAGAGTTGAAATTCATCTATCACACCCACCCAATGATTTCCGATGTTTCTATTTGAACCTAATACTAATCTGTGCAACTCACCAACAGAGCGATTCAATCCTGTACCACTGTGCCAAAGAACTCCATCTCTAAGAACTTTCATTGTACCGGTCGTCTGTTCCTTAATAAACGCCCAATGATGCCATTCATTATCAACTCCTGCACCAGTCATATCTTTTGAAATTCGATCATAACCACCACCTGCTCCACAATCCCAGTACATGGTATTATCACTCCAAGGCATGTGAATGTTTATCACTCTATTATTGAGCGTATCGTACCCCTCTAGGATAGAGTTATTCACACCAAAGTTCCCAAGTCCTTTGGACCAAAAAGCAATCGTAAGGTTATCACCGAGCTCAACATCTGAAAATTCAAGTAGCGCTTGATTTGTGCCATCGAACTTCATTACTCCGTTTCTGCCGCCATAGTGTACGGCCATATCTCCTGCCGTAGCTTCTGTATCAAATAGCAGCATATTGGTCGCTGCGATGGATCGATCAAAATAGAATTCAACGATAAGGTTGTCTGTTCCATTCCATGAATAAGGTTGATGAAAGAGTAAATCATTTTGTCCATCAACAAATTCTAGCCCAGAACCAGCAGTTCTGGATAGATTATATACTTCCGTAAATCCGGATGCATGAAAGCTAGAAAGTGTACTATCTAACGTAGATTTAATCGAAATCTGAGGATAGAGTACCTCACCATTTACACTAATTCCACCTGCAGAAATAAACAAGCTGAGTGATTCAATATCTCCTGCGACTACACCTGCTGCGATAAGCTCAGAGCTCGTCATGATCATTTGGTAACGATCCCCATTTGCACTTAAATCAAATGGATAATTGGCTGAAGTACCAGTAGGACTTACAATTGAGAATGGAGTAAGTGTTGCTCCAGAACGATTTTGTTCAGTTCTTACATATGTGTTAAATCGTGAGCCAGTATAAGGCTCATATACATAAGATGGAGTGGAATTCCAATCGTTGAGGTATTGAACACTGTCCACCTGAACTGAATCCATGACACCCGTATGATCGAAAATGCGTGAATAGGTTAAATAATCCCATTCTCCGCAATTAAAGCCGTCCCATGGTGTAAGAGGGCTGCATTTCAATTTGTAATACATTAAAACTTTTTCAAAGCGCATCGTATCCAATTCCTGTGGAAAAGTGAAGTCTGCCCTCCTATTAGAGATAGAATCAAATGTAAATGTTTGCACCCAAGTCGTATCCTGTGAAAAAGAAAATGAGCTCGTTAAAATTAATAATGCACTAAGAAGTAATTTCGATATCATAAGCTAAAGGTTTTAAGTCCGTTAAAGGTACTACCTGAAGACAGAAGGAACAAGTATATTTCATTTACATTCCGTTAACAGTTGGATTTTAATCCTGATATACTTAGCGCTTGTTAATCAAAATCGGAAGCATGTTGTGCGTTGGCTCGTAGCAATCAGAGTGTTGGTAAATGAAATTCAATTGAGCACGAGGATTGCCTCGGAACTCTTCATCCGTTAGTTTCTTGGCTTCGAATTCAGCCTTTAATACCGGATTATCAGTCAATATTTCTAGCGCTTTATCCTCAAAAACGTAGCTTGAAAAATGTTCCTTCTGTTGCACATAAGCATCGAAGAAATTCCATGCGAAATAACTATCGGCCATTTCAGGCGCTAGTACGGACAGGATAAATCTTCTATTTCTTTGGTTTGTTGTTATCAGCACATCCGTTGGCTTCAATTGGAAAGCAGCATCTGATGTCAATTCAGTCTCAACTTCTCTATGTAAGAAATGACCTTCATATGGACTGTTTCCCGACGAATATTTCACCACCTTATATTGCTCGTAGGCATATTCTAGAGAGGCATCAGTCTCTTGCATTTCGACGCCATTTGCTCTAAGCCGCTCGATAACATCAGAACACTGTCCACCTATGATATAAGACAGCGGTATTTCCAGCGTATCCATCGCTTCGTAATTATGGAAATACGGAATGTACTTTTCGTAAGGTTGATCTTCATGATACTTCAGGCGTTCATGCCCAGTAACCTCGCTCTTCGGATAACTGAATTGGTAGCCCTTAAAAAGGATGGAGTCTGGCTCATCAGTAAGCGCATATTTATAGGGCATCACACTAAGAGAACGATCTCTTCTAAATGCTTCCGAGCGAGCCATTTCAATATAGCTTTGATTTTTCGAAGTCCATTCAATGGTCGATTTCAAAAACTCCAATGTTGCTTGAGTTCGTTCCTTAAATGGCTTCAACATATGTGTCTCAACAGTGAAACTAATGGTATTGAACAAAGATGCATACCCCATTGAATAGCGCGGTAAATCGTTAAATACACTCATCCCTTTCTCAGGCACATCGCCGACCAAGTTCACATAAGGAATGATATCAATTTTCTTCTTTTTCAAATCACTCTCTAAAAATGGAATAAGAACATCATGGGTTAGTTTGGCTACGGAAGGAGCTGCTCTTTCCTTCACTGAGGCGATATAAGTTAGCGTATACTGATAGTCCGCGCCATTTGAGACGTGCGTATCGATGAAGATGTCTGGATCCAATCCGTGAAAAATGCGCGCAAAAGTGAACATGTTCTTAGAATCCATTTTGATAAAATCACGGTTCAAGTCCAAGTTTTGTGTATTCCCCCGAAAGCCGTAATAATCTGGTCCATTTTGGTTCGCTCGACTACTCGAAGAACGATTAAGCATTCCACCTACGTTGTAAGCTGGGATGATTGCAATTACTGGGAGGCCTCTAACTTTCTTACCCTTATCAATCCATTCGTTGATCCAAATTAAACAAGCATTAATTCCATCAGGCTCACCTGGGTGTATACCGTTGTTAATGAGTATTGTGGTTTCTTTTTTAGCCTTGACAAATGTCTTGAGCGAATCTTGATCACCATTTATGACACAGAGAAAAATTGGAATGCCCGCATCCGATTGACCCATTTGAAATAATTCAATTTCAGAATGTTCCTGTGCCAATCCGTAGTAAATCTCGATCAACTCAGAGTAAGTAGGCGTTGTATTCTCACCAAGTTGAGCATGAGCATTCAGGCCCGCTGCAATTATCGTCCAAATCAATAAATGTTTCATTGTCTTTACATTTTCCTATTAGAGAATGCGAAATTAGTTAATTTTGCTCCTATGCGAATTGATATTCTCACCATCTTACCAGAGTTGTTAACAGGCCCCTTTTCCAATTCGATCATGAAACGTGCTCAGGAAAAAGGCCATTTGGAAATCATTATTCACAACATCCGTGATTACTCTACTTCAAAGCAAAAAAGTGTTGACGACTATCAATATGGAGGTGGCGCTGGAATGGTGATGTCGATTGAACCTATTGCTGCGTTAATTGAAGAATTATCCGCTCAACGGAAATACGACGAAATCATATTTATGACTCCTGATGGTGAATTAATGGAACAATCAATGTGCAATGAGCTAAGTCTCAAGGGAAATCTCATGATACTCTGCGGCCACTACAAAGGCATTGATGAACGAATTAGAGAGCATTATATAACACGCGAAATCTCCATTGGATCGTATGTGCTTTCTGGCGGAGAACTTGGAGCAGCCGTAGTTGTTGACAGCGTCGTACGCTTAATTCCTGGTGTTTTAAATGACGAAACATCTGCATTGACAGATAGTTTTCAGGACAATCTATTGTCGCCACCTGTCTATACCCGACCACCTGAGTTTAATGGATGGAAAGTTCCTGAGGTACTACTCTCCGGTGATTTTGGGAAAATTGAAAAATGGCGTGAAGACAAAGCGCTCGAGAGAACAGAGAAACGACGACCAGATTTACTTAAAGAATGATTGATTTAACGGAAGCAATAAATACTTTACGAGATGGCGGAACAATCCTCTACCCTACTGACACAGTTTGGGGACTAGGATGTGATGCAACAAATGATGAATCTTGCAAAGCAATCGCTGAGCTGAAAGGACGTGGAGAAAACAAGAGTTTTATTCTACTAGTTGATGGGTTCCCTATGCTTCAGCGGTACATTCCTGAATTTCAGGAAGTGTGCTATGACCTTGCCGATTTTGCTGTTAAACCACTCACAATCATCTACCCAGAAGCCAAAGGTTTAGCACCGACCGTACTTGCTAAAGATGGCTCAGTTGGAATTAGAATTACTACTGATCCAGTGTGTCTTAAATTAATTCGCGGAATGCGAAAGCCGCTTGTTAGTACCTCTGCTAATCTCGCTGGAGAATTGACGCCAACGGTTTATCAAGATATTGACGCTCATCTTAAGGATAGCGTAGGTTATATTGTAAAAGACCGCCTCAAGGAGATCTGCATCAAAAGTTCGCAAATTATCAAAATAGGCATTAATGGTGATGTAGAAATCATTCGCAAGTAACACGAAATCATTGACTTAAATACCTAACCAACAGTTTATTAAAGACCTTCGGTTTGTTCATGTTCGGCATATGCCCCCCTTTTTTAATAATGTCCAAGGTTGTATCTCCTCCGATATGATCACGAAGTCTGACCGCTCTATCTGGTGGAACGATAACATCTAAATCTCCCCATATTAAATGTACAGGTACTTTATAGGAATAAACGTGGTCAGCGTAGCTTTCTCGTATAAGAATTAAATCCTTTACAAGTTCACGTTTCTGGTCGAAGGTTCCTTGATATAATTCTTCATGAAACTTACCTAATGTAGCGAGTGGCGGCGCTAATAGATCCGAGCCCATCGAAGCGACATAAAGGAGCTTCAGCCCACTAGGTTTACTAGGAACGAACAGCTCCGAAATACTCTCAACTTCAAAGTAATTGCAGACACGCTCAACATCGTCTTCATAGATATACTTCATCGCTGCATCAACGAGAATCAACTTCTGAACCTTCTTTGGATACTTAATTGCTAGTTCGGCGGAGATAAGTCCACCATATGACGCACCCATTAAGGTATATTCATCAATCTGAAGCTTCTCAGCAAAATGCCTGATCATTTCCACTTGATCTTCCACTCGGTATTGATCAACATGCGGTCGTGTCTCGCCAAAATACATTAGATTGGGAATAAGGATTCGAAAGTCCTTTTTCAAGACACTGAGTTGTTTATACCATTGATATTTCGCTTTTGCTCCAAACCCGTGAACCATTAAAATCACTGGTTTTTTTTCAAGCTCATTGTCCCAATATTCAATAGTATATTTTTCCGTTTTTATTACCCTCAATTCTAATCCAGCACGACGGAAAATGCGGTCAATGTGCCAGTTAGTCATTTTATAAGCCGTTGTAGCGATAGCCATACTTTGATGTAATGTGTTATGTAAGCACAGTAAAAATAATACAACTTCCCAAACTATGACACAAAAATATACGATTCTTATTGAAAAATATTCGACACTTTCACGAATCCATTATCTTTGCCTCCGAAATGGAATCAAATTACAGCAAATATCTAACTCATCCTGTTTTCAAGGTTGCCTCTCAAATAGTTACTGAGAACAACCTCGAAGCCTACGTTATTGGTGGATACGTGCGTGATCTCATCCTAGGCCGCCCATCCAAGGACATTGATATTGTCGTCATTGGAAGCGGTCTTGATTTAGCGAAAGCATGTGCAGAGAAATTGCGTGTAAAGAAGGTATCTCTTTTTGAGAACTTTGGAACAGCACAATTCATGTACAAAGATTTGGAGGTAGAATTTGTAGGCGCTCGTAAAGAATCTTATAGACGTGATTCACGTAAGCCCATCGTCGAAAATGGCAGTTTACAAGATGACCAAAACAGACGCGATTTTACAATTAACGCGTTGGCCCTAAGTTTACATGCTGACAATTTCGGTGATATTATTGATCCCTTTGGAGGACTCGAAGATCTCGAAAAACAACTAATTAAAACACCATTAGAACCAGACACAACCTATAGCGATGATCCGTTAAGAATGATGCGCGCAATTCGTTTTGCGGCACAACTAGACTTTAAGATTGAACGCAAAAGTCTGGAATCAATTGCGAAAAATGCGCATCGCTTAGAGATCATTTCTCAAGAGCGGATCTCTGACGAATTGAATAAAATCATTTGCAGTGATGTACCTTCTCGTGGTTTCAAACTATTGTATTCAACGAAACTACTCCACGAGTTTTTTCCTGAGATGGTAGCACTTTATGGCATTGAGACAATTAACGGGAAAACGCATAAAGATAATTTCTATCATACCTTAGAAGTCCTTGATAATATATCCGAGAATACGACTGACCTCTGGTTAAGATGGTCTGCAATTCTGCATGATATAGCGAAACCGCCCACCAAACGATTCAATCAAAAAGTAGGTTGGACATTTCACGGACATGAAGATATGGGAGCGCGGATGGTTCCAAAAATTTTCAAGCGGCTCAAACTACCCCTCAATGACAAGATGCGTTATGTTCGAAAATTAGTTCGATTGCATTTGAGACCGATATCATTGGTAAAAGGTCATGTAACAGATTCCGCAGTCAGAAGATTACTCTTTGAGGCCGGAGATGATGTAGATGATTTAATGACGCTTTGTAACGCTGACATCACCTCCAAAAATGAATTTAAGGTTCGAAAATACAAGCAAAACTTCACGACGGTAAAAGAAAAGTTACTTCAAGTTGAGGAAAAAGATCGTATTAGAAATTTTCAGCCGCCTGTTGACGGACAATTGATCATGGAAACGTTCGCTCTTGAACCTTGTCACGAAATAGGTGTAATTAAGAACCGGATCAAGGAAGCTATACTAGAAGGTGAGATCCAAAATAATGAGGTCGAAGCATTTGCCTTCATGGTCAAATTAGGCGTCGAACTTGGCTTGAAAAAAGTGGTATAGGTTAGCTCGTTAGAAATGGGTAAATTTGCAATCTAATTTTACAATAAATGGCAGGCTTAAAGTTTAGAGTCCTTCTTGATTCAAATGACAAAAATGAGGTCTTCCGCGACATTTTAATTGCGGACACGGATACTTTTGAATCATTCTACAAGGCTATTCTTGAGTCCTATCACTTTACTAGCGACCAAATGGCTTCATTCTATATATCGAATGAAACTTGGGATAAAGGCCATGAAATTACCTTGTTCGATATGTCGTTTGGTGAAAGCGAAGAGGAAGCTCCCGATGTAATGAGTTCCACTTCGATTCAGGCATTCATAGAATCGAAAGATCAAAAGATGATTTTGGTGCATGATTTCTTGCGCATGTGGATTTTTCTGATCGAACTTATTGAATACCAAGAAGATACTCCAGAAAAGGTTCGGACTGTTCTTTCCGTTGGTAACGCACCATCAGAATCATCAAAATCAGATGAGGGCGATGGCATTCAATTCGAAACGGATCATGAATCTGGTAATGACGAAGAAGATGAATTCGGATTTAATGAATTCGAAGATGGATACGACCAATACGATAATTAGCGATGTCGCCCGATAAGAAAGATCCAATCGGAGCAGCAATACTTGCCTATTCGAGCACACAAAAAGATGGTGAGATAATTGTCTCTTCTGAAATTTGCGAAGATGATGTTATTGCAGCGTCTTATCTTCTTAGAAGTTTTGAAGAAATGCCGGAAATCGAGAAAATTGCGCTCGCCAATTGCACTGGTAACGTCCTCGACATTGGAGCAGGCGCAGGAATTCATGCAAGCTATCTTCAAGACCAAGGAATCAACGTTGATTGCATTGACCTAAGCCCTGGTGCCGTAAAGTACATGCAAGGACAAGGTTTGAAAGCAAGTACCCAAGACTTCTACGAAATTTCAAAACGCTACGACACATTATTAATGATGATGAATGGCATAGGTATTACAGGGACGCTATCAAACCTGGAACATACACTAGAACATGCCAAATCCTTATTGACAAAGAATGGTAAATTACTCTGTGATTCGACGGATATCAAATATTTATATACCGATGACGATGGCGCCTTATGGGTTGATTTAAATACTGAATATTACGGTAATTTCAAGTTTCAAATGCATTTTGAAGAGCATCTTACAGACTGGTTTGAATGGCTTTATGTTGATTTTAACACGCTCAGCAAAGCTGCAAACAATGTAGGATTGAACGTGAAATTGCTCATTGAAGAAGATCATCAGTATCTTGCAGAAATAACCTCAGCGGATTAATATGGCGCGCATTGCTTCACTTTTTTTGAATAAGGCCCTCTTAGGAATGACTCTGGCGTTTGTTCTGCTGTCATCAGATTGCCGTGCTCAGCAGAATGATGTTCGCTCTTATCCAATGGATGAAAGCAGTCTTCTATGGCAAATTGAAGGTCCAGGTGTAATGGATAAGTGCTACCTATTTGGTACAATGCACCTTATATCGGCAGAATCATTTTTCTTTCCAAAGAAGCTCGAAAAAGCGCTTTCCAAATCTGAGCAACTGATTATGGAAATTCCTGGCACCGATATTAGTCAGGAGCTCGTAGAAGAACTCCTGCTTCTGGAAAATGGCTCATTAAAGGATTATTTAGACAGTGCTCAGCTTGATTCTTTAAAGTACTGGGCAAAAGATCAATTGGGCATCACTGATCAAATGTTCGCCTTCGCCTTTGAAACATTAAAACCAATCGCCGTCGTGCAGATAGTGATGCAGGCGTCCGCGAGTAATGATCAAATGTCGTATGAAATCAAACTAGAAGAAATAGCCACCGAAATTGAACTGACGATTAATGGACTTGAGACCTATCAAGAACAATTGTCGTTTTTCGATTCACTCGATACGGCTATGCAAACCGAAATGATCATGCAATCAATTCGAGAGAATTCGGATGATGCATTTTTCGATCAGCAGATGCTAGCTCTTTATACCTCCCAAAATATTGATGGATTATATCAATTAATGATCGAAGATGATAGTTTCGACTCAAGAATGCAAGCCGTATTTTTAGATGACCGAAATATCAAATGGATTCCAAAGATTAAAGAAAATATTCGTAATGCGAGGACATTTATCGCGGTCGGCGCAGGACATCTCGGTGGCCCAAAAGGCCTCATTCGTTTACTCGAAACCGAAGGCTATACATTAACACCAATAAAATTATGAAACGATTTACTGGGCACTTACTTATTGGATTAACAGTGGTCTTGGCGGGCTGTTCAACCTATTCTGATGATGATCTTAGCACATTCGACGTTAAAATCAAGAATCACCTTGAAAAGGAAGATATCAAATGTGAACGATCCGAAAGTGGACTCTATTTCAACATTTTAGAAGAAGGTGAAGGAGATTACATTCAATTTCAAGATCGTGTAAGTTTCACCTATACTGGAACACTTTTGGACGGTGCGATTTTTGACAATCAGCAAGAACCTGTAGAATTTGCTGTGGCAGATTTGATTGGTGCTTGGAAGGAAATTATGCTCCAAATAAAGAAAGGTGCTAAAGTATACTTGGCGACACCTCCACAGTTGGCCTACGGATCAAATGCATTGGATGATATTCCTGCAAATTCAGTGCTGATCTACGAAATGGACATCTTGGATGTAAAGTAATATCCTCTCGGTTTTTTTCATCTAGATGTGAGAATAGTTTTACAATTCCGTAACTTGGTACAAAGCAATTTCGCATGTGTTACGATATCCAGGCTAAGTTAGAATCTCAATTAAAGCGAGCCATTCGAAAGAACTCTGTGGAGGACATGAATGCAATCCTTGAGAAATTGGAGCGATTTAATGGACGCCCCATGTTTCATTTGTCTGGCTTCGATCACCCTGAACTTCTTATTTACACCAATGAGGCACCTGATGTTCCTACAGCGGCAACTTGGGGATTGGTTCCATCATGGACTAAAAATGAGTCTGCAAAACTCAAGATTATCAATAGCACGCTCAACGCAAAAGGAGAAACAATTTTTGACAAGCCATCATTCAAGGAGTCTGCTCAATCGAAGCGATGCATTCTTCAGGTTGATGGTTTTTTTGAACACAAACATATCAACGGAAAAACTTACCCACATTTCATTTCTCGCGCAGATGGCCACTTAATGACATTGGGAGGGCTTTGGAGTGAATGGAAGAATCCACTTACGAGGAAGATGGAAACGAGCTTTTCAATTATTACAACTAGAGCGAATCAGCTAATGTCAGGGATTCATAACAATCCTAAACTTGCTGAGCCAAGAATGCCACTGATCCTTCCCCCCAACGCTGAAGATCTCTGGTTACGGCCAACAGGGAAGGGTGTTGAAACATTATCACAGATAATCAAACCGGCAGAAAATGCGCTACTTGAAGCACATCCAGTGGGACGATTGAAAGGAAAAGAGTATACCGGAAATAATGCGAATATTACTGAAAGAGCCTATTATGCCGCTATAGATGGTGGCGATCAATTATCATTCTTCGAGGAGGAATCCTGAGTTCTTAGAGATTAGCTCAATTCACTGCTTCGGTCAAGATCTCGGAAGAAGCCTCAAGTGTTCTATGAACAGGGCATTTGGCAGCAATTTGCATCAGGCGTTTCTTCTGTTTTTCGTCTAATTCGCCTTTCAATTCGATTGTTCGAATAAACTGATTAACAGTCTCTCTTGATCCATCTTCCAACTCACGGTCGATTCTATTGTAATCAACATGAACGATTACTTCTTGTAAATTCCATGATTTACGATCGGCATACATTCGAAGCGTAATAGCTGTACATGCACCTAATCCAGCAGACACAAATTCATAGGGTGAAGGTCCAAAATCATTTCCTCCAATTGATTCAGGTTCGTCAGCAATCAGAAAGTGTTTTCCAGCCACAACTTCGGCCGTGTATCCCTCACTACCGATGCTCACGGCAACTTGATGTTTGGTTCTGAGATCTTTCTTCTCTGGAATAATTAGGTAGCGTTCAACCCATCCAGCGATTAGATTACCAACATAGATCGCATCCTTTTTAACCGTCAATAAATGATCGGCGCCATCTATGGAAACAAAACTTTTGGGGTGATGGGCAGCATTATATATTTCTTTGGCATTTTGAATTTCTACGGTTGCGTCTTGTGGCGAATGAATGACTAGAAGTGGTTTTCTCAAGGACTTTAATGTCTCAGTCATGTTCTTAGATTCGAGATCATCAATGAACTGCTTTTTAACGATAAACGGACGACCACCAATGTTGATCTCTGCTTTTCCGTCTCGATTAATCTCTTCTAATCCATTAGCAAACAAGTGTTGCACATGCGCTGGAGAAGATGGTGCACCAATCGTGGCAACTGCTCGAATATTCTCTAAAGCCTTAGCTGCAAAAATAACCGCTGCTCCACCTAACGAGTGTCCAACAAGAATAGTTGGCGCAACATATTCCTTAGTTAAAAAATCATTTGCCGCTATTAAATCATCGATATTCGAACTGAAATCTGTGTCCTCAAAATCTCCTTCGCTTTCACCTAATCCAGTAAAGTCAAAGCGTAAAACTCCAATTCCGTAGTTGTTTAACGCCCTAGAAATTGCTGTCACCGAAGTCAAATTCTTACTGCAGGTAAAGCAATGCGCAAAAATCGCAAAGTTATGTGGGACGGTATTATCAGGAAGCTCAACGCGCGCCGCTAATAAATGTCCATTGGAGGTTGAGAATTTTACACGTTTAGAACTCATCGTTTGAATCTTATTGGTTGAACTATATCGTTGCGTTAGACTCAAGAGTAACTCGTAACTTACAAAACACTTCTGGTCCAATCAAAAAGACCCTCGTCAATGACGAAGGTCTTTTTTTGAAAAAAAACAGTTCTTAGTGCTTCATCAATCGAGCTGTTTCAATCCCTGAAGAAGTTTGAGTCTTCATTAAATAGATTCCAGCTTCGAAATCACTTAATTGAACGATTACTTTATTTGACTGATCTACTTGAATCAATTGGATTAATACTCCCTTGAAATCATAGATATAAACTGTTCCATCAATTGCATGATCGAAGGATACAGTGAAATCACCGACCGATGGATTGGGTGCTATTGTAATACCCAAATCAATACCCGTTTCTTTCAATCCGTTAAAAATAACATTCGTACATGCTGAAGTGTCCGAGCAGCTACCATCTGTTATGATGACCGCATAATCTCCTGTTACACTTGGCGAAAAAGCCTGATTTGTCTCTCCAACTACGAACGAGTCATCGAAACAATCAATCCATTGGTAAGTCAGTCCTGAAGCATTAGCTGTCAATGTACCACCTGCCGCAGTAACACTATTATCTAAGCCGTTGATGAATACCGTTTGAATTTGAGAGAATGTATTTCCATTTCCATCATCGTACATCCATGTAATAGTCGTTGTTCCGATTGTGGTAATTGGGAAAACAACATCAGGAACTCCTGTAAGCGATCCAGCACAGTTATCTGTCGCCGTTGGAAACACAACTGGCGCTGCTACTTCACAATCATCGGTTAGATCTCCTAACACTGCTACATCTGGACCTGGATCTGTAAGATCTAAGAGTACAACATTTTGTAATTGAGTTGTCGTATTCCCGTAAGAATCAACATAACTCCATGTTACCACTGTTGTTCCTTGTACAGTAATCGGTAGCACTGCATCATTTGTTCCAACGATCACTCCATCGCAATTGTCCGTAGCTGTTTGAGCTATAAGTGTTGTGATCTCACACTGTGCTGTTACATCCGATAAGGTTGCATTGTCAGCAAGAGGTGCGAGTGAATCAAGAACAACCACTTGGGCCACACATGAATCAACATTCGAACTTCCATCTGTAGCATACATTGTTACTGAGATTCCTCCTGCTACTAAAGCAGTAAACGTCCCGTTAGGAATTGGCGTTACAGCCGTTGCGTTCGTTGTTTCTCCATCAAGCGCATCTGTTCCACTATAAAACCAATTAGCGCTATTAAAAACACCTCCATTGGCTACTTCTAAATCATTTCTATAAGCCCAGCCATCAAGGTGATCCCATGGTTGACCAGTTCCATCGACATTAATATCTCCAAAAACATCTATTACACTTCCACCTTGAAACAATTCAACAGCGTCATCACCATTAATAGACATTGCGCCCGTTACATAATCAGAATTAAATCCAAAGAAGTTATTAAATCCAGTGCTATCCGATGAAACATATATAAATGTCCCTGCGGGAACAGCCACAGCGGGAAAGGTAAATTCTTCTCCATCTGTTCCTCCACCATTATTTGCAGAACCGATTCCGTAATTAGACAAATCAGCGATCGCTGCTGGAGCATAAAGTTCAACTCCTTTTGGTGTTCCACCTGAAAGCGGACCATCGTAGGCACCGGTAATCATTAATCCTGCACCAGCACCCGAAGATATATCGCCACACGTAAAAGCAGTTTGTGATGCTGTGAATGTTAATCCCGCTGTTCCGCAGTTATCAATAGATCCTCCATCTAAATCTGCTCCTGTTATGGTCGCATTTCCAGCTGCATTTATATAAGTCGTTACATTTTGACAAATCGCAGTAGGAGGAGTTACACAAGGTGGTGCACTATAGGTAACAACAAGAACGGGTGCTATTCCGCCCTCTTTACTTCCAAAACGACGCGCAGTTTGGTTTGTTCCTTCATCTCCAACCATTATCACCCCGAAGTTAGTCGCGGGTGTATCGAACCAGCCTTGAACAGCTGTCACAAACGGAGCTCCCGTTGCAAAAACTTGATTTCCAAGCCCAGCTGACATCGATGAAAACGTTAATGGCGACAACACAAAATCTCCTCCTAAACTACCCCAGGCAGCGGTTCCGAACATTGCATCGTTCCACGTTGCATCAGGCGCAACTGCTGGAGCTCCTAACCCACCAGGAAGACCAGGATTGGAAGTTCCTTCTCCAAAAGCTGCCGTAAGTTCATGTAAACTATAAAAACTCGTCACAGTTCCACCATATTGCTCAACGTTTACAGTCAATTCAGCCGTTAAAATAGTTGAGCCGGCAGGAATACTTGATAGGTCAAATTTCATAAGTGCACGACGCCTGAATCCAGTATTCGTCAATCCCGCGTATAAGCGACCAACTCCAGCTGAATTAAATGGCTGATCTTGATAGACACTATTATCTGAAATGGGGGTTAAATTCACTGATTGCGAGAACCCTATAAAAGATAGAACTGCAAAAAGTCCTGTGAAGTAGATTTTTTTCATATTTCTTTAAGTTGATTGTAGGTAAATATAGTGAAATCAAAAGTTATGTTCTAAGAGATTCAGTGAGTAATTATAAACAATTACCTACCCCAGCAGTTTATAAAGATCAAAGTTGAACAATCCATCCAAAACAATTCTGAATCATTGCGCGAATTCAATTCAAACAGTTATTTTTGGGGACAATATTTAAACAAACGATTTAAACGACATTCATGAGCGTATTGGTTAACAAAGATTCGAAGGTAATTGTACAAGGATTCACTGGGAGCGAAGGAACTTTCCACGCTGGACAAATGATTGAATATGGAACGAATGTCGTTGGTGGTGTTACTCCAGGAAAAGGAGGTCAGACGCACTTAGATCGCCCAGTTTTCAATACTGTTTCGGATGCAGTAACAGAGGGAGGAGCAAATGTCTCAATCATTTTTGTACCGCCAGCATTTGCTGCAGATGCGATCATGGAAGCAGCTAACGCTGGTATTGGTGTCATTATTTGTATCACCGAAGGTATTCCTGTGAACGATATGGTAAAAGCAAAAGAATACATTTCAGGATTTGATTGCACACTTATCGGACCCAACTGCCCAGGTGTTATTACCCCAGGTGAGGCGAAGGTTGGTATTATGCCAGGTTTTGTTTTCAAGAAAGGAACTGTAGGAATTGTTTCTAAATCAGGGACATTAACGTATGAAGCAGCAGATCAAGTTGTAAAAGCTGGATTAGGAATTACTACAGCCATTGGAATTGGAGGAGATCCAATTATCGGAACAACTACGAAAGAAGCAGTTGAATTATTAATGAATGATTCAGATACAGAAGGAATTGTCATGATTGGTGAAATTGGTGGTAATCTAGAAGCAGATGCTGCTCGCTGGATTAAGGATAACGCAAAGAAACCAGTTGTAGGCTTTATTGCCGGTGAAACTGCACCGAAAGGAAGAACAATGGGGCATGCAGGTGCTATTGTTGGTGGCGATGACGATACAGCGGAAGCTAAGAAAAGAATCATGCGTGAGTGTGGAATTCACGTAGTTGATTCTCCAGCACATATTGGATCTAAGATGGCAGAATTACTAGGTGTTACTGCTTAGTCATCTCCCAAACAAATATATTTTAAAGGCGATCATTTTGATCGCCTTTTTTTATGCAATAAATCTAAAGATACTTGACAAAAACAAAAGCCCCGCATCGATTGCTCGGTGCAGGACTTTTTCTCCACTTACCACTCTAGGGTTAACTCATTGCGTCTATATAATCGCGTAGTTCTTCTTTGCTGCTGCTATAAGTTAGCGCATCAACTACGTCATTGTAATTATCTTGATCTTCTGTTTTCAAATAAAGAAATTTCGCAATTTCTAACTTATTCGATTCGAACTGCATTGCACTCATAACGGTTACAACGTGTCGTGATTGAAAACATCTATCTTTTGCTAATCGTCTTGCTTCATTTAAGCGATCGTCCTTAAAAGGCTCATCAGCGATATCTTGTTTCATTTCTTGTGCCTCATCATCCGTTACTGCGTTTAAACATACGAAGACCTGAGGTCCTGGAGGGTTCAATGCGATCCCGTCATCTGTGATCACACAACCTGTAAGTACGGCTCCAACTAATAGTAATCTTAAAACTTTCATAGGCTTTGTTATTTAGTTCGATTAGGGTAAATCAAATCCGATACCAAAGTGTGCTAATGTTGAAACGTTAACGGTTTTTTAACGAAAAGGGGATGTTTGATCTTAGACTAACAAAAAATAAACGCAGGTAGCGCAGGGCGAAAACGTTCCCAAGCACCAAACCTCAAATTCCCATTTAAAAAACGGATTACCTGAATTCGATTAATGAAAGTAGTGTTGAATTAAAGATATCACTTCCTTTATTACAAGTGGTTTTGAAAGACATTCATCACATCCAGATGCAATTGCTTTCTCTTTATCACCTTCAAATGCATGCGCTGTTTGTGCTATTATAATTATGTCCTTGTTAGATTCACGTATTATTCGAGCAGCTTCGTGCCCATCCATTAAAGGCATTTTAATGTCCATCATGATCAAATCAATATCATTATTATTTCGGCAAATATTAATGGCTTCGACTCCATTCTTAGCATGAAGGATTTCTCGACTTATATCTTTAAGTCTTATACTTAATAGTAAATCTGATGTTTCATCGTCATCAACAATTAGTATTTTCAAATTTTCCCGTTGAGCCTTCGCAGAATCAACAGGTAGATCAATTTCAATTCCATTTTTTTTCTGCTCATTGAGTTTATATGGTATCGCAAAGTAGAAAACAGAACCCTTTCCCTTATCGCTTTCAACCCATAGTTTCCCTCCAAGCATTTCTACAAAAGCCTTAGAAATAGACAAGCCCAAACCTGATCCTTCATAGGCTCGACTATCAGAATTATCAGCCTGAATAAACCGTTCAAAAATTGCGACTTGCTTGTCTTTATCAATACCTACACCAGTATCTTTCACATAAAACTCTAGAAATTCTCCTTTTAGATTGTAGCCAATCTCTATTGACCCCGTTTCAGTAAACTTAATGGCGTTTTTAACTAGATTCGTTAGTATGGCAAATATTTTTTCACGGTCCGTTTTAAGAACTACCTGATCAAAATGCATGGAGTTTTGTTTGCGAAAAATTATCCCCTTAGATTCCACTTCTGGCCTGAAAAACGTGTAAATGTATTCGATTTGATCGTTAATATTTGATTCGCCCATGTCTAATCCCATTAAGCCTGATTCAATTTTTGAAATACTGATAATGTCATTGATTGTATTAAGCATACGATGACCACTTTTCTCAATAATTCGTATATAATCTTGCTGCTCTTCACCACTAAGGTTTGGAGTTTTAAGCAATTCCGAAAAACCAAGAATTCCATTCATTGGAGTGCGAATTTCATGACTCATATTTGCTAAAAAGGCAGTCTTAAGCCGGTCACTTTCCTCCGCTTTTTCTTTTGCATTAACCAATTCCAATGCTCTCTTTTCCTTTTCATTATTCTGAAATTCGAGTTCTTTATTGGCAATACCCAACTCAATTGAACGCTTCTCCTTTTCATCGTTTTGAAAAGCAAGTTCTTTGTTCGCAATGACAAGCTCTGCGGCTCTCTTATCTTTTTCATCATTTTGAAAAGCAAGTTCTTGCGTACGATTTCTCACCTTATATTCTAAGTTTTCTTTGTACTCGTCAATGATGGTAATATCCTGTCCTACTCCAAGTACTCCAACAATTTCTCCTTCCACATTTCTACGGGTGGATGAGTTGAGAAGAACCATTACACGTTTACCATCCTTGGTAAACAAAGGGAATTCATAGTTGGCTGTTTCTTTTCCTTTTAATGCATTATCTAGTACTTGTTTTACGGAATCTCGATAATCCTCAGTAATGTATGTTTCAACCAAATCCTTATCCAATACCTCTTCTTTTTTGAAACCCGTAATTTTTTCGGCAGTCTGGTTCCATTCGTTCACCAATCCTTTACTATCGATTCCAAAAATTGGCGCGTTGGCCGTTTCAATAAACTGGCGTAACTCCATGGCAACTGACTCTGACTCTGTTCGCAGTTTATCAATTTCCGAAATATCCTGTCCTACTCCAAGTACTCCAACAATTTCTCCTTTCCCATTTCTACGGGTCGATGAGTTGAGAAGAACCATTACACGTTTACCATCCTTGGTAAACAAAGGGAATTCATAGTTGGCTGTTTCTTTTCCTTTTAATGCATTATCTAGTACTTGTTTTACGGAATCTCGATAATCCTCAG
>JBLHPQ010000029.1:0-38238 GCA_047624355.1 Flavobacteriaceae bacterium | reverse complement strand
ATATGAACCAGAACTAATTGTGTTATTCACAAAAGCATTCATACTATCAATCGATCCGGCGAAAGAGGTAATGATTGCCTTGTTAGTGGATGTTGTCAACGTGTTTGAATCACCCATGATAACGTTACCATCGAATGTATTCCAACTTGACTCATTTAATATGTTAACAACAGATGAGTAAATGGCTCCGTTACTTTCCATAGATAATTCCTTGAAGGTAACATGATCAGCTCCGTTCAATTGAACAACATAGTTATCTACTGTACCGATAGGCGCATAAATCATGTTTACAAGCGCAGGGTTTGCATTTAAAGATTGGAAAGTGATTGTACTTGTTGCTGACGTTCCAAGAATTTCTGGGATTGAAATCTGCTCCGCATACGTTCCATCTTGAACATCAAAAACAACAGCTCCACAAACACCATAAGTAGAAAGTGCAATGACTGCATCAGTAAATGTTGCATACGTTCCAGTAGCACCAATTGTGTAGTTTCCTGAGAGACCAGATTGAATTGAAATACCTAGTGTATCATTTAACGGTCCACCACCCATTTCAACACCCGCATTTGGATCCGATGTCCATACTTCAAGGAAATCACCATTCACGAACGTATACGTTCCAAGCGCTACAGTAGCACTTGAACCTGAAGCTAAAGTACCTGTCCATGCAACTGGTGTTTGAACAACAGCGTTAACTGCCCAGTTTACATTAACCGATGTCAATGTATTTGTTCCAAAGTTATTTACTGTCCCAGAAACAGGAGAGTTAACAAGATTACAACTTGGCAATCCTGGAGAAGGTATTGAAGTAATACCAGCATCTAATGGTAACGGCTCATAAAATGTAACATCGTCTATTGCCATGTCACTTGTGAAGCTTGATGCAGTTACACCTCTGAAACGTACCATAACATTTGACATGCCTGCATAAGCAACCAAGTTTACAGTATCCAAATACCATACATCACCTTGATCTCCTGATTTTGACCATAGAGTTGCGCCAAAACTAGCTCCGCCATCTGTACTTACTTCAACAGACATTGTTCCCTGTGTAGCACCGTACATGTGATTTGCAAAAATCATCTCTAATCCACCAACTCCTGACATATCTATTACTGGTGAATAGACGATTGCAGTTACAGCAGTATAACATGGTGACGACGACTCATAATAAAGGTAGTTTCCAGTTAAAGTACCTGGAGCGTAATCTACTGATGGTCCTGTTGAAGACGAAGACGTTCCGTTTTCATCAGTGATCCATTCTCCACCATCTCCACCGGATTGTTCATTTGCCCATCCGTCAGCTAGTGTACAAGGAGAGTTACAACTTCCTGTACATGCTCCGAATGTTTCGAAGTCCTGATTGTATGGGAACGTGCTTATCTGCGCAAAGGAATTTCCCCCGAACAACATAAGTCCCATAACAACAAGGGATTTAGTAAAAATATTTTTCATAGTAATAGTTTTTTTGCAAATTTAAGACGAAATCAGGAGTTAACCAAAATATTACACCTAATTTGAGTTAAGGTTCTGTCTTTTTTTGTGGGATCTGTGTTAAGATTTGCATGACTTGCTAGATAGATGTTAATCTAATAGCCTATGCAGATACAAATGGTAAGATTTTTGCGTTACTTATTGTATGAAGAGATTTCTGATAGTTCTGTTTTTTGCCAGTTCGAGTGCCTTTGGACAAGATTGTGCTGATATTCCTGATTTGAATAAACAAATTGCTGAAATAGCAAAGAGCAAGTTTAAGAAGAAGGTAGGGCGTGGCGAGTGCTGGGACTTAGCGCAATACGTTTTGGATGGCACAGGTGCAGAATGGGATGGTTACGAGGTCTATGGAAGGCTGATCGATCGGAAAACAGAATGCGTATATCCTGGAGACATCATTCAGTTTGAGAAAATAAAATTGAAATACGAAAAAGACGGATTCACCTATAGTGAATCGATGTACCATCATACTGCCATTGTTTTTAAAGTCCTCGATAACAACGAAGTGATTCTCCTCCACCAGAATACCGAAGATCACGGAAAAAAAGTGGGGGAATCGTCTCTGAAATTTGATTCAATTACTTCTGGAAAACTATTGATCTATCGGCCCGTGAATTGATTCTTTGTATTAATTTTGTTCATAGAAAGAGTGCATAATCGTGGGAATAGTTAAGTTGATTTTTAGTGGAGTTTTACTTGCGATAGCTGCATCTTGTGCTACCGTCGAGAAATATACCGTACGTATAGAAAATAAACTCGATGGCTTTTACGAAGCAGCTGAAAATGGGCGCGAAGTCTCTATTGCTGGGAGTAATAGAAAGACGTATCGTGTAGCTGAGAAACCTGCCTTAAATCTTTCAGATTTCGAATTTGTGAGTATTGAGGAAAATGCAAGTCTCTCTGTTGATCGTTACTATATCAGGATAAAGTTCACTAAGAAAGGAGCAGAAAAATTTTCAGCATTCACAAGGGCAAATCTCAATCAGAAAATATACTTGGTACTTGGTGGCGAGATTGTCGCGGCGCCGATGGGAATGCCAGATTTGCACGAAGACTACCGAACATTTGTGAAAATTATAGATTTTGATCGTCTCTTCATGAAACTAGAAGATAAAGACACGGCAGCGGCAGATTAAACTCTGTCGAGAACGTATTCAATCAATTCAAGCATATCCTCCTTATAGCCTGTGGAAAACTCCATATTCGGTCGATTGGCTATACCTAAGCAGATAGTGGCACATTCATGTCCTAAAGACCGGCCTAGCGAGAACAGCGCTGAACTTTCCATTTCAAAATTCGTGACCTGATGACCACCTGATTCAAAAGCGGTCAGTTGCTCATTTAATTCTGACGTTCGGTTCTTAAGGCGTAATTGTCTCCCCTGTGGACCATAAAAACCACTGGAAGTCACAGTAATTCCCTCTATAGTCTTGTCCGATCTGAGTTTATCTGTTAGTTTATCTGAGGCTTCACTAACATAGGTGATGACAGATTGCGGTAGTGAGACTTGCTCATTAATTGCTTTGTTAAGTGCAAGCTCTTTTTTACTAAAATCGACTTCGTAAAAATGAGCTACATTGTCCAGTCCTAGCGCGTGCGTGGAGAGAATATAGGAATGCAAAGGAATGGCCGGCTGTAATATGCCGCAAGTGCCGATTCTAATCAAGTTTAGCGACGTATGCGCATCTTTATCACATCTGTTCTCTAGATCAATGTTGAAGAGGGCGTCCAACTCATTGATTGTGATATCAATGTTATCAGTGCCGATTCCTGTTGAGACGGCACTTACGTGCTTCCCTTTGTAAGTTCCAGTTGTACAGACGAATTCGCGGTGTTGAGATTGATGTTCAATAGTATCGAAGAAACTTGCGACCAAATTGACACGATCTTGATCACCAACTAAAATAACGTTCGTTGCGACTTGATCAGGAGAAACTCCCAAATGATAAACGTGGCCTTTTGCGTCTAATACTAATTCTGAATGTGGATACTGCATGTACTCTTATTTATGCATTGAAATTAGCTAATTTCGAGCAACTAACAATAAAAAAGGCGTCGCTCAATGCAACGCCTTCTTGGTAAAACGATTTACCAATTATTTTTCTTAGAATTTTATTGTCCGATACTTCCGAAAACCTTTTTCAGGATATCAGAAACGCGAGCGATAGGATCTTTACGAATCTTGTTTTCTTCCTTGGAAACCATGAAGAACAAGCCAGAAATTGCTTTTTTCGTAATGTATTGCTCTAGATCTGGATCGATTTGTTCTGCATTACTAAAAGGTGTTGATGCGAACGTGTTGTATTTCGAAATAATAGGATTCCATAATTCAGTTAACTTCACTTTCTCAATAGCCGCCTTTACTTTAGGTGCGAATGCTGCTGTTAATTCACTTGTCGTATTATCAGACAAAAATTTTGTAGCAGCACCGTCACCACCATTTAATATGCTAAACCCATCTGATATACTCATTCCTAAAATCGCATCCTTGAAAATAGGCAATGCTTCTTTAGTTGCTTCCTCGGCTGCACGATTTAACGTTTCGACGAATTTATTAACTTGACCATCTAATCCCCATTCAAGGGCTTTGTCTTTTACCTTGATCGCATCTTCTGGAAAGGGTAGCGTGATGTCCACGTTCTTCAGAAATCCATCTGTGACAGAAGTTAAGCTTACAGAGTTCTTAATTCCTACATTAAGTGCCTCCTTTAAGCCTTTAATTACTTCACCATTGCTTAATCCAGGTGTAGATGTTGTTCCGTCTCCGGTTCCTTCTAGTAGACCTCCTGCTACATCTTCAAGTACATCACACGATGAAAGTAGTAGTGAGGCACAAATTCCTAAGGGTATAAATAACTTTTTCATTGGTCGATTTTTATCAAACATACAAACATTTATCATTGGTAATACAAAATCAATACCAAAGAAAAAGAGGAGCCTCAAAATATCGAGATTCCTCCTTCGCAAAATGAGTTAGTTTGTTACTTCAGTAAATTAATGTTTCCGTTGAATTGTACTTTTTCATCCGTATATAAATCCTTTACATTCGCTTTCCAAATGTAGCTTCCAGACATCACAATTTTCCCTTTGTAGGTCCCGTCCCATCCAATAGATGGATCACGTGTTTCCCAGATTATTTCTCCCCATCGATTAAAGATAAAGAGTTCGAAATCGTATATATCGACACCTGCTACCTCAACTTTCCAAGTTTGATTTAATTCGTCACCATCAGGTGTGAATGCATTTGGAGCAAAGAACAAAATATCCGTTATCACATTCATGTTAATAGTCGTGGAGTCAAGACATCCGAGTGCCGTTTCAACTATAAGCGTAACAGGATACTGACCCGCTGTAGCCGGAAAGTCAAATACTGGCTGTGTTAGCGAGCTTGTTGATGGAGTCGAGAATGGACTGTACCAACTGTAAAACAATGCATCGTTAGATGAACGGTCCTGAAGTTGAATGCCTTCAGATTCGAAAATCGTAGCTGGATTTGACGAGAAAGTGAAGTCAGCGATCGGGTTTGGTTTAACCTGAACGATTTGCTTCATTGTATCGGTGTAGATACAGCCGTATATGGATGTTGTTATCATGATAACATCATACACTCCCACAGCATTGTATTGATACGAAGTGGAATCATCTGCTAGCTCTAAAGAAGCTCCTTGATTGTCTCCAAAATCCCAATAGGTTGTAGCAATTTCCGCTGTATTCGATGATGTATGCGTAAATTCAAAGTATCCAGGCATACAGTTCTCACTCTCATCTGGAGTAGCACTTGGCTCAATTGGGGTTGGGAAATAAATGATTGTACATTCCTGATCTATAGGCGAACCACAGGCTTCAGACAATGTAACACAATACTGTGTATTCGTTACTGATGGATCAACAGTGATAGAAGTTCCTGTGCCTAAAATTGTTGGGCCTTGTGACCAAGTGAAGGTGTAGGGGGTAGATCCTCCAGTTCCAGTTACGCTCAATAAAATATCATCTTCTGGACATATTTGTGTTGTTGGCGTTAATGAACTGATCGCTAATGATGTTGGCTGTACAAGTATTCCGTTTACAGTAATGATACATCCGTTGGCATCCGTTACAGTTACAGTATGGGGACCAACAGCCAAGTCAGTCGCAGAGTTTGTTATAGAAGTCGAATTATCCCATGAGTAGGTGAAAGGTGCAGTTCCTTGCGTTATTGATACTGTTATTATACCATCGCTTCCACTGTTGCAAGTAACATCGGTTTGACTACTGATAACACCAAGCATCCCAGGTGTTTCTGTTACGTTCACCGTTACCACTCCTGCACATCCAATCGTAGATGTAATCGTACAATTATAAGTTCCTGCAGTAAGTCCTGTAGCTGTTTGAGTTGTTTGTAGCGCTGGATCATCCCATTGATAGGTCACAGTTCCTAATAAAGGAATCATTTCAGCGAATGCTGTTCCGTCGTTTCCGCCAGGGCAGGATACTACTGTGATACTTCCTGAAAATGCTGCTGGCGTATCTCCTACAACAACCGTTGCAGTTGAGCTACATCCATTCGCATCCGTCATGATTACCGTATGCGCACCTGCTGAAACTCCTGTAACCGTTTGGTTTGGATTGTTTCCAAGTGTTGTCCAATCGTAAGTGTAAGGAGCAAGGCCTGATGTTGGTGTCGCTGTAACTTCACCAATTCCTGCCGAACAGATATCGTCGATTGCTGATGCAGTAACTGATGATCCACCGCTTGAAATCCATGAAGTATCCGAAATTGCGCTACCAGGCCCACATGATGCTGACTCTAGCCAATATCCAGTAACCCCTGGTGGAATTGTTGTAATGTTAAGCACTCCCGCATTGTATGGGAATGTCGCTCCAAGATTATTTGTCCAGGTAATTGTACTTTGAGGTGTGAAGAGATATCCTTCATTTGTTGTAGTCCATTGTGTATTGTTTCTTCCGGGTACGGTCAATGCATCCGTTCCAGTGCCATTTTGCACACCATGAACAGCATTTCCAGAATTCCAACCTGCACAGACAAATTTGTCCTGAATGTGCGTTTCAATCAAATTTGTTGTCTCGAAAAGGATTATTTGGCTTGTGTAAGAAGTTCCACATGAGAACATAGGAACTGCATTCCATGATATAACGAATCTACGGTTTGGCGCAACTCCATAGGATGCATATGAAACAGTTCCGCCGGCATTCGGATTAATATCTTGCCATGGACCCATAATTGAATTCAAATGAACAGCAGCGGTAGGTATCGTAGAGGTAACCCATGAAGAGTATCCTCCTGCGTATCCAGTATTAAATGACACTAAGTTATTCGAACTAATAACGAGCTGATTGTATGTGGCCCCATAAAAGCAAAAATCGAAGCCAATATTAATTGAAGGACTGAATGAATCATCAGACAGAAAAACATTGGTTCCACTAAATGGGTCAGGTGCATAAGGGATTACTCCTGTTACATAAGGAACAGGGCTTCCACCAGCTCCCACACCACCACAATCATTAATTGTTATTGTGTTTCCTGGACATACAACCGCATCTATTCCCAAACATATTGATGCTTGTCCAAACGAGACAAATGAGCTTAGCGATAGGACAATGGAAATTAATAGTATAGTAAAAGTATTTTTCATCGTGTATTTTAATTCAAAGCAATAAAAGTAGCTCTTCGTATCCAAAGACGTTGAGTCATCTTATAAAGTTGCCATTCTCCGACAAAATTACAAAAAAACGGTTTAGTATGATACCTATAGTGGCCAAATTTAATACGTTCCAGCGTGTTGTTATTTGTGGAATAAACGGGCCGTATAAATGGTGCGGATAAATCAAAAAATATATACATTTGCCTCCAGAAATAAATACATGCTATATGTCAAGTAAATATCAAGCTGAAATAGATGCTTTCATGGAAAAAGTGAAAGTTTCAAATGGTCATGAAACAGAATTTTTGCAAGCGGTACTTGAAGTTGCCGAAGCTGTAATCCCAGTTATCGAGGAAACACCAAGATATAAGGATGCTAAGATTCTTGAAAGAATGGTTGAGCCGGAAAGAACACTTATATTCCGTGTGCCATGGACATCAGACAATGGAGAAGTTAATGTCAATAGAGGTTTTCGTGTAGAGTTTAATTCTGCGATTGGACCGTACAAAGGTGGACTTCGTTTTCATCCTTCGGTAAACTTGTCAATTTTGAAATTTTTAGGATTCGAGCAAGTGTTCAAGAATTCGCTTACAACATTGCCAATGGGCGGTGGAAAAGGTGGCGCTGATTTCAATCCAAAAGGAAAATCTGATGCTGAGGTAATGCGTTTCTGTCAATCATTTATGACAGAGTTATCTAGACATATTGGACCTAACACTGATGTTCCAGCTGGAGATATTGGAGTAGGAGGACGTGAGATTGGTTATATGTTCGGTCAATACAAAAGACTTCGCAATGAATTTACAGGCGTTTTAACAGGTAAAGGTAGAAACTGGGGAGGATCACTGATCCGTCCTGAAGCAACTGGTTATGGCACTGTTTATTTTGCAAAAGAAATGCTCGCAACCAAAAATGATTCGTTTGATGGTAAAGTTGTTGCAGTTTCTGGTTCTGGAAATGTTGCACAATACGCTTGTGAGAAAGCAACTGAACTTGGAGGTAAAGTAGTAACGCTTTCAGATTCATCTGGATTCATTCATGATCCTGAAGGAATTACTTCTGAAAAATTGGCGTTCATCATGGAACTTAAAAATGTTCGTCGTGGAAGAATTCACGAATATGCTGATGAATTTGCATCTGCAACATTCCACGCAAAAGGTGATCCTTGGAGCGTGAAAGTAGATATCGCATTGCCGTGTGCAACGCAAAACGAACTAGACGGTGAAGAAGCTAAAGCATTAATCGCAAATGGCGTGATCTGTGTAGCTGAAGGGGCGAATATGCCTTGTACACCAGCAGCAATAGAAGCATTGCAAAGTGCAGGAGTTTTATTCTCACCAGGAAAAGCGTCTAACGCTGGAGGTGTTGCAACTTCTGGATTAGAAATGTCGCAAAACTCTTTAAGATTGAGCTGGACACGCGAAGAAGTGGATGAGAAACTTCACAGTATCATGGTTTCAATTCATGACTCTTGTGTTCAATACGGTAAAAATGAAGACGGATCGGTTGATTACGTTAGAGGAGCAAATGTTGCTGGCTTTGTGAAAGTGGCGGACGCAATGATCGATCAAGGGATCGTTTAAGCCTTGTCTAAAAATATATTCGGTCGCCAATCCAAGATTGGCGACCTTTTTTTTATCTCTTTTTTTTCACGTTGGATAGGGCATTTTGTTAGATTTGTTTTCAATTATTTAAGTTATTATGACTGTTCTCGACAAGCGTGCGATTAAGTACAATCGAAAAGGATTCGATGACCAAGAATTATTATCGATTTATCGTAAGATATTATTGCCTCGAATGATCGAGGAGAAAATGCTTATTCTACTTCGACAAGGAAAAATCTCTAAATGGTTCTCAGGTTGGGGACAGGAGGCGGTTTCTGTTGGTTCAGCTTACGCGATGAATTCAGAAGAGTACATTCTGCCAATGCATAGAAATCTAGGGATATTCACGACGCGTGAGATTCCGTTGGATAGATTATTTGCTCAATTTCAGGGAAAAATGACAGGCTTCACAAAAGGACGTGATCGCTCATTTCATTTTGGTACTCAAGAATATAACATTGTTGGAATGATTTCACATCTAGGACCTCAGTTGGGGCTCGCAGATGGAATCGCTTTGGCGTCTAAAATTCGCGATGAAAAGAAAGCAACACTTGTTTTTACAGGTGATGGTGGAGCAAGTGAGGGAGACTTTCACGAGGCATTAAATGTAGCTTCGGTTTGGGATTTACCAGTGATTTTTGGAATTGAGAACAATCAATGGGGACTCTCAACACCTTCTAGTGAACAATACCGCTGTAAACAATTTATCGATAAAGGAATTGGCTATGGAATGGAAGCGATCCAAGTAAACGGTAATGATATTCTAGATGTAATTAGAGCTGTACGTAGCATTGCAGAGAGGATGCGAAAAGACCCGAAGCCAGTTCTGTTAGAGTTTATGACTTTCAGAATGCGCGGACATGAGGAAGCTTCAGGAACAAAATATTATCCAGAAGGCATTCAAGATGATTGGGAGCAATTTGATCCGCTGCGTACGTATTCTGAATTCATGTATGAGCAAGGAATCTTAACGGAAAATATAGAAGCAGATTTTAGAAAAGAAATTAAAAAGGAAATCCAGGCAGGACTTGATGCTGCGTATGCAGAACCGAATGTCACGCCAAATATGGAAGCTGAATTAGGAGATGTCTATGCTGACTTCACACAAAACGTTGTGAAAGCAGACGGAAAGAAATCTGAAAGAAGATTTGTTGATGCCATTCAAGATGGATTGCGTCAGTCAATGGAACGCTATGATGATTTAATAATCATGGGGCAAGATGTTGCCGATTATGGCGGAGTTTTTAAAGTGACAGAAGGATTTGTTGAGCAATTTGGAAAGGAACGGGTTAGAAATACTCCGATCTGTGAATCGGCGATTGTTGGTGCAGGACTTGGTTTGTCAATTGCCGGAATGAAAGCAGTAGTTGAAATGCAATTTGCTGATTTTGCGACATGTGGTTTCAATCAAATTGTAAATAATTTAGCGAAGATGCATTGGCGATGGGGGCAAAATGCAGATGTTGTTGTCCGAATGCCTACAGGAGCAGGAGCAGCAGCGGGACCATTCCATTCTCAAAGTAATGAAGCATGGTTCTTTCATACGCCAGGACTGAAAATCGTCTATCCATCATCTCCATACGAAGCAAAAGGATTACTGGCAGCAGCGATCGAAGATCCAAATCCTGTTTTAGTATTCGAACATAAATTCTTGTATAGAAGTATTCGTGAAGATATTCCGGATGATTATTATACAGTCGAAATAGGAAAAGCGAAGATTGTCAACGAGGGAACAGACCTGACAATTATTACCTACGGACTCGGTGTCCATTGGGCCAGAGATTATGCTGAGAACCATACTGATTCGAGTATAGAGATTTTAGATCTTAGAACGCTACTTCCATTGGATCTTGAAGCGATCTATGCGGCTGCTAGAAAAACGGGTCGTGTGATTATTCTTCATGAAGATTGTATGACAGGTGGAATTGGTGGTGAGCTCGTTGCGCTTATTTCAGAGAATTGCTTTGAGGCACTTGATGCTCCTGTTACCCGTGTGGCGTCTATGGATACTCCTGTGCCATTTGCAGCTCAACTCGAGGAACAGTTCTTACCGAAGTCAAGATTGGATGAAGCAATTGATAAATTGCTAAACTATTAGTCACTAAAAAAGCGGATTCGATTGCGCAAATCCGCTTTTCCTTCAATGCTAGATTCTTATTTCTGTATTCAGAATTAGAACTAATCTTCAATTAGTTTATATCCTGGATACTTTGCCTTGTTGTAAACGAACTTAGACGCGCTTATTGTGGGATTTGTCGTATACTCCTTTACTCGGTATGTCATCCTTGTGGCATCTTTCATTTTCATGATTACCTTCTTTAATTCAGTGCCTGTTTTTGAAACATACAAAACAACTTGCGTGTAATCAACAGTACGTGGATTCTTAGGGTACAAGTAAATCTTATGGACTGTCTCACCAGTCAATGTTTCTTCCTTACTGTACTTATTTGTAAATCCAGTCTCCCAGATCGTCATAAGTCTTTTTGGATTCATCAACTCTTCATCGTCTTCTTCAGCATCAGTGATATAGGTCGTTTTTTCTTCTTTTACAACCATCCATGTCTTCAATCCGTTGGATATTACCGTATTGTCTCCAAGTGACGCATAGTATTTATCACCTTTAACCCATCCTTTTCCGAATTGGTTAGCATTGATCCCGGCGTCCTTATTGTATGTGTTCTCACTGAACTCTATATAAAAGGAAGTTTGTCCATTGATTTTCTTAGATAATTGATCTAAAATCCCTTGTGACTTCTCATCCTGTCCTATCGAAACGAATGTAAAAAGTGTAAATATTACTGCAAGTATTCTCATGTCATTATTGTTTACGGTGCAAATATCGAAAATTGTGCCAAAAAAATGGGCAATTCATGATTTTCTCTCTATTTGACTGATAATTTTTGTTAAAGTTTCGTTAACCAACTCATGTGTGCCTTCATAATGAGTGATTTGATATCCAATGCCACGATAATATTCCATCAATTCTTGCTGAGCATCCTCCTGATAATATTGGTCGCGTGTACCAATTGCAAAGAAATGGTTGGTATTCTTGGATGCTAATGATGCCTCAATAGGAAGGTCCGGAGGAAAAATACACGCCCATAATAGCATCCCATCGAAGGTTACACTTCCAAGTTGCTCCCAACGCGCGGCAGTTGCTCCACCTTGAGAAAAGCCAAGAAGATAGCGTTTCTTGATTGGGTATTTTGCTGAAATTTGTTTATCCAATTCGTTCAAATAGGAGATGGTATCTGCTATGTCTGCATCTCTTCCGTTTTTGGTCATCCACGATGCTCCAACCCGGCCACTCGTTCCGTTTAAATAAAAGCGATGCATTCCCTCCGGGGCTACTATTAATAGATCTTCAGGTGTTGATTTAAATTTACGAATAAAAAACTCCACTAATTGGCCATAGCCGTGAAGGGCATAGAGGACCTTTTCAACCTGCTCATTCGCATGTGTTTGCTGGTAACGGAAGGTTTTTTTATGTTCGAATTGATGTTCCATTTCTGACATAAAGTTACGACTATAATTCGTGGCACGTTCATTGTGCCAATTCTAATTTATTACTTTTGTAAATATGGTTGAACCGATCAAATTATTACTTCTAATTAGCGCATTTATTGTCGGGTTTTCTCCGACTGGATCGGCTCAGGAAATTACCATTACAGACGAAGTCTCGCAGCAGCAAATCCCAAACGCTACCGTCTATTCATTGGAACCATATGTGAAAATATTAGCGGATATCAACGGCCGATTTCAACTAGAAAGATTTATTGGATGCGACACAATTTATGTCAGCTATCCAGAATATGCCGTTTGCGTATTTAGCTATGAAGAACTTAGAAAAGTAACTGATATTGTACTTTCAGATGACCTGCTTTCTGTTGGAGAAACAGTAGTCAGAGGAAATCGGTGGGAGCAAGATAAAATTGATATACCAGGTAAGATTACAACACTTAATATGAGAGACGCGGAACTAATTAGCCCGCAAACATCAGCCGATCTTTTGGAATCAAGTGGATTTGTATTTGTCCAAAAGAGTCAATTGGCGGGTGGATCGCCACAGTTAAGAGGTTTCGGAACGAATAGAGTGCTCATAACGGTGGATGGAGTACGTATGAATAATGCTATTTTCCGCTCTGGAAATCTTCAAAATGTAATTTCTCTCGATGCGAATTCTTTGGAGTCCGTGGAGATTCAGTTTGGTCCAGGTGCTGTGACCTATGGAAGCGATGCCATCGGAGGGATTATGAACTTCAGAACAAAAGTGGCGATGTTCTCTCCTGATTCACTCAAAACATTTACACGAACGAATATTTCTAGTCGCTACTCTTCTGCGAGTAATGAAATAAATGGTCATTTTGACATTAATATAGGAAAACGTAAGTGGGCATTTCTTACAGCTGCGACCTATTCACGCTATGGTGATCTCAAAGCTGGTGAATTTGGAAACGATGCGTTCTTGCGCCCGAGCTATCAAACTACCATTGATGGCGTCGATACTACATTGATTAATGATGATCCTTCCCTTCAGGTTAATTCTGGATTTAGTCAAATGAACATCATCCAAAAAATTCGATTTAAGCCATCTGATAAATTGGAATTTGATTACAGTGTCAATTACTCTGCTACGTCAGATGCGCCTCGTTATGATCGTCTGATACTTGATACTGACGCTGATGGTGTGCTAGATAAGGCAGAATGGTATTATGGGCCACAGCGTTGGATGATGCATAAGTTTGGTATGCTTCACTCACGTAAAAACGGAATCTATAATCACATGCGCTTGACTGCCGCTTATCAGAATTTTCAAGAAAGTCGCCATGATCGTAAAACCAATAGCACGTCAATACGACGTCAATACGAAGAAGTAAATGCACTTTCCATAAACCTAGATTTTGATAAGGTAATCAATCCAGTATTTACCTTGTATTATGGATTAGAGGGTATTGGGAATTTAGTTAAATCGAATGCCTATCGAGAAGAGGTGAATATTGGCGATAATCCCCTAACTGGGGAGATCTCAACAATTAATTCGCGCTATCCAAATGGCTCAACGTGGCAGGCATATGGCGGATTCGTGAACTTGAAGTACTTACTCAGTGAAAAATGGTCGCTTAATGGTGGAGCTAGGTATAGCTATTACGAGATCAATGCTGATTTCGATACGACGTTATTTGCGTATCCAGTCCGTTCTACAAAAAACGCAAATAGTGCGCTGAATGCTAGCCTCGGACTTGTGTTCAAAGCAACGAATAATTTCCAGTTTTTTACCAATGCTTCCACAGGGTTTAGGGCTCCGAATATTGACGATCTTGGAAAGGTCTTTGATTCTGAACCGGGTTCTGTGATTGTTCCAAATATCGAATTACGACCTGAGTACGCTTATAATGCTGAGGTTGGCTTTGTTTTGGCAATCAAGAATAAAGTTAAAATCGAGGGAGCGATTTATTATACCTATTTAAAAGATGCACTCGCGAGAGCTAACTTCTCCTTCAATGGACAGGATAGTATCTTATATGAAGGAACGCTTAGTAATGTACAAGCTGTTCAGAATGTTGCGGATGCGACAGTTTATGGTTTTCAGGGAGAGATTGATTGGGCAATAACAAAAGGATTAACCTTGAGAACTACAATTAGTTATCAAATTGGAACCGAATTTAACATAGACAGTGCTACTTATTTTCCTAAGTCGCATGTGGCGCCAACCTTTGGAAGAACTTCATTGGCCTATAAAACACGCAAATTCCGATTGAACTTCTATGCGATGTATCAAGCCCGTATGAATCCGGAAGATTTGGCCCTAAATGAACGAGGCGATTTCTCTTACGCAATAGATGAAAATGGCGACTCGTACACACCAGAGTGGTATACGCTGAACATTAAAGCGGCTTACTTTTTTAATAAGCATTTGTCGATGACAATGGGCGTGGAGAATATTACGAATCAGTTATATCGAACCGCTGGATCTGGGATAAGTGCTTCCGGTAGAAACTTCTTAATTTCTGTGAAGACGACATTCTAAGATTATTGTGCCTTTTGTGTGTAGTACTTGAAGTCGGGTTCATTGAAGAACCAACGTCTGATCATTTTATCGGTTCCTACAATTTTAGGAATGAAGCTGTAAACTTCAAATTCATCTTTTGGAATAATGTTTTCAAAGCTCGCTTCATAAACAACAATATCCTTCGAGCTGGAATAACTTCCCGTTTCATAGCGAATTCGAAAGGCTTCTGAGGTGCTTTCTCCAACACCTGAAAATAATGGGGTTTGTAAGATGTGTCTTGGATGACCGTTAAAAACTGAGTAGTAATCTCGATATCCTGAATCCTTAATCCTATAATCTACGGTAAAGTCCATGTGATTAGCTGAACGTATTTGCTCAAAGTTAATCACCAATTTCGCATGTGGACTCGAAGGGACCACTTTGGGTTCATCAAATTTACGCGTGAATCCATCCACATAAATGAAGTAATTGAAATGCCCCATGTATCCAGTAGATGCATGTTTGGGTAGCTGCCCGGAAGAAATGGCTTGAGTCAATGCTCGATCTAAAAGGTTAACGGCAATGATCATATCTAAACTGTCGTCACCATCACAATCGCCTTTGAAAATTTCGTAGGTGAACTTCTCACTTGGAGATGTTTTCAATTTTGACTTAATATGTTTATTGATTGCTTCGTCTAGAGGTAAGCCGGCTAATGGGTCTACTTCTGTCTGCGCTTTCGGTAATATGTCGGCTTTCGGTTCCTCCTGCTCAGTACATCCAGCTAAAAGTAGTATGCACGCTATCCAAATTATTCTCATGGATCAAAGATAACACCTTCTTCGAGATGGGACATTGCCGATTAGTCAATGAATCCTTAATTTCACGAAATGAATATGAATATGGAAGTTTCATGGAGTGAGAAGTTGAGTGGAGAGTTTGATAAAACCTATTTCAAGCAATTGGTCGATTTTGTTCGAAATGAGTATGAGGAATATTCGGATACAATCTTTCCTAAGGAGAATGAAATATTTCGTGCATTTGAACAATGCCCATTTGAGGAGGTTAAAGTTGTAATTCTAGGTCAAGATCCTTATCCGACACGTGGCAACGCAAACGGACTCTGCTTTTCAGTTGAATCGAATGTGAGACCGCTTCCAAAGAGCCTGGTGAATATTTACACCGAAATTAAATCAGATGTTGGACGTACGTTTCATGAGAATGGAGATCTGAATCGTTGGGCATCTCAAGGAGTACTCTTACTAAATTCTGTCCTCACGGTTAGAGAAGGAGAGCCCGATAGTCACAAAAATAAAGGTTGGGAACAATTTACCGATGCAGTAATTCAGCAATTGAATAGCGAAAAATCGGACGTTGTCTATATTTTGTGGGGCAACAAGGCGATACGTAAGGCTAAAAACGTAAGTAGAGAAAAAAACTTAGTACTTACTGCGCCACATCCGTCTCCACTATCTTCCTATCGAGGTTTTTTCGGTTGTAAACACTTCTCTAAAACGAATGATTACCTTGCGAAGTTGGGGAAGCAAGAGATTATTTGGTGACATTCACAAAATCCGATAATGCGACCATCGGATAATCGATCCTAAACCGCTATCTTTACGTCGATGAAATTTGAAAATGATCTAATATTAAGAGCGGCCAGAGGTGAGGCGATTGAGCGTTATCCAGTTTGGTTAATGCGGCAAGCCGGAAGAATACTTCCTGAATACCGAGCCGTTCGAGCTTCTTTATCTGGATTTAAAGAATTAGTAGAAACACCAGAACGTGCCGCTGAGGTTACGGTTCAACCTGTTGACCTTCTTGGGGTAGATGCAGCAATAATTTTTTCAGATATATTGGTGGTGCCAGAAGCGATGGGATTGCCATACCAGCTAATTGAGAAGAAGGGGCCATGGTTTGAAAAAACGATTCAATCTATGGACGATCTTAAAGCGCATGCCCAAACAGATTTTGATGTCGCCGATCGATTAGGATATGTGACTGAAGCGATTTCCTTAGCAAATAAGGAACTTAATGGCCGTGTTCCGTTGATTGGATTTGCCGGTGCGCCTTGGACGATTTTCTGTTATATGATAGAGGGTGAAGGATCCAAAACATTCTCGAAGGCGAGAAAGGTTCTCTATACAAATCCAACTTTGGCACACGAGTTGCTTAACCGTATAACGGATGTGACAATTCAGTACTTGAAGGCACAGATCAAAGCAGGGGCGCATATGGTCCAGGTATTTGACTCTTGGGCTGGAATTCTTGGAAAAGAACAATATGCTGAATTTGGACTTAGATATATGGATCGAATTGCAAATGCAATAAATGAAGTTCCAATGACACTCTTTGCTAAGGGAGCCTACAATTCTGTAAGCGAACTATCAATGATGGACTGTCAAACAATAGGAGTGGACTGGAATATGCAAATGAATGATATTCGAACTGTGGTTGGTGAAAGTCGCACACTACAGGGAAACCTTGATCCT
Organism: Flavobacteriaceae bacterium; assembly: GCA_047624355.1. Lineage (GTDB taxonomy): Bacteria > Bacteroidota > Bacteroidia > Flavobacteriales_D > Crocinitomicaceae > UBA4466. The sequence goes on along the minus strand of JBLHPQ010000029.1, from coordinate 21,017 downwards.
TGTGTATTGTATTCTTCGCACAAAGAAGTTGAGCAACAGACAAATAATATGCTGGATTCTTTTAAAAGTAGGAGACATATTGTTAATTTAGGCCACGGAGTATATCCGGATGTTGATCCAGAAAAAGTGAAAACATTTATTAAAACAGTAAAGAGTTATGAAATTCAGTACTAGAAAAGCAGTTAAATTTATCTCAGCTATGAGCTTTGTATTCCTTGCTCCTGTGTCATTTGCACAAGAGGGAGAAAATTTGGTTCCAAACGGAAGTTTTGAATCAGTTGGGAAGAAACCAAAGCGTCTTGGTAAGATAGAAAGTGCAACTGGTTGGGTTTCACCAACAGGGGTGAGAGCAGATTTATTCATCGAAACTAAAATCGCAGAGATTGGAGTTCCCGATAATGCATATGGTCAAGAGGATGCAAAGGAAGGTGAGAATTATATTGGGCTAGTTGGATTCTCCTACGGAGATAAAATGCCACGATCTTACGTGATGACAAAAATGCAATCTCCTATGAAAAAGGGGTTGAAATATTGTGTCAAAATGTATATCTCCCTGGCAGAGTCGTCAAAGTATGCGGCAAATAATGTAGGAGCTATTTTCTCTAAAAAGCAGTTTGGTACTGAATCGAAAGTTTCGATTATTGAAGAGGCAAGTATGTTACACGTTGAGAATGATTATGAAACAATGTCTGCACGTTACGGTTGGACAGAAATTTGCGGAGTTTATACGTCAACAGGTGGTGAAAAATATGTTACACTTGGAAACTTCTATTCTAACGAGGAGACGCGATCGGAGCGAATGAAGAAAGATGCCAAAACGAAGGATATTAAAGTGGCTCAGATTATTGCTGCTTATTATTACATTGATGATGTATCTGTTCGTCTTCTTGATGAAGAGAAAGGTGAGAAGTGTGATTGCATTTCAGAGGATGCTGGAGAAGGATTTTCTACGATGATCTATCAAAAATCATTCTTGGTAAATGAAGAGATGACTCCTAAAGAGGTGGTTGATGGACGTCAGGTTTACTTCGCATTTGGAAAAAGTAAATTGTCTGCAGAGGGAAAATCATCACTTGATTTAATTGCTACGCAGTTGGAACTTAATCCTGAAGCTAAACTTCAAATCCTTGGACATAACAATGTTGAAGAAGATGAGGTAGGAGCTAAGAAAAGTGTCTATGCTGATATGGATAACAAACGAATTGGAGCTGTTATGGCTTATTTAGCTGAGAAGGGTCTTGCTGAGTCTAGAATGATTCCTACAAGAAAACGCGCTGATAGTCAAAACCTGACTGTTACAGAAGACGAGCCTGAACTTGAAGGTGAGGGCGGAACGGAACTTGCGAAAGCGAAAAACCGACGCGTTGAATTCGTCCTTAAATAGTTAGAAACATATTTTAGAGCCTCGGAGTAATTCGGGGCTTTTTTATTTCCAACATGTTCTGGGAACATGATTTATTCACAGCATGATAGAACTTGAAAAACATCTTGTCGCAGAAGTGGATGAACATACTCGTTTCATTGATTATGTCGTAGGATTATTTCCTCAAGTAATGACACGGAGTGCAGTAAAAAAGGCAATCAAGAAAGGGGAATTCCTGCATAATGGTGTGATTGCTGATACCCGAATTTGGGTTACTGTTGGAGATGCAATAATGCTTGTAGATCAACAGAATCAACCTCCCAAACCATTTCCGCTAGATATAGAGGTTGTCATGGAGGATGAATACTGTGCCGTCGTATACAAGCCATCTGGACTCGTTGTAAGTGGTAATCAACATCGTACCTTAGTGAATGCACTTGTTGATGAGTTAACGCTTTCTAATCAACCGGACGCATACAAATGGGGGAAGCCAGTTCATCGTTTGGATAGCGCTACAAGTGGATTGGTGATCGTCGCGAAAACAGCTCATGCACATGGTGGATTCGGAAAACTATTTGAAAGTCGAGAAATACGCAAAACTTACGTGGCTATTGTTCAGGGTGAAGTGAAAGACCAAGAGATTGAACTCGAGATTGGCGGGAAACCAGCCCAGACACAACTAAAAGTGCTTGAATCTGTTCGATCTCTCAGGAATGAAGTATTAACATTAATTGAATTAACCCCGAAATCTGGTAGAACACATCAATTAAGAATTCATTGCGCAAGTATTGGACATCCTATCGTAGGAGATAAACTTTATGGAATTGAGGGCGAAATAATGAACCACAAAGGGTTGTTTTTATGTGCTCAGAAGTTACAGTTTTTGCATCCAATTTCGACTGAATTAACGGAGGTTGCAATTCCAATTCCCAATAAATTTAATGCTTTACTAAAGCAGGAGGAACGAAGATGGACAGCTAAAAATGCGCTTTGAAACGATTAAAAGACAAGCCCCTTTTGAACCTTACCAAGCGTATTCCCAAAATGCGCACGCATGCCTCGGTAGAAAGAACAATCTTCTTGCTCAGAAATTACAATTGAATCATTGGCGAAGACAAAGCTAAGTCGACATCCATTATCCGGTGAGTGGTATTCTGCCGAATCCGCGATGGTCCTAATTCCTATGCCATCGATTGATCCCAAATGTCCATTACCTCCTATGATTGAATAGTGAAATGAAAAATATTTTTCGTCGAGATGGCTAATCATAATTTCGTCAATCACAGGCGTAACATCAGATTCATTGCTTACGCCAGAATAAATCAGCACTTCGTGACGAAAGTCATAGCGCTCGAAATCAACGTCTAGCTGTGCATCATTCAGGATTAAATCAAGTTTAGTTGCAATAAATGGCTCTGGATCACTCTCTTCGAGTTTTGACCATGAACCCTCAAGGTTTCCTTCCGAATTCGCCGTGAATTTTATATACCCAGTAATTTTTCCGCGGTACGATTCGGTCAAATAATAGGTCTCTGTTATTGAATCAAAATTTCCTTCTAACGCTAAAAAATCCTGATGTCGAGCATAGAAGTACCTTCCTGTTATTTCAGTTCCGCTTATTCCAAGTTCAAGAACGACTTGTTGTTCGTAGGTTCCCATTCGACCTTCGTAAAAACTCCAAATAGCGTCCTCATTAGTCTCATTGGCCTCAGAACTTTGATCTACAATGTCACTTCCTACCCGTCCCTTCATAGATTCTATTTCTACTGCATCCACCTCTGTAGATTCACAGGCAAAGAGAAAGAGCGCTAAAAAAAGAAAATAGACCTTCATAGGATTCGAATGGTGCAAAGCTAATTCATTTTGCTCGTTTTGTAAGCGTGTTGACATTAAATCTCTTTGAGCCATACCATGAATTCCTTTGAATCAATCAAAATACGATCTTTAAAGAGTAATAGGTTATAAAATTATTGATACCCCCTTTGCGCTGCAATGAACTCCTTGTTTGGGTTGACCCGGATTGAGGTCTCCGAGGAAGAGCAGCACTCACTTGATCAATTAGTTAGCGGTAAGTCTGATACGGCTCGAATAAGAATGATGATCTGCTCGGTTCGGAATTACGCCGAAAGGAACGAATAGCTTTAGGTAGGTTGGCTAATGAAACGCGCATCGATCTCCATAAAGCCAAGAGAATGGAAAGTTCTGGGGGGCCGGGAAAAGTAAATGTATTCGGGACAATTATGCGTCAATTAGGAGATAGTTATTGCTCTGAATTCCGAAGGAAGATCGAAATGTACTTCGTAGAAAGACCTTAATCCAATTAAAATATTTGATTTAAGTAGTTGTAAATCAGTATTTTGAAAATCAGTGATTTTACTTTGTTATCAAGAAGTTAAATTTGGCAAGAGATTTGTAAAGAATGTTAACTTTGAATTACTAACTTTTTATAAAAACAAACACAATGAGAAAATTATTACTAGTAGCGGTCGTAGGTACATTTATGATGTCAGCTAATTCTGTTTCTGCACAAGCAATGGAAGAAGGAAACGTAGGGATCGATCTTTATTATGGATTTCCAAACTTGTACAAGAGTATACTTGAGGCAACTGTTCCAGATTCAGCTTCGAACCTGGATGTTGGAGGTGTAGGGCCACTTGGTTTGAGATTTGAATACATGCTAGCTGATAAAGTAGGTCTAGGGCTTGATATTGCGTATAATACTACTTCTGTTAATTATACTGAAGATTCGCTTGCGTTTAATACGACTACCAACGAGTATGACGTTGTTGCTACTTACGATTACAAGCTTTCTAGTCCAAAGATTGGTGTAATGGTTGTATTTAACTACCACTTCATCGACAATGATCAATTGGATTTCTTCGGAACATTTGGAGCTGGTTGGAAAAACAGATCTCTTAAGTTGACTTCAACTAATCCTAATTTCACTGAAGAGAAAACAAGTATTACATTACTTCCTATTTCAATGAGAATTGGTCTTGGAATGCGTTATTTCTTTACGGATAATATCGGAATCAACCTTGGAGTTGGATTCGGACAAGGTGGTATTGCAAACGCAGGACTTTCTTTCAAGTTCTAGTGCCAATACATAAAATTGAAAAGGGAGGACATAGTGTCCTCCCTTTTTTTTATATCTAATAATTTGCTTAATGCTATACAGCTACACTGTGATCTCTCAATGCATCATTCAGTGATGTCTTCAAGTCAGTAGATGCTTTTCTTTGACCAATAATCAAAGCACACGGTACTTGAAAATCTCCAGCAGGGAAGGTTTTAGTATAAGACCCTGGAATAACAACACTTCTTGGCGGTACAAATCCTCTTAGTTCATTTGGTTCGTCACCAGTTACGTCGATTATCTTAGTAGACTTAGTTAAAACTACGTTTGCTCCAAGAACCGCCTCTTTGCCAACATGTACACCTTCCACTACAATGCACCTCGAACCAATAAAGGCTCCATCTTCAATAATAACCGGTGCTGCTTGGAGTGGTTCTAATACACCGCCAATTCCAACTCCACCACTCAAGTGAACATTCTTGCCAATCTGAGCGCAAGAACCAACTGTTGCCCATGTGTCCACCATAGTACCTGAATCTACAAAGGCACCAATGTTAATGTAAGAAGGCATCATGATCACACCAGGAGCAACGTATGCCCCATATCTTGCAATCGCATGAGGAACCACACGTACACCGAGCTCCTTATAGTTCGTTTTTAAGGCCATTTTATCATGGAACTCAAATGGTCCGACTTCTATGGTCTCCATTTTGCGAATCGGAAAGTACATCACAACGGCTTTTTTTATCCATTCGTTTACTTGCCATTCACCATTCTCTAAAGGTTCTGCTACTCGAAGTTCGCCTTTGTCTAGCCCCTCGATTACAGCGTTTATCGCATCTCTTGTGGTTGATTCTTTTAATAAATCTCGGTTGTCCCAAGCAGCTTCTATGATTGTTCTCATGCTCTATATGTTGTTCTACACAAAAATAATCAACCTCATGAGCTAATGCATTTCTATTATTGATTTCTTTCTGCGATCTTTGTCAATATGGGAAAGATTGTCAGTATTGATTTTGGATTAAAGAGAACGGGAATTGCCTTGTCGGATGAATCGCGCATGTTCGCATTCGGACATGAGACAGTAGAATCAAAACAGCTGATGCCTTACTTGATTAAATTAAAGGAGGTGGAGCGTTTTTCAACAATCGTTTTAGGTATGCCGAAGCGATTGAATAATGAGGATAGTCATATCACCGAGAATGTGCGATTATTGGCGGAAGCATTGAAAAAACAATTTGATGAAACTGAGGTAGTATTGCTCGATGAACGTTTCACCTCGAAGATGGCTTCTGCGTCGATGTATGCCGCTGGAGCCACTAAAAAACAAAGAAAAGAAAAGGGATTAATCGACAAAGTGAGTGCAACAATAATCCTTCAATCCTTTTTATCACAACACTGACTTGTATAGTTCTTTAAGCGTTTTTACTAAAAACGATTTTTTTTCAATCGAAAGCATTAATTTTGTACTAGAACAAATGCCTATGATATTACCAATTGTTGCGTATGGAGATCCGGTTTTAAAGCGTGAAGCGCAAGAAATTGAGGATAGCTATCCAAACCTGGATAAGTTAATTGAGAACATGTTCGAAACGATGTATGAGGCGGCAGGCGTGGGACTCGCTGCACCTCAAATAGGAGAATCGATTCGTCTTTTCATTGTAGATGGAAGTCCATTTGCTGAACCTGAGGAAGATGGGGGGATTGATCCACGCGCTGTTGGCTTAGACGATTTTAAAAAGGTGTTTATTAATCCTGTCATTGAGGAAGAGAATGGAGAAGAATGGGGCTTTAATGAAGGATGTTTGTCTATTCCTGAAATTAGAGAAGAGGTGTACAGAAAGGAAAGAGTAACAGTCTCATACTATAATGAGAAATGGGAACTGAAAGAAGAAGAATTTGATGGGTATGCTGCCCGCATTGTTCAACACGAATATGATCACGTTGATGGTGTGCTCTTCACTGATCGAATTTCTCCACTCAAAAAACGACTTTTGTCAAAGAAATTGGGCAATATCTCGAAGGGGGACATTAAAGTTTCCTACCGCATGAGATTCCCACTAAGAAAGAAACAACGTTAAGCTAAGATTATGAAAAACATAGTATATCTAATTGCTTTTGGAACAGTATTTTTAATTGGCTGTGGCGAAGATCCTAAAAAAGAGGTTAAGGATGATAATGAATTCTACAAAACGGAAATTCCTAGTGCGAACGAATTGAGAGAGGGGATCGCACTATTAGAAGATTCGATTATGAGGATGTCGCAGAATAGTGCTAATATTCGAAAACAACTTCCCAATTTAACACGACAGGAATTAATTGAGCGCGCGCTACTTTTGTATAGAAATTATCCAGATGACAAGGACGCTGCAAAATGTTTGGATAAAGTACATATGTCTTACTCAACGATGGAAGCCTATATTTTAGCGGCCAAATATGCAGATACTTTGATCGAAGCTTATCCAAAGTATGAAGAACGATCAAGGGTAATTGAAAGTGTTGCAAGTCATTATGATTATTTTGTAAAGCCTTGGGATGGTGAAAAAGTCAAGTTCTACTACGATTTACTCTTAAATGATTATCCAAATCTTACGGATGAAAAAAAGGCAGACGTTCAGTACCGACTTGACAATATGCACCTGACCCTGGAGGAGTTGATGGCTAAACAGTAGTTGGGTCGAGCCGCTGTTAACGTTGTGTTAAAATGGTGTTGAGTTGGAAAACTTGCACTATATTTGATGAAGAACTCATAAGAAACTATAAAATACAAAAGATGAAAAAAGCATTATTATCCCTATTGTTAGTTTTTGGTGCAAGCGCACTTACTAGCACTGTTGTTGCTCAAGATATAGTAAGTGGACCTGCTATCGAATTCAAGAAAGAAACTCATGACTACGGTACAGTTAAATATGCTGGAGACGGTACGTGTGAATTTAAATTTACAAATACAGGATCAGCACCACTTATCATTTCCAATGCGAAAGGATCTTGTGGATGTACTGTGCCACAATGGCCAAAAGATCCAATCATGCCAGGTGCTTCTGCTTCTATTAAAGTGAAGTACGATACTAAGCGTCCAGGTGCGATTAATAAGAGTGTTACAATTACTTCAAATGCAACTAATTCACCAACAAAGGTGATTCGCATTAAAGGTAGTGTAGATGCAAAACCAACTTCAGGAGTTCCTGTTCAGTCTGGTGGACCAGCTCAGAACTAGTCATTAAAAAGGCTATTTTGCGATCATAATTATAGCATTAAGTTCCGCCCATGGTTTCCATGAGGCGGAATTTTTTTTGTTTAAATTGTGGAACAATATTTGAACTAGTAGTAGAAACAAAATTACCGTACATGAAATTCGTAATGATCTTCTTTGTCTTAATTGGTTCTGCTGGAATGGTAAATGCACAGCAGGCCCTACTGAAAGTGGATAAGTCGACCTATAAGTTTCCTCCTACCGAACAGGGTGTCCTTTTGGAGCATTCTTATATTGTTACCAATACTGGAGAAGTTCCCTTAATAATATCAGATTACACCGTGAATTGTACCTGCACAAAATTGAGCTTGCCCAAGCGGCCAATCTTGCCAGGTGAATCTTTTCCAATTACAGTTACGTTCGACACAGCAGGTAAGTACTATTATCAGGACAGGACCATTGGATTAGTGACAAATACGAATAAAAAACACTCGCTCCGATTTAAGGTCAAGGTCATTCCTAAGAAGTAACGATTTCGTGTCAAATCTGCCGATCGAGCGCGCGTTATTCTAACGTTGTAAGCTTCATTTTTTAGGGGCTTTTCCTTCCATAAATAAGACGATTCTTAAATTCTTGTTAACCCGATGTTAATGCCTAGTTAAAGAACTCTTAAATCCGTTATCGTTCTGTTAATGCCCATTATGACTCAGTTTATCATGTGTAGCTTAGTTGAATAAATCAATTAAATAATACATTATGAAAAAACTTCTCTTATCATTTATCACACTTTTGGCAGTAGGTGTAACAAGCTTTCAAGCACATGCCCAAGACGCAATACAACTTGATGGCGCAGCAATTGAATTCACAAAAGAAACTCATGATTATGGAACCATCGCTTATGGCAGTGATGGACATTGTACCTTCGAATTTAAGAATACAGGAACAGCGCCATTGATTATCTCAAAGGCAAACAAGTCTTGTGGTTGCACAGTCCCATCATGGCCTCAAGAACCAATCTTACCAGGTGAAACGGCGGTGATTAAGGTTAAGTACGATACAAAACGCCCGGGTGCTATTAACAAGAGTGTCACGATTGTCTCTAATGCAGTGAACGCTCCGTCGGCAATTATCCGTATAAAAGGAAACGTACTTCCTAAACCTACGGCAGCAGCGCCAGTAGTTTCTTCGGGTCCGACTAATTAATTTCTCTGATCGTAAAATAGTAGAGCGTACTTCCAAGAGGGAGTGCGCTTTTTTAATTAAAGTAACAGTATGAAGCATAAAGTGAAATTCGCCTTTTCAATTGTAATAAGTGTATTTTCTCTCAGCGCACTTAGTCAACAAGAAGAGCTGCTAAACGCTCCCAAGATTGAATTCATGAAGGTTATTCATGATTATGGGAATATTCAACAAAATTCGAATGGAGAGTCGGTATTCCTAATCAAGAATTCAGGCAATGCCCCGCTGATAATTTCAAAAGTCACGAACTCTTGTGGGTGTATTGTACCAAGATGGCCAACTGCTCCAATTGACCCCGGGGACATGGCTGAGATTGGTGTAAAGTACGATACGCATCGAGTTGGCAGTATAAACAAAAGTCTGACGGTGAGATCTAACGCTGTAAATCAGCCAGCTGTTGTGATTCGAGTGATTGGAACTGTTCATCCCAAGGAGCCAGAAAACGAGTAATTGTCAATCCTTTGTAATTCAAGTATTAATGCTTGAAAAAGCGTTAATTACTTGTTGATATTTAGTCTGAACTTGTTCTCCATTGAATTGGAATATTGGCTATCTTTAGTCTTCAATTTTTGACTGCCCATGTACATCATATTCGATACAGAAACAACTGGTTTACCGCGTAATTGGAACGCTCCAATTACGGACACGGATAACTGGCCTCGCGTTATTCAAATCGCTTGGCAGTTGCATAATGATATGGGGGATCTTATCGAACATAAGGATTTCCTTATTCGACCTGAAGGATTTAATATTCCTTTTGACGCTGAGAAAATTCACGGTATTTCTACTGAACTGGCATTAGAACAAGGGGTGCCACTCGAAGGAGTGCTAATTGAGTTCAACGAGGCGCTTGCTAAGGCAAAGTTTGTTGTTGGGCAAAATGTCAAGTTTGATCTAAATGTTTGGGGGTGTGAATACCATCGCGTTGGCATCGAAAATAAAATGGCAAAGGCTCCCGTTCTTGATACATGTACAGAGGCAACGGCAAAATTATGTGAACTCCCTGGCGGACGAGGCGGGAGATTTAAACTTCCAACCTTAACGGAACTTCATCGTCATTTATTCGGTGAAGGATTTGGAGAGGCCCATAATGCAACAGCCGATGTCGAGGCAACCACTCGCTGTTTCTTAGAGTTACTTCGAAGAGGAGTATTCCTTCCAACTGAACTTCAGCAAGAAGAGCGTTACATAGAAGATTTTCAAGCGTTTAATCCTGCACCAATCGGAATGGTTGGTTTGGAACATTTAAATCTTAAGGAGGAAAGTGCACGTATCAATGCTTCCGAAAAATCTACAGAGCCAGACGTTCCTTCTATTGATCGCTCAGAAGCATTTGAACGACTGAAAGATAGCTCTTTCTCCCATTTACATAATCATTCACAATTTACGATTCTTCAGTCGACTTCTCAGGTTAAGGCATTGGTTGCAGCTGCTGCCAAGGACAAAATGCGCGCAGTAGCGATTACCGATACTGGGAATATGATGGCAGCTTTTCATTTTGAGAAAGCGGTATCTGCTCATAACGACAGCGTAAGAGAACGTAAAGAAGAAGCAGAGAAGAATGGTGATGCTTTTGATGAGCTTGAACTCATGCCGATCATTGGGTGTGAGTTCAATGTTTGTCGTGATTTATACGATAAAACACAGAAGGATAATGGTTATCAAGTTGTACTTCTTGCAAAGAATAAAGCGGGTTATCATAACTTGATTAAACTTGCGTCAATCGCATTTACCAAAGGAATGTATTACGTTCCGAGAATTGACAAAAAGACGATTGAAGAATTCGCTGGTGATATAATTGTACTGACTGGAAACCTCTATGGGGAAGTTCCGAGCCTTGTGTTGAACGTAGGGGAGGCCCAAGCGGAAGAGGCATTGATTTGGTGGAAAAATCTTTTTGGAGAAGATCTGTATGTTGAACTCATGCGTCATGGACAAGAAAACGAAGATCGTGTCAATGAAACACTCGTAAAACTGGCAAATAAGCATGATGTTAAACTAGTTGCGACAAATAATACGTTTTATATTGATGAGGTTGATTCAGGCGCACATGATGTTCTGCTCTGTGTTAAAGACAATGAATTAGTTTCAACCCCTAAAGGTAGAGGGCGAGGATTTAGATTTGGATTAGATAATCAAGAATATTATTTCAAGTCTCAGGATGCGATGAAGGAGTTGTTTTTGGACATTCCAGAGGCAATTGAAACGATTGACGAGATCGTTGATAAATGCGCGCATTATCCCTTGGCTCGTGAGGTCTTATTACCCGCATTTGATATACCGAAGGAGTTTGTTTCGGAAGAAGACGAAGCAGATGGAGGTAAACGTGGAGAAAATGCCTACCTCCGACATTTAACATATGAAGGAGCACGAGGCCGATACGAAGAAATTACAGATGAAATTAGTGAACGTCTCGATTTTGAATTAGCGACGATTGCGCGAACAGGTTATCCTGGTTATTTTCTAATTGTACAAGATTTTTGTCATGCCGCGCGTGATATGGGCGTTTCGGTAGGGCCAGGACGTGGTTCAGCAGCTGGTTCAGCTGTAGCGTACTGTACGGGGATAACGAATGTCGATCCGATTGCTTATGATTTGCTATTTGAGCGTTTCTTGAATCCTGATCGTGTATCAATGCCTGATATTGATATAGATTTTGATGATGAAGGCCGTGGTAGAGTGATCCAATGGGTAATCGATAAATACGGCGCGAGTCAAGTGGCTCAAATTATCACCTATGGAACGATGGCTGCGAAATCATCAGTTCGTGACGCAGCGCGTGTTATGGATCTTCCGCTAGGGGATGCAGATCGCATTGCAAAACTCATTCCGGATATTTCACTCAGAAAATTGTTCGGACTCAACGATAGTGATCTTCGAGATAAACTGAAGAACAATATTGAAGATATTAACCGTGCTAAGGAGCTTAAGGCAATCGCAGAGGGCTCAGACCTTTCTGCAAGGGTTATTAATCGTGCGCGTGAACTTGAAGGGTCTGTTAGAAATACTGGAATCCATGCGTGTGGTGTAATTATCACGCCCGATGATATAACGAATTATGTTCCTGTTGCACTTGCGAAGGATTCAGAGATGTATTGTACGCAATACGATAACTCTGTTGCTGAAGAAGCGGGATTGCTCAAGATGGATTTCCTTGGCTTGAAGACATTAACCCTTATTAAGCATGCGGTTCGCAACGTAAGAGAAACAGTTGGAGATGAACTCGATCCAGATACTTTCCCGATCGATGATGAGAAAACCTATGAGCTTTTCCAAAAGGGAGAGACAGTAGGTATTTTCCAGTATGAATCTGCAGGGATGCAGAAGTACATGCGAGAACTGAAGCCTACAGCTTTTGCCGATTTGATTGCAATGAACGCACTCTATCGACCTGGACCGCTTGAATACATTCCGTCATTTATACGTAGAAAACATGGTGACGAGGACATTGTCTATGATCTCGATGCTTGTGAAGAATACCTAAAGGAAACGTACGGAATTACCGTTTACCAAGAGCAGGTAATGCTCTTGTCTCAGAAATTGGCTGGATTTACGAAAGGTGAGGCGGATACATTGCGTAAGGCAATGGGGAAGAAGCAGAAGTACATCTTGGATAAGATGAAGCCGACGTTTATTGAACAAGGTGGTAAGAAGGGGCACAAAGCTGAGCCGCTCGAGAAAATTTGGAAAGATTGGGAGGCATTTGCATCCTATGCATTTAACAAGTCACACTCTACCTGCTATGCCTGGATTGCCTACCAAACAGCTTATCTAAAAGCAAATTACCCTGCTCAATACATGGCTTCCGTGTTGAGTAATAACATGAACGATATCAAGCAGGTTTCATTCTTTATGGAGGAATGTCGCCGAATGGGAACTCCTGTTCTCGGTCCTGATGTCAATGAATCGAATTACCACTTTACCGTAAATAAAGAAGGGGCGATTCGCTTTGGCCTTGGTGCGATAAAAGGATTGGGAGCGGCGCCAGTACAAGCTATAATTGAGGAACGTACAGAAAAAGGTCCGTTCAAATCAATCTTTGATCTTGCCAAACGAATCAATTTGCGAGTCTGTAATAAGAAGGCGTTTGAAAGCTTGGTTTATGGGGGGGGATTTGATTCGTTTGAAGGAGCTCATCGCGCACAGTACTTCCGAGAAGATAATAATGGACGAACTTTTTTAGAGAATTTGGTTCGATTTGGATCTGGTTATCAAGATAGTGAAAATTCTTCTCAAACCAATATGTTTGGAGATGGATCGGGGGAGAAATTGCCTGAGCCAACAATCCCAGACTCTGAGGAATGGGGAAATATTTATGCCTTGAATAAGGAGAAAGAGGTGATTGGAATCTTTATTTCTGGACATCCACTCGATGACTTTAAAATGGAAATCAGTGCGTTCTGTTCTGGAAATGTAGGAATGTTGAGTGCGTTGGAGGTAAATCAAGGAAAAGATATATTAGTCCCTGCAATTGTTACTGACGCTGAGCATCGATTTACGCGTAAAGGAGACCCTTTTGGAACAATAACGATAGAAGATTACAATGATTCGTACAAGATCTTCCTATGGCGTGAGAATTACCTTAAATACAAACACTTTCTCAATGCTGGAACCTTTGTTTCCATCAAAGGACGAATTGAAATACCACCGCGTCGATCTGAATTAGAATTCTCAATTCATACCATAGATTTATTATCTAATTTAAAAGAATCACGTGCGAATAGTCTCCATTTGAAAGTGTCAACAAAAAATCTTGACCAAATAATGATCACTGATTTGACGAAAATTTTCGATCAAAATACAGGAATCATTCCTGTTCGTTTTACCGTTTATGATCCCTTAGATGAAATTGAAGTGAGTTTGCCTTCTAAATCTGTGAAGGTAGATTTGACTTCAGAATTGTTTAAGCAGCTAGAGAATTTCGACCTAGAGGTTCAGATCAAATAATTCGCGCAATTTCAATAGTTCATTCACCTTTTCAAGGTTACCGACTTGTTGGAAGGAACCGATGAGGTTGGTCAACATCCTTGATAAGATTGCTGAATTAGAACATGGTTCAAAATAAGAGCGGTCTTCTTCTTTGTTCAACCCTTTAAGGAAGTCACGAATTTCTTCATCGTTAAAAACGCCACCTTTTGAAAAAGCATTTATGTAGAACAATGATCCAGTTGTATTCTCAGGATCTATATGTGCATTGATGTTATTCTCATCCAAATAGGTTAACACAAAGTGATTCGGGAGATTTATCCCGTATACAGGCATGTCAAGAGATTGAGCAATTACCGAGTAGAGAACACAAAGCGTCAGAGGATTGCCCTTGCGCATTTCAAGAACTGTGTTAATACATGAATTTAGTGGGGAGTGATAATCTTTTGAGTTACCTATGAATCGGTGTTTACCATAGAAGATTTTATTGAAGACTTTAACCTTCTCAAAAGCTGTCTGATTATCGTTTAACTCCAACCAAATATCCTTGCGAATTTCTTGTATTTTACTTCGGACCCAACTTTCATCTAAGTTTGGATATTGGTACCTACTGATAATAAGCGAGCCAGCTAGAAGCTCTCGATCAGTCGAATTGATCCAGTTTGTAAGATCTGATTCAATCTCTGAAAATTGAATCTCGTGAATTAGATTTTCAATTCTTGCTTGAAAAGTTAGACCGAAGTCTTCCGCTTCCCACGATGATTCGAGAAAAGGAATTGCCATGCTACCGCAACTGATTATTTCGTCCCGCACATGTTCAAAAACCGATTCATCGGGATCTTCAATTAGTCTGACTAAAGCCTCTATAGATTTTTCATCTCTCACTGAAACAAAATTAAGCGGTTTTAGCATTGATCTAGAAGGCCTTGTGAATACTTTTTAAGGCTGATTTGTTAATTTCTAAAAATAAGTCGAAAAAATAGTGAAACCTTTTGAGAAGATAATCGTTTATACTATCACGGATCAATTATTAACAATTACAGGTTAAAAAGGAAAGGAGCACTGAGCAATCAGCGCTCCTTTTTGATTTAAAGAACTTTGGCACGGTATTCGTCTTACTCTAACCGAACCCTTAAATTACCAGACATGAAAAATTTAGTACTAGGAATTATGATAGTAGTAACATCAGTTGCATTTGCACAAAACGCTACAACCATAGATAGAAAAAATTTGCAGGATGTAAAATATCATCCAGTTGCATTGAAAGATATTCAAGTAAAAGAAGTTGTTCAGAAGCGACCAGCCAAAGTGAAAGTTCAAATGTTTACAGGAGTGGTTAGGATTGTGAATGGAGTCGCAATAGTTGTACTTGACGAGCGCACTAGAAATAGTGTGTACGCAGTTAATTTACCAAAAGCATCTCAGGTAGATGGGAAGTTACTACAATTCTCGATGAGAGATTCTAGGGCTCCAATGCCAGTAGGTGTAAAAGTTAGAAAGGTCGTTCTATTGGAAAACCTAGTCGTTATTCCTGGAAAATAATCGTCTAACGGGAGTTCGCTCTCGGCCAAGGTTCAAGCGTTTTGATGAATGAATGCCAATGGTATTTATTCGTTGAAGCGCTTTTTTTGTGCGCTATCATTTAGCGTTTAAAGGATTCTCTTTAATTGCTGCAACGCATGCTGATTCATGCTACTGTCAAAAGCATCGCGAACTTTTAGCTTCTCTTGCTTGGTTAGATGCCAAGAAAGGGATATGCGATCATCCCAATATTCCCTTAAATTAAAGGAGATCAAATCTACGGGGAATTGCATGGGTTGAATGCCAATTTTCATGAGTTCTTCTTCATTGAAATCTTGAACGCGAATCAAATTTTTATAGACATTCCCTAATGGAAGCGTTAAACGATCAAGGAAGCTTGGTTCATTGAAGGATTGATCACCGAGCATTTTTTTTGTGTCACGTATCTGAAGTATGACTACGCCACTTGTATTCTCTTTGATCCAATCGCCCATGACATGAAGAAATTCAATCAACGTCTTCGATCCAAGATTATCTCTAATTCCAGCATCCATGAGTTGAATTTGAGGTTTGGTCGGTAAATTCACCATCGGCATCACGTAGGGGAAGGAAGCGCTAGAACGCAGTACTGTTGAATACCTTATTTTCCCTGCATCTTGATGGTCAAAGAAGCTTAAGTAGTCAATATTCTCATTTGACCGCGTCATGCTAGCTGGGCCACCGTGATTACCTGTCAAGAAATTTAAGCGTTGTGATGAAATTAACATGCGTCTCCCATCATTTATCACGGTAGGAGAGAAGATTAGTGTTGGCACTGTACCGTTCCGCTCGTAATCTGCATAGTAGTCCAGAGTGTGATCCATGATGTTATCAGTGTTCTCATGTAATTGTTGTTCAAACGCATAGCCGCGATCACTTGGGTAAGTTTTGCCATTGAATTCACAGGTTTGAAAGCGAATGAATATATCACTCGTGGAAGCTGTAAAGGCTAATCTGTTAAGTAAATCTTTACTGATATTATCAGTATACTCTTCACTGTATAGTGACTTAACCTCTCCTTTTCTATGCCGTAAGAGCAATTCTCTAAAGTAGGCAGCACCAACCATTCCGCCTGAGGCTCCTGTCATCATTTGAACATGTTTGTTTAGTTTTCCGTCCAGGTTTTTATCGCACTGCTGAAGTACGGTTAACGTCCATAATGCACTTCTGGAACCTCCGCCAGACGAGTTTACGATGACCAGCTTAGGCCGCTCTTCGCCAGTATTCGCCTTCCAATTTTCTAATGTTTTGACATAGCTATCATAAGAGCTATTTGTCAATGAATCGTTACTTGAAATGTTTTCGAGGTGCTCATAGGAGTATTCTGAGAGATCAGCTTCCTCGTAACTTAAGCCATAAGCATAGTTTTTGTAGTTGAAGGCATCGAACTTCGTACTAATGAGATCCATCCCGAGTATGATCAGTATCAACACGGGATAGGCCCAGTTTCTAAGCCACGATTTTAGCGCACTAAATAGCATTAAGATTATGGTCATCAAAAGTACAAGGCTCATGGCTGCCGGCATTTCCATGAAATCATAATTGTTCAGTAGGCCAATGAGGAAGAATGCACTAATGGTCATTACCTCAAATACAGATGCGTTAATCCTATTCTTAGCAAAACTCACTTGGATCGCCGATCGCTTTAAATGCGAAATACTTCTACTGACTTGGATTCGGAAACCTTTTCCTAGGTATATATAGATGCGGTCTTTTTCTTTGACGTATTGATCAAACCATTCTTCTTCACGATGCGTAATAGATACTATCGGTTCAGTTTTTTGCGCGCCTTTTGAACGTTCTCTTCTGCGGGCTAAGGGAAAGAAGTAAAAGAAAGATAAGGTAAAGAAGGCAAGAATGCCCGCGATTAAGGTTGAATTGTATTTTAAAATGTCAAATCCCGACGCAAATTCTTCATTTGATTGAAAAATTGAAGAATTTATCATGAAGAACACGATAAACGTGAATGGAATGATTCCGTTGTTTAAGCAAAATTTAAAGAACGGCTTTCCAAGGGTAGTCATGAAGGGGAATCTTGGCCCTAACTTGATATAGCTATAAGTATTAAATGCCATGATGAAGCCTCCAAATGAGAATCCAAGGAAGAAGAATGAGATTGGCGAAACGCTTCCTGAATATTCGGGAGATAGGAATAACAATGGAACTCCGAATGCGTAACCTAAGCTGTCGTTCGCTATTAGAAAAAGCGCGAGCCAAAACAATAATGCAAACAGATTGTATTTCAAATGAGCAACAAGCAATTGGAGAGGGAAGAACCCTCGCACAAAACTCCTAATTGTCCATTTTTGATCTTTAATTGTCATCTACTATATAATATAACGAAGATTAAAGATAATGGAAAGTGAATAGGTGGTTTTATTTTTGATTATTATAAATAATAATAGTGATCATAGCATTAATGATTATTGGTCTCCAAATGGAATCTGATGATTCAGTGTTACCCGTCAGTTTTCACTTCAAACGGGCGAACGATTGCCATAAAGTTTGCTGGAGGGCGTATTGGTTTCATTGTACTCTTCGCGATAAAAACCAATGTAGTCAATCCTTCACAGATTAAATTGCCTGTTTCGTTAGTGATCGTATACTCAAAATGGATTCTAGAACCATTGATTGCTACAATCTTAGTGCAGATAAGCAGCTCGTCGTCATACATGGCAGGTTTTTTGTATCGAACATTGAACTCCGAAACGGGGAGCATAACATCTTGTGATTCCAATGTTTTATAGCTGATTCCGAGTGCTCTAAGTGCTTCTACGCGGCCTACTTCAAAGTACTGGGCATAATTGCCATAATAGCTATAGCCCATTTGGTCCGTTTCCCCATACCTTACTCGAAGGCTAGTTTCGGACGAAAAATTTGTTTTCATTGTTGATAAGTGTGATAAAGTTAAAGATCGATCCCAGATTGGAAAAGTAATTATAATATGCTAATATTAACCATTACTTTGATTGATTCAATTAGGATAGGTGAATTAGGTATCTGAAGATTAGTTGATTGTGAATTATTCGACTCTCGTAATTTGTAAGTCAGCATTCCAATGTTAAATTTTTTAGAAGTAAAACTTTTTTAATAATCAAGAGTGATTTGACTTTTTTTTTCACTTTTTAATGTGAATATTTGTCCTCTACGGAAACAACCAATAAAGATACTACCAACGGGAGAGTTTTCACTGAAATTTGCATACTAGCTAACAACAATTTATAAGCCGTCAATAATGAGTAAAAATCACGGAAGTACATGGGGATCATGTCTGAAAATAATCAAGGATAATGTCTCATTGCAGGCATTTAAGACTTGGTTTGATCCTATCGTACCAGTGAAGCTTGAAGATGATGTACTTACAATACAGGTCCCATCACATTTTTTCTACGAATGGTTAGAAGAAAATTACATTACACTCTTACGAAAAGTTATTAAGAAAGAACTCGGAACAGAAGGAAGGTTAGAGTACAGTATCATCATGGAAAACAACATGACGAACTCAACACCTTACACTGTTAAACTCCCTGCGCTGAATCAAAAGGCATTGAAAAATGCACCTGTGTCCATGCCGCTCAATATTAATGAAAAGCAAATTCGGAATCCATTTATTATTCCGGGACTTAAAAAGGTAAATGTTGATTCCAACTTGAATCCATCGTACTCATTCGATAATTTTGTCGAAGGTGATTGTAATCGACTAGCTCGAGCATCTGGATACGCCGTTGCAAATAAGCCTGGAGGAACAGCCTTCAATCCTTTATTAATTTATGGAGGTGTTGGTCTTGGGAAAACTCATCTAGCCCACGCAATCGGAATTTCGATCAAAGATCAGTTTCCAAACAAAACGGTCCTTTATGTAGGATCTGAAAAGTTTGCACATCAATTTATCGATGCGATCAAGAATCAAACAACAAATGATTTTATTCACTTCTATCAAATGATAGATGTGTTAATTATAGATGACGTACAATTTTTCTCTGGCAAAGAGAAGACTCAGGATGTTTTCTTCCATGTGTTCAATCACTTACATCAGAATGGTAAACAAATCATTCTAACGAGTGATAAACCGCCTGTTGAGATGCAGGGAATGGAACAACGTCTGCTCTCTCGCTTCAAATGGGGATTATCTGCCGATCTTAGTGCTCCAGATCTTGAAACGCGTATGGCGATTCTTGAGAAGAAGATGTACGGGAATGGAATTGATCTTCCGAAAGATGTCGTAGAATACCTTGCGTATTCAATCAATACGAATGTGCGTGAGATGGAGGGGGCGTTAAATACTCTCTTGGCGCAAGCGTCATTGAATAAGAAAGCAATTACAATTGAACTCGCAAAACAGATGGTTGACAAGTTTGTCAAAAATACTGCCCGCGAAGTTTCTATAGAATATATTCAGAAAGTTGTGTGTGATTACTTCGATCTACCTTTGGAAATTTTAAAGTCCAAAACAAGAAAGAGAGAAGTGGTGCAAGCACGTCAGATTTCTATGTATTTCTCAAAGAAGATGACAAAATCTTCTCTGGCAAATATCGGAGCGCATTGTGGAGGTAAAGACCACGCAACGGTTCTTCATGCCTGTCGTACTGTCACTAATCTATCTGAAACAGATAAGACGTTTAGAGCTTATCTAGAAGACTTAGAAAAGAAATTAACGATTCAATAATTAAAAAGCCATTCTTCTGAATGGCTTTTTTTATGGCCTGTTGTTTGTCGCCGGAGTGCATTGATCCACAGAGAAGGTATTCACTAATTTGCGTTAATGATGATCATAAAGAATGAATCCCAGCTAAGAGCCATTTATGGATTTCCTGCGGGAAGAGCAAAAAGTAAGGTCCTAAACTCAATCGATAGGCACGCACTAAATTTTATTGAAAAATCTCCTTTCATTGTTCTTTCAACGGTAGATCGATTAGGTCAAATGGACACATCTCCGCGGGGTGGTGAACCTGGATTTGTCAAAGTTTCAACTACTGGGGATTTGCTTATTCCTGATTTCAAAGGGAACAATCGAATTGATAGTTTGATCAATATTTCGGAAACGAACAAAGTAGGTGTGTTATTCCTCATTCCTGGGATTGATGAAACACTAAGAGTAAATGGTTCAGCGCTAATTACAACATCTCTATCCATCTTAAATGAATTCAGGGGAGAATCAAAACCGCCTATTTCTTGTATTGTTGTCTCGATAGATGAACTATTCCTGCATTGCGCCAAGGCATTTATGCGGTCTAAACTTTGGGATGAATCGTCTCAGTTAAATTCATCAGATTTTCCATCTATGGGTGAAATGCTGAAGGATCAATTGAACGCTTCAACTGAACCAGAATCACGAGAGGATATGATTCAGCGCTACCTTAAGGATATTTAATCAGCTATAAAAAGGTTTCAAATCGTTCAAAATGGCAAGTGTATCCACCTGGATTTCTTACTAAATAGTCTTGATGCTCTGGCTCTGCAGCCCAAAATTTAGTGAAAGGCTCTAATGTGGTGGCTATCTTACTTTCCCATTTGTTGGTGTCATCTACCATTTTGATTATTTCTCGCGCATCGATTTCTTCTTCTTCATTTTGAATAAAAATGGTGGATCGATAACTTGAACCCTTGTCGTTTCCTTGTCTGTCTATCGTTGTTGGATTATGAATTCGATAGAAGAAATC
>JBLHPQ010000028.1:0-38312 GCA_047624355.1 Flavobacteriaceae bacterium | reverse complement strand
TCTTTTCAGCATAACAACAACGAAGATTATTCATTACTCATCGATGACCTATGCTCCACTTTCATTTTTGGCAGCATTGGGTATTTATAGAATAGCTAAAGGTTCTCTTCCCTTCAAGAAGTATCTGATCATCACTTTATCTGCGATCGGCAGCATATTAGCTGCAGTTATGATTGTAGGGCCAATGCTATTGAGAGAAAAAGACTGGATTATCAGCACGATGACTGATCCATTTGCCATTGCTTCACTAGAAGGTTCGGTTCCCTGGACATTATGGGATTCTTTAGGCGGATTCATTTTCCTTGGATTTTTAGTCGCCGCCATCGTTTATTTTCGGAAGAAACAAATAGAAAACACGCTACTCGTAATGGCAGCGGGAACGGGCATATCTTTACTTGTTCTTCTATTCACAGCCATGCCTAAAATCGATTCAATGACCCAAGGCCCTGTGATTAGCTTCTACGAAGAAATTGCTGATGAGGATTGCTATATCGAGACGCATTTCAAGAGTTACGCACATTATTTCTATACGCAATCATCTCCTGATAATTCTGCCGAGAGCAAGGACCGAGGTTGGTTAGTGCAAGGCCCAATTGATAAGCCCGTTTATATTATTACCAAAATTGGAAATCTAGGTTACGAAGAAATTCCAAGTTTCAAATTACTGAAAGTAGAAGGTGGTTTTCGTTTTTACCGCAGAGATCCCTAACGATGAAATGGAATAATCTCATACTGCCCGCAGGTATTCTTCTTTTGAATGTGGTGATCAAACTACTATTCATTGATCAGACTGCCATTGGCGGGGATGAGCCATTCACCCTTTTTTACGCGCAGACTGATTACGAAACGCTGTTTGCAATGTTAGAAACAGAGAATAACCCGCCGTTGTATACATTCATAATGAAGTATTGGATTCAATTCTTTGGAAACGATGTTCTCACTGTACGAATACTTCCCCTCCTCTTTAGCTCCTTTACAGCAGTCGGAATCTACCAATTAGGACGTTTGTATTGGTCACGATTCGTTGGCATCACGGCAGCATTGATCTTCACGTTTGCCAATTATCACATTTACTTTTCGCACGAGAGTCGCCCTTACGCACTCTTTGCCATGCTCACGGTTTTTTCGATCCTGGTATTTTTGCAGGTTACTATTGATGGTCGAAAGCGCAGAATCTACCTTTTAGCACTGCTTAACGTCCTGTTAATCTATAATCACTTCTTTGGCTTCTTTGTACTATTCGTACAGTTTTTAAGCTTTCTTATCATTCGTCCAATTAGAACGAGTGCATGGAAACCACTCTTTATTTCGTGGGGACTCGTAGTGATTGGTTACTTGCCTTACATACCTTTTATTCTGAAACGTTTTGGGCATGCTTCTGGAGGCACCTGGTTGAAAGCGCCACCGCTGGATGGATTGTACACTAACCTATGGAATTTCAGCAATCAACCGATCAACGTTATGATTGCGCTTTCTGTTTTTTTAGCCGCAATAGTTCTCTGGGTCATTCGAAAGAGAGAAATCAAGAAGCCCGCCGTAATCATCCTAGTCATATGGTTTCTCATTCCTTATTTCTTGATGTTCGCGTTATCATTTAAAATCCCGATGTTCTTAGACCGTTACCTGGTCTACATATCAATCGCTTACTATCTACTCATTGCGGTTTCTATGGAGTACATAGCAGCTGGAAAGAACTATAAATGGTTCTTTGGTGGAGCGCTTGTGATCTTGATGGCTTGCACAAGTAATTTCAACTCGGGAAATACTCGAAATGATGATCAACTTGTGAAAGAGATAATCTCTAGTAAGTCAGAAAACACAGCTGTCATACTGTGTCCAGACTGGTACTTCATGACATTTTCATATCATTACGATCGCTCCATCTTCAATGATTACAGGAATAGTAAAGCGCGACTTGAAGCTCAGAATATTTTCCCTCGAGCTTATTTAAATTCTAATAATAATTCCCAAATACTGAATAAGGAACATGTTATTTTCGTGAATACTGGAGCGTACTACGTAGATCCTAAAAATAAAATCCAACGCATGTTATTAGATCATTTCGTCTTGACTTCAGAAAATTATGAATTTGAGCCGTATGTAATTTCTCACTATCGGAAGAAAGTAATTACGAATTAAATCGAATTTCGACAGCGGTAGCACCTTTTCCGTATTCACGGTAATCAGCATCGTAAAATTCTATCCCCTCTTGTCGGTCGAGGAATAAACGAACCTCTTCCTTTAAAACGCCCAATCCTACTCCGTGTATGATCACAAGTTTCCGAATTCGTTTTGCCTTGGCCCTTTGATAAAATGTTCGAAGTTCGCGCATCTGTTTCATAAGAATATCTGCGTTGGACAACCCTCTATGTGTATCGGTTATCTCCTCAATATGAAGATCTATTTCCCACACATCAACGGATTTACGTTTACCAGTTAGGACTCCCTTTTTAACTTGATGTCTAATGGTAGCATAACTTTCATCGTCGTTAAGGGCTACAATCTCCTCCATGTTAATCCTATAGTCTTCCCCATGTATCGCCGCTATTTCGTTTGGAAAACAAGCGTGTTCAAATCCATCGCCATCTTGAACAGTGATTCGCCCATCCTCGAGTGATTTCGTTACTGTTCCGCCACCAACTTCATGAAGAAAAACGATTTTTTGGCCTACTTTGAATCCCATTATCCCATCCATTTAACGCCAAAGAACATGGCAAGGATCAACGGAGACAAGAATGAGAAGATCCACATAATGATAACGAACGCCTTAAATATAAAAGATGCATCTCTTTCAATTGGCGTTTCCAAGATGTTATTCACTTGACTGGCCATTATTGGGTTCGACAAATCCGAGTCTACCTTTTCCACGTATTTCGCAAGCGCTGGAGTATTCGCCAGAACTATAGCCTTAATTTTAACGAAATCTTCGTTGCTTAATAACTTATAGGTAGTAGCGTAATTGATATTCCCACTATTTAGTTCGCGGTGCATTTGGTGTTGTTTTTGCAACGATCTAACCCTCATTCCCATCATAAAACCAAAACCAATTACAATGTACCCCATCGTGTTATAGCGCGACATATAAGCCCCAATTGCAATTAAGACAAGTGATGAAGACAATGCGAATATCATCAGAAATATTTCCTTTCGTTTTTTCGCGAATAGTTTAAACATTTGTCCTCCATCCAATGGATCAAGCGGCAATAAGTTGATAATATTCAATAACAAAAACAACGCTGCCAGCTCGGAAACCCATGCACTATTCTTAGGATCAATTCCGGCATACCAGATCAATCCAAGCCCTATTAAGATCCCGGGGAATGGACCAGCAATCAGCACCCAAAAGTTTTGTTTCTCAGAATAGTTGCGCTTCTTTCCTTGAACAAAAGCACCCATAAGAGGAATAAATAACATTCGAACGTTCTTATATTTGAAATGCTTCATCATAAAGAAGTGCCCAAGTTCGTGAATCACCAAAACAATTATCAATTGAATGATAAACTGTAATTGATCGTCAAACATCAGAAGAAAAACCATCACAAAAAGGACCAATGAAAAAACGGTAACCGAAAGACTGCTCTTCGGCTGATGCTCAATTAGTTCTGGCTTTTCCGGATATAGGTTGTACTCTTGCACAAATCTAAAGTATTGAGAATTGTTTTATGAAACAAAAAAGAAGCAATGTTTTACGAAATCTTCGCGAAATCCTTTGCGAAATAGGTAAGAATCCCATCTGCCCCAGCTCTTCGAATACTTAAGAGCATCTCCGACATCGCCAACTCATAATCTAGCCATCCATTTGCACTCGCGGCGTAGATCATAGCACATTCACCACTGACATTATAAGCTGTAATTGGAAGGTCAAAATTCTCTTTGAGCAGATGAATAATATCGAGGTAACACGTCGCTGGCTTTACCATTAACATGTCAGCTCCCTCTTGCACATCCAGCTCTGCCTCTATTAAAGCCTCTCTTTTGTTCGCTGGATTCATTTGATACGACTTTTTGTCGCCACCTTTTGGAGCAGAATCTAATGCATCTCTGAAGGGGCCATAAAAAGCGCTCGCATATTTAGCACTGTAAGACATTATACTAACGTCTTTCTGGTCTGCAGCGTCTAAAGCTTCACGTATATAGCCGATTCTTCCGTCCATCATATCACTTGGACCAACAATATCGATTCCAGCTTGTGCCTGCGCAATGGACATTTTAGCTAGGATTGGTAATGTTTCGTCATTCAATATTGCTCCATTCTTCACAAGGCCATCATGTCCGTCAGAGGAGTAAGGATCCATTGCCACATCACTCATTAGCTCAATATGCGGAAATCGTTGCTTAATTTCGTAGATCGCGTTTAAGTAAAAATTGTCTGTAGCATAACTATAAGAAGCGACTGGATCTTTTAGGGCCGCTTCGACAGCGGGGAATAGAACAAATTTATCTAATCCAAGGTTAACGCATTCATCCATCTCTAATAACAGAGTATCGAGTGACCACCGAAAGTTGTTTGGTAAAGATTTTATCTCCTTTTTAACTCCCTTTCCATCTTCAATGAAAAATGGATAAATCAGGTTCTCTGTCCCCAGTTTTGTTTCTTCAACCATGGATCGAATTGCTTCGGATTTCCTATTTCTACGTGGTCTTCTATTCATAATCTTTATGCTTAAAACAAATTTAACAAATCGCATTGAATATCGCTATTTTTGTTATTTTTACACTAGTAGTAACCGTACGCAAAAACAGAATGAAACGCAACCAATTCAAATCTTTATTATTCGCAACTGCACTCGTTGGAATTATTTCTGCCTGTGCCACTGAGCCTGAAGAAATACAAAATGAGATTGAAGATGAAGTTTTCGATCCGAACAGTTCGCTAAACACTGTATTTGATGGAAAGATCTTTAGTATCCCATCTCCTATTCAAACAGCCTATTTAATTCAGCAATTAGATTTAGAGTTTGATCAATCGTTGCTCAATGACGACTCCAGAGTAACAGAGTACGTAACAGAGTATCAACAAGCGCTCAATTTAGGAATCTACGGTACTGACCTCGGTTATTCAACCTTATATGATCAGAAAGGTGTGACCATGAATTATTTGGGAGCAGTTGAGAAATTAACCTCTCAGTTAGGACTCGATGGCGCGTTCAATGCTGAATTATTAAAGCGTTTTGAGAAAAATAATGGAGAGCAAGATTCGATGGTTCAAATCATGAGCGATGCATTCCGTGAGGCGGATAACTTTTTAAAACGTTCAAATCGCAAACCTACTTCCGCGCTTGTTTTAACTGGAGGCTGGATCGAATCACTCTATTTTGCTTGTTCACTTCAAAGTCAGAAACCTACGAAAGAAATGTTAGATAGGATTGGAGAGCAGAAGCAATCGCTGAATTCGATTATCGGAATCTTGGAAGAATATAATAAGGGAGGAAGTAATGATGATTTGATTTCAGAACTCGATGATTTGCGGAGAATTTTTGATGATGTAGTGCTAGACTATAAATACTCTGCTCCTGATACTAATATAGAGAAACACCTTACAACACTACACCATACGCTAGACGTTCGTATAGCGAAAGAAGTACTGGAAAAAATTAAATTGAAAGTTACATCGATCAGGTCTAACATTATTAAAGCATAATTACCGATGAAACAAGTTCTATTTTTAGCCCTTAGCCTATTCAGCATTTCTGCCTACGCTCAGCAAAATTGTGAAAGCATCGTTAGGGAATGTGAAGCGCTACTGAATAAAGATTCGAAGATAGATTTCGTGTCTGACGGCCAAGTCTACACCGTGTTCTTAGATCGTGAGAAAGCCGAGTTTAAGACAACTTTCTACGGAGGAACTACCTACAGACTTGCTGCTTCAGCTGGATCTGATGACGATTACGTTATTTTTACGATCCGAGATCCTGAGGGACAAATACTGTTCTCAAATAAGCATTACAAGAACGCTCCTTTTTGGGACTTTAAAATTCAAGAGACATTACCAGTAACTATTGAGGCTGAGCTCGATCCAGATCTAAAAATTACTGGATGTGTCGTAATGATGATTGGATTCCAGAAGTAGTTAACACGCTAAGACTTTTTATTAAATGAGTGAACGCATTCTTCGTGCGCTAATGCAGCTTTTCGCAATTATTGCGAAGGTCGATGAAGTACCTGAAGAAGACCACGACGAGCCATCCGTCACAATACAAAGTACAAAAGGTAAACAGATCATTGAGGCGTTTCTAAAATCGGAATTAAGTTCCTCCGATGTGAATCGTTACTTAAATATTTTCGAAGAATTTCTAAATCAGACGAGGGGTAAACTCTATTCAAAAAAAGGGGGTAAAAAACGTACTTCCCTGCAAGCCGTTAAAGTTCTGCGCATCTGTTCTCAAATAAACGAGGAACTAACGCAGCGTCAAAAGGTAATTGTTCTTGTAAGAATTTTTGAGTTCATCAGTTCAGACCATCTTCGTACAGAAAAGGAGCTTGATTTCGTTAAAACGGCAGCCGATGCTTTTAATATAAGCAATGAGGAATATGAAGATCTTCATGCCTTTATTGAATCTGATGGGATGAAACTCGTCGATAGTGAGAATCATCTCTATTACACGCGGGAAGTAGCCAATCATCTTAAGATCTCTAAACATTCAGCGGTAGACGGACTTGACGCGCCTATCCATATTGTTAACATAAAGAGTGTCAAGGCACTTTTGTTTAAGTATTATGGTAACGATGAATTACTGATCAACGGCCAAATAGTATCCTCAAGAAAGACACATTTATTTAGCATTGGCTCGACCATCAGAACAGCAAAGAGTGCTCAAATCTATTACAGTGATTTGGTTTCTAGAGCATCTAGTTTGGATAATGAGATAGATCTCTCCTTTGAAGCCGTTACCTTACTTCACAAATTCGGAGCTGGAAATCTTGCGATTCGAAAAATGAGTTTTTCAACCAATTCAGGAAACATGATCGGCATCATGGGTGGCTCTGGAACAGGGAAAACTACATTGATGAATATCCTGAATGGTAAGGTAAAACCAACCTTTGGATCTGTCAAGATCAATTCGATTGACCTACATGAGGATCCAAAATTACTAGAAGGGATGATTGGTAACGTCTCTCAAAGTGACCTTCTCATTGAAGAGCTCACCGTCTTTGAAAATTTATTTTTCGCGGCAAAGCTTTGCATGGGATCCTTCACTCAACCTCAGATTACATTAAAGGTAGCTAGCCTTTTAAATACGCTTGGCTTATACGAAATCCGTTCGCTGAAAGTAGGATCTCCCTTAGATAAAGTTATTTCAGGCGGCCAACGAAAGCGCTTAAACATAGCTCTCGAACTTATACGCGAACCACAAATATTATTTATCGATGAGCCGACCTCGGGTCTTTCAAGCAGGGATTCAGAAAACATAATGGATTTGCTAAAGGAACTTTCATTGAGAGGAACTTTAGTATTTGTCGTGATACATCAGCCATCATCCAACATCTTCAAACTATTCGATCGTCTACTAATTATGGACGTTGGTGGACACTTGATCTACGACGGAATACCGCTAAACGCTCTGGTTCATTTTAAAACCTACTCCTATCAAGGAAATGCCCAGGAGCGAGAGTGTGGATTGTGCGGAAACGTGAATCCTGAGCAAATATTCAACATAATTGATGGTAAAGTTGTAGATGAGTATGGTGTAGAAACGAGTAGGAGAAAAAAAGCCCCCGAAGATTGGCATCGCTTGTATTTAGATCACAAGGAGTCTCGTAAAGCGGAAATATTTGATGTCACTCCAGAAGTGAAAACGAAGCTTCCAAACAAATTAAAACAGTTTAAAACCTACCTAATACGTGACTTCTTAAGTAAGATCACTAATAAGCAATACCTCGCCGTAAATGGTCTAGTCGCGCCATTATTAGCATTGATCCTTTCGTTCTTTATCAAATACTTTAATTTAATTGGGAGCGATAAATCTTATAGTTTCTATAACAACGAAAATATTCCTCAGTATATCTTTATGACGATTATCGTTGGGATATTTTTAGGACTGACGGTAGCCGCTGAAGAAATAAACAAGGATAAAAAGATTTTGGCTCGAGAAAAGTTCATCAATCTTTCTAGAGGCAGTTACCTCCTCTCTAAAATTGCGATTCTGTTTGGGATTTCTGCAATTCAAACGATCCTATTTGTCGGACTAGGAAACTACATCCTCGAAATTCAAGGCATGTACCTTGAATACTGGCTCATCCTCTTCTCTACTTCCTGCCTCGCGAACCTAGCTGGCTTAAATATCTCTAGCGCGTTCAACTCAGCAAAAGTGATCTATATCATTGTACCACTTTTGATCATCCCACAATTATTATTCAGTGGTGTTATTGTTCAATTTGATAAACTGCACCCTTCCGTATCCAAAGCGACGAAAGTTCCATGGATTGGCAATATGATGGTTTCTCGTTGGGCATATGAAGCGCTAGCAGTTGAACAGGCAAGTAATAACGAACTTGAAAACTATTACTTCGAAGAAAAAATGGAGCAAAGTCAGGCAAAATGGAAGAAAGATTTCTGGATGCCTGAGATTCGTCGTCAAATGGACGTTTTAGTGAAATCTGAAGGAGTGAAAAGCGAAGCTAGCGAGCATGCAGAGAAAATCCTTATTAATGAGATAACAAAAGAGGATTATTATTGGGGAAATCTAGATTGCGTCGATTGCATAGATGCTATTTCCAATGAGAGCGCTCTAGCACCAGGTCACTTCGATCAATTGAGTGCCTTTTTGGATACGGTGCGCGTGCAATACAACAAGACGATTAACGATAACAACGAGGTGATTCAGCACATCATAGATTCAATCGGGATAAAAAAATTCGCGCGTCTTCAGCAAGATTATTCGAACGAGAGCCTCATGAACCTTGTCACTAACAAAATGGAGGCGCACAAGCTCATTATTGATAATGACGAACTTTTTCAGAACGATGAGTCAATTTACAATCTCCCAAGTGAGGTAACTTTCTTCGATTCGCATTTTTACGCACCTCAAAAGTACCTATTCGGATATAAGCTTGACACGTATTGGAGCAATCTCATTGTCATCTGGATGATCTCCATTTTCACGTACATAATGCTTTATTTCGACCTTCTGAGAAAAGGCATTGAACTTATTCAGCGTGTCACTTACCGCAAGAAGAAGACATAAAAATGCCCATCCTGTTGAGAGAACGGGCATTTTCAATCCATTTAGTACGATTACATCAACATTCCACCGCAAACATTAATAGTTTGTCCGGTAATATACGTTGACATATCTGATGCTAAGAAAATTGTTAAGTCAGCAACATCCTGAGGTGCTCCTCCCCTTTTGAGCGGAATTGAAGCACGCCATTCATTTACAACTTTCTCATCGAGTGTCTCCGTCATTTCTGTCTCAATAAATCCAGGTGCAATTGCATTACATCTAATATTTCTAGAACCAAGTTCTTGTGCAATCGATTTCGTAAAACCGATAAGTCCCGCTTTCGAAGCTGCATAGTTCGCCTGACCAGCATTCCCACTCACCCCTACAACAGAGGACATGTTAATGATCGACCCTTTACGCGCCTTAAGCATAGGACGCATGACAGCTTTGGTTAAGTTGAACACTGATTTCAAGTTAGTGTTCATTACCTCGTCCCAGTGCTCTTCAGACATTCTCATTAAGAGATTGTCTCGTGTGATGCCAGCATTGTTTACTAATACGTCAACCACGCCAAATTCAGCGATCACAGCATCAACAAGCGATTGAGCTTCATCAAACTTTGATGCATCAGATTTAAACCCTTTTGCAACACCTCCTTCTGAAGTCAATGCAACTTCAAGTGCTTTTGCTTTTGCTTCTGATGATAAGTAGGTAAATGCAACCTTTGCGCCTTGTTTTACACATGCTTCAGCAATTGATTTACCAATTCCGCGGGATGCTCCTGTAATTAGGACAACTTTATCTTCGAGTAATTTCATTTCTTAAATTTTGCCCAAATATACTTAAAACCTGAATTCGATTTTCGCTAGGCAAGAAAAACAGTCCGTTATTGTCACACCAAGTTGGATGTTAAGCCTATTCCAGTGACAGTGAGTATATATACGTTTCAGCCTGAATAGATCACACCGAACCCTCTACTAGCTAGTGAAAAGGATAAATAACACCTTAAAGAAGTTAAAGATTCACTCGCAGCTACGATTTGTTCATCCGAGCCAAAAACATTTGGATTCAGGGCTATTGATGATTAGATTGTAACAGGTTTAGTTGTAAAAGGTAGGTTAGGTATGAAAGCAGTAAAGTATAACTTTGCTGCTTTCCCTTTTTTAGATCGATTCTAATTGAAGAAATCCCATGTGATACCTACACGAAGACGACTCCCGGATAAAGGGTATGCGTTTAACTCTTGACTGAGTGGATCATTCCAAAAAGCACCAATATTTTCGAAACGCAAAAAGAATCTAAACGTACTAATCTCAATTGCCGTGAAGGTGTGAAGGTTTGCCATTGGTTTTGTCGTCCCTAAGGGCTGATACCATGTATAAGCATCCATTGCTGGAGTAAACATCTTATGATCAAAGCTAGAAGTATATGAAGCATCTACGCCAAGAACCAGAAGTAATTTTTTAGCCTTAAAGACAGTTGATTTTAAATAGAGCCTAAGGTACCCTTGAAAATCTGGCAAATAGTTTTCGGCTTGAATAGTGTAGATCAACCTAGGCTGAAGATGAAACTTTCCGAACTGAAATTTTGCACTTGCAGCGATCCGGATAGCACTAATTACCTGAGAAGACCGCTCCCACGTAGAATCATTGAATAGGTAGGTATTATTCATCTGAGCGTATTCCACTGCAGCGAAGATTGCATTCGTGTCTCCCTTGATCTCATACCCTAGCCCACCTTTGATTCTAAGGAGCTGCTGCAAACGAATATCTGTTTGAGAATAATTGAAATTGTTCGAGAAATAAGATCGCTTCATTACGACTGGCGGACTGTTATCAAACACTACCATGCCAGTTGCACTCAATTTTGACACCTTGTAACTCACTCCAAACCTATTTGAAAGCGCATTATAGCCACCCAGGATGTTGAAGTGAAGCTTATTTGTGAAATTGAACCTGTTTCTTGTCCAACGAATTGATGAATTCAGATCAATCTCGGTTGTATCATATTGATTTCCCAGATTACCAACTCGCCAATAGGTATATGCCAACCTCCCATCGACATAGGCCCCTTTTCGTGAAAAGAAGAGCCCTGCGCCATTCCGAATGCTAGCGTGGGTAAACTTATCAAAGGTGGTTAGACTGTCAATATTGATGGCGCCATAGATCCCGTAGAGCGTATCTAACTCATGGTAATGTCGATCGCTAATCTCATACCTATGTTTCGTTATCAATCCGATGCGCGCAAGGTTACCAGGATTAAAATTGATGTAATTATTTAACTCAACTATTCCTTGTTTAGTCTTGCTAGCTGCATTCGTTTTTCGAACAGATTCTAGTTCAAGTCCTAAACTTACATCTAAGGAATCCAAGCCTCCAGCGTGACCAGATGAATCACTTAAATAAGCTCCTCTTAACTGCATCGAATAGAACTTCGCTTTCCATTCGAGCTGCATGCTAAGATCGTTACGCGTGAAGGCCGTATTCCTAATAAACCCTGCACCGCTATTTCTACTATAATGAATATTGAGTAGGAGGCTATCTGAAAACGCTTGAGTGTATTGAGTACTTATTGATTGAGTTGCATTGCTTCCAAAAGAATAGGAGAAGCCAATATAGGGCAATGCTGAAAATTGCATTTTTTTCCATTCCCCGAAGGAATTAAATCGAAATCCAGTATAATCAGAAACGAGTCGATTAAGCGATAATCCGTCTTCGCTTAGGATGGACCTACCTCCGTCGAAGGTTGTAGGTAGGTCTCCAGTATTGAAATCAATGGAGTCTGTGATTCCGAGTACCTGATCTCCGTACCTCAATGTATCATACTCGTACGTCATTTGACTAAAGGAGTAAGCTCCAGACGTAAGAAAAATCAACACTACAAGCTGTTTCAACTTCATTAAAAGTACACGTTGACCCTAAAGTTATAAAAAAAGGGAAGCCTGAGCTTCCCAAAAATCTTTAAAACACTAAAAGTGAAAAGCTCTTAAAGAGCGTTATATCTCACTTGCAATCCAGACTTAAGGTTTGCTGCCTTGTTGTCATGAATTACATTTTTCTTCGCTAATTTGTCGATCATTGCGAATACAGAAGGCATCAATTTCTCGACTTCTTTCTTGTCCGTAGAAGTACGCAATTTAACAATCGCGTTACGCGTTGTTTTGTGCTGATAC
This sequence comes from Flavobacteriaceae bacterium, assembly GCA_047624355.1. Classification (GTDB taxonomy): domain Bacteria; phylum Bacteroidota; class Bacteroidia; order Flavobacteriales_D; family Crocinitomicaceae; genus UBA4466. The sequence continues at coordinate 25,976 of JBLHPQ010000028.1, read as the reverse complement.
TTGTTACGTACTCTCTTCACGTTGTTTGATCGTACTCTTTTCAATGCTGACTTATGATTCGCCATTTTATTTTATTTTAAAATATTATTCAAATAATGTAGCCCATAGGAGAATCGAACTCCTGTTTCCAGGATGAAAACCTGACGTCCTAACCACTAGACGAATGGGCCAGTTAAACTGGTAGCCCATAGGAGAATCGAACTCCTGTTTCCAGGATGAAAACCTGGCGTCCTAACCACTAGACGAATGGGCCGTTAAAATTAAATCAATGCTCCCGAGCTAAATTTCGGAGTGCAAATATATGTGGAATATCTGGAATCGTCAACCTACTAAGTCATTTTTTTTAAAAAACATCGTCGTTTTCAGAACTAAACTTGAAACCCAGTCTTTTACCTGTCGCAACACTCAAATTTGAGCTGATCATTTGAATCTGCCCTACAGAGACTTGCTGCACCATCGTATAAGGAGGCGTAATCAAATCAAAATCAATCGCAAAGGCCATTGAGATTTGCAAAATACGACGAATTATTGCCTCACTTATCTTACTTTTTGCCAACTCCCTGAAAAGGAATCCTAGTTGCCCTTTACCCTCAACCATGAAATTTTGATCTTTATTCAAAAAAACTCTTCCTATGAGATATCCAGGATCATTTGAACGATTTTGCTCAAATGACTCAGCCAAAAAGTTGTAAATATTGATGATTCCAAAATATCCTTTCGACTCATCATCACTCAAATAAGGAGTTTTCCACATCGAATTATCCTCAGGAAGGCGAAATACATTTCTGTGCAATTGAAAAACAAGCACGTCACTCCCGATATAAACGCGGAACTCATGTCCTCCCTTCTCCTCCATCCTCATACGAACGCGACTGTCCTTAATCTGCCCCTCAAGCTGTGCTAATTCATCGCGCATAGTGGCGTTGAATAAGGACATAATCTCTTCCGAGTAATCCGCGATATCCTGCTTTAATGTCGCTTTAGTCGTAAGGAGCTCAATTATTCCCTTCTGCTTCTCATCAATCATACTAATAGGATTTAGCAAAGACAACGCGTCCTGCTGATTTTTTACCTGTTACCATACAAACACCCTCTTCCTTAATTCCATCTAATGGAATACAACGAATCGTTGCTTTTGTCTCTTTCTTAATCTTGTCTTCCGTTTCTTTAGTACCATCCCAGTGAGCAAGGAAGAAACCACCTTCTGATGCTAATTTCTTTTGGAACTCTTCGTACGAATCAACTGGTTGCGTGCGTTCTTTCCTAAATTTCATTGCTCTATCTAGCAGATTATCCTGAATTTCATCAAGCAGACTTTCGATAATTGCATCCACACCGTCAAAGTCGAGAATTTCTTTCGTCTTCTCATCACGACGGGTTACTTCAACTTTCCCGTTCTCAAGGTCTCTAGGCCCCATTGCTAATCGAATAGGAACGCCTTTCGCCTCGTATTCTGCAAACTTCCATCCTGGACGGCGGTTATCATCATCATCGTACTTAAATGAGATCCCTTTAGCTTTCAATTTATCTCCGAGCTCCTTCATTTTTGCTGAAATGTCCGCTAAATCTTCTGGCGTTTTATAAATCGGAACTGCTACGACTTGGATTGGCGCCAATTTCGGAGGAAGAACCAGTCCTTGATCATCAGAGTGCGTCATAATCAATGCTCCCATCAAACGAGTCGACACTCCCCAAGAAGAGGCCCATACGTATTCCAATTTACCTTCTTTATCAGCAAATTTCACGTCAAATGCTTTTGCGAAATTCTGCCCTAAGAAGTGCGACGTTCCTGCTTGAAGCGCCTTCCCATCTTGCATCATTGCTTCGATACAATATGTTTCATTCGCTCCGGCAAATCGTTCACTTTCCGTTTTTATCCCACAAATAACAGGCATGGCCATATGATTTTCTGCAAAATCAGAATACAGCTTAAGAATCATTTCTGTTTCATCTATTGCCTCTTGACGTGTCGCATGAGCTGTATGTCCTTCTTGCCATAAAAACTCGGTTGTTCTCAGGAAAATGCGTGTTCTCATTTCCCATCGTACAACATTCGCCCATTGATTAATCAATATTGGTAAATCTCGGTACGATTGAATCCATTTTTTATATGAGCTCCAAATAATCGTTTCTGACGTAGGCCGAACCACTAACTCCTCTTCCAACTTCGCGGCTGGATCAACCACTACTCCACTTCCATCCTCAGCGTTTTTAAGACGGTAGTGAGTCACAACAGCACATTCCTTCGCAAACCCCTCAACATGACTCGCCTCTTTGCTTAAATATGATTTTGGAATGAACAATGGAAAATAAGCATTCGAGTGCCCAGTCTCCTTGAATTGCCGATCCAATTCATCCTTCATTTTCTCCCAAATAGCAAAGCCATAGGGCTTAATGATCATACATCCTTTAACATCCGAATTTTCAGCTAAATCAGCTCTACTTACGATTTCGTTGTACCATTTTGAATAATCTTGTTCCCTTGTTGTAAATTTTTGTGCCATGTGTATTCGCTTAGTATATAAGAGATCAAAAATAGAAATAACCCAGTAAAGGCAGCACTCTAAACTCCCTTTATTTATTGCTATTTATCTAGACGAAATCCCTTCCAATAAAAAAGGGACCCCATTTGGAATCCCTTAATTGATTGATAGTGTAGCTATTATCTAATCACGGCTATTCGCAGTGAACTTTCGAGCCCATTAGATGATGAAACTCTAACTAAATACGAGCCATTAGAAATTGTTCGAAGATCTAATTCCGTTTCGTTTGAATTACTTCCTTTATTCGTCATTACTATCTTCCCAGACATATCAAGTACCAGAACTTGAGTAATTTCAGCGGATGAAATAATCGTAATTATCTCATTCGCAGGATTAGGGAATGCATTCACAGTTACTGAAGGTAATTCAGCTATTCCAATCGTCGAAGTTGTGATTGTTGATGTGAATAAATTTGTTCCACAAGAATCTGTAACTGTTAATACTACTGCCCAAACGCCATTGCTTGTAAAGGTATGAGAAGGATCTGACAACGTTGAAGTAGTTGCGTCTCCAAAATCCCAAGAGTACGTTGCACTTCCTGTAATCGCTGATGTATTCGTAAAGTTATAAGTTGGCTCAGTTCCACTAATCGTAAATCCGGCAACGGGTGTAGAACAACCAGTAACGATTACTGTTTGACAGGTACTATCTGAAATACAATTATCTGTCACTGTAAGGCAAACTGTATAAGTACCACTCAACGCATAGGTATGAATCGGACTCATCGTAGTACTTATATTTCCATCGCCAAAATCCCACAAATAACCAGAAATAGTACCAGCCGATGTAGATAGATCTGTAAAAGTGGCAACCGTTCCAGCAGTAGACTGTCCGAAATTTGGAGTTAATCCTGTACCCAATGTAATTGTAGTATCAGCTGTACAGATCGATGTCCAACCTATAATTGTATCAGTGAGCAGAACGTCATAGGGCCCAACATTAGTTGGGAAAGCGTGAAAAGGACTTTCTAATGTTTCGGTAGGTGATCCATCTCCATAATTCCAAGTGTAGGACAAATCTTGAGTACCTAGATATGCGTATTGATTATACATTCTATCGTTTACAATCGGCGAAGATGTATTTGTGAAGGTAATTGTAGGCCCTGTAGACATACATTGATCACTGGGAATGAAAGCCGCTGCAAGATCATAAGTAACAAATGGGTAGACGATCAAATCTGCGTCAAATGGAACACCACCAACATTAACGTTGTATGGACGTGTCCATGTACCGAATAGGTCTACACCACAAAGCCATTCTCCAGCTCCGTCAGCGAGGTTGTAATCATTGAATATCAACCCAATCGCATTCGGGCTAATATTCTCTATAACTACCACATAAGGAACTGACATTGTGATTGGTGTGAAATTCCCAATCTTACTTAAAACAGATAAAACACCACCTCCGAAATTGGTATCAACTGCAACGGTAGTAGATGCTAACGGAAGGCCAGTTGGCATAGAATCAAGTCCGGCGGCATATACACTTAGACCGACATTGATAGAGGTTCCACCTGTCACATCAATTTTGTACGCATAAAACTGAGCACCTGATATTGTAACTGGTTGAGGACAATTGTAATACTGAGACATAGCTTGTGCAGAAGTAGCACTGTTGATACTCAGCGCAGTGAAACCCGTTGTCTTAGCCAACGTGTACTGGACAGTATCAGTACCGCATGTAGCAGCTTTTGAAGCGCCGGCAGTGTTTGGAGCGATATCATTTATAATAGTTACGTTTAGCTTTTCGGCAAATTGTGCGTAGCTTGCGGAGGTAATCGCAAGCGCGACAAACCCGAGTAGATGTCTTTTCATAGTGATCTTTTTAGGCCAAGATACGACGTCTCCACCATTATTGCAAACTAACTTAGAAAACTGAATTCCATTATTTTACACTCTCTCTGATTGTCTCATCAAACGAAAGTTTAAGAATTTTACTTTGCACCCAGGCGGAGATATTGAAATACTCCAAAATCGCTTGCTCATCGCGAATTTCTAAAAGGTCATTGATTTCCACATCCAATTTTTCGAATATCTCTAAGCGATTCAACTCTGAATCGGTTTTTGCTAACTTTCGAATATTCTTGATACAAACATTCTCGATTTTATAATCTCGTGACTGCTTGCTTAAGTACCTGTTTGTGGATTTAATGACATATTCTAAAAAATCATAATTTCCTAATTCATAATGAATTACTAAATTGAATAGACGCGAAAAGCTATAAACATCCTGTCTTAAATTTGTCTCATTATCATTCAAAACTTCATTCAAATACTGCAGTGATTTCTTGTACTCGCCAATTCCAAAATACGTATATGCCTTGTTATATGTCAGCAATAACTCAACCTCCTTACTCACTTTATCCCCATACGTCAATTGACTCTTTTCAATATCCCGAATAAGCTCCTCACTTTTATCGAAATTACCCTCTGCATGAAGCAAAGTCAACTCTTGAATTGACGTGTTTCCAAATATACGAACTTCAATATCAACAGAATTAAAGCCCTTTTTCCCTGCAAGTGAACGAATATCCGTAATTAATTCACGTGCCTGATCAAACTGCTTGTTATCTATATAACAACGCAATAGATGGAACAATGTCATTACATAACGTTGACCTGAATCTTGTTTAATGGAAGGATTATCGTCAAGTATTTCTCGTGTTCGATTAAAAAACTGAAAACTATCTTGATAATTTCTATTCGTCGCAGCACACAACCCTTTAATATAGTAGCAAATCGATGCAGCCTTAGATGAGAGCGCGGTATTTTTACCTTTAATTAAATGATAATCGGCGATATCCGCTACCACCGAGCGTTCTGCTTCATTTCTAGAAAATCCTCCAGAACGAAAAACAAGGTTGATCTTTGAATATATTATGGTGTACTCGGCCAAATTTCTCAGCTTCGCGATCACCATTTCCTCTTCTGCTACGAGTTTATCCAGATCCGTCGTAAACTCTCCAGATTCGTAAGCAGATTCAAGTAGACTTTTCTCCCAATTGATCAATTCAAACCAGTAGTAAAACTTCTCATACTTTTTTGCAGTGGCTTTGGCTCTACTTACGAATTTTTCACATTCACGGTACAAGGCCTTATTATAAAGAATCTCAACATTCTTTATCTCTTGCTTCATGGTACTACTTATCGACTGTTCACTGTAGTAGGCCCGAAGACTCTTTAATATCAATTTATAAAGATGATTTTTCTCTGAAGGGAGATGTTTAATAAATGTCTCGCCATCAAATTCAGTTTTAAGCTGCCCCTCATCATAGCTAGATTGACGCTCGATAAAATCAAAAATTTTCAGATAATTTTTTTCGCCAGACTGAAGAGAAGAGGAGAGTTTGAAGAAGCGCTTCTCAGACTTAGTAAGCGATTTTATCAACTTAAAGAGTTCCGTTGATGGTTTCATAGTTTGATTTTTAAAGCAGAGTATTGGGCCTAAGTTAGCAATAAGAATCAAATAGTTATGTGTTTTTTAAAAGAAGAAATAAAATGTACTAATTCGATTAATAAAGGAATACGGGACGTTAACTCTTGAATTCCTACTGGATCAGTAGAGTTAATAGCAATACAAGAAAAGCCTTGGTTTCCCAAGGCTTTTACAAACAACAACAAACTAAAACCTCCAGATATAATCTCTATCGGAGGGTAACCTTTTCGCCAATAGAAACAGTATCACTTCCATTGGTAAAGTCATTTAAATGCACAATGGTCTTGACGTTCACGCCATGCAATTGTGCTAATTCGTTTAGAGACATATTGTTGGCAACAACAATTTCGTTCTTTTTAAAGAGACTTCTTTTTCGTTTTGGCTGAAGAAAAATCTTATCTCCAGGCTCTAAGAAATCTTTCTTTGTACCGAAATCATTGTAACGATACAACTGATTCAATGTCAAATTAAATTCTTTAGAAATTTTGTAAAATGTGTCCCCCTTTTTGGCTATAACATATTTCACTTTGTTCTCGTGCACCTGAATCTCATGCGAATTGGACATAACAGAAGTCGAAGTACTAGATGCATTATTAGTGGTTGACGCGATTAATTCCGGTGTAGCCTCGATCACTGGGCGGCTGCCAGCATCGTATTGGTCTAGACCAAGATCTTCAATCAGGTCGATTAATAGTTGCGAATACTTAGGATTGGTAGCATACCCTGCTTGTCTCAATCCTTCCGCCCATGCTTTGTAATTCTTTACATCATATGTAAATAAAAAAGCATAGCGATCATACTTATTTAAGAATAGGCTATGATCGGTATAAGATTCTTTGGCTGATTTATAAACTCTGAAACATTCGCCTTGCGAGTCATCATCCATGTACATCTTCTTACCTGTCCATCCATGGCATTTAATTCCAAAATGATTATTCCCTTTTACAGCTAACGTAGAGTTGCCAGCGGCACTTTCAAGAATTCCTTGAGCAAGTGTAATGCTAGCAGGAACACCGTGCTCATCCATTTGTTGAATCGCCTCAGCCTTCCAATTCTCGACATAATCGCTTTTAGTAATACGTGCTCCCGAACCAGCAAAACTGGAAATTGTAAGAAGCACTCCTACTGATGTGATTAATAATTTCATGTTGTGTTTGTTTGTTGTTTGCGTTATTTATTACGGGCATTTCCCCAATTAGTTACATAAATTGTTGAAAACGTACTGCAAAATTGTTAATAACTCACCAAACGCCTCCTGCAACTGACATTTAGACAGTATTTACGTCATCATTATGACAGAGTTTCCGATATTATTAGGAATCTATGCTTTGGTTCGACTATTGACGATCCTACTGCGAACGAAAGAAAGCCAAATGGATATAAATAAATTCACCCATAAGACACAAGAGATCCTTCAGGATGCACAAAGTATCTCGTCTGAAATGTCACATCAAACAATAGAACCAGGACACATTCTAAAGAGTATCCTACAGAAGGATAAAGATGTCATCCCCTTTATTATGAGCGATCTTGGCGTAAATGGAAGCATGATAGAAGCGGCCGTGGATAAGATTATCGAGACCTACGCTAAAGTAACTGGAGGACAGCAATATATGTCCAATTCCACGAACAGCATTCTCACAGATGGACTGAAGGCTATGAAGGAATTTAAGGACGAGTTCTTATCACTCGAAATCTTATTTTATTCACTTGTCGCATCAAAGGAATCCATAGGTTCATTGCTAAGAGACAGTGGCATTACACAATCAAAACTTAAAAAAAGTATAATGAACTTACGAAATGGAGAATCAGTGACATCCAACAGTCAAGAAGGCACGTATAAATCACTGGAAAAATTCGCCATCAACTTAAATCAACTTGCAGAATCAGGGAAGCTTGATCCAGTAATAGGGCGCGATGAAGAAATTCGAAGAGTATTGCAGATCTTAACACGTCGGACAAAAAACAACCCAATTCTCATTGGAGACCCAGGAGTTGGAAAGACGGCGATTGCTGAAGGAATCGCACATCGAATTGTAGAAGGCGATGTTCCTGAGAATTTGAAAAGTAAAATAGTGTACTCGCTTGACATAGCTTCACTAATTGCCGGAGCTAAATTTAAAGGAGACTTCGAGGAACGTCTAAAATCCGTTATTAAGGAAGTGGTGAAGGCTGAAGGAGAAATCATTCTCTTCATCGATGAGATTCATACAATTGTTGGCGCAGGTGGTGGACAAGGAGCAATGGACGCTGCCAATATATTAAAACCTGCTTTGGCTAGAGGAGAATTGAGAGCAGTCGGAGCTACTACGCTAGACGAGTATCAAAAGCATTTTGAAAAGGATAAAGCCCTCGTTCGAAGGTTCCAAAAAGTACTTGTTGATGAGCCTTCCACTGAAGATTCAATATCAATACTTCGTGGAATAAAGGAAAAGTATGAAAATCACCACAAGGTACTCATCAAGGATTCGGCAATTATTGCCGCTGTAGAGTTATCACAACGCTACATCACCGAACGTCATTTACCCGATAAAGCGATTGATTTAATTGACGAGGCAGCATCTAAGCTTCGCATGGAGATTAATTCTAAACCGGAGGAACTAGATGAGATCGAACGTAAAATTATGCAACTTGAAATTGAGAGAGAAGCGATTAAACGTGAGAACGATCAGAAGAAATTAACTGGACTTACAAAGGAATTAGCAAATCTCACTGAAGAGCGTGATGCATTAAAAGCCAAATGGCAATCCGAACGAAATGTTGTTGATGCCATTCAGCAACACAAAACGGAGATTGAAGCATTAAAGCTCGAAGCAGATCAAGCCGAGCGGGCTGGTGATTACGGTAAAGTAGCGGAGATTCGTTATGGGAAAATAAAGGCCGCAGAAGAGAACATAGTGCAGGCAAAGATTTCTCTAAGAGAACTACAGGAAACGTCCAAAATGATTAAAGAAGAAGTCGACGCAGAAGAAATCGCTGATGTCGTCTCGAAATGGACTGGAATCCCTATAACCAAAATGCTAGAGGGAGAACGTGAAAAATTGCTAAGACTCGAGGACGAGCTATCTAAACGTGTGGTTGGTCAACACGAAGCAATTGAAGCATTGTCGGATGCTGTGAGAAGATCTCGCGCTGGACTTCAAGACGAGAAACGCCCCATTGGATCATTTATCTTTTTAGGAACAACAGGAGTCGGAAAAACAGAGTTAGCTAAAACGCTCGCAGCGTATTTATTCAATGATGATACTGCAATGACCCGGATCGATATGAGTGAATATCAGGAAAAACATGCCGTTTCGAGATTGATTGGGGCACCTCCTGGATACATAGGATATGAAGAAGGCGGACAATTGACGGAAGCTGTGAGAAGAAAGCCCTACTCTATTATTCTTTTTGACGAGATCGAAAAGGCGCATCCAGATGTATTTAACGTACTCCTCCAAGTCCTAGACGATGGACGATTAACAGACAATAAGGGGCGCACGGTGAATTTCAAGAATACAATCATCATCATGACGTCTAATCTTGGTTCCACAATCATCCATGAGAAGTTTGATGATGCTGGAGAATCAGAGGAAGAAATCAGCAGAGCTTCAGGACTAGCAAGAGTTGAGCTCTTAGAATTGTTAAAGCAAACCATTCGACCTGAATTCTTGAATAGAATTGATGAGACAATTCTCTTTCATCCATTGACGCGAAAGAACATTCGAGCAATCGTTAAGATACAATTAGAGCTACTAAAGGATAAGCTTCGTGAGCAAGACTTAACACTTGTCATAAAAGATGAGGCATTTGATTGGATCTCCGAAGCTGGTTACGATCCATTTTTTGGAGCTAGACCTGTGAAGCGTGTAATTCAAAAAACGGTTATGAATGAATTATCCAAGGCGATCTTATCAGATCAGATTGATGCGAATAACAATGTCGTCATGGATATTTTTGACGGACAAATCGTCTTCAGAAAACCGATTAACGTTGAAGAAGAAGTTGTAGCCTAATAGAGCTACACAATAAGTTACAGGAGCGATGCGAAAGCATCGCTTTTTTTATTTCTACTTTACCGCTTCTTCAAAATACTTCCAAAGCGGATCATTCGGAACGGGCGCAGTTATATGAACCAACTCTTGCGTAGTCGGGTGCGTATAAGTAAGTTCTCGTGCATGTAAACAGATCGAACCATCTTTGTTAGATCGTTTCGCCCCATATTTCAAATCGCCTTTAATGATGCAATCGATTGTCCCCAATTGACATCGTATCTGATGGTGACGTCCTGTTTCCAGTACAATTTCGAGTAAAAAGTATTTATCTGATGAAGCGATCAACTTATAATCAAGGACCGCGTGCTTGGATCCTTTGGTTTCTGTGTCGCTTGCGTAAGATTTATTCTGTTTCTCGTTCTTTTTCAAGAAATGCTCTAGCCTACCTGTGTCATTCTTCGGTTTGTTTTCGACGATTGCCCAGTAAATTTTCTTTGTTTCTTTGTCTCTAAATTGTGTATTCAATCTTCCGATGGCTTTGCTCGTTTTCGCAAACACAAGAGCGCCGGTTGTAGGGCGATCCAAGCGATGCACAACACCACAAAAAATATTTCCCTGCTTATTATATTTCTTTTTTAAGAATCGTTTTATCTGCTCTGAAAGTGGCTCATCACCTGTCTTATCACCCTGAACGATATCTCCAGAACGTTTATTGACTACAATCGTATGGTTGTCTTCATGTAAAACATCCGGGAATTTGTAAGTTGATTTCCCCGTCGTTTGCTCTCCTGATTCTTCGCTCACGGTAGTGTTTGATTCGCTCATACTCCTAGTAATTTGATTCCTGATAATTGATACCTTCTTAATACTGTTCCTCTTCATTCGGAAAATCTCCCGACTTCACGTCTTCAATGTATCGATGGAAAGCTCCTGTCATTTCCTCGTAAAGGTTATGGTATTTACGCAAGAAACGTGGGTTGAATTCATTGTTAATCCCTAGCATATCATGAACGACAAGTACTTGTCCATCCACTCCATTTCCAGCTCCGATTCCGATAATTGGAATTCTCACTGCCTTTGCAACCTTCGTAGCGAGTGCTGCAGGAATTTTTTCGAGGACGATTGCAAAACACCCAGATGCTTCTAACAATTTAGCGTCTTCGATTAATTGAGTTGCTTCCCCCTCTTCTTTTGCACGAACAATATAGGTGCCAAATTTATAGATTGACTGTGGTGTTAAACCAAGATGCCCCATCACGGGGATTCCAGCGGATAAAATTCGATTAACAGATTCGATCACCTCTCTACCGCCTTCCAACTTAACAGCATGTCCACCTGATTCTTTCATTATACGAATCGCATTCGAAAGTGCTTCTTTCGAATTACCTTGATAAGACCCAAATGGCATATCTACAACACACAATGCGCGATCAACTGCACGCACAACTGATGCAGCATGATAGATCATCTCATTGATTGTTATTGGCAGCGTAGTCTCGTGTCCTGCCATTACATTCGATGCAGAGTCACCAATTAAGATTACATCTATTCCTGAACTGTCGATAATTCGAGCCATCGAGTAATCGTACCCTGTAAGCATTGATATCTTCTCACCGTTATCCTTCATATTTTGAAGGACGTGGGTGGTAACTTTCTTCACGTTCTTATGGACAGACATTTTCCTTTGTTTTGGCGCAAATTTACGGAATTCAAGCACAAAAAAATCATTTATTGAAACAATCAATGACAGATTGATCATACAGATTGAAAAAAATGCATTACTTTTGTCAAAAATAACCGCACAAAACGTAGGCTTTCAGATATTATTCGTAATATTGCAGCCCGTTTGAAGCGGACGAATTAGAATTTTAGCGACATGGATTTTATAAAAGTACTTGAAAAAGAGATTATTGCAGAAAATAATCTTCCAGATTTCAAAAGTGGAGACACGATTACTGTTAATTACAAAATTAAGGAGGGTTCGAAAGAACGTATCCAGCAGTTTCAAGGTGTTGTTTTACAACGTAAAGGTTCTGGATTGACAGAAACGTTTACTATTCGTAAAATGTCAGGAAACGTTGGTGTTGAACGTATCTTCCCAACAGCATCTCCTTTCATTGATGAAATTAAAATCAACAAGAAAGGTGCCGTTCGTAGAGCACGTATCTTCTACTTTAGAGAACGTACTGGTAAATCAGCTCGTATCAAAGAGAAACGTACTTACGCATAAGCGTAAATCACAATATAACTTAAAAGTCTCGGCACATGTCGAGACTTTTTTAGTTTTATAAGGATTTGAAACGAAAAAGTAAAAAGACAGCTCGCCCTCAATTAAAGTGGACTTTTATCCTTCTCCTTATTGGAGTGAGTGCTTATTATACAATTGACCATTTCAATAAGCCCACTGGTGATTCGGTAGAACTAGGAGAACTTCCTGAAGGATTCTATTCTCATGGAATTGACATTTCCCACTATCAAGATGATATAGACTGGGCCGTTTTAAGCAAATTACTCGACTCCACAATTTCGTTTGTCTATTGTAAATCCACTGAAGGTGTCAGCTATGTTGATCCAGCTTGGAAAGAGAACCGAAATCAATTGACTCAACTAAATGTCAAGCACGGAGCTTACCATTTTTTTTTACCAAGTATGAATGCGCCGCAACAAGCGAAACATTTCCTAAAACACTATTCATTCCGAGAAGGAGATCTTCCGCCAGTTCTCGATGCGGAAACAGAAGGCGCAACAGATAAAATTCTTATCCAAGGAATGAAGTCCTGGCTCAAGCTAGTTGAGCGTAAAACTGGAGTTCGACCCGTCATCTATACTTCTTATCATTTCTACAAGACAAAATTTCGAGGGAAGTTCGATGATTATGAATTTTGGATAGCCAGCTATAATAGTAATGAGAAAAGATTATCAGATGATTGCATCATTCACTGGCAATATACAGATCTAGGTATTGTACAAGGCATCAATGGATTTGTGGATTTAAATTTTTCTAAAAATCGACGATAAATAATCGTTCATCGATATTAACTTTGGTTTCATCGCAAGTTTTCGTAACATAGAGCTACTAATGAGATGTAGTAACTTAAACTTCTATTATGAATGATAATCCAATTTACTTAGTCCCGTATGATTTTACTCCTGTAGCCGACAATGCAGTGAACGCGGCGTTTGATATTGCGGAGCACAATGATGGAATTGTCTATCTACTACATATCGCTGAGCGGCAATCTGAATCAGTAGCTGCAAAAAATAAAATCAAAGAAGTTGTCAAAAATGTATCTATCATTCGCAAACAACGGATTCGCACAAAAGTTCTTGTAGGTGATTTATATGATGACATTGGAAAGGTAGGAGCTCTACTTGATGCTTCACTCATCGTTATGGGAACACATGGAGCCGTTGGCATTCAGAAAATCTTCGGTAGCAAAGCAGTCAAAATGATTTCGAAATCGTCTACTCCCTTCCTAATTGTGCAATCTGAACAATCATTTTCACATGTCGACACGATCGTGATGCCTTTCTCTTTTGATCAAGAGAGCATTCAAATATTGAATTACCTTGAGCGATTAGCAAAGGATTTCAGGTCTACAATCCACTTGGTAGGCTACCATGAATCTGATGCCTGGCTGAAAGGAAAAGTTAAGGCCAATCAATTAATTGCTCGACGCGCGTTAATTGACGCTGGAGTTAGGCATGAGATTGTAAACCTACCAAAAAAAGCGGCCTTTGAAAAAGAACTTCTTGATTACAGCATGAAAGTAAATGCAGACATTATTGCCACTACTTTCTATAAAAAGACTGTCCTTCCACCGCCAAACACCTTCATACAAGAAATAATTGAAAATCAACCTCATATACCAGTGATAACAATCAATGCGGACGAGACATCACTCAGATCTAACCTCTCTTTCATGAGTGTTTAGAGCTATTTAATGGACCCTACCAAGCGCGAAGATCCGTCAGAATAAAGCTCGATGTAAACGCTACCTGGAACTCGTTCAGTAACAATTCTTCCAAGAAGATCGACTGTACGCACTAATGAAATTTCAGCATTATTGAGTTCATCAATACCAATATTAGAATCGCATGAGCCATCGAATCCAAATGGAATGGAGGCTACTTTTCCTACGCCGAGCGGGACATAAACTTGATATGCCTGACCGATCAATGGAATGATAGCCTGTGTTGTAGATCCATCAGACCACTCATAAGAAGCATAACCATCCGGCGCTTTGAGGTAAGTGATTCCACTCGAGTCAAGACAGGTAATAATAGGTTGAGGAACTGTGAAATCTAAATGGAAAGGCGTAGCTCTATAGGTAATTGCGCTATCCTGGAAGATAAACTCAGCTGCAACTGTATGCGAAGCATCGTAGGCCACCACATTAGGTGATGGTCGGAATACAGCACCATAATTTATGACGTCGTAATTATCAATTTTAGTGAAGTTTCCCATAGCACCCCCATAAATAGATGGCGTTGGATCAACGACATCTATGAGTGTAGCAGTCCATGCTAACGTATCCAAGCTATAGGTAACTCCACGCGTTTTGGCTGGAGACGCTAAGTTTCCATTATCATGCAACGTTAGTACTCCTGGAGAAATCGCACGCGCATCATGCTGACCACTAAAGCCAGTGTCGCCGATGAATGTAAAATCACTCAGTGATCCTCCTAATCTCCACATTACTGCGCCTGTTGCATGGTTCACCTTAATAATCGAATTGGTATGTCTCCCAGAAATTAATAAATTATCGTCGGTATCTACATCTATTGAGTTAATATGGAAATAGTCAAAATTGTTCACATTATACCCAAAACCATATGCTTCTGAAGGGTGGATTTCATCACAGCTGCTCCACTCGAATATGAGTGTTCCGGACAAGTCAAACTCTTGAACTCCCCCACATCTGCAGGTTGTAACTGCATCACCTGGCCCTCCATTAATAGTATAACCTGTTAAATCGAATACTCGATCATCCCGAGTGCTAATAAAGCGTGCTCCATCATCTGCAATTAAGAATTCATGTGAATCTGGATCTATTATAACGGAACTAACTGAATCAATGAATTCAAAATTAGTATCCATGGTCATGAATTTCTTATTTACCGAAGAAAAAGAAACCACCTCTTGAAAAACTCCATTTGCCTCGTTATAACGGAAACTATTAAACCCGTTCACGCCTGTCTGGAAATCATTCTTAAACCATACAATATAGCCATCCGCATCTAAAAGCACCCCGCGCGTATGGAGATAACCAGGATCCGTCACTGAACTCCCTAAGAATTTCGTGTTGATCCCCCAGTAGAAATCAAGGTTTGAATCATATTTTACATATTCGTAGGGTAGAATACCGTATGGCACTGGTCGATTTGGCGTTTGCGCAAATGCTGCACAATAAATAAAGGAACTTAGTAGGACAGTGATCAGGTGCGTAATTTTCATATTTCTAGGATATAAGTTGAAAGTTATGAAATTCTGATCTGAAACATTAAATTCGCTGAGACCTACATTCCTTGGATCACGAAATCCGTTCTACGATTGATAGCTCTGTTTGCAGCAGAATTGTTTTCCACTTTAAATTGCGTCTCTCCATACCCTTTTGACTTTAAACGACTCGCGTCAACACCTAAAGAAATCAGGTAATCCATGACACCTTTAGCTCGATCGGTTGATAGTTTTAAATTTCTAGCGCTTTCACCTTCATCATCCGTATGCCCCTGTATAATTACCGTCAGCTTAGGGTTGATCTTAAGGTAACGTGCAAAGCCTTTAAGAATGAACTTTGAATCCCCTCTCATTGTTGAGCTAGCTGTGTTATAGAGAATATCATCGAGTGTATAAGACGAACCAAGGCTCAGCTCTCTTACCTTCAAATCTTTCTTTCGAACGGTAGTATTAGATGCAATTTCTTCTTTTGTAACTACGACTGCGTCAAAGGCATGATCATCTTTTTTAAGTGTGATGAGCACGTCTCCTGGAGCGTCTTTTTTTACAATTATGGCAAATCTACCATCATCCCCATTCACTTTAACCTTCGTAATTTCATCAGAACCCTCGTAGACCAATTCAATCATTGCATCGCCCATTGGCTCTCCGTCGTCATCGGTCAACTCTCCTTTTAGAATTACCACAGCTTGCGGCCGTGCCTCCTCGTAAAGTGGGAACGAATAGATATTCCAGTTTCCTCCGACGTGTGATGAGTAGTAAGCTATTTCTCCATCAATCGACACGAATAACCCCAGTTCATCATCCTGTGTATTAATCGGATACCCTATATTTTTAGGCTCTGCCCAAACCCCATTAACGCGTCTAATGTAGAAGATATCCAAGCCACCTATTCCCGGTCGATCTTTGGAGCACTCTGAAACGAAATATAAAGTCTCGCTATCTTGATGCAAAAATGGACTCTTGTCCTTGCCGGCAGTATTAATTACATCAAATGAACGTGATTTTCCCCAAGTTCCATCTTCAGTTCGTTCTGAGACGTAGATGTCATTGTTCTGAGTTTTCGGCCCGTTAATTGTGTAATAGAGCGTATTGCCATCGGCAGATAGTGAAGGCTGCGCATCCCATCGACCTTGACCATTAATACCTTCCCCCATATTTACGGGTTCACTCCATTCATAAGATAAACCATGTGTTTTGGAATTCATAAAGGTTGAGGTGTAAAGATCACAGTTTACGTATTTTTGACCGCTTACCACGATATCCTTGCAGCCGCAAAAAATCATCTCTTTATTGTCAACCGACAACGTGGCCGCCCCATAACTTCTAAAGTCTCCAGTATTAAAAGGCATTGGAAGCGCATCACCAGCGTCAAAATCCGCGTTGATCTCTGTACGACGAGAACTTGTGAATTGCTCAACGATTCTTGTTGATACAACTCCTTGATTACCAATATCCAATTTACGTGTATAGAACATAAACTCGTTATCAGGTGTTATCATTGGGAAGTACTCATCATCGCTCGTGCTTACATTTGTTACAATTTTTGGTAAGAATGGAACTTTCTCTGTTTGGAGCTTCGCATCCTTTTCAAGATCTCCCAGCACTTCATCAACATCCGACATTTTCTTAGTGAAATCATCTGGATAGCGATCCGTATCTCCATGTTGGAACTTTTTAAATTTCTTGAACCATTCCACTGCAGCCGGGACATCTTTCTGTGTATAGCAGATCACCCCGAGGTAATAGGTACAATTTGCATGGTAATCCTCACAAAGTTCTATGGTTTTCTCGAACATGGCTTTGGCCTTATTGAAGCTTCGATCGCCAAGTGATGGGTTTGGATTGGACTCATAATAGTCTAAGCCATTTTGATAGGTATACATTGCCAATTCATAATATACGGTAGCATTTTCATCATCCTCTTCCATCGCCAAATTGAAATTGGAAGCTGCAGCTCTTCCATCCGAAGAAGCAAGAGCGGCTTTAATATATTTGACGGCTTTCTTTGAGGGTGGCATACAGGCCTCCGCTTCCTCCTGTGCAATTGATAATTGTGAAAATCCAAGAAGGACAGCGATGATGTAAAGTGTTTTCATACAGATCAAGGTATTTAGTTTTACCGGCAGGTTCGAAACAAATTCCGTACCTAAGTAATTATATCGTCATTTTGGGCTAAAAGTTACACTTCGAGGTCGCAAACTTGCTGAAATGAGAATGTTCTGTTACTCAGCGCATATCTCACTCAATTTTTTGAGCGTTTTTAGCAACAATTTAGCTTCATCTTTTACCTTAAATGCCAACACCAAACTTTTGTCACCGATGCTAACGTCGTATATATTATCGTGCTTACTATAAAAACTAAGAGCGATCTTTTCCGATAGGTTATAGGTCTACACTATACGTCGTTTCATCTTTCAGTAACGTAGCCTTTTGAAGCATGCAGCCCTCAATGCTATATGCATAATACACAACCGACGATGCACCCTCTGGGATATGATCATTCGCTATTTTCTCAACAAATTTGGTGGTGTTCTGCGCGTAAGTTGACGTTGACACGATAAGAAGTACAGCGAATAAAAGAATCGTTTTCATATTTTCAGATTTCATACTCTAAAGTACAATTTTCAGCTTGAAAGGTTCAAGGTATGAGCTGAATAGGATCAAAATAGCGTCATTAATTGAATACTAATCTAGTATATCAAATTTTTCCTCTTCAGGTACAGTGTCATTTTCCGGATTAATAAGAAAATACCCTATCAAAAAATAGAGTGGAATCGAAAGCCAACAAAACATCACACCAAAGACAGCTCCCAGATATACGCCGTAGAAAAGGCTAATCAATAGCCATTCACCAATACCTGCATTGCTTTCATAGGCGAATCCGCATAGCAAGAAGATCACAAAGACGAAAATTTGAGAGAGCAGTCCTGTGAATAATGCCATCATAAAAGCACGACGCTTCGTAAGGATTATTGATTTTCTTACACATGCTTTCCAAGCTAGTAAAGACGTTAGCCCTATCCCCAGAAAAATACCGATGTAAGGGAAAATTGAGTTCGCTAACATATCCATGTAGAGCCCAACAATGATTTCGACCGTTCCTCCAATGAGTATGCATGCGAGCAAGTATTTATTCCTGAGTATTTTTATCTCTGAATTTTTCATGTTGTTTAGTTTTTTAGGCTTGCCCATCTCGATACAAATTTTCTTCGAAAACCCACTCGATGTGACAAGCGACACGATTTCACAGGTAATCCAGTTGATATGAGAAGCTATACAATCCCACTATTGCTCCACTAGACGTTACAAGCTATACAATTCCACTGTTAATCCACTCGATATGAAACGCTATGACGTTTTAATCTTTCCTTGCTAAATCAGGTCTTTCAGTGCTTCCTCCATCGTTGGGAATTTGAATTCAAATCCAGCTTCGAGCAAATTTTCAGGGAGGACATAGCGACTTTTAAGGATCAATTCTGTTTCCGTTTTAATCAAGCGTGCGCCAAATTCTAAGAGAAATTTTGGTATCGGCAATCCAAAGCTTCTTCCAACTGCTGTTCGAAATGATTTCATCACCTTTTTGTTGGTTAAAGGAATTGGTGCGGCCATATTCACCGCGGCCACCAAAGAGTCGTTGAGCAGAATAAACTTTACGGCTGCGCAAAAATCTTCTAAGTGAATCCAACTGAACATTTGCGTTCCTGGACCTTGCTTTCCTCCCATTCCGAATTTAGCTAATTGCTTCAATGGATGAAGTGCTCCTCCGTCCTTCCCAAGAACAATTGTTGTTCTAAGTGCTACCTGACGAACATCGCTATACGTAAAATCATAAAATGACTTCTCCCATACTTTACATACATCAACTGAGAAACCCGTTCCAAGTTCATGATTACTTTCAGTCATTGGTAAATCTTCAGAATGTCTATATAGGGTTGCACTAGAGGCGTTCATCCAAACAACCGGTCGACTTTTACACAGATCAATTGCCTGACCAATTACAGTTGTACTTTCCGTCCTTGAATCGTAAATGTCCTTCTTGTTCTTCTCATTGTAACGGCAGTCAACCGAACGACCTGCAAGATTGATCACGCAATGAGCTCCCTCTAACTCTTGTTGCCAATCGCCTAATGTTTTACCGTCCCAAAGCACATACTTTACGCCGTCTATTCCCTTCTGAGGTCTTCTTACGAGCGCAACGACTTCATATTCTTCTTTAAAATATTGCACGAGCGCCTCGCCGATAAATCCATTTGCTGCTGTTATTATTATTCTATTCTTTTTCATTTGTGCTGGTTTATTTAATCACGTATTTCTTCTCGAACTGGAAGCGCATCCTTCGGAATATCATCCTTTGAATTCACTTCCATGTATCCCACATCGAATGAACCTTCATATCCAAAGAACTTACCCCAAATACGATTATTCACTTTTACTGAGATCTTGTACTTTTTTTCATTGTCATCGTACCATTCGCAGACATCTCCTTCTCCTGAGAAAAAATGCGGGAATACGAAAGCCAAAGAACCTTGATAGAAGCGCAGCTGACCAGAGTGAAAGCAGATCCCACCATTTTGACCAACGGATACCTCAATGTCCACGGCAAGGTTTTGATGCGTTCCCAAGTAAGATATCAACCGTTTCCTCATTTTACTCAGGATCATTGTTTCATCAAATCTCCTGATGTGTTTCTCAAATTGATATTTACGGATAAGAGAAACCGTTTCTCTTCCAAAACTATCTTTATAAGCATAACTCTCCATTGAAAATGGGATCATCGTTCCTTTCTCTGGAAACAATACATTTCTCAATTTGCCTAAATATAGGAGAGGCAGCGTATAAAAGTTACCGTGCCAAACCTTTTCCATTACTCCTACTCCAACTGATGCCATATGATCAGCGCTGTTGAATCCAAACTGTTGCTGAATTTTCGGGTGTAACTTCTCGAAATCATTCCCCAACTTTTGTTTAAAAATTGATTCCATATCTCTCTGATTTTCATTAATTATTCAAATTTTTAATGATAAAAAACAACTACTTAAGCAGCCTTACAAATGCACCAAAAAATGAGTTCTCCTCTAATTTCATGAGTGATTCAGACGCTTTATCCATTCTTCCTACCAAACGTTCTATGTCCGTTATCATTCCTGTAAAATTATCAGCCTGTTGCCCTTTATCTTCTACCTTTTTTAATCGATCGAGATGATGTAACAAAGGTTCAATTTCTCGTCTCTTACGCTCTCTTGTAATGCGCTTTGCCACTTCCCACATGTCCTTCTCAGCAATGAAAAATTCTCGTCGATCTCCCGGAAATGAGGTCTTGTACACTAAATTCCAAACCATTAACTCGCGTAAATTAATGTTCGCTCCACCTCTCGATATCTCCAAAATTGCCATAATATCGTCGGTGCTCAATGCGTCCTCACTTGTTAGCAAGAGCGCATGAACCTGAGCCATCGTCTTATTTATACCCCATTGAGAGCCAAAATTCCCCCAGAGTTGTATAAATTCCTGTTGTGCTTGTTTCAATTCCATATCTCAAATATATAAAACTTTCAGTACTTACTGAAAGTTTTAACACTTATTTAAATTTGGCACTAACCGTTCATACTATTTATCCTATTTTTCAACCCAACTGTTGATTCTTGATCCATATCAAATATGTACTTTGCGGGATTAAATAAAAAATATGAAAGCTATTCTTCTTCTGTCTTTGTTCATCGTAATGACAACTTCCCTGCTTGCGCAAAGAAATAAGGACAAGGACAAATCAGAGGTTAAACCAACGATCGAAGCATCAACCGTAAGCTCCGTCAAATTTAGAATGGTAGGACCAGCCTTGACCTCTGGTCGAATTGCAGATATCGCTGTGCATCCAACAAATCACAATATATGGTATGTTGCAGCAGCTTCAGGTGGAGTTTGGAAAACGATGAATCACGGAACTTCATTCTTACCAATTTTCGACAGCTATGGTTCGTACTCTATTGGATGTGTAACACTAGCTCCGAGTAATTCAAACACGGTTTGGGTAGGAACCGGGGAAAACAATAATCAACGTTCGGTGGCTTATGGAGATGGCGTCTATAAATCTGTTGATGGTGGAAAATCGTTCAAAAACATGGGATTAAAGACGTCAGAGCATATTGGGAAGATCGTTGTGCACCCGACAAATGAAAATATTATATGGGTTGCGGCTTACGGTCCTGTTTGGAGTAAAGGAGGTGAACGTGGTGTCTACAAATCAACGGATGGTGGAGAAACGTGGAAACAAACACTTGAAATCTCGGAACATACTGGAATTGCTGAAATTGCGATTGATCCTTCAAATCCAATGATTTTATATGCTTCGGCACATCAGAGAAGAAGAAGAGAGTGGACATACATCGGTGGTGGACCTGAGTCTGGTTTACATAAATCAACAGATGGTGGAGAAACATGGAAAGCAATCAATAAAGGACTCCCAAAAGAAAAGATGGGAAGAATTGGTATCGCTGTATCTCCTGTAAATCCAAAATATGTTTTTGCAATAGTTGAAGCACGCGGCGATAAAGCTGGATTCTACCGATCAACGAATGGTGGTGAAAACTGGGACAAGATGTCGAGCTATAAGACGAGCGGGAACTATTACCAGGAAATCATTTGCGATTTAACGGACGTTGATAAGGTATTCTCAATGAACACATGGTTACATCATACAGAAGACGGAGGTAAGACTTTCAAGAAGACAGGCGAAGCAAAGAAACATGTTGATAATCATTGTATCTGGATAAATCCAAATGACCCGAGTCACTGGATCGTGGGCTGTGATGGTGGAATCTACGAAACGTATAACCACGCTAAAGATTGGAAATACTATGATAATCTTCCAATCATTCAGTTTTACAAAGTAGCGACTGATAATGATGCTCCTTTCTACAACATTTATGGAGGGACTCAAGACAACAATTCGATGGGAGGTCCTGCTGCGACAATGAATAACTCAGGAATTCTAAATTCAGATTGGTTTATCACAAATGGTGGTGATGGATTTGAATCAGCAATTGACCCAACGAACGCAAATATCGCCTATGCGCAAGCACAGTATGGATGGCTCGTTCGATATGACAAATCCTCTGGAGAAAAAACACCAATCCAACCAATGCCGGGTAAAGATGAGCCTGCCTTCCGATGGAATTGGGATGCTCCATTACTAATATCACCACATGACCCTAAAACAATCTACTTCGCGGCAAATAAGTTGTTCAAAAGTATAAACCGCGGTGATGACTGGGATGTTATTTCACCAGATTTATCGCAGCAAATGGACCGTAATAAGCTAGCCGTTATGGATCAGGTATGGTCGATGGATGCAGTTATGAAGAACAAATCGACAACTATTTACGGAAACATTGTTGCGCTAGATGAGTCCCCGGTTAAAAAGGGCTTACTTTACGCTGGAACCGATGATGGATTGATTCAAGTTTCAATAGACGAAGGAGGAACTTGGAAAAAAATGAGTTCGTTTACGGGAATTCCTGCAAACACAAGAGTCAACATGATCTGCGCAAGTGTTCATGATGAAAACGTTGTCTTCGCTGTATTTAACAACCACCGCGCTGGGGACTTCAAGCCATATGTCATGAAGAGTAGCGATCGTGGGTCTACATGGACTTCAATTTCGAATAACCTTCCAGAGAGAGGATCAGCGTTTGTAATTCGTCAAGATCACCTCGATGCCAATTTACTTTTTGTCGGAACTGAATTTGGCGCCTACTTTAGTAATAATGGGGGGAAAGAATGGACGAAATTAAGCGGACTTCCTACGATTGCCGTATACGATTTAGATATTCAGAAGCGAGAAAATGATCTTGTTGCGGGAACATTTGGTCGCGGATTTTATGTTTTGGATGATTACACTCCACTTCGAACGATTTCAAAGGACATCATTGCAAAAGAGGCTCACCTCTTCCCTATCAAAGATGCCTTGGCATATATTCCAGCTGCTCCACTAGGATTAAGTGGCGTTGGATCTCAAGGAGCTAACATGTGGCATTCGGACAACCCAAAATTCGGCGTGACTTTCTCGCTCTACATGAAGGAGACGGAGGAAATGATGAAAGACGCCCGTCTTAAAGCACAGGAGAAGAAAGAGAAAGCCGGAGAAGCTGTGGACTACCCATCATTTGAGACGTTGACCGCAGAAAAATTGGAAGATGCTCAAAAGTTAGTTTGGCTAATTAGAGATGCTCAAGGAAAAGAAATCAAGCGCCTAATCACATCTCCAAAGAAAGGGATCAGCAGAACTACGTGGAACTTAAAAACGCAGACAACATCACCAATTAAAATTAAAAAGGACAAAGTTGGTCGTTATTCGAGCCCTGACGATGGCCACATGATCGCTCCCGGCAATTATTCTGTGGAGATTATGACGCTGAAAGATGGTGTGATGAAATCGATCGTAGCTAAAACCGATTTCACCGTGAAGTCATTGGATAATCGTGAACTTCAAACGACTGATATCGCTGAGCTATTAACATTCAGAGAAGAAATAGCAGAGACATCCCGTCAAATAGGTGGTACTGGAAAGTTGATGAGAGAGACCAATGAAAAAATGAAATTGATCGAACATGCATTGAAAGTATATCCTGGTACTGACATGTCCCTTCTAACAGAAATTGAATCATTAAAAAAACGATACCACGAACTCACTGTTGATTTGTGGGGAGATGGAATTCGTTCTTCTCATGAATTCGAAACAGTTCCAAGTATCTCTGGAAGAATTGGAATGGTTGAATATCAAGTATCGAGTAATCGTGCCGGAGTGACGAAAACACATCGTGAAAACAAGAAAATTGGTGAGGAAGCTTATGCAGAATTCAGGGTTTCGATGAATAGTATGATTGTTCGTTTGAGAGCGATTGAAGACGCATTGAAAGATGCTAAGATTCCATATCTTAAAGCGAATGATGAAGGCTGGAAAGAGGATTAGGGTCGGATCTTTAGATGTTAGATGAGATCATGATTTCAAGTCTTTCCTTAACTACTGGCTGGTTATTTACGCGCTCCTCTTAATTCGCGGAATAATGCTCCTGACATTATTGTGAATCACTAGCGCTAATATTAATAGTAGTTATTTGCGTATTTTCCTTCCCGTCATTTACTGCACTCATCGCTGATTTGCAGATTAGATCGATGTTTCTTCTGGTCATCACGATATTATTCGTTGCCGTCGTTTATGGAATAGTATTCATTGTAATAAGGGCGAAATCTACCTATATCAAACATCAGGAAGGTGAACTTATACCCAAACAGAAGGAACACACCGATGCTTGCATCCTAACGGGAGTGATCTCTGCACTATTTATTCTTGGCCTCATTTTTAGCACTAGCCTCCTCAAGTTGGGGCATCGTTACCGTGATCATGAAAAAGAGAGCGCGAAAAGAGTCTCCTAAAGATTAATTGGCGCAAGGAAAACGTTTAATCTTCAGCTATCTGCCGTTAAGTGGCTAAACGCTAATTTCAAAAACATTGGTACATAGTTGAATATTGAAACGAACTGTTACTTTTATTCTATCACGCATTATCATGAAAAATCACCTCATGAAAAATGTCTTTCTTCTGCTTCCATTTCTCTTTTTAGGATTTTCAGCAAATGCATGTTTAAATGAATATGGACATCGCCTCAATGGGCAGAAGCTTGTCACGCGTTATTTTTACTTAGCTGATCGAGACTTGTCATTCAATACTTCTGAGCTTAAAACTAAATTATCAGAACTTCGAGCGAGTGACGACGACAGTTTTCAGAATCAATCTAATATCGCAGTTGTGCTCATGAAACTTGGCAAAGCAAAAGAGGCGCTAGCACTTCTAAAACCTCTTATTGCTAGGCATCCGAAAGAATACCAACTAAATGCGAATATCGGAACGGCCTATGAGTTAACGGGAGATCTGGAGAATGCGCTTAAGTATATAAAAAAGGGATATCAAATCTTTCCTGATGCACATCACAAGAGTGAATGGATCCATGTCAAGATCGTTGAAGCTAAGATCAAGGAACAATCGAACCCAGGATGGTTGAGATCTCATCCAATAGTGACAGTGGAAGAATTAGTTGCCCATATGCACGGACGAGAGATGCATCCAGAATACCGGCATCATCACAATCAATTGGCGCATCAGATTAAGACCCGCGCCCCCTTCACCCCTGCTCCAAATGCCGTAATTGCCAATTTGGCGTTAACATTAGGTGAATTCAGCGAAAAGCATGGAATTTATGAGAATGCGCTGATGGCTTATATCTATACAATCGAATTTCGAGAGAAGAAAAGGTACGCCACGGATATTTACACAAAAATCCGTCGTTTAAATTCAGAACGCGAGAAATCAGGAATGGATGTATTACCAAATCAATTTAGGAATATCCTCCGGGTTGCGTCTGTAGATCCCGATCTACTCGTGGCAGCGATCACCGATTTTGAAGAAGTTCAGTTCAGTCAAGATTCACTCTTGAACACTTACAACGATTCGTTAACACTATTAAAAGAACAGCTTTCGGAAGTCGAAAACACCGAGAAAGA
>JBLHPQ010000027.1:0-39238 GCA_047624355.1 Flavobacteriaceae bacterium | reverse complement strand
ACATGTCCAAATTCAAGTGGAGTAAGTGTTACAATCACTTCATTGGACGATGCATCCTTTAACTACGGAGCACCTAGCTATTGTTCGAATGATTCTGATCCATCACCAACAATAACAGGTGTAGCTGGAGGGACGTTTAGTTCAACGGCTGGTTTATCGCTCAATACTTCAACAGGAGCAATAGATGTTTCACTTTCAACGCCCGGAACCTATACAATTACTTATACGACTGCAGGTACATGTTCAAACTCAAGTGGAGTAAGTGTTACAATTAACGCTTTAGACGATGCATCTTTTAACTATAGTGCGGCTTCGTATTGTTCGAATGATTCAGATCCAACACCAACCATAACAGGTGCAGCTGGAGGGACGTTTAGTTCAACAGCTGGTTTATCGCTCAATGCTTCAACTGGAGCACTAGATGTTTCAGCTTCATCACCCGGAACTTATACAGTTACTTATACCACGTCTGGACCGTGCACAAACAGCTCAAATGTTAGTGTTACAATTAACGCTTTAGACGATGCATCTTTTAACTATGGTGCGGCTTCATATTGTGTTGCTGATCCAGATCCAACAGCAACAATCACAGGGCTCCCAGGTGGGACGTTTAGCTCGACAGCTGGTTTATCGCTCAATGCTTCAACTGGAGCAATAGATGTTTCACTTTCGACACCCGGAACGTATACAATTACTTATACGACCGCAGGCACATGTCCAAATTCAAGTGGAGTAAGTGTTACAATCACTTCATTGGACGATGCATCCTTTAACTACGGGGCACCTAGCTATTGTTCGAATGATCCAGATCCAACACCAACGATAACAGGTGTAGCTGGAGGGACGTTTAGTTCAACGGCTGGATTATTGATCAATGCTTCAACTGGAGCACTAGATGTTTCAGCTTCAACGCCAGGTACATATTCGGTTACTTATACCACGTCTGGACCGTGCGCAAACAGCTCAAATGTTAGTGTTACAATTAACGCTTTAGACGATGCATCTTTTAACTATGGTGCGGCTTCATATTGTGTTGCTGATCCAGATCCAACACCAACTATTACAGGTGTAGCTGGTGGGACGTTTAGCTCGACAGCTGGTTTATCGATCAATGCTTCAACTGGAGCAATCGATGTTTCACTTTCATCACCCGGAACCTATACAGTTACTTATACCACGTCTGGACCGTGCACAAACAGCTCAAATGTTAGTGTTACAATTAACGCTTTAGACGATGCATCTTTTAACTATGGTGCGGCTTCATATTGTGTTGCTGATCCAGATCCAACACCAACGATAACAGGTGTAGCTGGTGGGACGTTTAGTTCAACGGCTGGATTATTGATCAATACTTCAACTGGAGCACTAGATGTTTCAGCTTCATCACCCGGAACCTATACAATTACTTATACAACGATAGGAGCATGTTCAAATTCAAGTGGAGTAAGTGTTACAATCACTTCATTGGACGATGCATCCTTTAACTACGGTGCGACTGGCTATTGTGTTGATGGCATAGATCCAACACCAACGATAACAGGTGTAGCTGGAGGGACGTTTAGCTCGACAGCTGGTTTATCGATCAATACCTCAACTGGAGTAATAGATGTTTCGGCTTCAACGCCAGGAACCTATACAGTTACTTATGCAACGATAGGAGCATGTGCAAACTCAAGTGGAGTAAGTGTTAGCATCAATGCATTGCCAACAGTCACATTCGTTGCCCCGGCAGATGTCTGTCCTGGATCAGCAGTTCTTACCGGACAAGGTGGAGGTTTACCGGCAGGAGGAGTTTATTCTGGACCCGGTGTGGGAGATGATGGAAATGGGATGACATATTCATTCGACCCAGCGGTTGCAGGAACTGGAATTCATATAATCACGTACACTTTTACAGATGCAAACGGGTGTTCGGCGAGTGACAATGATAATGTTGAAGTCGGAGATGCGATAGACCCAGCGACGCCAACATTAGCGGATGTTACTGGTGACTGTTCTGCAACAGCAACTGCTCCATCAACA
This sequence comes from Flavobacteriaceae bacterium, assembly GCA_047624355.1. Classification (GTDB taxonomy): domain Bacteria; phylum Bacteroidota; class Bacteroidia; order Flavobacteriales_D; family Crocinitomicaceae; genus UBA4466. The sequence goes on along the minus strand of JBLHPQ010000027.1, from coordinate 37,216 downwards.
ACGGACAACTGCTCAGGAACAATTACTGGAACAACAACTGATCCGATAACGTACACAGGTCAAGGAACCTATACCATCAACTGGTTGTTTGATGATGGGAACGGAAACACAATTACAGTTCCTCAAACGGTGATCGTAGATGATATGCTTGCACCAGTTCCTGACAATTCTTCTCTTTCAGATGTATCTGAAGTGTGCGAGGTAACTTCATTAACGCCTCCAACGGCTACAGACAACTGTGCAGGGGCCGTAACAGTTACAAGTGATGCTGTATTCCCAATTACTTTTATCGGGACCACAGTTGTGACGTGGACGTATGATGATGGAAATGGTAACACTTCTACTCAAACTCAAAACGTAATTGTCAGTGGAATAGATGCGACAGCGACTTTGAATGCGAATGGCTATACAATTTCATCAAACAATGCTAGTGCTTCGGCCTACCAATGGATCAACTGTAGCGACAACTCGGTAATTGTCGGTGAGACGAATATCGACTTTAGTGCTACTGCCAATGGAGATTATGCTGTGATCGTAACTGAGGGAAGTTGTACAGATACATCGGCCTGTATCACAGTGAGTACATTAGACATCGGCGATATCTTATACGAAGACTTTGTTCTTTACCCAAATCCAACAGCGACTGGCGTGTTTACAATCACCTACGAAGGAGTAATCCAGAAAGTAGATGTAGTTGACATGCTCGGACGAATAATTTCATTGCCAATGGACGTTGATACGAATGTTATCGATGGATCTGAACTAGCACCAGGGAAATACATGGTGAGATTGTACACAGATTCAAAAACTATCCTGCAACAAGAAGTGGTTGTCATTAAATAGAAAACAGCTTATCATAAAAAAAACGTCCTCTCAATTTTGGGAGGACGTTTTTATTTATAGTTAAATGGAGTTCTTCTGAGTCGCCAGAAGGAATAAAATTTCTAGGAGATCGATTTATTCCCTCGCGTCTATCATGAGGGCGATTTTGTTAGGAATTAGCTCAACTTGAGCACGTCGTTTGAAGAAGTACAAAGCACAGCTCTTCCCTTATATAAAGCAACAGGCGCTCTCCAAAGTTCAGGGTGCTTCATCATGATTGAATACCATCCATACTCGCTCAATTCAAGTCCTCTCAACTCATTCTGATAATAAGGTTTCGATTTATCAATGATCGATTTAGGACTGCCACCGAGTTTATTGATAGCGATATAGTAGAGGGTTTCAGAAAGTCTGGTAGTGCTAACTTCCTGTCGATTAATCTTAGTCGTTAACACATGGGCAGTTGCTAGCGTCTTTCGATCGAGTTCTCTTTCTTTATTGTACAGCAGCGTGAGTTCATTTTCCTTGTAATGCATAAGCGATGAATTTAAATGAATACCAGACAGTTACATAATGTAAGCATAATCCATGTAAAAATCAAACTCACATATTCTTATCTATGAAAAAATAGCATAAGTCGATACAAAATAGTTTTTTGTCGATTAAATTAAGTATTTAACCTTTCTTTCTTGGGCCATCCTGAATAAGTCACATCGATTTTTGCCTGAATTCTCCTTCGAACAATTTAGGAGGTACCCTTCCTCTATTAGGTTAGGGCCCACGCCAATGTGCACATCGATTTCAAACGCTTCGAAGTTGTTTTATTCAATGAGTAGACGAGAAGTAAATTACAAAAATGAAGTATTTGAAATTTTAGTTAAGGCACTGCCATTGACCGTTAAGACTGGAATGGAAAGATCATTTTCAAATAAATGTTGAACAAACTTTGCCGAGAATACGTGAAAATTTTCTTGATGAAAGGTTGTTGCAATTAAATTGACTTTTTCCTTAGCGCAATATTTGAGAAGGTTTTCCGTAAAATTACTGCGCTCCAAATACTGAACTGAATATTCAAACTTGTTGGTTTGTGCATAATTGCTCGCAATGCGCAAATTAACATTGACTTTCGATTTAAGCATAGAGTCGTTTTGCTTTCCTGCGATAAAAATCAATTCACAATTAAATATTGCGGCAACGTCTACGATGTTTTTAATTACTTGAACACTTTCTTTGTATTCATCAACGGTGACAGCAATCTTTTCAATTGGATTGAATACTGTACCCGATTGAACAGTCAACATCGTACTTTTCGATTCGGAAATAGCACTTATTGACTTGCTTCCAAAAACTTTTCTGAAGCCTTTCGCGCTATGCGTTCCCATAATGGTCAACAGACAATTAAAGTCTTCTGAACATTTTGAAATGGACTTATAAATATCTCCGACCATAACCCTGATCTTGAATTCTATTTTTGAATTCTCGTGTTGAACGATTAGTTCATTCAATTTTAATTCAGCCTCAGGTATTTTTGAAGCCGAACTTACAACATGCAATAAAATTACATTCATGTTTTTATTGGCAACTAATTCCACGGTATAAGAGAGTGCAGAAATTGTAGGTACTAAAAAGTCTATTGGGACTAATATTGATTTCGTTTCGAGAGTCATCTTTGAAATTAATATTTTTTATTCACGGAGCAAAGATCAGATATCATTGACTTTCTTCGTAGGAACTCACTAAATAATGGAGCCAGATTAAATGCTTAAAGCGAATGTTGAAAAATGGAAATTACTCCTTGAACCAACCACTGTATTTTACATAGTTTTTTGCAATCCGCATCACTTCTCCTTCAAATAGTTCTGGAGAGATATCCTTAACTTTCTTTGCTGGAACTCCGGCCCAAATTGATCCTGTTTCAACACGTGTTCCTTCTAAAAGAACAGCGCCAGCAGCAATTATGCTTCCTGATTCTATGTAGCAATCGTCCATTACGATAGATCCCATTCCAATGAGCACATTGTCTTCAACTGTACAACCATGTACCAAGGCATTATGACCAATCGAGACGTTATTCCCTAAAATGGTTTTCGTTTTCTCGAACGTGCAATGAATGACAGCTCCGTCTTGGACGTTGACCCTATTTCCCATTCGAATGGAATTCACATCACCACGAATTACGGTGTTGAACCAGACCGAACATTGATCCCCCATAATTACGTCACCAACAATTGTAGCGTTCTCTGCAAACCAACAATCATCTCCACTTTTTGGTGTATTTCCTCTACACGATTTAATCAATGCCATGAATTTTCTTTAGCGCTAAATTAATATTTCACAACGCGCTTCACTATCTTTTCTCCACCTGTTTCCAAGAAAATATAATAGATTCCTGAATCGAAAATTGTAAGGTCAAACTGATTACTTCCACCTGAGATGTTCTTCGATTGAAGCTGACGTCCCTTGGTATCGACAACTGTTATTAGGACTTCATTTGTCCATTCAACTGGCAGTTGAACGTTGAGAATTCCCACCTAGATGAACAGAAGCGCTAGTAAAATGGATAGATCCAGTTTGTTTTTCATCAGAGTTATTATAGATATTCCTTGCAAGATAATGCAAATCTTCCTAAGAAGTGAGAAGGATTCAACCTGTATAACAATGAAATCAATACTTTTATGGACAGCATTCATGAATGAAAAGTGGCTACTATGAAAATGAAGATCTTGCTAATAACGTTATTGGTCTCTTGTCAGATTTTAGGGCAAGATCTACCCGCTTACAAATTGTTCAATTCGAAAGGGAAGGAAGCAAGCTTTAAAGAGCTAGTCGAGGCTTTGGAAGAATGTGATATTGCATTATTTGGCGAGAATCATGATAATCCGATCGCTCATTGGCTTCAATATGAGGTAACCAAAGAGCTTAATAGTCGACGTAGTCTAACCCTTGGTGCAGAGATGTTAGAATCAGATAATCAGGACGAGTTAAATGATTATCTCTCAGGAGTCATTGATGCCGAAGCGTTTGATACCCTGGCGCGACTATGGACAAATCACGCAACAGATTATGCGCCATTGGTGGATTTCGCAAAAGAGAATAAGCTTCGTTTCATAGCCACAAACATTCCCCGGCGCTACGCAAAGATGGTTTATAAGAAAGGCTTTGCTGTACTGGACTCATTGACGGATAAAGAAAAATCTTGGATAGCTCCACTACCGATCACCTTTGATCCAGACTTAGCAACCTATCAGAATATCTTGGTGATGATGGGAGAGCATGGGACTCCTGAACTAGTTATGGCGCAAGCAACAAAGGACGCAACGATGGCACACTTCATCTTGAAAAATTACGTTCCTGGGAAGTTATTCTTGCATTACAATGGCGCGTACCACTCTAATAATTATGAGGGAATCTTATGGTACTTAAAGCTAGAGCAACCACAGCGAAGATATGTTACGATATCCACAGTAGATCAGAAGGATATTAAAAAGTTGGAGAAAGAAAATAAAGGAATCGCCGATTTTGTGATTTGCGTTGACAGCGATATGACGACAACTTATTAAGCGGATCGAAGGAATCAAGCGTTAATTTAATTTACAATTTGTTCAATTTTATCTATCTTGTGGTATTGGCTAATTGATGAAAGTTATCACTTGGCACCTAATTTCATGCTATGCGACTACTTATTGGATTCATTTTTATTCTGTTCTCACTGAACAGCATTAGTGCTATAGATCACTGGGAAACAGTTGTTTACGAGACAGATACTTGGCGTTATTTACTCCCGTCATCAGCAGTTTCTCCAACGTGGAATACGCTTGCCTTTAGTGATGCATCTTGGTCAACAGGACAGGGTGGATTTGGATATGGCGATGGTGATGATAACACAACATTTCCTGCGATCGCATCCTGCTACCAAAGAATTACATTTAATATCACGGATGTTTCGGCAATCGAATCGGCCATTTTTCATATTGATTATGACGATGCATTTGTAGCCTACCTTAATGGGGTTGAAATAGGAAGGTCTAATATTACGAGTGCTGGTCAACCCGCTTTTTCGCAGTTATCGGACGGAAACCATGAAGCTGTAATGTATTCAGGTGGATTACCTAGCGCGTTTGTGATTGATGCTGCATTTCTGAGTGCGAATATGGTTACTGGATCAAATGTGCTGTGCATTCAGACGCACAATCAATCTGCAGGTTCGAGTGATATGTCTTCTCGAGCTTTTCTCTCGCTTGGAATTAATAACACCTCAAGCGACTATGGAGTAACGCCAGTATGGTTCGTTGCTCCAATAATATTCTCGTCTTCTAATTTGCCGATTGTGGTTATTAACACTGCTGGAGGAGCTGGAATTCCTGACGATCCAAAGATAGATGCTACCATGGGTATTATTTACAATGGACCTGGCGTAGTGAATAATCTGACTGACCCATTCAATGAATTTGATGGTGATATTGGTATCGAACGACGCGGATCTTCTTCGGGAGGATTTCCTAAGAACCAATGGGGATTGGAAACACGCGATCCATCGGGAGTTAAAGTTGATGTAAGCATTTTCAACATGGCATACGATAACGATTGGGTACTCTATGCACCTTATTCCGATAAATCACTGCTGAGAAATGTCATTTCCTATAAGATGGGGTGGGATACAGAACGATATGCTCCAAGAACGAAATTGTGCGAAGTGATGCTCAATGGAAGTTATGAAGGCGTCTATGTATTTACCGAGAAGATCAAGCGGAAAGATGGAAAGGTTGGAAACAATGACCTTGAGCCAGAGGATATTTCAGGAAATGAGATCACGGGAGACTATATTTTGAAGGTTGATAAGACTACGGCAGGAGGTTCAGCTATTTGGACTTCTCCATTCCCCCCTTATTTAGGAGCACCTGGTTTGCTCGATATCCAAGCGCATGACCCAGATTTAGATAGTTTAGTTCCAGTCCAAAGGACCTACATAGAGGATGTTTTTACTGCATTTGAAACAGCGCTAGCCGGATCAAATTTCTCCGATCCAGTTCTTGGATTTGCACCCTATGTTGACATGGGATCCTACATTGATTTCATGCTTGTAAATGAGTTTGGTAAAAATGTAGATGGTTATAGAATTAGCACCTTTTTTCATAAGAAACGCTTAAGTGACGGTGGTGAATTTGTGGCTGGTCCTTTATGGGATTTTAACCTCGCTTGGGGGAATGCAAACTACTGTGATGGTGGGAACACAACTGGATGGGAAATAGATTTCTATACTTTCTGTGGTGGAGGTGGATTACAAAATCCGTTTTGGTTTGAGCGATTGGTTCAAGATCCAGCATTTTCACATGACATGAATTGTCGATGGCAAGAGATGAGACAGGGCGCATGGCATACAGATACTTTGATGGCTTATGTTGATTCCATGGCGAGTTATTTGGAAGAAGCGCAACAACGAAATTTTCAGAAATGGCAGGTACTAGGAACCTATCTCTGGCCCAATAATTTTATTGGTAATACGTATGCAGAAGAAGTCGGATATCTAAAAACATGGATTACCGATCGTGCAACATGGATGGATGCAAACATGTTTGGAACCTGCAATGACCTTGGGGTTTTGCAGGAAGAGAATGATTACTACCGAATTTTCCCAAATCCAGCGGATGATTTCGTCACAATTGAGTTCCCTTATTTGGTAATAGAAGCTGAAATTGTACTCTACGACCCATCCGGAAAAATTGTACTGGAGAAAACGATAAATCAAACGTATGATGTGCAATTAGCACTTGGAGAATTAGCCACAGGAATTTATCATTACCGAATTATAGAACCAAATAAACGTACCTCAACCGGAAAGTTGAATGTCCATTAATACCTCAATCATCCTATGAATAAGTTAACTTATCTTGCTGTCCTCTGCGTAGGGGGCGCTGTCCTATTTTCATCGTGTAAAAAAGTTGAAGGGCCTGGTGGAACGTCTTCTATTACAGGAAATCTTTCCGGCGTAATCAGTGGGAATTCAGGCTCCGATCCAGAACAAGAAATAACAACGGTTATCTGTACACACGCGGATGGCATCGGCGGTTCTATTTTGGATAATAGCGATTATTTTTTATTGCAGACTCCCAATGGAGGAACGAGCTATTATGTTTGGTATGAAAACACGAACTGGCTTGGACAGGATCCAGGATTATCAGGACGAACAGGAATTAAAGTAACCTATAGTAATACTGAATCCAACGTGACCATCGCAGAAAGCACGGCTGCAGCAATTACGGCAAGCGCTTCTGCTGATTTTATTGTTTCAGTTACGAATGATATCGTTACGCTTACGAATACTGCAGTAGGGGAAGTGATAGATGCAGATGATATAAATACACCATTTGCCATCGATGTTAGTAATCAGGGCAAAGATGGTTCATCTGGTGGAACTTCAACGTCAGGACCCATAGTAGAAGAACGCGTATATTTGATCTACGGAGAGGAAGCTTCTTACAGCGAATCCGTTAGAACAGATGCAAACGGTAACTATCAGTTCAAAGGACTTACAAGAGGTACGTATACCGTTTATGCTTTCTCAATAGATGTACTAAGTCCTACCTTGGAAACAATCCAAGTTGAAGTAGAGGCGACCATCACAGAAAAGAAGCAAGTTGCTACAGCACCGGGGTTAACAATCGTACAATAGTGTTGATGCGACTACAGCGGAAATATATTTTAGCGCTAATCGCGCTAATCGTTAGCCAAATTTCCTTGGCTCAGAATGATTTTGGGCTCTGGTTTGGCGGACAAATTAAAGCACCTATCACCAAGCAGGTTGACCTTGCCTTAGAAACCGAAATGCGCTTGGGTGAGAATGCTACGCAAATGGATACGCGCTTTATTTCTCCATCAGTGAAGTGGAAAGCACACAAACACGTTAGAGTTGGCGCAGAATATCGACTGTCTAGTGTCCCTTTTAATTCTTCGACTACAAATCGTTCTTATACCCATCGCTATGGTTTCGATCTTGAGTTCAGAAAAATAATGGACTTCATCGATAAAAAATCTAAATTGGGTCTTTCCATGCGACTGAGATCAACCACGGAATTAGAAACACAGAAACGAACGAAAAACACCTTACGCTATAAGATCAATTTCGATTATAATATCCCGAAATCGAAGCTGAAACCTTATATCTCCGGTGAATTTTTCTATCGCTTTAATAATCAATTGACGTACACCGCGACAGAAGTAATCGCCACGAATGCCGTTAATAAATTGAGGTTGAAAATTGGTGTTGAATATCCGGTTAAGAAGCGTCACACCTTGAAATTTTATAGTCTGATGCAAAAGCAAATCTTGAGTCAGGACAGTGAATTTATAGTGGGTGTTTCGTATGGTTTTCGTTTGAAGATGAAGTAATGGTCACTAAAAATGATCGGCTAATCAATTACATAGTTGATGTTTTGATTGTCGCTATTGTCTCAGGTATTCTATCTGTTTTTCTCGTTGAATTTCGCATTGCACTTATCATTTCTGGTCTAACTAGCTTCTTCTATTACTTAATTTTTGAGTCCGCAACTGGACAGACAATTGGAAAAATGATCACGAAAACGGAAGTTCGTGGATTGAATAATTCTAAAGCAAGTTTTTGGGGTATTTTGGTGCGGACGCTAGCTCGTTTTAGTCCTTTTGATTGGCTCTCGTATATGTTTGGAAATTCTCAAGGTTCGCATGATGCTCTTTCACGAACAAGGTTGTGTAAGAGGGAATGAGTAAGGTGTTTTATTCATTTAACTGTCAATAATTCTCTTTCTTTCGCACCTTATTTCAATAAAATTTATGTCAAACATAATCGACAATTTGTGTATTATTGTTGCGAATTATTGAAAATGGAATAATTAGAGTCACTGTTTAAATACAATACTTGATCAAAGACGATTGCCAATGCGAATTATTGGAACATTTTTAAAAAAAACGAATGGGCTCGTTTATCGAAGAGTTCAGAAAAAAGGGGAGAAAAAGCGGGAATGGACAGATGATCTAATCAATCTTCTGAAAACTGCGCAAAGGACAACATTTGGTGGTCGTCATAATTTCGCCAACATTCTTAAATCGGAGGATCTCATTAAATCATTTCAGATAAACGTGCCACTCACGGATTATGATGAATTTTATAATAAGTGGTTAAAAGATGGAATGCTTGGACTAAAAGATCACACTTGGCCGGGGCGAATAAGACATTATGCTCTTTCTTCTGGTACAACAGGCTCACCGAGCAAACGTATTCCAATTACTAATCAGATGATACGTTCCTTTCAGAAATCTAGTATTAGCCAGTTAGCGATGCTACATGAGCTAAATTTATCCAGTAAATTTTACGGAGGGCATTTACTCGCCGTTGGTGGTAGTTCTAGACTTACAAAAAAAAGGCAGTATTTAGAAGGTGATCTCAGTGGTATTCTTAAGAAATATTCGTCATTCTTAGTTACACCTTTGACCAAGCCGGGTAATAAAATCACCAAAGAAAGTCGGTGGAAAGTAAAATTGGAAATGATGGTTCTGAAGGCTCCAGAATGGAATATAAGCATCATTGCGGGGGTTCCCAGCTGGTGTATTTTACTGATGGAAAAAATTGTAGATCATTATAGTTTGAAGAACATTCATGAGATGTGGCCAAATCTTGAGGTTTACGTACACGGAGGTGTTTTTATTCAACCGTACACCTCTCGACTGGAGAAAATATTTGGTAAAAAAGTAATCTTATTAGACACTTATCTTGCATCTGAAGGCTATTTTGCATACCAGCACACAACATCAGGTAAGGGAATGAAACTCCTACTAAACGCTGGGGTGTTCTACGAATTCGTCCCTTTTAATTCGAACTATTTCGATGAGAACGGCTCTTTAAAGGATGATTATTTAGCACTTACCTTGAACGAGGTGATGCCATCCGTAAATTATGCTTTAGTAGTTACAACTAACGCTGGCTTATGGAGGTATATGATTGGTGATTTAGTACAATTTACGAATGTTGAACAAAGAGAAATCATTCTAACTGGTAGAATTAAACAATACTTGAGCTTATGCGGAGAGCATCTTAGTCTTGACAATATTAACCAAGCTTTGAGTTTCGTATCTAAAAAGTTGAAAATTGAATTCACGGAATTTACAATTTATGTCAATGAAGAGAACATGAATCATCATTGGTTTCTGGGAACAAATTCTGAAGTTGATACAGAAAAAATTATAGCAGAAATCGATCAAAAATTGTTTGAAATAAATGACGATTATAAATGTGCTCGATCTATAAACCTGCAGAACCCGGTTTTAACGGTCCTTCCTGTTGAAAAATTCTATCTCTTTTTGGAATCCAAAGGAAAGTTAGGAGCACAAATTAAATTTCCTCGTGTATTGAACAAGGAACAGAGTATAGAATGGTTGGCCTTTATTGAAACGCTATAATTCATTATTACGCGCAATCCGAGGAATTGTTTTATCCTTTCTTTTTGGCTTGTAAAACAATAAAATTAACACAGGCAACAAGGTTAAATCGGCAATTAGCGCTACAAACAATGTTATACAGATCAATATTCCTAAATAAAAAGTTCCAAGGAAACTAGAAAAACCTAGTAATGCGAATCCTGCACAAAGAATTAATGTCGTCAAGATCATCGCTTTACCTGTTGTCATATAACTTCGTTTAAGCGCATAGACGTTCGTTCTACCCTTCATTAATTCAAACTTGAATTTCCCAAGAAAATGTATTGTGTCATCAACGGCAATTCCAAATGCAATGGTGAAAATAATTGCGGTAGAAATTTTAAGTTCGACTCCCACATATCCCATGACGCCGGCAATAACGACCAATGGAATCAAATTCGGAATTAAACTTATCAGCAACATACTCCCGGAGCGATATATCAGCCCCATTAATAAAGCCACAATTAGAATGGATATCAGAAGCCCTCTAACTAGGCTTGTAGATAGATAACTAAGGTTTTTGTCAATCAAATGAGCTGTACCCGTAATTTGATAATCTATTGTCCCTTTCATCGTTTTTGTTTCCAAATACGTCTTTAGATCTTTATCCATCTTGGTCACCGCAATATTGCCTAGATCGGGAATAGTTCCACTAATCCTCATTGTTTGACCAGTTGAATCAACTAGCATACTATAAACATGTTGGGCGCTCGGTGCAGTTATGATTCGTTTTATATTTCGCCACTTTGTTTTTTGTGTTGGCATGGTATAATACTCGGGTAATCCAGAATACATGGACCTGTGCACAATTTTAATTCCTGAAACAAGAGAGCTTTTAACAGATAAACCATATTTTTTAACCAAATAAGTTTCGACTGTATCTAATGTTCGCAGCACATCTTTGTCCCAAACATCTATTGAGTCCGACTTAATTGTAATTGCCAATTCTACTGGTCGTACCCCACCATAATGCGCGTCAAGATAATTGAAATCTTGTTTTAGACGATCACTTTTATCCAAGTCATCCATCAGTAAATTATTCGTCTTAATCTGAAGTAAACCATAGACGCTCATTGCCAGAATAACTGTACTCATCACCAGAATTAATTCTTTACGCTTCAAAACAATAACAAACCATTTTTCGAGTCTTTTTTTCCAAAAGTGATTTTGCTTTTTCTTTCGCACATATTTAGGCCCTGGAAAGAAATAGAATAGTGCAGGAAGGGTGACAAAAGTCAATACGAAGGCAATTAATACGCCCACTCCCATAACCACACCAAACACTTGAATTGGCTCTACACGGACAAATACCAATGAAAAGAACCCAATGGAGGTTGTAATTGACGTTAATAAGGTTGCCATTCCAACTTCACGTACTGCCATTTTTATCGCGTCCAGTGTACTATCTTCAGTGCGAAGTGCATCTAGGTACCTGGAGACAAGATGAATTGTGTCTGACATAGAAACGACAAACATTACAGACGGAAGTACGGTCAAAATAATATTGATCGGTTGATTGAACAAACTCATCGTTCCTATCAGCCAGATCATTCCTCCTAAAATGACAAATTGGGGAATAATAATACCCCAAATTGAGCGAAAAGCTATAAAGAGGAAAATGACGATGAGAATGGCGCTCAATGCAACAAAGAAAAGCATTTCACCCATCATTTTTTTGATATAGTACTTTTGCCCTATAATTCTTCCAACTACCCGCGTTTTGTCGAAATCGTATTTGTTCGAAATAACTCCGATTTTATCCAATAGCCCACCGCTGTTCTTTCTTGCTAGAAAATCTTGATGTTTTACAAAAATACAGATCGACTTTCCGTCTTTTGCGATGAAACTACCAATGAGCTCAGGCTTCGAATAAATTCTGATGGAATCGCGCTTTAGATCTACGTTTTCAAAATCAATCAATTGTTTATGCCTAGTGGTTAAACTAATGAAATATTCTTTTTGATTGACAATTGAGCTTACCGAGTCGATGTATTTCAACTTACTTATCTCTCGCGTAAATCTGTCTACTTTTTTCAGAAATTGTAGATCAAAAACGCCTGATCTATTTTCAATACTAATTAACAAGAAGTCGTTGTCCGATTGAAATTTATCTCTAAACTCAAAGAAAAAGGCTGTTTCAGAATCACTTGTAGGATAGAATTTTTCAAAATCATAATCAAAGCCAACTTTAGAAGCTTGATATATAAAAAAAAAGGTTGCTAACAAAAGGCCTATTAAGGTAAGCTTAGCATATTTTCTAAACTTTTTAGTGTCAATTTTTTTCAAAGTTTATCCATTTAAAAAATTTACAAATATAATCTATTTGACGATGAAGCGGGGAGCTATTCTTCTATGTACAATTATACCGTTTAGAATAAAAGAAAGGGCTGATCAATTGACCAGCCCTTTCTTGAGCGAACAGTTTTTTGATTTAATATTCCCCCAATTTCATCATATCACAAACATATCAGATATTACTCTCGTCGTGATCTCATTACGGTCCAAAATGAAAAACTTCACCCTGAACGAACGGTTTGTGAATTTGTCTGTCAATAAGTGATAGTCTTGAATCAATTCAGCTCTGACGTGATGAAATTGGATAATCTCCTCTGTATTCTCCAAAAGAAACACAAAACATTTATCCTTTTTCCCTAAATACTTTAGATACAGTTCTTTCATACCATTCTAGTGCTTAAATAATAGATTAGTAACAACAACCCAAGAAGTAGTGCGGTTACTTTTAGTCGCATTACAAAGTCAATTCGTTTACTTTTTTGTTTGACTCTCCTTTTTTCAAATTTCCTCATGTTTTAACTTGCTATACGGCCAAAATTGGTACGGATCAATTCCGTAACCGTCGTTAGTTCATTTTCCGAATCCACTTGAATTCCGTTTCCTCCGATCAAAATTAGAGGCAACAAATCCATCAAATAATCATTCCCAACCATTAGAATTTCGGCAGCTGAGCAATTAAATTTCTTAGCGATATGACTGAAAGCTTTGGAAGAAGGCTTTTTCATATTGAACTCCTCTGTGATGGATAAATCGAACATATCAGACAGCCTAAGAATTTCAAGTGTTTTTTTGACTTGCACACCATGACAATCAGTGTAGAGAACGAGATTGTAGCCTGCCTCCCGAAGCATTGTCAAACAGTTATAGATACCCTCATTATAGTGGTGGAATACCTTCCAATCAATCTCACTATTTCGTTCTATGTAATACTTTAAAGGACTTAGCCCACACGCTTTAAGTGCCATTGTAGTTCCTTCAGGCAAAAATTGTGTATGCTTTACCTTAGAGTTTGCTTCTATATAAGTATTGCGGTAACGAATATGTTCAGGGTGATCTGAAACACTTCCTGTAAGCGTTCCATTCAAATCAAAGACAACCGTCTTGATTTGTTTATTCTTGATGTAAGTCCACATAGTTTATACATTTAAGCTATTCATCATCATCAATATCTATGGCTTCCGAAAGCTCATTATTATAGTCATCTTCTAATTCAACCTGAGATGCTTTTACCAAATAATTATTTAGTTTGACCAAATAAGTTGTATTCTCATGATCGAACAAAACAGCATAAAAGGGTTTTGAAGCATCAATACGAAGTACAGCATCTCCAAACCCATCAGGATACTCCCGGATCAGCAGCTTTCTTAAAGAGGATTCTAGCTTATTAAAACTTACCAGCTTTCGAATTTTTGAATTCATAACTTTTTAAGTTAGTTATCAGTAAATACGCGACTGTAGCTCTCTCCGAATGTTTTAAATTCTAGCGCATAACCGTTTGGATCTTTTACAAAAAAACTTTCCTGTTCATTAACGTCACCCTCATAAAATAATGAAGGCTCGATTAACCATACTAATTCTGAAGTTTCAATTCTATCACGAAGCTCGTCCCATTCGGTTTTCCTTAAAATCACACCAAAATGCCTTACAGGGAAAAATCGATTTCCCCTCCATGCAGTATCCAAGGGGACAACGTTTCTTGGAGAAAGCTGAGCTGTCAACTGATGTCCGAAAAAATTGAAATCAACCCAATTTGCCGCTCTTCGTCCAACATGACATCCCAAAAGGTCACGATAAAACGCAATCGTTTCCTCAATATCACGCACTGCTATCGACTTATGAAACAGGTTATTCATTCGTTCTTTTTCCATTTGGACGCCAATTTTAAAAAAAGTCACATCTCCGAAGAAACTTTTTTCCTACTTTGCATTGTTCAATTTTAATTGAAGGACGCATGATTGATTTTGATAAATCCTTTCTTCTTGAAGTTATTAGCGAGGCTCCTTATGGCGTTATTGTTTTTGATAGTAATGGAATGATCATTCTCGAGAATGCTCTCGCTCTTTCCTTTCTAGGAACTAAAAAGGAAACTATAGTAAACGCCCAAATTATTGAACAATTTGACGTATTCGAGTTGAATGAACTAATTGAACAGATCCTAGAGGGGGAAAGGGAACGCTTTGACATCATGGAGATGGTCTTTCAAGATAAAGTCTTGACGATTCGATGTCGTAAAAGAGATAATTGGAGTATTCTAACGGTACAGGATATTACGCGATGGAAAAATATTGAAATGTCATCTGTACAGTCCATCATCGAAACGCAAGAAAACGAGCGCCGTAGAATCGCACTTGAAATTCATGATGGAATTGGTCCGCAATTGAGTAGTTCGATTTATCATTTAGAAACGATAATCGACCGTCTTAAAGAAGATGATCCTCAAACTGCAAATGAATTACAATCCCTCGTTGAAGTATCGAACGATGTTTCTGAAGAATTGCGAAGTGTTTCACATTCTTTAATGCCGCGTGTCTTACTTGACTTTGGTATTGTAGCTGCACTTCAAGGGTTGATAAACAGAATTAACGCGAGCAATAAATGTCGGGTTGAGTTCATTAATTCCTTTAGCGGAGAAGAACTTGATCAAGCCATTGAACTGAACCTGTATCGAATAACTCAAGAACTGCTCAATAATGGAGTTAAACATGCCAATGCTACAACTATTTTTGTTCAACTAGTAAAAAACGGAGATCGACTTACCTTAATGGTAGAGGATAATGGTCGTGGGTTTGAAATGAGCGAATTAACAAATTCTGATGGTATTGGACTGAGTAACATTGAAATGAGAACAAAAGTACTTGGGGGAGAACTCAACATCGATTCTTCTCCTAATCGAGGTACAGTAATAACTATAGAAGTGCTTCTAAATGAAAATTAAGATATACATAGCAGATGATCATGCCATGTTCCGAGATGGGATAAAAGCAATGTTGGAACCCGAAACTCAAATGGAAATTGTAGGAGAAGGTGACAACGAACAGAAAATCATTACAGATTGTAATGACTATAGACCTGATGTTGTTTTAATGGACATAAGCATGGGAGATTCAGATGGTATCATCATCACAAAAAAGCTCAAAAATAGTTTACCTGAAACAAAGATTCTTGCCGTTTCAATGCACAACGAAAGTCATTATATCAGGAGTATGCTCGATAATGGAGCTAACGGGTACATACTGAAGACTACAGGAAGAAATGAAATGATTTCGGCCATCAGAGCTGTTCATGATGGTGCCACCTTTTTAAGCAGCGCTGTTAGCGCTAGTCTGATCAAAAGTATGAATCAGGAGAACACATCTAATTCACAAATTAGGTTAACTCCACGAGAGATAGAGGTCCTAAAAATGATCGCGGAAGAATATTCAAATCAGGAAATTGCGGAAACTTTATTTATCAGTCCGCGGACAGTCGATACGCATCGCAGAAACCTTTTGGAAAAATTAGGATTGAAGAATACGGCTGGTTTGGTGAAATTCGCCATTCAGAAAGGATATATCTAAAAATGGAAAAAGCTACGAGAATCTCGCAGAAAAATTCCTGAAATCAACTAGAAGAAAATACGCACTAGGCGTAGAAATGTCACTCATTTCTACGCCAACTTTGTCTTGGATTTAATTCAAGAGAAAATGAAAAGTGATGTTCAACTAGTTCGCGATTTAAAGAATAAACGGCTCGATCCAATGGGTGACTTGTACTCACGCTATTTCGATAAAGTTTATCAAAAATGTCTTTCCATAACAAAAAATAAGGCGGATGCTTATGATTGCGCAAATGACTCGTTGTTATTGTCATTCGAAAAAATTGATTCTTTTAAGGAGAACTCGAGTTACTCTACGTGGTTATTTGCTATAACCTTTAATTACTGCATCTCATTTTGTAGAAAACGCAGCAAAGGTGAAGCACTGGATCGGCCTCTAATAAATGCGTCTTGCCTTCCTAAAGAATACGAGTTGACCCCACAGAAAGATCTTTGTGAAATTTTGGAGGAGTTGCTTGATAAAATCACCATTTCCGAAAAAGAATTGCTTCTCGATAAATATTCATATCGAAGGAGTATAGATGAGCTACAAGATAAATATGGTATGGGAGCAAGTGCAATAAAAATGCGCTTGTCTAGAGCAAAGCAGAAAGTTCAGAATTTGTATTACTCAAATTTAGCAATGTCGGCTTAGTTGACTAATTATTAAAAAAAAGGACCATGAAAATCCTGATTCCAACAAACTTGTCAAAGTCGTCGCTATCCGCAACCCACTTGGCGTTATCCTATTTTGGACACCGTGCAACGTATTGCTTACTCAATAGCTTCCCGCTAGTATATCGCTCTGGGTTTTACGATTCATTCAACAATTACTCGCCTCAGCATGGAGGGATTCCAATGGAAAGGTTAAAGCGTGAGCGGAAAAAGCTACTAGAGAAATATGGTGATCAGATCATCACACTAAAAGCCTTATACGGAGACCCAGTGAAAGATATTTTTCAAACAGCTGAAGAAGAAAAAATAGATTTAATTGTTTTGGGTTACAGCAGTTTTTTGAAATGGAATGATGGTTTCAGTTACAGAGATCAACACGCTCTCCATGACCTGCCTTATCCAATATTGTTGGTGCCTGAGAATTATGTGCATTCCAATACGAAGTCGATTTACTATGTGACGGATTTTTCCAACACGGTAATCTCTGAATCCATGCTTATGATTCGGTACATCGCCCGTTTTTCGAAAGCCACGATCAAACTCTATTGCTTCGAAAATATTGATGATGATAATGGAATTGACAAATGGATGGTCGATAAGTATTTAGAAGGCTTAACCCACACTTTTGAGATCATTCAAAACCTAGAGGGAGGGCTAAGCAAACTCGTTGAAGAACTAAGTACAGATGACAACTCTCTCGTTATTTTCGACTTCCAGCAGAGCGATAATCCAATGTTTAATACCATAGAAAAACATGTCTGTGAGCAGTCATTTGTAAAACCTTTACTGCTCATGCCGAAGAGTTTTGAAGACAACTACTTACGAGGAGCATAACAAATAACCATCAAAAAAAACAAATCATGAAAAATGTATCATTAACAGTTGCTAGTGTTTTGCTAGCAGGAATTTTAACAGCGCAAGAATATACCCCAACATCCAGTATGACATCTGCGTTTAGCGCGAAATACCCACAGGGATTAGTCGAAGAGTGGTATGACAATGACGATGAGATTATCTGCTACTTTGGAAACGGAGACACTTATGGAACGGCTTACTTTACGCTAAAAGGTGCTTGGACTCGGTCAGAATTCACACTCTCCGAAGACGAATTACCAAAAACTATTTCGTCAAGTATCGGAACCAACTATGCCAATTTCGAAATCACAAATGTAATCAAGATCGAAAGCGCAAAAACCACATTGTACACGATTTATGCTTTCAATTCAGATACAGGAAGTGATTACATGTTAACGATTGACAAAGCGGGTGAAATTATAGAAGAGGAAGATTTGAGTGACGAGGAATAATTTGAATAAAAGCAATAATTAAAATGAAAAACAAATACATCGATTTAATCGAACAGACATTTGATTTTCCTCAAGAGGAGTTCCGTTTAAAAGAGAATAATACATTGATATGGCAGGGTATTGACCTTGAAGGACTAATTGAGGAGCACGGAACTCCTCTTAAAATCAGTTATCTCCCGAAAATTTCGGAAAATATTCAATTGGCTAAATCTTGGTTTCAAAATGCAATCAAGGAACATAATTACCAAGGCGATTATAATTATTGTTATTGCACTAAAAGCTCGCATTTTAGTCACGTATTAAAAGAAGCGATGAAGAATGATATTCATATCGAAACATCCTCCGCGATCGATATAAATATTGTAAAGAAGCTAAAAGAAGAAGGGGTTATCAATAACGACACCTATGTTTTGTGCAATGGTTTCAAAAGAGGTCAATATATCGAAAACATCACTGAACTTATTAATTCAGGACATAAAAACTGTATTCCAATAATTGATAACTACGAAGAAATTCATTTGTTACACCATCGAACAAAAGGCAAGCTTAAGATTGGAATTCGTATTGCATCTGAGGAAGAGCCAAAATTTGAATTCTACACGAGTAGACTAGGAATTCGATATGAGAATATCGTTCCATTTTATCGGAAGGAAATTTCAGAGATTCCAAGTGTCGAGCTGAAAATGTTACACTTCTTCATCAATACTGGTATCCGAGATAACGCTTACTATTGGAATGAACTTAGAAAGTGTCTCAATGTATATGTGCAATTGAAAAAAATATGCCCAACATTGGACAGTTTGAATATTGGTGGGGGCTTCCCGATTAAAAACTCGCTCGGATTCGAATTTGATTATCAATATATGGCCTCAGAGATCATCAACCAAATTAAAACGATGTGTGATGAGGCCAATGTTGCCGTGCCTCACATTTTTACCGAATTCGGATCATTTACTGTTGGAGAATCTGGAGCCGTTTTTTATGAAGTGCTTTACCAAAAACAACAAAATGATCGTGAAAAATGGAACATGATCAATTCATCTTTCATCACCACACTTCCAGATTCTTGGGCAATTAATAAGAGGTTCGTAATGCTTCCTATAACAAATTGGGACAAGCCTTACGAGCGGGTTTTACTTGGAGGATTAACGTGCGACAGTGACGATTACTATAACAGCGAACAACATGTGAATGCTATTCATATGCCCACATTTCCCAGAAACAAACCTCTTTACATTGGTTTCTTTAACACCGGAGCCTACCAGGATTCAATTGGTGGATTTGGAGGCTTACAGCATTGCTTAGTTCCACAGCCCAAATATGTCGTAGTTGACCGCAAAACAAATGGTGAAATTACGTCCGAAGTTTTTGCCGAACAACAGAACGCGGACTCATTTATGAATTTATTAGGATATGATTAACGAAAGAACATATGCTGGCATTCCAAGGGAATATGCAGCACTTGAAAAGAGTCAAATAGTATTACTTACTGTTCCATACGACGGGACTAGTACTTGGGGGAAAGGTGCAGATAAAGGTCCTGAGGCGTTTCTAGAAGCTTCTGAAAACATGGAGCTATTCGACATTGAAACAAACTTTGAAGTATATAAGGAAGGCATTTTTCTAAGTCAGATGAGCAACGATTTTAATACCCCAGATGACATGGTTTTTGCGGTACATGATGAAGTGAAAAAATTCATATTGAAGAATAAATTCGTGACTATGTTCGGTGGTGAACACTCCATTTCTATTGGCGCAATTAGAGCATTCAATGAAACACACAATAACCTCTCAGTGCTACATATTGATGCTCACACGGACTTAAGAAAATCTTACAATGGAAGTCCATATAATCATGCCTGCGCAATGCATGAGGCGAATAAAACAACAAATCTTGTTCAGGTAGGAATACGGAGCGTGGATGCCTCAGAAAAGAAATTTATGAATCTCGATAATGTATTCTTCGCACACCAAATGGTCGAAGATAATTTTTGGGCAGACCAAGCTCTCGAAGCATTGACGGACAGCGTGTACATCACTTTCGATCTAGATGCCTTTGATCCGTCTATTCTTCCAGCGACGGGCACTCCTGAACCAGGCGGATTGCACTGGTACGAAACCATGTCTTTCATCAAACGAGTTTTTGAAACAAAGAAAGTCGTTGGTTTTGACATTGTAGAATTATGTCCAAACGAAAATGATCGAGTTTCCTCATTTACGGCGGCAAAACTGTATTACAAAATGCTGTCGTACAAATATCAAGACAATTGGATTTAGCCGTTTACACCTATCATTTTGGGAACAAATTTCAACTGAAAAAAGTACGAGAACTGTTCGATGAAAAGCCAGTAAAATCAGACAGAACTTACCTGTTATTTCAATTGGAAGAGTCCTCCTTTGTGTACATCAAAGATTTTGGATGTGTCACATTTATTGATGTGCCGGAAGAAATAATTGCTAGCCTAATTGAAGACTTAAACAAAGAGAATGATGACTGGATAGATTATGATATATTCAAAATAACTGTTGATAAAAGCAAAGATCTCGCTGTAGATTTTGATACCATAACGATTCCATTGTTGGATGTTGAGCTCATGCATATTATTGCTTTGAATCTCGCTCAGTCATCTGCTTTGAACCACTATCAGTCTATAACAGATTTACTGTTGGAAGAGACCAGAGAACTTTCTAATTATTTGGAAACAACTGGTGAAGTAAAGATAACACGTAAACGATTGGCCAAATACATAGGTCAAACGATGAGTTTGCGGAATAGAATCGCGGACAACCTCTATATTTTCGAAGCTCCACCCTTAGCTTGGACAGATGTTCGATTGTCACAATTGGATACCCTTCTTTCAAATGAACTCGATTTTGAGAATAGACATCGAGGTATGCAAGCAAGTTTGAACGTGGTTCGCGAAAACCATGAATTCTACAAAGATATCCTCCAACATAAGCACAGTTCTATGCTAGAATGGATCATCATAATATTAATCCTTTTTGAAGTAGTACAAATATTTATCGACTAAAATGAAACAGCCAATTCGAAATTTCATTAAACAACATTACAAGCATTTCAATGCTGCTTCCCTTGTAGATGCTGCTGAAGCGTACGAGCAACATCTCAAAGATGGGAAGAAAATGCTTATATCTCTTGCAGGAGCTATGAGTACCGCCGAGCTGGGTATTTCCCTCGCGGAAATGATCCGACAAGATAAAGTACATATCATTTCCTGTACGGGTGCCAATTTGGAAGAGGATATCATGAATCTTGTGGCTCATAAAAGCTATGAACGTGTTCCTAATTATCGTGACTTAACACCAAAAGATGAATGGGATTTAATGGAAAGAGGGCTAAACAGAGTAACTGATACATGCATTCCCGAAGAAGAAGCTTTTCGACGTTTACAATCTCATATTTTTAATATTTGGCAAAACGCGGACGATAATGGAGAACGCTACTTCCCGCACGAATACATGTATAAATTACTGCTCTCAGGAGTATTGGAACAATATTATGAAATTGACCCTAAGAATTCATGGATGTTGGCTGCTGCAGAAAAGAATATCCCAATTGTAGTTCCTGGCTGGGAGGATTCTACGATGGGAAATATTTTCGCTTCTTATTGCCTTAAGAAAGAACTCGACCCCCTCATTATGAAGTCGGGCATTGAATACATGATGTGGCTTGCGGAGTATTACACCGAATATGCAGGTAGCGAAGGCATCGGTTTCTTTCAAATTGGCGGAGGTATTGCAGGCGATTTTCCGATTTGTGTAGTCCCTATGCTCTATCAAGACATGGAACGTACTGACACACCTTTTTGGAGTTATTTCTGTCAGATTTCGGATTCTACAACGAGCTATGGTTCCTACTCAGGAGCAATTCCTAACGAAAAAATAACATGGGGAAAGCTGGACATAAACACACCAAAATTTATTATCGAATCAGATGCCACGATTGTTGCTCCACTGATTTTTCAATTCGTTTTAGAAGGAAATTAAATCCAGAGGGTGCTGATGTTTAAATGTAAAATATAGGGTTCTGCTGTTTAAACCATCTGGATATAATTCCTCTTTCAATTTGAAAGAGGGATTATATAAAATTGAGAGAAAAATTATTTTTTAATATAGAATACGTTATTATGAAAGACTGGAAATTTTATCTGATGATTGGATCAATTCTAATTGGTGGATTCCTATTATCAAAAATAGTGCGATGGTTAATCTCAAAATCACTATTAATTGAAAATAGTAAAATCAAAGCGGATATTACACGGGTTAAATTCTTTAAAAACGCCGCTTCACTAATTATTTGGCTCGTTGTCTTTGGGCTTGTCATATTTCAAATCCCACAATTTAAAACCTTAGGCGTTTCGCTTTTTGCTGGTGCCGGAATATTATTAGCTGCCATTGGATTTGCAGCTCAAGAAGCCTTCTCGAATATCGTTAGCGGCGTTTTCATCGTCATTTTTAGACCTTTTAGAGTTGGAGATATGATTAGAGTTGGGTCTCAGAGTTACGGAATCGTTGAAGACATCACATTACGGCATACAGTCATTTTGAATTTTCAAAACAAGCGTATTATCATGCCAAATTCTGTTATCAGTACTGACGTAATCGTCAATGATAGTATCGAAGATCAAAAAGTTTGCAGGTACATAGAAGTTGGAATAAGTTTCGACAGTGATATTGAATTGGCGATTCGAATTCTACAAGAAGAAGGTTTGAAACATCCATTATCTATAGACGGCAGAACCAAAAAAGAAAAGAAAGAGAACGTAGATGTCGTAGAAGTAAGGTTCTTAAAATTCAACGAGTACTCATTGGATTTGCGAGCATATGTTTGGACTGCTGATCCACTGGAAGCATTAAAAATGCATAGCGAAATTAATTTGCGCATTAAGAAACGATTTGATGATGAGGGAATCGAAATTCCATTTCCCTACCGTACGGTTGTTTTCAAAAATGATGTGCAGAATGGAAAGAAGCAAGAGGTAATGTAAACGCGCGCATCAACAAAAGGCACAACACTTTCATTACTACCCGAACTACTCCAATATCTGGAGAATTCGAATCAATAGTAACTATCTAAAAACAATCTAATAAAAACAATTTAATGAAAATCTGCTTTATTATGTACCCTTGGGAGAAAGTAAATCCCAAGCAAGACTCAACGCTTCGAATGATTCACGAATTATGCTCCAGAGGGCATGAAGTGGCTATAACTCACCCCCCAAATCTTACAATTAGAGATAGTGTTACGCTTAGTTTGTGCAAAACGATTGTACTAGCAAAAAAAGTATCAACGAGCATTCCGTCTTTTTATAAAACCGTTGAGTTTGATGAGAAAATGAGGCCTCTACATCATTTCGATGTCATTTTCATGCGAGACAATCCCCCAATGGATCCTTTGGTCTTGAATTTTTTGGATTCGATAAAAGATGATGTGTTCATTCTGAATGCTGTCGATGGGCTAAGAGAAACGAATAATAAGATTTATACAGCCGCCTATTACGATCCTAAACGTGAATTAATTCCTGCGACGCATGTATCGAAAAATATTGATTATTTATTACGAATAATTGACGAATCTGAAAGCGATAAAATGATTTTAAAGCCGCTAGATGGTTATGGAGGAAGTGGAGTGATTGTTATTGAAAAATCTGCCATGCACAATATTAAATCATTGCTCGACTTTTACATCAACAGAACCGAAGGGAAATCCAGTTATGTTATTCTACAAGAATATGTTGAAGGTGCAGAGGATGGCGATGTTCGAGTACTAATGCTTAACGGTGAGCCTATTGGTGCCTTGCGCAGAAGACCTGCAAAAGGAGATGCACGATCCAACATTTCTGCTGGTGGAACGGTAGAGAAATACAAACTCACAAAACAGGACAAAATCCTATGTAGAAAAGTTGGAGAAAAGCTTGTGCGCGATGGTATTTACTTCGCGGGATTGGATTTAATTGGAGGAAAATTAATTGAGGTGAACGTGATGAGTCCAGGAACAATAACCGACATCAATAGATTGAACAATACGAAAATTCAACGGAAAATTGTCGACTACTTAGAACGCGTGGTTGAAGAAATTAGTGATAGAAAAAACAAATCGGAACTTATAAAAATTGAAACTGATGAAACGATTGGAGATTAAAGAGATCATTCAATTAATTGAATCAGAGAAACATTTTGAGGCAACTGCCTTGGATGGTTCCTTTACCATTAAAATCAATAGTTACTTGCCCTATTGTTGCACCGCGATTCATGATGGAAGCAATCTTCGTTCTGAACTAAACGCAAAAATAGAACACGATGAATACAATCGTTGGTTTGAAGAAGACCCTTTTACGGGTGACTTTATTGCTTCAATGCCTATTACTCTTATTGGACATGATTCCCGTTTTGAATATGATTTGAATCGCAGACCTGAGGAATGTATTCTAGAAACGGCTTGGGAAAAGAATGTTTGGAAGAAAAAACTGACACCAAGAGATCAACAGAAAAGTCTTCAAAAGCATGCGAATTACTATCAGGTAACGCATGCTTTAATAAGTAAATTGGAAGAGTTATTCGGTGGGTGTATTGTGTATGATATGCATTCTTATAACCATGAGCGTTGGGATCGTAAAGTACCTCTTTTCAATATTGGAGCTGAACGAGTAGACATGAAACGGTTTAGTTCTGTGGTTGAGCATTGGCGTTCAGAATTGGAATCGATTAAATTGGAAAACATCGAAAATATTTCGGCCGTAAATGATGTGTTTCATGGAAGAGGTTACAATTTGGAATACATTACGGACAACTTCAAAAACACCTTGGTTCTAGCTACTGAGATTAAGAAAGTGTATTGCAACGAACTAACAGGTGATGATTATCCAAATATTATTAAAAGTCTGCAACAGCAATTAAAGATTAGGATTCTGAACAATGCCAATTTCTTCAGTCAGAAGAATTCCAATTGGGAACACAATGTGAAGTCAAAGCTACTGGATAAAACAATGGAATCTTCGATTCTGAAAGTCGACAAGGAGATGTATCAGCTTTTGAAAAACTTTGAGCTATTGGCGTTTATTAATCCGATCAACAATATTCAAGAGAAAAAACGTTTTTTTAAGAATCAGTGTTCGGAGCTTCCTAAGTTTAAATACAACCCAATTAAGATCAATCCTTTTGAATTGAAACAGGAATTGAGCAACCTGCGAGTTCAAGATATTTCGGATGTGTCTATTCGGCACATGTACGAATCTGTGATCAACAGTTATTTCGATAAGATTGACTTACTTTCCTCTTTAAATAGACCCAAGTTTTTATACAATTCCTTGCGCTACTTTGGACGTCCATCCAAAAAGGATATTCAAAACGCTCATTACTTCTTGCATTTGCCAGAGATACCAGGTGAACCAAAGAGATCACCAAGTCTAGGAGTTGATGAAGCAATGGTTTCATTCAAGGAAGGGCTTGAAATGTACGGTTTTGAAAGTAAAATTGAAAAGAGTAATCGTGTGATCGCTCAAGTGATGGTATTGAATGCTAAAAAGACCATTTTATTCAATCCAACTGCAAAGTTTACACGTGGACAAATTAATGCACTAGTAGAACATGAAATAGGTGTTCACATGGTTACGACGATGAATTCCAATGCGCAAAAATTGCAAATCTTCAATCTCGGTCTTCCAGTAAATACAATGACGCAAGAGGGCTTGGCAATTCTAGCGGAATATCTAAGTGGAAACATTTCAATGAAACGTCTCAAGAAATTAGCCTACCGTGTTATTGTGGTGGATATGATGTGTCATGGAGCTGATTTTATTGAATGCTATAATTTCCTTGTCAATGATCAGAACTTGGATCAGGACGATGCGTTTAGTGTGGTAACTCGAATTTTCAGAGGCGGTGGTTTTACCAAAGACTACCTCTACTTGAGTGGATTCGTACAGATACTGCGGTTCTGGCAAAGTGAAAATGACTTGGAGCCACTTTTGGTTGGAAAAACTTCTTTGGATTTTTACCATACAATCAATGAAATGATTCAGCGAGAAATGGTTCAAAAGCCAATCTTTAAAACAGCAAGCTTCAATGATCCAAAAATTAGAAGCAACAATGACATTTATAAGTACATTCTCGGAGGACTGAAATAAGGACTGCGGAAGACGTTAATCAGGTGTATTATTTATTATTTCAATTAATACTCATGTAGGAGTTTCCGTTGGTGCAGCTGGATTAATTTTGCTTCTCAATTTAATAGGAAATATCAAAATTGTTCTAAAACAAAACAACTCATTAGCATCTGTAATGACCGTATATGCAATAGATTTATCAGATGAAAAGAACCTACGTCACCATCAATTGTTCGGCCTCTCACCTGGCTAAGCCAACCAACCCTGAGGTCTTCATGAAAGCCTTCACTCCTTCGGGGTTCAATTGTGAATGCTGCCTTAAACTCCAGCCAATCGCTTTTTGGATAAAAAACTCCTTGTCTTCTTTGAATTGATTGATCAATCCGGTCAAGAGCTCAAAATCTAACTGATCTTTGTATTTCAATTGAAATATGAGACAGGTTCGCTGCAACCACAGGTTATTGCTATCTCTCCATCGCGTAATGATAGGGTCAATTTGTTCGGGATATTTCGTGAAGTACTTCCCTACCTAATTGCTCGCGATCAGATCTACAGTATCCCACCATGATTTCGTCACGATAGTATACTCTAGCTTTCTCCAATCATCTACGTCAAATTGCTTTGGTGAACGCTGCTTCATCAAGTCAATAGCGACCATTTGGTATTCGCGTTCATGCTTGTTGAATAATCTGACGCTTTGGAGCTGGAATTCCATAATAGAAGAATAGCCCCTTCATATATGCCGACATTTTATCTGCGTTGGCAGCGTCTTTAGCCGCGATAAATTGTTGCTCTAGTTGATTGATGAGTTGGTCTACCGTCATTGACTTATAGATTAATTCAAGAAACGCAATGAACCATAACTAACCAAAACTAGCTCTCTACCATTCACCCATTTTCCGAGAAATGTATCCTGCCCAACCCGTTTTATCAGCATCATTAGCCAATTTAAGCGCTTCTTCACCAAGCTTGATTGCCTTATCTCGATCCGAATGTAGCGTAATTTGCGCCTCAAGGAAAACATTGTAATACGTTCGATCGATCGCCAATGATTGATCCAAATATTCTTTTGCCTTCTCAATTTGTCCTGCGTCATTAAAGTAATCGGCTGCGTTAGAATAAACGCGAATAAGATCTTCACCTTTCGTAATTGCCGCTTGAATATTATCCATTACTGCTGCGTCCGTATCTGTTGAAAAAGGGATCGCTACCGTAACGTTGGCCCAGCGAATAACGATATTTGCACTTGATTCCATGATTGATTCTAGACCAATAAACAGGGATTCAGTATGACCACCAATAGTTACTGGCGCTTCGTACTCCAAAACGTTCTTTGCAGGATCGTAATCATTCGAACCCCACTGTTCAATATCTGTATTGAAAACAACTGTCCACTGATTTCGTTCAACACTTGCGTACATTGAATAAGTACCCGCGTCTAATTTTTTTCCGTTGATGAATATAGGATGTTGCACGGTGATTTTCGTACACTCGTTGGCACCTAATCGCCAGATTTCTCCGTATTCCTGCAACTCACCGAAAATGGTTCTTCCGCCTACATTTGGTTGAGAATAGTCAAAGGTGATGTTGTTTAGACCTACCGTCTGACTAACATTTGCCGGCGTACTAGCACGTGGTAATTGTTGCCCAAATGTGATGACGCTAATTAGTAAAACGCTAAGTGTGAGGATAGTTTTCATAATCTATTTTAATAAAAGTTCGTAACAATAATAGGGATGATCTTTTTTGTATTTCAAATAAACCGGGCCTAAATCAGAATAGCCGCGCGTGCTATAGAATTTTTGATTTCGTGGGTTTTGACTAAAAGTATCCAATCTTATAGAGTCATAATCGTTTTTCTTAGCATAAGCTTCAGCGTGGTCCATTAGCTTACGTGCGATTCCTTTTCCTTGATGGTCTGGAAGTACTGCTAAGCGATGCACCACTAGATTTTTAGATTCATTTGAAGTCAACCAGTCAATTTCATTGTATTCCTCATCTTGAGATTCGTTAAGAACTACAATTCCGATGATTTCATCGTTGTCACGAAATGTGAAAAGCGTTTCTGTAGCTAAATCTCGAGAAATGCTTTCACGGTCTGGATAGTTTTCATCCCATTGATCAATTCCATTGGCGCGTAGGTGTTTACCACATGCCTTAGTCAATGCAATAATCGTATCTATTTCGGATTGTTTGCCCAGCGCTATCATTAGTCAATTACACTTAGTTCCTTACCAACTTTGATAAATGCAGCGATCGCTTTGTCTAGATCTTCGCGTGAATGCGCCGCAGAGATTTGAGTTCTAATTCTTGCTTTGTCTTTAGGAACAACGGGGTAGAAGAAGCCAATTGCGTAAACGCCTTCCTTTAAAAGTGCATCTGCAAATTTTTGAGAAAGTGCCGCATCGTACAACATAATTGGTACAATTGGCGAATCTCCAGGAGTGATATCGAATCCTGCTGCTATGATGTGTTTCTTAAAATAGGCAGTATTCTCTTCAAGTATATCTCTTAATTCTGTAGAAGCACTTAGAATGTCGAAAACCTTATTTGCGGCACCAACAATTGAAGGAGCCAATGAGTTAGAAAAAAGGTAAGGACGTGATTTCTGACGAAGCATGTCAATTACTTCCTTTTTACCGGTAGTATATCCACCCATCGCTCCACCTAATGCTTTACCAAGGGTTCCAGTAATTATATCAACACGGTCAAGTACGCCGCAATATTCTGGAACACCACGACCGGTTTTTCCAATAAATCCTGCTGAATGACATTCGTCTGTCATTACAAGTGCATCGTATTTATCTGCTAAGTCACATATTTGATCCATTTTGGCGATGTCACCGTCCATCGAGAAAACACCGTCTGTAACGATGATTCTGAAACGCTGATCTTGCGCTTTGATAAGCTGCGCCTCTAAATCAGCCATATCTGAATGCTGGTAACGGTAACGTTGCGCTTTACATAAACGAATCCCATCAATGATAGAAGCATGATTCAAAGCATCGGAGATGATCGCGTCTTCTGCAGTAAATAACGGTTCGAAAAGACCGCCGTTTGCATCGAATGCTGCTGCATAAAGAATCGTATCCTCCATTCCATAAAATGATGCGATTTTTGCCTCAAGTTCTTTATGAATGTCTTGTGTTCCACAAATGAAACGTACAGATGACATACCAAATCCGTGGCTGTCTAACGTATCTTTCGCTGCTTGAATCACTTCAGGATGCGAAGACAATCCCAGGTAATTGTTGGCGCACATGATCACAACATTTTCTCCAGTGCTTACATCAACATTTGCTCCTTGTGGAGAGGTGATGATTCGCTCACGTTTGTAGATTCCTGCTTCGTCGATTGCAGTCAATTCAGACTGTAAGTGATCTTTTAATTTTCCGTACATAGCCAACATTTTTTAGATGGGCAAATGTAAGAAATTATTGATGAGATTTAGTAGAACTTACACTCAGATCCTTGGTTGATTTTTCTTTCTAGAAAGGATTCTTTACTGTTCTAAATAGCTTACGACTATCTGTGAGCTCTGGTATATTTCATCGTAATGAAACTCTCAGAGTGGCGACTGTCAATCCCTTGTGTTAAGATAGATTCTACAGCCCAATTGCGCAATTCAAACTTTGGGAAGAAAGTATCTGCGCCATAGGAGTGATTGATGTGTGAAATGTACATGACATCAACGACATCATCTTCTACCGCTTGCCGGTAAATTTCACCTCCACCAATAATATAAACGGTGCGTTCTTCTTCGTCTTTGTAGTTGTCGAGTGCTTCGCTCAAGGAATGAAAAACAGTACATCCTTCGGCGGTAAATTCTTTATTCCGTGTAAGAATTACGTTCTCACGTCCAGGTAATGGGCGATACTTTTCTGGGATTGAATCGTAGTTTTTACGACCCATGATTACAATCTGTCCAGCAGTAGTGTCTTTAAAAAAGCGCATGTCAACAGGTAAATTCCACATCAAATCATTGTTCTTACCAATGCCATGATCAAGATCGAATGCCACAATTAGAGCTACTTTCATTCTGCTGGGGTTATTCCTTTAGGTGTTACTTTTACTAATTTCGGATTGATCACGCCACAATCCCTCAAAAAATTCAAATGACCTTCTGCCATCTTAGCGTCATGGTAGAATCCCGAGAGATAATGATGTTTGCCTTTTGTGTCTACGGTACGATGAAAATAATGACCAATAATGTCACTTTTCATCATTTCTGAGCCATTTTCGGGAGCCGAAACACTATAATACCATGTGAGATGTTGCTTATATAGTTCGCTAATTGTAGGATTATCCTCTACTCTGGATTCCTGTACAATTCCTTTGTTTTGAACGCCATATAATTTCCTGCTATCCGCAAAAAACTCTTTCATCTTAGCCATTTCAGCAGAAGTAATAAATCCAGGGCGATGTAAATTGTAGTTGAAATCAGGAAGGATGTAGTATTGTTTGATGGCACCTTCTTGCTTCTTCAGAACGTATACCAAATGATAATCAACGTCGTCGAGAATAATCGAGTCGTTTTGCTTTTTCACTTTAGCGCCAACCATAACTCCTCCGCGTGTATAGCGAATTTGCATGTTGGAAACGAAATTCCCCAACGACCAGACAGTCAATTTATCCACGTTATTAATTTTCTTCTTCTCGATAGGCTGAACAACATGTGGATGTCCACCAATCACCATATCTGCACCAGCGCGATAACACACTTGCTCGTATGTTTTTTGGTAGTTGTTCGGGAGTGGCTTGTACTCTGAGCCCCAATGCATGTTGCAAATAATGTAGTCTGCTGATAATTCTATCGCTCTTGCGATATCTTTTTTGATGACAACGCTATCAATGTAGTTTACAATTAACGGTTTTGCGACAGATAACCCATTCGTCCCATAGGTGTAATTGAGAAGTGCCACTTTCATCCCGTTTTGTTCGACAATTAAGGGATAGTTCTCGTCTCTTTCCGCTTGATTTCGAAAAGTGCCTGTGTGCATTACGCCAAGTTCATCCAGAACGTCTAATGTTCGAATAACGCCTTTTGCGCGACCGTCACATGAATGATTATTCGCTGTGAGAATCACATTGAATCCTGCATTTACGACAGCTTCTGATAACTCATCTGGAGCGGCAAATTGCGGATATCCTCTGTAGGGTTTTCCAGGGTGCGTTACTTCTAAATTGGCAATTCGAATGTCGTAATTCTCTATAATGGGTTTGATGTATTTGAATCCATCGTCATAGTCGTATGTTTTCGTAGTCGCGTTATAAGCGGCATTAATCTGGCCGTCATGCTGCATGACATCACCGACAAAGAGGAACGATAACGATTCGTCTTGAGCAGTTGTTGTAAACGAAAAGGCAAGAATACTACACAGCCACAGCAGCTTTGATTGCTGGGTGCGGATCGTAATTGATGAGTTCAAAATCTTCATAGGTAAATGCAAATAAGTCTTTAACATCCGGGTTGATTTTCATCGTTGGCAATGGGCGCAGTTCTCGACTCAATAATAAATCGGTTTGCTCACGGTGATTGCTGTAAATATGCGCGTCTCCAAATGTATGAACAAAATCGCCTACTTCTAAATCACATACCTGCGCAATCATCATAGTTAACAGTGCATACGAAGCAATATTAAACGGAACGCCTAAAAAGCTATCGGCACTTCGTTGATATAATTGGCAACTCAGTTTACCATCTGCGACGTAGAACTGAAAAAGCGAATGACATGGAGGTAAAGCCATACTATCTACATCGGCAACATTCCAAGCCGATACAATGTGTCGACGAGAGTTTGGATTGTTTTTTATCGAGTCAACTACTTTTGTAATTTGATCAATAGTTCCGCCATCGCCATCTGGCCAGCATCTCCATTGATGTCCATACACAGGGCCGAGATCACCATTTTCATCTGCCCATTCATCCCAGATGGAAACTTTATTCTCTTTCAGGTATTTGATATTCGTATCGCCTTGTAAAAACCACAATAACTCAATAATAATAGAGCGTAAATGCAATTTTTTAGTGGTGACGCATGGAAATCCTTCTGAAAGGTCATAACGCATCTGATAACCAAATACAGAAATCGTTCCAGTTCCTGTTCGGTCTCCCTTTTGAGTTCCCTTATCTATGATGTGTTGAAGTAAGTCGTGATATTGTTTCATGGCTCAAGCCCAATTTTAGTCTGTCGAAATTAGCGGTTTTCCATGGAATAGCAAAAGGAATGTTGGTAAGTGATTGCGATGGTGGAAAAAATGGTTGTCTTACGACTCGTTTGCAGCCGTTTTTGGAGTGGAAGTGAAGGGGGAGATCTCCATCCTAACTGGCGAGAAATTGACTAGAGTAGCAAGATTTCGAATTCTCGACTTGGTGTGTGATAACTCGACTCACCTTATTTTTCTTATCTTCGTTATATGAGGATTTTAGTAGTGCTATTAGTGATGTTACCGACGTTGGTTTCTGCCCAAAAGGAAATTCAACTGAAACGTAAGTATTTCGGAAACTATCAAGGAATTGTTCCTAGCTATACATTGGGCTCGGCGATCAATGTCGTGGACGTTGAAGAATCAACTATTCAGATCATTCTAACGAAAGGTGAAATTGCGGTTACTGTTGGCAATCGAAAAATGTATGGGACGTACGAGGTGATGTTTCAGGCGGATAAATACTTCTTGTTAGACGCTAAAATGACAGGACAGCTGGTAAACGAACGAATTTTGGTTTACAAACGCGGTAAGCGAATTTCTCGAGATGGACTCTATCCACAGCCAGTCACAAACATGAAAAAGGTAAAGAAATTTAGTTAACTGGAAGCCGAATCAGGAAAACAGAACCTTTGCCCAACGTACTTTTAACATTGATCGTTCCTTCGTGCTCCTCAATGATTAGTTTCACATAATGCAATCCCAATCCAAATCCTTTGACATCGTGTAAGTTTCCCGTTGGAACACGATAGAATTTATCAAAGATCATTTTTATATCCTCGCGCTTCATCCCAATGGCATTGTCTTCTACTTCGAGGTAAAACCATTTTTTATCAGCGTTGGTTCTAATCGTTATTTCCGGAGTCTTCTTACAATATTTTATTGCATTATCTATGAGGTTATAAACGACATTCGAAATGTGAACGGGATCGGCTTGAATGCATTCTTCGCTCGCTTTCATAACTAGTTCTATTGTCCCGCCGCTCTCGTTTTGGTTGAAAAGGAAATTGTCCTTTGCTTCTTCTAGGAGTTCGTGTACATCGAATTTTTCTTTGGAAAGCGAAATCTTATCCTTCTCAAGCTTCGCGACTTTTAGTACCCTTTCTACCTGATGTTCTAAGCGTTTATTCTCTTTGAAAATAATGCCAGCGTATTTCTTGAGTTTTTCATCATCGTCCGTGAAGTCAGTACGCATAATCATCTCTGCCGATAAGCCGATCGTTGATATGGGTGTTTTCAATTCATGCGTCATATTGTTAATGAAATCGGTCTTCACCTCCGACAATCGCTTTTGACGAATGATCACACTCACGGCAAAAAGAAAGAAGATTAGTACGACAACGACAATGATAATTAGATAGTAATAGGGTGAATAAACTTCATCAATATTGCTGGCAAATGACGTTGTTTCAATATTTGGGAAAAAGACAGTGAAATAATGATTGTTTGAGGCTCCCATCAATTTTTTGTGCTTCCTTTCAGATACGGGGTCAGAAATAGCCTTGAAAATCGTGTCAAATTTGATTAATTCACCAAATACGAAGTCCTCGGTAAAACAATCGTAGATACCATATCTGAAATCTTGATGTACTTGTTGCGCGTAGAGTTGTCGTTTGAGTAGATTCTCTAGATGCAATGGGATGATTTCTTCACTGATTTGTACAGAGAAATAATTGTGATCAATTTGCTTTACACTTCCATATAAATCGGAACTATCTTTAAGATGTGATGAAATAACTTCCAATACATTGTGAAGCGAAATGGTCGTTTGCTTATTGAAATTTACAATGTTGAGACTATCTTCACGCTCCTGCAACTCAATGTTGGTGGCTTGCATGTTTCCAGTTTTCTGAATCCACAAAACCTGAACGATCATAATGCTGATCAAGGAGACAGCCCCAAGCGTAATTACAGTAGTGATGGTCCTTCTATTCATGACCTAAAAATACGAAATCTCCAACACGGTTATCCGGATTTAATCAATCATTAACAATCAAGCAATTGAGTTTTACAAAATCAAGACCCTATCAACGAAGAATTCACCCGCTTTGGCGAGGTGTATGCTATAGACTCCGCTCGCAATAGAATTATCGAGTTTTATAGAAAACGAATCATTTGAAACTAAATTTGGTGTCTCACCGAGGAGGATAACTTCACCGAGCGAATTATAAAGCTGGATGGTATATATTCCTTTGAGACCATTAGCGTGAAGATCAACTGAGTGCATTGCAGGACTGTAGGAGCTGATAATTGTCGGAGTTGTCTCTAGGCAGTCGTTGCTAACCGTAATAATCTTTAATACGGTCAGTTTACCATCGTAATCGACTTGTGAAAGCCGGTAATAGCTCGTTCCCTGGTTGAAGCCACTATGCAAGTAGCTGTAGCTCTGCAAAGATTGAGCGTTTCCAGCTCCTTGAATGGTTGCCAGTTCGATAAAATCTGTTCCATTAGTTGATTCTTCCACTATGAAATAATCGTTATTGGCCTCTGAGGCAGTTTGCCAGTTAAGTTGATTACCTCTGCTTGTGCATTCTCCATTGAAGGAAATAAATTCAACGGGCAGCGATCCGGGATCAGTGGTAAAACTTCCAGATTCTAGATAGACAACACTGTCATAGGCGCCGTCCTTTGCATCAGCGAGCAACAATCGGATGTGATATACTTGACCAGGAACTAGGCTGCTGTAGCTTGCAATCAGTGCATTCGTCGAGCCATTTAGTTCTGTACCATCGATAAAACCATTAAATTCTAATGTAGGTGATCCAGATAACCATGCAGCGTTTGCTGAGGTGCAGTTTCCTGCATTTGGACTCCCGCCGCTTGAACCGACGAAGCCGTTATTTACTGAGTTGATACCCACCTGCGAACCGTTCGGTAATTGAGCAATATTCAAGGCATCATTTAGATATCCTTGGCCTCCACTGATTCCTGATCCACTTATAAGAAAAGCAAATTTGTCGTTGTAACCAGAGCAATTGTAGTTTATTGCGAATGCGCCTCCAGATTGATCATCGTATTCTTCAGAACCAAATACATAGCGGAATGATACTTCGTTGGAGAGCGGAATAAAATCAAATTCTAAAACGGCTCCATTGTAATAATTCTCTGGGGTAATTAAATTATCGATATCCGCATCCTGCCCAGCTGCTGCATTGCTGGAGCGAATTTCACCCGCCGTACCGCTCGTATAGTTTCTTGACATTTGTCCCACGCTTCCAGGATTTACTCCCAACGTCAATGGAATATCTGCAGTGTTACCCGTTGAGAGCACTACCCCTGAAGTGAAACCCATTTCTATTTCAGTAGTACCAGCATTAGCGAAAAAACCCGCTTGATATCGATTTGAGATATTCAGACAGCCCCTAAA
The DNA here is from genome assembly GCA_047624355.1 of Flavobacteriaceae bacterium. Classification (GTDB taxonomy): domain Bacteria; phylum Bacteroidota; class Bacteroidia; order Flavobacteriales_D; family Crocinitomicaceae; genus UBA4466. The sequence continues at coordinate 1,396 of JBLHPQ010000027.1, read as the reverse complement.
CTGAACATTGCTTACGGCCGTGCCACTTCCTGTAGGGACTAAAATCCCATCTACTAGGTTTGTAATCGAATAGGATGTGTTGTCAATGGCAATCTGAGATTGAGCGCTAAAAGAAATGAGAGCGACTGCAAGTTGAAGTAATAAATTATTCATTTTGAGGTATAATTATTTGGTAAACAAGGAAATTGAATTGGTATTTGTAAGCGTGGTAACCCTTGCTATGAACATTCCAGTGGAGATCTTGGATGGAAGTTCAAAACGAACGCGGGTCTGATTCAACTTACTTCGAATTGAAGCTTGATAAACCAGCGTTCCCATAGGATCATAGAGGTGAAAATTAATTTCTTGGTTAGCTTTTCCATCTATATCGAGGTAAACAACTCTATCTTCTATTGAGTAACTCAGTAGTAGTTCAGGTTTTGGGCCACAAGCGTTTATTGAAATCACTGTAAAAACTTCTCGTTCTCCGTCGTAGTCTACTTGGGTCAATCTGTAGTAGTTTACTTCATTTTCAAGCGCTGTGTCTCTTAAGGAATATGATTGTCTACTCTGACTAGTTCCTGCTCCGTTTACCCGTGCTATCTCCACAAAAACACCCCCCTCATTTCTTCGCTCGATGATAAAGTAGTCGTTGTTATGCTCAGATGAGGTTGACCATTCCAATTGGACGTGATCCGTCATGCATACCGCTGAAAACTCAATCAGCTCTATTGGTAAAACCGTGAAGCAAGGCCCTACATATACAGGGCAGCTAGTTACTGGAGTTGTAGCTGGAGGAGTTGTGTTGACCATTGTGATTCCTCCACCAGATATTACTGGGGATCCAGAATTCAGAATCGTAAATGTCGCCGAATTATCTTGGCGAATATCTTGTGCTGTCGCTGTGAATGAGCATTCTGTTATGCTGAACGACGCCGGGTTACTTGAACCGACACGGGCATAGAGGTGATTTCCTTCACTCGTCGCTGTATTAGAGGAAAACGAGCATGATGTCAAACTGACACTTGCAGCAGATCCACTTCCTGAGAAACTAGTATTGATGGCAATAGCACCTCCTTTGCCAGTAGTTGAAATCGAATTCCCGGAAAAATCACAATCAGAAATCACTAATGTTGCTCCTCTAGCTACACTAATCGCCCCGCCATATTTTGGTCCACTTCCAGAATGTGTATCATTCGTATTTATACAACAACCACTCATATTAAAATTAGATCCAGAAACGAAAATACCAGCACCTCCGCTGGAAGATGTATTCACATTATTGGCAATGATTGAATTGGTTAGTGTTACCGTGGTGGTGTTATCTCCCGAAATGTAGAGACCAGAACCTCCTTGCAAATCCTTTGTGTTTCCTGACAACGTGTAATTGTCGATGGTCACAGTATTGCCATTTCCT
>JBLHPQ010000026.1:0-39911 GCA_047624355.1 Flavobacteriaceae bacterium | reverse complement strand
GTTTCGTACCTTAATTTCACAGTACGAATTACCGATTTAGTAAAATAAAAGGAGAATAACAGATATTATTACAGAACCTTAAAATTTTAACATTCGTATTCCGTTAATAATTGAATACGAAACGAGTGCTAATTTACTGCTTATAGAATTTTCGAGTCAAGGTCTCGGTTCCTTTCTTAACCTCTACCAGATAAAATCCTGTCGATAAAGAACGGACGTCTAAAACGACGCTTCCCAAGACCGAAGACTGAGAAAGAATATGACGACCTGCTACATTGAATAATTCAAGCGAGAACTCCGATGTGCCGTCTAAGTTGATATTCAGAAGATCATTCGTGGGGTTAGGGTAAATCGAAACATTAAATTCATTCAATTCACTTAAAGCTACTGGCTGGTTTAGATTTCCTAAATCGTGTCGCAAGAAGAACTTCCATATTTCTAGCGATGCATTAATATCATCATTCGTTCCTGCTCCACCAAAAATATTTCCGGGCCAAGTGTGAGCTCCGCCAGTGATAAACATGTGTTCGGCAGTAACGCCATTGTCTCCCCCATCATACACTATATGTTCAACAGTTGATCCGTCTCCTGGGTTGAGATCTGGAAAGGGTGTGGTAGTCGGAATCGTGCTACAATTGTTGTATCCTACCCAATACTGCATCAAGTTATCAATCGACCATGTCCAAGCTGCTCCATTGTATGGCACTGTTGGATCAATATCTCCATGGATTTGCAAGATGGGCGTAGGGTGCTGTGGATCACAAGCAGTATAGGTTTCAGGAGTCATTGAGCCTGTAACTGAAGCCACGGCCGCAATTTTGTCGCTTAACTCACACGCCAGTAAATAGCTCATGAAACCGCCATTTGACATTCCCGTAGAAAAAACTTTATCTTGATTGATGTTGTAAAGTGCGGATAGCGAATCAATGAGTGCGGAAGTAAACCCAACGTCGTCGGTAGTGCTGCCAGTAGTCCATCCACCAACATTCCAATGCGAATCACCAGAGAGAAGAGTTCCTTCTGGATGACAGATTAGAAAACCGGCAGTATCTGCAATTGCTCTAAAATCACCATACCACATTTGTTCATTTGCACTTGATGTAAATCCATGATAATTCAACACCAATGGAACGGCGGAGCTTCCCGTATAATTTGCCGGGATGTATAGGATGTATTCTCTCTGAGCTCCATCATGGGTAATCGTCGCAGTCAATGTTTGCTGAGAAAAACTCCATGAGTGAAGTGTTAATAGCATTAATAGGGCAGTAAGACCTGATAATTGCTGGCGAGTAGTTTTTTTGAGTAACATATTCAGTAGTTTTTGAATCTCTATTTGAAAAGGAGCATTCATGCATGCCAATTTACGAAAAAGAGATGACAGCGCTATTTAAAAAATGATAAGCGGTGTTCATTATATCTATGCGAAATCATCGCTCGCCATATGAACGAGGAGCTTATGTAGCATGTCTGTCACTTGATCAAGGGATTTTGCAAACAAAGTTGTTACTGGAAAGTCCCAATCGGCAGCATAAACAACAAGAATTTTAAACTCTCCGTCATTTGTCTTTAGATCTCCGTACCAACCCATGTCTACAATTAGTCGCTCTTCCTCAAAGGATGCTTGAAAGAGATCCTCCTTCAAATACAGATTATTCAATTCCTCTGTAAATTCAGTCGTTGGATCGTATGCATAAAACTCTGAATATTCGAGTTTAATTCCCTCTGGGATGATTATTTCCTGAAGTGCTTTTTTTGTGATCATGATTGAATTATCCAAAGCGCAAGTGTTTGACGGTGTTACCATTATTGATTAATTGTTTCAAGGATTCAATCCCTATCTTTAAATGATCATCTACATAATTTGCAGTCACGGACGTATCGCTGGATGAAGTTTTAACGCCTTCAGCAACCATCGGCTGATCAGAAACGAGAAGAAGCGCTCCTGTAGAAATTTGATTGGCAAAGCCTACCGAGAATATAGTAGCCGTTTCCATATCTATTGCCATCGCTCTGACTTTTCCTAAGTATTCTTTGAACTCTTCATCATGCTCCCAAACCCTGCGGTTAGTTGTGTAGCATGTTCCTGTCCAGTAATCCTTACCCATATCACGCATCGTAGTAGAAATTGCTTTCTGTAGAGCAAACGCAGGTAGGGCAGGGACCTCAGGGGGGAAATAATCATTACTCGTACCTTCTCCGCGAATAGCTGCGATTGGAAGAACAAAATCACCCACCTCATTTTTTCGTTTTAGACCACCACATTTCCCTAAAAATAATACCGCTTTTGGATTAATCGAAGATAGAAGATCAAGACAGGTTGCTGCTGATGCACTCCCCATTCCGAAATTTATTATCGTGATGCCTTCAGCTGTTGCACACTGCATTGGTTTATTTTTCCCAATCACTTCAACTCCGTGCATCTCTGCAAATTTGTCAACGTAATTGTGGAAATTACAGAGAAGTATGTATTCTCCGAAATTTTCTAATTTCTCTCCAGTGTAGCGTGGAAGCCAATTTTCAACTATTTCTTTTTTTGTCTTCATGTAGTAAAGTAGTTATTATTTGCAAAATTGGGAGCCTGCAAAGCAAACTCCCAATCACAATATAGTTCAGAATTTGGTTAATCCAAATTTCCGTAAGTCTTTGCGTAGTGCAACATTTGTTCTACAAAGGTCTGATTGTTTTCAATCTTAATGTCGATGATCTCATCATTATCATCCAATACAGGGACGAGTAAAGGGTAAACAAATCCTCGATATGCCGCGAGCTTCAGTGGCTTTATACGTTCAAGAACTTCTTTGTGTAGTTCATAGTCAACTTTAACACCATAGGTTTCAACAAGTGCTTTTCCTGCCTCATAATCACCTTCGGATTTAATGCGCTGAATCTCGCGCAATAATTCCCCAAAGAGTGTGCGTAGTTTATCGTATTCGTTGATGTTATAGTACGTTTTTCCATTCTTCTTAACGCGCTCAATAACATTGTCTTTTGCTCCTTTCTCTATCACCCAAGAAGCCACAAGTTGACGGTTTTGCATGTGCTCCTCTTCTACATCTTTTCCAAGGTCAAGGCGCTGAAGCTGCGTGATCATACCGTTTCTAATGTATCCATCGTATTCTGCTTTACCCACGTCTAATGTTTCAATTAATCCTAGGTCGATCAACTTTGGATCCATGATGAAATACAATCCAACTAAATCTGCTCTTGCTTCTTCCAGCGTACTTGCATAATTACGCAGTGTTTCCGCCGGCTGACCAACACCTTTGTTTATTTGTCCTGATGCATGCCCAACAACTTCATGCAGCGCTGTATGCAATTTCCCTGCAAGATACCCATGTGCTGTAGCGAGTGCTATTTCTTCCTCATCGTAAGCAAACTCATTCAATATTCCTGGTCCACCGGCCTTATCATATGCGCTAATGATATTTCCAAGGCTTACTGATTTCGAGCCATGTTCTTCTCTAATCCAGTTGTTGTTTGGTAAATTGACTCCGATTGGTGTAGACGGTGAAGCATCTCCAGATTCACTTGCCACTTGTACAACTTTGTAACTTACACCTTTTACTTCTTTCTTTTTATGCTCTGCTAGCAAAGTTGAGTTGTCCTCAAACCATTGTACATTCTCTGCAACGACTTGCATCTGTGCTGAAGCTTCAAAATCTGTAATCTGAACGATGCTTTCAAATGTTCCACGTTTTCCAAGCGCATCGCCATAGACTTCAATGAAGCCGTTAATCCAATCAATATCTCCTTCTGTCGATTTAGCCCATAGAATATTGTAGTCATCCCATATTTTAAGATCTCCAGTTTTGTAAAACGCGATCAATCTTTTTAATGCTGCGGCTTGCTGATCATTCTCAGCGACACCTACTGCTTTTTCTAACCAGTAAACGATCCGTTTGATTGCTTTCCCATATTTCCCACCGATCTTCCATACGTCTTCATAGAGATGACCATTCTTAAGAATAGCCGTAGAATTAAGGCCGTGCTCGATTGGGCGAGGATTTGATTTGTCTGCTAATTTTCCGTAGAAATCATCCACCATCTTTTGAGTTACACCTTCTCCGTAAAAACCATTCGCAGAAGCCGCAATCATATCAACGTCTGCATCTTTTACTTTACGTTTCGCGGCAACCAAAGGGTTGAAAATAACTTCAATCGCATCTGCTGAAATTTCAGCTTTAGTCTCTTTGACATAGGCCATGAAAGCACTTTTCTCAAATTCTGGTTGAAATTTATCCATTCCGTAGTGATGGTGAATTCCATTGGCAAACCACATCAATTTCGTGTACTCCATGAATTTCTTCCAGTCCTCCGTATTCTTATCTCCGGTGTAATTCTCAACAATATGTTCGGCACACGATCTAATTTCAAGATTGAATGGATTGTTCTGGTCGTAGATGATATCACGTCCTTCTAATCCAGCTTGTGCCATATAATACACGAGTTTTTTCTGATCCACAGTAAGTTTATCGAAATCAACAATGTCGTATCGAATGACTTGAACATCTGCAAATCGATCAACTTCATTGCCACCAACCATTGCGAGGTCCGCGTTTACCGCATTAGCGTCGTTATCTGTTATTGAATCATCAGAGCATCCTATCAAGAGGCTCGAGAGCACAACTGCAGGGAGAATAAGGTGTTTGAATTTCATCTAGGATAATTTGGATACCGAAAGTACTTATTTCTCTCGGATTTTGTGACTTACAATGGGATGAACGGTTATTCTTCCAAAAGTAAGGCGAATTGGAATAAAAAAAGCCCCGATACAGAATATCAGGGCTTTAGAAATTTGTAAGTGTTTAACGGCTAATGACGTCCAAACACATGTACTTTTGCTTTCTTCTGAGCAAGATTCTTAGTGTCGTAGAAGAACTTAATGTTCTTAATCAATCGCTTTCCTCCACGAATATCAATCACGCGAGAAGTACTCCCTTTTTTGAAGTTATGGCGTAATTCAATTTCTTCTTTGGTTCCATTCATGTAGGTAACAACCATTCTGTGCATGTTCAAGGCACCGCCGGTAACAGCTACTTTTAATTTTGTAAAACTACCGTCACGAGCTCCAACGTGGATTACGTCAAAGTCAACTTTGTAATCAACTGCTCTAGACCCGAGTCGATCCCATTTTACTTTCTGCTGGCTGAAGCTAGAGAAAGACACAAATAAGAAGGCTGTAAATAAGAGAGATAAGATTTTAGTATTCATCGTTTTGGTTTTTAGTGTATGTATCTATAAGACAAGCACAAGATAGAAAGGTTTAATCGTCGTTTAAAAAATTTAAAGCTTTAATTCAATTCTAAGCGTAGAATCAGCAATAGAATTCTTACTCCAGTACTTGCTGTTAATGGTTTTCATACGCGTAGCCGTTGTCGTTAATTTGGTTTGATTATTTCCGAATCCGCTCAAATAAGTCTCGCTCCAACCGTTAATCTTATGCGTGCCTCCTGCTTCAAAATTGATTTCTAACGTTCGGTCAAGCGCTGGATAATAGAGTTTGTAGGTGTTATTGTTGTCACCCTCCAATAACTCGATTTCACACGAATAGGGTTTGAATTCTTTATGCATTAAGCGCGCATAGGACTGAGAGGGGTACATTTTCACTTTGCCTATAGGGAGCTTGGTTCTAAGTCTAAGTAGGCTCCAAACATCATCTTCAAGGAGGGCTTTGGGTATATTTTTATCCGCATAGGACTCACCTTCGAAGTAAGAATTTACGCTAGCGTTAAATCCTGATTTAGCTGTGCGCAAATCCATAAAAACATGCCCACACCATTCTTGCATGGAAGACGAAACCTTAATCGAATGATTTCCTTCTTTAAATGGAAAAAATGAACTTGTCATCATCGAATAAGGATAAATTCCAGTAGTAAATTTCCTCGTTTGGTTCAGTTTTAGCACAGAAACATTATCAGAACTTTGAGAATCTGCTTTTGTGAAGTTAACAGTGGAGAATGGTTCTGTGACAAATACAAATACTGCGGTTCCTTCATGCAATTCACCATAGCGAGCTTGGGTAAGTTTGTAGCTCGTGATTTCTGCTGCATTGTGATACCAATATTCTTTGTCTTCCTCTGAGCTTGAACCTGTATCTGGCAATGCTATTTCCTGATCATCAGATTGAGACGCAGAAAAATCCATCGTTTGTGAGTTTTCACAGCTTGTGAGCATGATTCCTATAATCAATAAGCTTCCGAATTTCTTTAGTTTCATAATCGAGTTTTATCAAAAGTGCACATTTAAGGGGGCACAGAATATGACTTAGACACGTCAGAGCTTATTTTATTACAAATTCCAGCCCGTTTATATTGACGATAGATCATAAATATAGTGAATCTGGGAGATCAGTTTCCGTAATTGATTTCACTTATATCTTGTGACCATGAACTCAAAAATTCAATTGACGCTAGGAAGTTTTAACGTCGCTTGGACTCTTTGCAGTTCAATTCCTTTCTTTAGATGTTAGACTGTATCAAATAAAATTCAACCTGCCAAACGATTGATTTAGAATTTTTTCGTCACTAACTTCAAGCCAATTGTTCAATACTGTCGCATATATGGATCGATAATCAACAGAAAATTGAAGATCTCCATTTTTATCCAAATTTGATAAATCAGGTCCAGCATTATAGATTCCTGCTTTCTTAAGCGCTCCACCAACCATGAATACATTATTTGCTGTGCCGTGATCTGTGCCTGCACTTCCGTTTTCTGAAACGCGTCGACCGAATTCAGAGAACGTCATTATCAGCGTATCCTTGAAGCGATCATTTTTTTTTAAATCTCGAACCAAAGCGCCAATCCCATCTGAATACATTTCTAATAAACGATCTTGACTATTCGCCTGGTTAACATGGGTATCAAAGCCTGATAGCGATGTATAGTACACTCGGGTTTTTAGGCCAGATACGATCATATCTGCAATTCCCTTTAGGTTCTTGCTAAATGTTGTGTTAGGATAAGTCCCCTTTGAATCATAGATCTTGGATCGTTCGTAGATGTATTCGGCCGATGAATAGGTATCAATCATCGTCTTGTATAAATACCCTTGGTTGTCCTCATTTAGCATGTTGACATCTGTCGCTTCAACGATGCTCTTAAAGTATTTTTCTCGCGTGCTTTGGAATAATTGACGTGGATCTGTAACAGCAATTCCATTTTTTAATTCACCTTTTAATGCCAATGATAATGTGCTATCGTGTTCTATGGCTTCGTAAGGACTTTGACAATTTGCATCTAAGAATCGACCGATCCAGCCTGTATTTAAGTATTGGTCGGAATCACTCGCCGTTTGCCAGATGTCCGTGCTTCTAAAGTGAGATCGATTCGGATTTGGATAGCCAACGTTATTAATAACGGTCAGTTCTCCATTCTCGTAGAGCTTGTGCAATTCTCCGCATGCCTCGTTCAATCCTAGTTCGTTATTGAGTTTAAGCACCTTGCTCGCATCTTTGGCTAGCTTAGGACGAAGTGAGTAATAAATATCATTTTGATAGGGGATTACTGTATTCAATCCATCATTTCCTCCTGAAAGTTGAATGATGATGACATTTTTAAAGCCTGAAAGTTGATCGAGTGACGCAAATTCCATCTTTTTCAGAAAGGAAGGTACCAATAGCATTCCGGATGCAAGCGCGGAGGTTCTTATAAAATCTCTTCTATCCATGTTGATTGAATTAAAATAATTGATACTCAGGCAGACTCAGGAGCTCAATCGCATGGTCTCTTAACGTCAAGCTATCTGATGCATTTAATGTTACTATTGCTCCCTGGGATAAGGGTGGTTGAATTAGAAAATTCGCTAGCTCTTCCATCTTACCAATCTTCTTTTCGAATGCTTTCCAATCTGGATAGGCTTTGATTCGTTTTTCGATTTTTTCTTTGACTCGAGATCTATTTTTTTCCGTTCTGATTAATTCTTGCTCGGGTGTGTCGCCTTTCTCATCCCATTCAATAACTCCAAAATTCAGGAGCATAGACGAAAGTTTCAGGCGTATCATCAGCGTTGAGCTATCAATCCAACTTTTTCCACCCGTCCAACCTGCAACGTTGGGTGGGAAGAATAGCACTTGATTTAACTTTCGTTGGATCTGAATAACTGTTTTTGGTTCTTTAAAGTCGATTTCGAAAAGCCTCGTCATACCAACAAGTAACTCTGTTGGGGATTTTATTTTGCAACCAATTGATGCGTCATCCATAAAGGCTTTGCTCAGAAGAATGGCGCGCGTTAATTTTGTGATGTCGTAATTACTGTTGTAAAAAACGTCTGTAAAAGCTTCAATTTGTTCACTTGGCAATTCTCTCCCGATGAAAAAGTCGACTAGTTTTTCTGTTAAGCAGCGAGCGGTTTGTTTTTCTTCCAGAAGAATTCTAATTACATCCTCTCCCTTAAAGTTCCCGGTTTTCCCCAGAATTGTTTTCGATCCATCATCGTGTATTCGTCCCCGCATTACAAATTTCCCATCCTTGCCATGACTCCATCCTGTAAATGCTCTGGCCGCTTCTTGAATGTCAACTTCCGTATATCCATTATCTCTTCCTAGCGTGAATAGTTCCATTACTTCGCGTGCGAAATTTTCGTTCGGATGATCCTTTTTATTTTGCTTGTTGTTTAGAAAGGAAATCATGGCTGGTGATTTGGAAACTTCGAGTAACATCGTTCCAAAATTCCCGAGTGCGTTGTCTCGTAAAATTCCATTCAAGTGCACATTAGCTCTTGGACTTTTTAGTCTCACCGCAAAGTGATCATGAAAGAAGAATGTCAATTTTTCTCTCAGTACCTCTTTCGTGTTCACCATTTGCGTTAACCACAGAAAATTCAGCTCGTACATGGTTTTATTCTTCAACGTTTGCAGCTCTTTTCGTTTATCACGACTCAAGTCTTTCGTGTCGACGCGAAATGGATCCAGATTGATATGGAGGGGTGTTATCTTTTCACTTTCCTTGAAAAGTCTGTCAACAATTGATTCCACAGAATTGCCTTCGAGTGATGCTAGCTGGCTAGGATCAGCTCCAAAGCCTGCACGCCAATAAAGATGTTGAATTTGTTTTTTTGTGAGCCCCATAGTCAAACTGTTTCTTATAAGACAGCTTGGAGCTATTTTGGTTTAATGTAATCCAGAAATCTTTCAAATAACTAGTGAAATTCTACTTCAATTCCTTAAGGGCTTTGGCCGTCCCAATCTTGACAGTGATGTAGTCCTTGTCAAGTTTTGGTGATCGTGCAGGAGAGTATTCTCTTCCATAAAAAATTATCTGTAAATGAATTTTATTCCAGAGTGCTTCATCAAATAACCGCTTGCCATCCTTTTCGGTCTGGACTACATTTTTGCCATTGGTAATACCCCAACGCGTCAGTAATCTATGGATATGAGTATCGACAGGAAATGCGGGAAATCCAAAAGATTGAGCCATGACAACCGAAGCAGTTTTATGGCCAACTCCAGGTAAAGCTTCTAAGGCCTCAAATGATGCAGGAACTTCTCCGTTATGATTGTCGAGCAACATGTGTGACAACGTAAATATAGCTTGTGATTTTCTTGGAGAAAGTCCACAAGGACGAATAATTAGCCGAATTTCATCCACAGTTAGCTTGATCATGTCCGTTGGATTGTTCGCTCTGCCAAAGAGAATTGGCGTAATTGTGTTCACGCGCGCATCTGTACACTGGGCAGACAATAAAACTGCGATCAATAAGGTGTATGAATCGGTATGGTCTAATGGAATTGGCGTTTCAGGATAGAGTCGTTCTAATTCCTGTACGATATAATCGACCTTTTCTTTCTTCGTCATTTTAGTTTAAATCCGTTTTTTATGAAGCGCATGAATTCGCTAAACTGCTTTTTAGATGTGAAAATCTGTTTTATTTCTTTCGCTGCCCCCACTGAGTTTGATCTGTTCAAATTTGGATCAATTTCTGTGCGTTCCTTCGCGTCACTCTCTTCAACTTTTTTAGTGGACTCCGTTGCTGGTTCTTCCAAATCATCCATCACTTCATAGAGATGATCTTCCATTTTGGAGAGGCTGTCGGCACGTTTATAAAGATCGTCAGCCCGTTTTTGATAACCCTGTTGCTCGAGAATCAGACCTAAATTGTTTTGAGCTATTGCATCATCAGGATCGAGTTCAACCGCTTTCTCATAATCAGCTATGGCACCAGTCAAATCTCCAAAATTTCGTTTCGCATAGGCTCTCGCGGAAAACCTGAATGAATAGGTAGGTTGTAGTGATAATGCCTTGTTTAAATCATCAAAACAGTTCGCCTTATCCATGTTGTGTAGATGTGCAACACCTCGATCTGAATAGATGTCTGGATGATCTGGATTTTTCACCAGAGCCTCGGTATATGCCTTTATCGCTTCTTCGATATTTCCTGCTGTAAGAAGAGTGTGACCTTCTTCGTGCGCCTTATTTGCAAACATTGGGTACTTTTGAGTAATGGATTACAAAGATACGCACTTTCCGCAATACAGGAAACTTGTTAATGAGAAGTCATTTTATCGAATTGTTGACGGTCGACACTTTGATGAACTTCAGTTGATCGGTTCGAAAGCTGTTCTTCATGAATTATATGCAGAACAATATCCTGAAATGTTGAGGATTAAAGACATGCTCGAACTTGCAGAAGGATATTTGACGTCTTCGCAATCGGAATTTGAAGTTCTCCTAAAAAGTGTGGAATAATCACTTGTTTCCATTGATCATGAGCGATAATTTGCGTACTTTCATGCGGTGAAATGGTCTTACCTTTTTCTCGTCCTACTACTCATGGGGTGTTCATTGAACTCCACCCAGGAAGCATCTTTGAATAATGCGGTATTGTCGTATGTGGACTCTCATAACGCGGGGGCAGTCATGAAGTTTGTTTCAATCATCCACCCAAAAGTTGTTCAATATTACGAGGGAGAGGGCGATGAAGCATTCAAACAGAAATTTGAACTATTCTCTCAAATGGAGGGTGGCGCTTATATTCAAGATGGAACCGTTTGGGAAATCGAAACAAAGGGTAAGTCGATCCATGCGCGCTACACCTTCTTAAGTATCGAGGATAACTATGAGAATTTTGGTTCCGCAGAAATTGAGGTGATTGCGATTTCTGAAGATCAGGGTGTTACTTGGTTTTTTGTCGATCGTGAAGACTATAAAAATAACGCGATTTTTAATGATGATTTTCGTTTACTAGAGCTAAAAGAATGATAAAACACTTACTAATACTACTCTGTGGCGTTTTTACGTTAACTAGCTTTGGACAAGGCTGGGTTCCGATGGGAGCGCGATCAATGTCCATGGCAAATGCATCAACAACGTTGAATGATGTTTGGGGATTTCATCATAATCCTGCAGCTCTTGCGGATATAGAGACAGTAACGGCGGGCGTTTCCTACGAAAACCGTTTTCTTTTACGAGAATTACAAAGCCAGGGATTTGCAGTTGCAATTCCTTTATCGGTTGGAGTATTATCAGTGGGTGGACAGACGTATGGCTATTCTCAGTACCGCTCCTATAAAGGTGGTTTGGGTTATAGTATGCAATTGGCCGAGAAGCTGTATGCTGGAGTGCAGTTAAATTACCTTGGACTCCAACTTCCTGATAATTATGGATCTAAAAGCTCACTGTCGGCTGAGGCGGGTATTTATGCGAAATTTACGGATAATTGGAAAATTGGATTCAGCGTCTATAACATGGGTAGAGCAAAATTGGCTGACTTTGAAGATGATCGATTTTCTACGGTTATGCGAATCGGTACTGCCTATACATTTTCGGAAAAGGTTATTGTAGCTGTAGACCTTGAAAAGAACTTGGATTATCCATTGAGATTTAAAATGGGAGTAGAATATGAGGTAGTTGATAATTTCTTCCTAAGAGGAGGGATGGCAACAAATCCGGTTGAATTAACATTTGGATTTGGTTATAAACTAAGGCAAATTCAATTAGGAATCGGAAGTGCCTATCATCAAACATTAGGCTGGTCTCCGCATTTTGCCCTAATATTTCAAAGCGCAAAAAATGGATAAATGAGAAATCTAATGCTCATAGCAATTTTGACTCTTTGGGGGGCGAATGTTTGTTCTCAAGACAAGAATGAACTGATTCAGCAACGACTTGAGTTCATCGCCGAACAGCTGGAATCGGAAGAAATTGATCTTACTGATGTTACGGAAAGTTTGAATTTTCACTTTGATCATCCACTGAACTTGAACTCGGCAACGTTGCAACAAATGCAGCAGTTATCGCTTCTGACAGATGTTCAAATAAATGACATCATCCTTCATCGAAAGGCCTTTGGGAAACTTATTACCATTTACGAGCTTCAGACCCTTGATTATTGGGATTTGAACACAATTCAATTGGTACTGCCATTTGTGCGTGTCGACGATAAGTTAGATCAATTGCATGTGAGTTTTAAAGAGGCTGTGCAACAAGGGAAGTTTGAAGCGTATTTTCGCTACCAGAGAACTCCCGAGCATAGAAGCGCTTATGATAATGTTAATGATTCAGTCCAAGAAAATTCGAATTCATTTTACTATGGTAATCCGGACAGATATTATACTCGTTTTCGGTACAAGTATCGAACAAATTTAAGTGTTGGATTCACGGCTGAGAAGGATCCAGGAGAAGAATTTTTCGAAGGCACTCAAAAAAATGGTTTTGATTTCTATTCAGCACACGCTTTCTATAAGGGAGGTAAATACCTTAAGACGGTAGCACTAGGAGATTATCAAATTCAGGTTGGACAAGGATTGAATTTCTGGTCTGGCTATGCCTTTGGAAAGACAGCAGATGTAGCTAACGTCAAGAAATCAGCTAACCCAATTAAGCCTTATACATCTGTTGATGAAACAAGGTTCCTTCGTGGAGCTGCTGTTGAACTGGGAGTAGGCGATTTTGCACTGTCACTTTTCGGATCGGTTAAAGGAGTTGATGGATCCATTGTTATTGCAGATTCAATTCTTGAAGAACAGGAGTTTGCATCAAGTATCAACTTCAGTGGATTCCACAGGACGAATTCTGAGTTAGGAAGAAAGAACAGCTTACAAGAGACAATTGGCGGCGCCAACTTACGCTATACTAAGCGAAGCCTTCAGATTGGTTTGGCTGGGATTTATATGGGGTACGACAAAGAGTTTAATAAAGACACTATCCCGTATAATCAATTTGACTTTCGTGGTAAAAGTACCGTCGGATTAAGTGGAGATTATAGTTGGGTAAGGAAGAACTTTAACTTCTTTGGTGAAGTGGCACATTCAACGCATTCTTCTTCATGGGCGAATCTTCATGGAGTATTGTTCTCCTTGGATCGTCGTGCTTCGATGAGTTTAATCTATCGTAATTATGGACGGGCCTACTCAACATTTTATAATGCAGGCTTCGCTGAAGCGAGCAAGACGCAAAATGAATCTGGACTCTATGCAGGATTGAAAATTAATTTCACGCGGGCATGGATGGTTAATGGGTACGTTGATGTATTCAAATTCCCTTGGTTGAAATCTCAGGTTGATGGTCCTTCTGTCGGGCACGAATGGATGATCCAGCCTTCTTTCAAACCTTCGCGTGAATTAGAAGTTTACTTCAGATTTAGAGAGCAAGTACGTGAGAAGAACAGTCGTGATAGTGATGGATCTATTACGCAATTGGAGGAAGTGCAACAGCGCAATTATCGTTTGAATTTAAGCTATAAGGTTTCTGAAAGTATTCGATTAAAAAGTCGGGTGGAATATGTAACAGTTGACCGGCCAAGTGATGGCGGTCAGCAAGATGGCTTTATTATTACGCAAGATTTAATTTACAAACCAAAATCATTCCCTCTAGACATCGCCGTTCGTTACGCCTTATTTGACACGGATAGTTATGATACGCGGGTCTACACATATGAAAACAACGCGTTATATGTTTTCTCTTCACCGGCTTACTATTATCAAGGAAGTCGCGCATATGTTTCAATTAGATATACATTCTTGCGACGCTTTGATCTCTGGGCACGATATGGTGTGAGCATCTTTGCTAATAGAGAAAGCATTGGTTCTAGCAATGAAGAAATTCTTGGTTCGAAGAAGACGGACATTACTATTCAATTGAGGGTTAAGCTATAGAAGCTAAGGTTTCGTATCTTAAACATAAATTCTCGTTCTATCTCACTATGAAATACGCTGTACTCTTTATTGCTTATACCATGATTTTTACATCTTCTGCACAAGTTAGTCCCAAGGATGAAAAGAGGATTGAGAAAATATTAGGCGATGAAATTCGTCAGTTGAGGCCTCTGAATTCCTATCCCTATTCAGACGAATGCCTCTCCTGTGCTATAGATGAATCCACTACGCTATATCAAGACACGACTGGTATTCACCTTAATGGTGAATACCTTCTTTTCAGAAGTCCATTGCATTATAAAGTGGATAGTGAATTGAAGAAATACTTACGTCAGAGTTATGTTACAGTTGGCGAATTTGAAGAATTTCAACATTATGTGCGAGATTCAATTGCTAGATTAAAAATTTACTTTGGATTGGAAGGACAAGAAGATGCAATGAATTTTATTAGATATACAGATTTTTATGTGAATGATGACGGTGATAGTATGCAGTTTGATCCCAGTAGCAGATATCTGAATAAGGAGATTTTCGGGTTGAATTGGAAGCGAAGCTTTTATTATACTGATCCGGAGATAGTACCCATTCTCGCTGATATGTACCTTCCACAACACGATAGATTCTATAGTGCTCGTGATTTTGATCGACGTAAGTGGATGTATAATTACGCAAGTGTTTATGAGTTAAAATCGAAGGATATTGATTCTCAATTGGATGGACGGAGTTACATTAGAATGTGTTATGAGCGAAAGGCAATCGTGACCCAATGTGTTAACGTTTTGAACGATGATTTCGTTTGGGCGAGACAGGCGCGAGATAATAACGACGAGTTTGGAGTGCTTGGACAGACGTACAGTAAAGCATTGAGAACGTCTCCTATAGTTGGTTTGTTAGGATCTCAAACTGCGGCCTATTGTCATTGGAAAGGAGAGCAACTTCAAAAGGAATTTGCAAAGAAAGGGCTACAGTATATGGTAAGCGTCTCACTTCCACAGCAGGGCGATATCGACTTAACGAAACATCCTGAATATGAGATTCAGGCAAGAGATTATACAACGCAATGGAGAATAACGAATACCGAGTATGACGATTTCATCTATGCTGTAGAGGATTCTATAATTCGCGAGTACATTTATCAAAATCATCCTGATCAAGATGTCGCTTCAAATTATGTGGACTACTTCGACCTATATTTCGATGAGGGTAGACTTGAGTATGTCGAGTATGATCAAGCGGATAGGATTAGAACACGCGAAATTTTTTCATTAAACTATGATAAGAGAATCGATTGGAAGGATCCAATTATTAGCCGATTAGTGAGGGAAGCCGAGGTGAAATTTAGAGATAACCCGGTATTCGTCTACTACCAATACTTGACCAAGGCAAAGTCGTTCCTTGGAAAATTTGTGATAAAGGATAAAGAGGAAGGAGATACCTATACAGAGATGAAGTTAGATTATCCTAGAGATGCTGCGCTTGATGTATATGGATATTCCTTAAACCTCGATCGTAGAAATTCACTTGATCATGGCTCTGGAGTACGTTCGCATACAGATTTGTCGGCTTTTATTAAAAAAATGAAAGTCCCCACAGAAAGGATTTATTCACATGAAATCCAACCCTCAAATCCAGATGATTTAGCGCAAGATATTAGCTATGAACAAGCATTGGCGTTCTATCATTGGAAATATCCTATCTATAAGATTGATGAAGGCGATGACTGGCAAGACTATGTTCTTCCTTCTGAAGAGCAGTTCATTATCATCCAAAGCGGAGAACCAATATTCGTTGATGCGTATAGAGTGGATTACCCAACTCCATTATTTAGATATGTAGTTCACATTTATCCAAGATAATTTTAGTTGCCCTTCTCGATACATTCTCCTAACGTCGAGCACTCGAAGTGACAGGTCGTTTTTTAGAATAAGACAACTTCTTCTTAAAATTCGATATCCAAATTAAACGTCTTTTTCAAGGTATGCAAATTTGGATTTTTCCTTGCCAATGCTGCGAAACGATCTTTCCCAGTCTGAAATTTCACTTCCTCTTCTGGATTATTCGTGATTGTAATCTCAATATCGATATTGTAATTTCGAAGTTCAGCACGTAAATAACCAAGGAGGTCGGACATCTGAATTCTAATCGTATCAACCTGCACCTGATTGTCCACTTGCAGCACGAATTTGTCATCAGGTTTTGGTACTGGATCTCTTTTTATGAGCGCATTATAAAACGTTTTCTCACCCTTTTCCTTGAGCATATGTGCAAAGCGTCGCCAGGCCATTTTGAAGTCGTCCATGGCAAATTTTTCCATGGGCATGTTGCGTACATCAATGGGTTGACCATCCCCATGAGGATCTTTTGGCGCCATCATTTTCTTTATCGAAACGCTCGAAGAATAGGCTTTTCCAGTGGGCGCCTCCATAACTTTGGGCGCTGGCTTATCGAAAACGTTTTGGATAGGTGCTTTCGCTGCAGGTTTTGCAACTAATTTGCTTGCTTTATCGCGTAATTCTTGACTAGGAAATGGGATGATCTTTACTCGATCCGTTAGGCGTTTTTTTTTTCGAGCTCCATATTGATGGAACACAACTGCATAAGCGCCATTTCGACCAGAAGTCGTTGATTTTTCGAAACTTTATACTCAACGTCCGTTTTACTCAAAACACCAAGAGCACGAAGCAGGTAATCGCCCTCAATAAGCTTAGATTGCTCGAGGTATCGTTCTTGAACTGACTCACTAACTTCTAATAAAATAGCCGTTCGCACATCTTTACAGACGAGCAAGTCTCTATAGTGATCCGCCAGGCCAACCACAAAATTATGTGGATCAAATCCTTTCTCAATGATGTCATTCAACAACAAGAGTGCACCTGGAATATCTGCTTTCTGTGTACTCTCAGCAATACGAAAATAGTAATCGTAATCAAGGATATTCAAATTCGTGAGAACATCATT
This sequence comes from Flavobacteriaceae bacterium, assembly GCA_047624355.1. Classification (GTDB taxonomy): domain Bacteria; phylum Bacteroidota; class Bacteroidia; order Flavobacteriales_D; family Crocinitomicaceae; genus UBA4466. Next base: position 22,860 of record JBLHPQ010000026.1, on the reverse strand, counting down.
GTACGTCACTGAACTTCCAGAGAACGTAACAATTTGATCGAATATTGACAATGCATCTCTCAATGCTCCATCCGCTTTCTGAGCAATGGTATGTAAAGCTTCTGGCTCTGCCGTAATATTTTCCTTTTCAGCAATTGATGCTAAATGGCTGGCAATGTCCTTGACCTTAATTCTATTGAAATCAAAAATTTGACAGCGAGAAAGAATCGTTGGAATGATCTTGTGCTTTTCCGTCGTAGCAAGAATGAAAATCGCATGCTTTGGCGGTTCCTCCAATGTTTTAAGAAAGGCATTGAACGCCGATGTCGAAAGCATGTGAACCTCATCGATAATGTAAACCTTATGATCTCCAATTTGTGGAGCAATACGCACTTGATTGATCAAATCCCGGATATCATCTACCGAGTTATTTGATGCCGCATCTAATTCATACACATTCAATGATGCCCCTGAATTAAAGGATTCGCAAGAATCACATGCATCACAAGCCTCAATTCTCTCTGAACGATTAAAGCAATTAATAGTCTTCGCTAAAATACGTGCGGTTGTCGTTTTTCCCACACCACGTGACCCACAGAACAAGAAAGCTTGTGCCAAATGATCACTTTTGATGGCGTTTTTCAACGTCGAAGTAATAGACTGCTGTCCTACTACCGTGTCAAAAGTCTGGGGTCTATATTTACGTGCGGAAACGACAAAATCGCTCATGAATACAAATATAAGTGAATTTAAGAGCAAGTCGCTATGCTGTTGATAACTCTGCTGTTTTCTTAATAAGAATGATATGTTTTTGGGCGTTTAAACACGCTTTCCGCTAAATCTTTTGAATGCGCACTGAGGCTCTTGAAGTCCTCATCCAATTCGAAGTGCTCATTTGCAAAAGGATGCCACTGCAATCGTTAACGCGACGTTGATTTAATTAACGCCTAATTCTGAAAAATCTGGGTAAATTAAAGTTGCAAGTTAGTTCGAGTTTCTAAATTTGAGGAACGAGAATTTAGATGTATCCAGAATGAGTCATTTGATTTTTTATCGATCGCCTTTCTAGATACAATTCTTCTCTTCATACTTCAGTTCTGAATCACTCGAAATGACGATCTTGAGTACGCTATTTAATAGCTATCATCCAACATCCAACATCATCTTGGATAGATTGTCACCAATGCTCCGTTTGATGGCGTCCAGAGTTCCAATCCTGATGGTTGTTCAAAGCGTGTTGCTTCCGAGAGTTCAGTAACCTGGGCAACGTTTTCATAGAGAATGGTGCGCAATTCAATTTTGGATTGATCAATAAAAATCCAATTAACTTGATTCACTGCTTCGGCATTTCGTGTCCAACATTTTAAATCGTTGGCCGCACGCAATGGCGCTCCCCAACATCCCTCTCCAGCATAGACAATTCCTGTAGAGTCATTTCGAATAAAGCCTTCTTCCGAACCAAGTGCTTCAGATCGAAGAATGGGCCAAGTTACTTTACAGGTATGTGAATCGTTTTCTAAGCACAACCGAACGTTTTTTGTTTTTTCAAACAAGGGTACAAAGTGCTTGTACTGCGTTTTCATTTCTTTTTTGTGCTTGACATGTGGTCGAATTGGTCGGTGATATTGAGGTAGCTGCCAATCGAAATGCGCATGCTTTTTTAGTGTGCTTCTTAGGAAAATCTTCTGTCTCCCGTATTTTAATATTTCAGAATTCAATGAGATAATATTGAGTAAAGTGCCCCCAAAAAGCACATTGTAGTAAATCCGCTTGCTTGGTACTTGAAATAAATGAACGATTGATTTATTAGTAAGTTCATGATTGCCACGCGTTACCACTAGTGGGGTTACTCTGCCGTCACCCGCGATAGAATGTTCCCAATCCTCAAACCAATCTACCCACTGTTTTGGAGTGTCTAATCCTGTAAAATCACCGTTAAATAATACGGCATGTGGTTTTAACTTGACGACCATTTTATTCCCTTTGGTTCTCGCTTCTCTCAAGTCACGTGAATCTCCACCTGCGATAAACGAAAGACGCTCGCTAGGAACATCGGCAACCGTTGAAAAATAATAGACCTTCGAATATCCTTTCGAATCGCGAATTGAAAAGTAATAACGTTGGTCAGCTTTCAAGTTTGACAATTGGACAAAATGATTATCCATCGATTTCGCCTTGTTCACATGATAAATCTCGGAAGAATCTGAAAAATGCTTGGCAAAATCTGTGTCATTTGAAGTTGCTGGATTTACTTCTCCCCAAAAGAGCATTGGATTTTCTCCATCAACTTGGTTCCATCCGACCGTAGCTGCATAGGATGCATTCGTATTGAACATGACCCGAATAAAGCTGATTTCTGCGGAAGAATAGAAGGAGGCAGCGCATACTAGAACAAGGAGGAGAGTTGTTTTCATCTGAAAATTTTCAAATTCAAAGATAGGTTAATCCAATTCAGAAGGAGTCGATTATAATTATTTTTTGTATCCTTAAGGGATCATTAGACATCGAAAAATAAAACATATATGAAAAAGAGATTTTTAGCCTTCGTGGCACTAGGATTAATGGTTGCTTCGTGCGGACCTTCGTCAAAATCAGATTATGATGAAGCGGCTGAAACACTTTGCAGCTGTATGGAAGACGCATCAAAGGTAGATCCTCCAGGAATGGATATGACAAGTTCAAATCTTGGAGTGTGTATCGTCGAATTGGACGCTGAGGTAGTAAAGAATGAGATGATGAAAGAATCCATCAAAGAAAAATGTCCTGATATTAAAGACGCTTTCGACGCTTACGTTAAAGATATGTAGCAAACGTTGATCTTAGGATCAAAAGAGTTTAGGTCGTCTGACAGATCGCTTGAATTTCAGCCGTTAACTATCAGTAGAATATTTTATCGACGTCTGTCAGAACGAGTGAATTTCTGCCGATATCTATCGGGAAGAAATTTGTATCGAGATCAGCAGACACGCTAATTCACTTATAAAACGAAAAGCCCTTCCATAATCGCTATGGAAGGGCTTTTTATATCTCTGAGAATATTAATCAGTAACCGTAATGCTCTCAATGCGATCGCCTTCTTTGATTTCATCCACCGTGTCTACACCTTCAGTTACTTTACCAAAGCAAGTATGTACTCCGTCAAGGTGTGCGGTATTGTCTCTAGAATGACACACGAAGAATTGTGATCCTCCTGTGTTTTTTCCAGCGTGAGCCATTGATAGTACTCCACGATCATGGTGTTGATTTCCACCGTCAACTTCGCAGTCAATTTGATATCCCGGCCCACCTGTTCCTGCCATTCCTTTCTTCCCAGCGCCTGTATTTGGACATCCGCCTTGAATTACAAAATTTGGAAGTACTCTGTGGAACGTTAATCCATCGTAATATCCATCCTTAGCCAATTTCACGAAGTTTGCCACCGTCTTTGGTGCATCTTCCGTGTATAAATTAACCTTCATTTCACCTTTGGCGGTCTTAATAATAGCTTGCATACAAATCAATTTTTTCCAAATATACGTTCTCTGTTGGTTTTTCGTGATTTTTGAATTGGATAATTACCTTTGCATATGCAGGTTGATAACATCCATCGTAAGGACACAGGGCTTTTTACAGAGCATCAAGTAAAATTGAGTTATGATCAAGAGAGCTTAACGACGTATCTTCATCATCCCTTTTCAAAAGAAGCCATTGGTGAACAGCTGAAATTGAAATCTGATTCATTTAGTGATGAGCAAAGAAATCGATTGGCGGATGCCTTGATTCATCAGAATAAGGAACCAATTCATGCGGCTGTTCTCACTAATATTGAAGCACTCAGAAGTGAATCGACTTATACAGTAACGACTGGGCATCAGTTAACATTATTGGCTGGACCATTGTACTTCATTTTGAAAATTCTTCAGGTGATTAAGCTCTCAGAAGAAGTAAATCAATCTAGTCCCGATCATCATATTGTTCCTGTCTATTGGATGGCTTCTGAGGATCATGATTATGAAGAAATTCAATCAACGAACTTATTTAATAAAAAGTTGACGAACGATTATCAGCAGCGCGGACCTGTCGGTAAATTTGAGTTGACAGGATTCGAAGATTTTAAAGCAGAAATTCTTGCATTTTTCGGTGAAGACAAACAAGAAGAAATCAAGAATTTATTGGATGCATATTCAGGTGATAATCTCGCCGATGCAACACGCGGTCTTGTCAATTCTCTATTTTCTGAATATGGATTGGTCATCATTGATGGAGATGATAAATCGCTAAAGGCAAGCTTTGCCCCAATCATAAAGGCCGAATTACTGGAACGCCAATCGGAGAAATTGGTAATTGCGACGAGTGAGCAAATGAAGGAGGAGGGTCTTAACGTTCAAGTGTTTCCTCGTCCTATTAATTTGTTTTATTCGGTGAAAGGAAACCGAACACGCATTGAATTCGATAACGGAATATTTTCAGCAGGAGATAAGACATGGTCGGAATCTGAAATCCTAACTGCTGTTGATTCTTCGCCAGAGAACTTTTCTCCAAATGTGGTGTTGCGTCCAGTTTATCAAGAATTAATTTTACCAAACTTAGCCTATATTGGTGGTGCAGGAGAAATTTCCTATTGGCTCCAATTGAAAAGTACGTTTGAGCATTACGCTATTCAGTACCCATTGATTCAGGTTAGAAATTCGGTCGTTTGGATCGATCGCTCATTGCTTAAAAAACTGGATAAAACTGATCTTACTTGGGTTGATGTATTTAAGGGTAAGGATGAACTCAAAAAGAGCTATGTTCAATCTCACGGTGAGGATACTTTGGATTTTTCTAAGTTAGATGCATTAAAGAATCAGTTGAATGATGAAATCATGGAGCGTGTAACCGGAGTAAATCCGAACTTGTCGCAATTTGCCAATGCAGAAATCGCCAGGTTAGAGAAACAATTGGAAGGATTGAAGGCTAAGCTCGTCAAGGATTCCAAGGGTAAGCATGAACAAGCCATGAAGGACATTGATTTTATCAAGGATCGACTATTTCCTAATGGTGGATTACAAGAGCGATCAGCGAATTTACTTTCGTTTTGCGCGGATGGTCAGGTGAAAAGTAGAGTACATCAATTGTATGATGCTATTCAACCCTTTGGACGAGATATGCTCGTGCTTTTAGAAAATGAGTGAAACTAAAATAAATGGAATTCTTTTTCGTTTGATGAACAACATTACACAATGCGTTATATACTAGTCCTACTTATTAGCCTATTATCTGCTGTCAGCTTTGCTCAAGAAGTGACAGTATCAGGGCGTTGTGTTGATAATTCTGGAAATCCTGTTGTAGATGTAAAGGTGTATTCTGAAGATGCTGTGGACATATCATATTCTGATGCAAACGGAGCCTATGAACTTGTTTTTTCGCGAACTGATTCAGTGAAAATAGTTTACCGTATCACGGATGAAAATGGACAATCTCAGAAGTATAGATTTGTCTCTCTAAAACCTGGGGTTAATCAATTGGACGATGTCGTATTTAAAATTCTAGAAGTCGAAGGAGTTCGGGTAAATGCATTCGTAAATCCATACCGTGCTCCAATTCTTGATCCAGTTGATTTTCAATTACTCGCGTTGGGGAGTACTGAGCGCTTTCTCATCTATTCAACACCGGCAACTTCAAACAATGAGTTGACTACCAATTACAATGTTCGTGGAGGGAGTTATGACGAGAATCTGGTTTATGTCAATGGGTTTCAGATCTATCGGCCGTTTTTGACTCGATCTGGACAGCAAGAAGGAATGAGTTTTATCAACTCTGCACTCGTTAAAGATGTTCGCTTCTCAGCCGGTGGTTTTGATTCTCAATACGGGGACAAACTATCATCAGTGCTTGATATTGAGTACAAACGTCCGGATTCACTGAAGGGTTCAGTTTCAGCTTCTCTTTTAGGGGTTGAATCTCACATTGAAGACAGAGTAGGAGCACGCTTTGATTATCTCATCGGTGCGCGTTATCGATCCAACGGCTATTTATTAAACTCACTCCCACAGAAAGGAGCATACAATCCAGTCTTTTGGGATGCACAGTTTTTAACGAATTATGCGATTACGGAAAAAGTGAAATGGTCGGTTCTTGGACATTTTTCTTCTAATAATTATCGTTTTGAACCAGTGTCCCAGCGAACAGATTTTGGAACGGCCAATGAAGCCTACTCGTTTGTCGTCTATTTTAACGGGGAGGAGCAAACGCGTTTCCAAACAATGACGGGAGGTACTTCCGTAAAATGGGAGGTGGACGAAAAAACTAATTTAGAATTCTTTGCAACGGTTTTCAATACAGACGAGCGTGAGTTTTTTGACATCCAGGCCGAGTATTTTATCAATGAATTGGAGGCAGATCCGAGTAAGGAGGAGTTCGGAGATTCGATCGCAACATTAGGAGTCGGTTCTTATAGAACGCATGCTCGTAATCGATTGAATGCAACGATAATAAATGTGTATCACCATGGTGATCATGATTTCGGAGCTCGCTTTAACAGTGCTGATAGTTTACGCATAAGTAAGCATGAAATGCGCTGGGGAGTGAATTACCAAGTGGATGATTTCTATGATGTTTTGAGTGAATGGACGCTGGTCGATTCTGCAGGTTTTTCATTGACAGAAAGTACGGACGAGAATCTCGTTTTAACGGAAACAATCAAAGGTCAGTTAAACTTGAGGTCACAGCGCTATACGTCATTTATACAGATGAATTCAACTTGGTCGAATAACAAACGAAATGCGATTGTTGAGTTGACAAAAAAGAAGAAGGCCAATGACGGGACGAAGACTTACACAACTTATAAAGATACGATCTATCAATCTTTGGCAAGATGGAATCTTAGCTACGGCACGCGTGCCGGTTACACAACAGCGAACAACGAATTTTACGTAACACCGAGGGCATCGATTACCTATTCGCCACGTGCATATCTAGTTCATAAAGGTAAAATTAAACGTCGACAGGTTAATATCCGACTGGCTTCGGGAATGTATTATCAGCCGCCATTTTATAGAGAATACAGAACGTTTGATGGTGAGTTAAACTTGGATGTAAAAGCGCAGAAATCCTTTCATGTCGTAACGGGAACTGACGTTTATTTCAGCATGTGGGGGCGCGAAAGTCCATTTAAATTTACCGCAGAAGCGTACTATAAATACATGTGGGATGTCAATCCTTATGAGATAGAAAATGTTAGGACGCGTTATTATGCGACCAACGAAGCAGTCGCGTACGCTTATGGCGCCGATTTTAATCTACATGGTCAATTTGTAGAAGGCATTGAGACTTATTTTAAAGCTGGCTTCTTATCTACCAAAGAGGACATTCTAGGCGATTATTACATTGATTATTATAATGCCGCTGGAGAGAAAATTATCTTCGGGTTTAGTGATGATCAGAATGTGACTGACAGTGTTCGTGTAGAGCCTGGTTATATTCCGAGACCAACGGATCAATGGGTTAATTTTGGAGCGCTAATTCAAGATAGAATGCCAAAATACGAGAGCTTTAGTGTTCAAGTTGGGATTCAATATGGCACACCACTTCCTTATGGTCCACCAGATTTTGTTCGCTACAAAGATACGTTGCGATTGCGCTCATATTTCCGCGTTGATATTGGGATGTCCTATGATTTCCTCTACAAGAAGAAGCAGCGCGATATAGCGATGAACAAAAGGAAAGTGGCCGACGAATTAACGCCTGACGATATTAAAAAAGCGGAGGCTGATGAAACGTTTTGGACGCGAAATTTCGAGGATGCAATTATCTCTTTTGAAGTATTCAATTTGCTTGGAGTTAATAATGTACTCTCGAAACAGTGGATTCAAGATGTGGAAGGTACTTACTATGCCATCCCAAACTTTTTAACCGCTCGGAGATTCAATCTGAAATTGATTGTGAGATTCTAAGTTTATCCCATGAAGGAGAGCTATAAAATTCTAAAGCTTTGCAAGCATTGCGCTACCGAAAACTCTTGGGAGCTAACGAAATTTGAAGCCGCTTTTACGGACGATGCATTCAGGAAATTTGGAGGAGTAGCTTGTCCTAAATGTTCGAGCACTGAATACCAGTCAATGTCTTTGCCTCACGTAACGTTAGATCAGGAATTATTCGTTGTATGGTCAACCGATGATAGTCTCTATTTCGATCAGCAAGATGAAGCTATCTGTTTGGCAGAAATGGATAATCTTGTTTTAATTCTAGGCGGTATTGATAACGAAGCGTATACAATCAGAAAAAGGGCTGTTCTACTCGAGGCCTTATGCATTCTCTTCTATGATAATACGCACTTAAGTGAGGTGGATGAATATAGCGCGGAGACCTTAATATCAATGGCAGAACGTGTGAAAATTGTCAAACCGGAATTGGAGAAGCGTAAACAACAACTTATCGAAACTGAAACGCCTTACTCTGATTATGTTCAAGAAGTAATTTATCCACTCATTGACATACCATACATGCCAAGGAATAAATAATTAGGGTTATACTGTTTCCTGATTATACTGTCTTTCAGCACCTAGATAATCAACGAAGCACGGTAGAGTTTCAGTTCATCCCACGTGAATTTAGAACCGAATTTCTCTTTCAAATCCGAGACTGACATACCATCATTTTCTTCAAACAGGTCGCTCAATTTATTTCTTCTCTTAGCATCCATCACATCACTCAATTCGATTTTTTCCATTCGAATTAGTCGCTCGCAATGAGAATATATCGTGCTTTTACCCAATTGACGTTCGCGTGCAATATTCTCAATACTATCACCTGCTTTAATTGCTTCAAGTGTTTTGTCGTAGGTCGAGATTTTCTTCGATTTGGAGCCTGTTGAAGTATTTTTCTTCCGAGCGTTTTTTGTTTTGATCTGGATGAAATCTGTGTCAAAATCGAATCCAGTATTTGCTTGGCGTAATTCAGCTTTAACCACCTCAATCTTCGCCAATTTGTAATGCATGATTTCCTCTTCCCACTGCTGATTTTTCTCAAGTGGTAGTCCGTTCACAATGCATTCTACAATTTTTCGTGCTTTTTTAATACGCAAAATCGTTTCTGTTGTCAGCTGATCGAGCTCTTCAAGTTCTTCGTTGTACTGCTTCGTATTACTTTTTTGCTGAAGTTCACCCATCTTCTTGAGGTTAGTGTAGAGCAGTCCATCGAATGTTTTGAAAAAGTAGCTATAGGCAGCTTCAGTACGTGATAAGATATGCTCCAGATCCACATTATGCTGTGTAAAGAGATGATTCAGTTGATTACGAAATTTGCGAGAGGCTTCCATGCTCGACTCAAGTACTTGGACCTGCTGTGTAATCCAAGCGAGATTTTTTCCTTTTTGAGACTTGCTTCCGTGACTCTTGTAGGTAATGCTGTGACTTCTCCATTTATTGGTTAATTCAATCCAATCGAATGCGCGGACTAAAACACTATTCAAATAGGCATACTTTCCATCATCTAACGACTGTTGTAAGTCGAGCGTGTCATCTTGTGCTTGAGAATATTCGGCAACATTGTGATTTACCGATAGCCGGCTGTTCTGAATAGGGTTGAGTAGAACGAGTCCTTCAAGTGATCTTAAGCGAGATAAGGCAACGTAAGCTTGGCCAGGCACGAAGACCTTAGAAACGTCGATAACGGCTTTGTCGAAGGTTAATCCTTGACTTTTATGAACTGTTATTGCCCAAGCGAGTTTGAGTGGATAGTGAACAAACGTCCCAAGTGTCTTTTCTTCCACCTCGCCCGTAGATGGATTCATTTGATATTGAATGTTGTTCCACTCATATTTGTCTACCTCAATAGATTTCTTTTCTTCTGGAAAGTTGACTTTTATTTCATGCTTGTTCAAACTCTCGATGACGCCCATCTTTCCATTGTAGAAGTTTTTCTCGTGAGAAATATCATTCTTAATGAACATTACCTGAGCACCAACTTTGAGAGCTAGCGAATCATCAATAGGGAAGAGGTGTTCTGGGAAATTTCCTGTTACCTCAGATTTAAATGACGTTTCCGAAGCTTCCAATCGCTGGAGTGCATCTTTATTGATTCGATCTGCATCAGCATTATGAGTGGTTAATGTGATGTAATCGTCATGATCGATTGCTTTGAAATTAGGGTCTACGTATTTATTAAGTACCTCAATATCGCTTGGTGTGATCTCGTTGTTACGAAGATTATTCAGGATGTCCAAGAAGTCCTGATCACTCTGTCGATAAACCTTCTGCAATTCAATGTAGAGCGGTTTTACTTGTTGGATGACATGTGAATCGAAGAAGAATGGGCTTTTGTAGTAATGATGTAAGAAGTTCCATTCTTGTGGTTTCACAACAGGAGGCAGTTGTAATAAATCACCAATGAAAAGGACTTGAAGTCCACCAAAGGGTTCGTTCACTTTTCTTACGTTTCGCAACATCCAATCCATCGCGTCAAGTACATCAGAACGCAACATACTAACTTCATCTACGATCAGTAACTCCAGGTTTCGAATAATCGCTCGCTTCGTCTTGTTCATATTGAAGTGATGCAACATGGTCGACTTATTCTCTAGCTTAACGCTGTTGTTGAAGGAGGCAGGAAAGTTGAAATCTGGAATGAATCCGCCAAATGGCAACTGAAAGAAGGAGTGAATCGTAACTCCTCCAGCATTCAAAGCTGCAATTCCTGTGGGAGCCACAATCACGGCCTGTTTGTAGGTAGACTTTACGATCTTTTGTAAGAGCGTGGTCTTTCCTGTTCCGGCCTTTCCAGTGAGAAAGATAGAACGATTCGTCTGGTTGATAAATTGCTCGGTGAAATCGGCTATTGCATCAGATTCGGGTAGGTTTGTTGTTGTCATTGCTATTTAAGATACGCAAAAAATTGAATTATGAAACCCAATCTGATTGAAAAGTTCAAGGCAAAAATACAAATTCAAAGCAATGTTATGACAATTTGTAAGAGTCGTGATTCTAGAAACTCGAAATGTATTAATCGATTACTTTTATAGAGAAGTCATCAGCGTATACCACTGAGGCATTATCACGTGAGTTCGCAGTGATTCCAATCTCAATGCTCGTGTACATTCCTTTAGTACCTTGGTTTTGATACAAAATATCTTTTGGAAGTGTTTTAATAGCTTTCTTTTCTAGAATCAATTGACCGTCTTGGTAGAGTTTCACCCATCCTTTTTTCTTTTGTGAGAGCTTCGTTTCCAACGTGAGTTCAAACCACTGATCCCTTGGCAAGCTACTTGTCTCTTGATAGATAACTGGCTCAGGATATTTAAATTCGACGATAGCATTATTAGCACTTCCAATATTTGCTACGCGCATTCCAGGGCCTGCGCCGATTGCTGTTTGTTCTTCAATATCGAGTAAAAATAACCAATCAAGAGTTTGTGTTCCTTCGATGTAATACCAAATAGATGCTCGAACCGTTTCTCCATCATAAAATGCCATCTTTTGCTTTACTAAACTGGCTTTAGAGGCATCGCCATCGGCACCAGAATCAGCGTTGAACTTTATGCTATTGGTTCCGGAATGTGCTTGTTCCGTACTCAATACAATAGTGTTTGCTTCACGCGTTATTTGTGTGAAAGACCAATTTAGATCGTCTCCAGCTGTGAGCTCATCGAAAGAGGTATAACTTTCAAAGTCATCCACATAACTATTTGGCCCATCAAAGAACTTCTTCTTATTACATGCACTAAGAATCAATAGACTAAGGATGAATGTTGCTACTCTCAAAAGTGTGGTTTTAATTTATATCCAATAGTGATTCCGCCCCAATGCTCCCATTGAAAATTAACAATATTGGAGACAATAGGAGTATAGGAAAAGCGGTAAAAAACTCTCTTGTCTTGTGGTTCTAATCTGTAACCAATTGAGATTGGTGTACGAACGAAGAAGGAACCATTTGTTGTGATAGATGGAGATTGTCCGATTCCAAAATCAATAGAATGTTTTTGAACGTTTGGCGAATAGACGGCGTGAACCATAAGTGGAAAAATCAGAACTGCACCGTTATTTGCATCGATATAGCTCCCGCTAATTCCCGTTCGAAGCATCCAACGAAAATGTCCGCGCGTGCGGAACTTCCATTCAAAATTTAATGATCCAAAACCACCGGAGCCTGCAAGTTCGAGATAAAGTGACTGATTCTGAACCATAGCTTGGCGTACGCCAATCTTTAAATACGAGACTTCCTGCGCGCTGATCTTTTGGCCGATGAACTGATCGTTAGTTGCATCAATTCCCTGACCCAAAGAGGTAAAAGGAAGTACAAATAGAATGAAATAGGTGAAAATTGTCAATTTATTCATAATGGAGATGCTATCTACAAATCACTTAGTAGCTCAGGAAGATTTTCTTTATTCACCTCTGTTAAGGTGCTCATCGCGATCGTTTTTTTTGCTGTTGTAGCTAGTTGTCTCCCGAAATCAACCATTTCATCCTTTTCAACAAATGCAATTATCTCGACATTCATACCCTCAGGAATATTGCTGAAAGTATATTGATTTCTCAAACGATGCGAATAACTAACCACAGAATTGATGTCCTTAAAAACGAGCATGACGTGAGCTGGAGTATCCTTTGGAAGTTCAACTAAGAAGTCTACCTTTTTCGCTTCGCTATCATAGAACCTATCGCAATTGATCCAACCGAGGTCTGTAGAAGCCGCGATCGCGTTCATTGCAGCAATCTCATTTTCCATTGATGTTGTATCAATCCGAGTTAAGATTCCTTTTTCATAAAATTTTTTCTCGCGAAAAGCTTCATTATTAACCGTGATCATTCGTTCTTTAGATATGAAGACGGTGTCATGATTCTCGTCGAACATATAAGATTTTCCTACGGTCCAGCTTCCACTTAAGCCTTTAGAACCTTGAGCTTTCCATTTAATCGCATTGTTTCGCTCGACTCCAGTGAACAAAATTGTCTTGTCACCTTCTGACCGATCCGGGAAATTGATGGGAATCGCAGTGCCCGTCTTTAAGGCGATTGGTTCTCCGTTTTGCTTTAGTACAATGTTGACCATTCCTTTTGATTCTAAAAGTTTGCCGCTTGTTGTGGTGGTCGTTAAGTTTGCTAATACAAAATCGCCTTTTTGATAATACTCTTCAACTTCGACTTCAATTGGTGCAGTCAGGTCGATGAGTTCAAGGTCATTCGGTCGTATAGTTATTTCAGTTCCATTGCTAAAAGCTAAATTCGTCTCTGTCGTGGCTGATGCTATTTTCACTTCTGGCTCCTTTCGAAATTCTGAGAAGAAAGATGATCCAGGCGCTACCTCATTAGACAACTCAAGCGTTACCCTGCGATTCTTTGCTTTTGAAAGATCTGTTCCATCCTTCGAGATGATTTGGTTTTCTCCTTTCCAATCGATGTTAAATTGATTCGTTACGCCAATTCCGATCAGGTAATTCGCTACGGCTGCTGAGCGTCTCTTTGACAGGTCTTCGTTATACTCGTTATGTCCCGTTCTATCTGTATGTCCAACTAGATTAATACGTGCAGTAGGAGATGAGATAGCCATTTTTTTAAATGTATTCAATTCTGCTTTAGCTTCCGCTGTTAACTCATATTCTGCCGTTTCGAAATAGATCGTTGCTGATTGAGCAAATAATGTATTTCCTATAAACAGGAGAAAAAGCGTACCGACCATATTTTTCATAGACATTGGAATTGTTCTTACATAACAAAAACCTATCCGATAGTAACGGGTTTGGTGCTTAAGATAGTAAATCGGAGAATCAAAAGCGAATTTGAAGCCGTGTATTGATCTGAAATTATTTTTTTTTTAGCAGCAACTAGTGCATCTTCAGTAACCCCGAAGCGACAATTTCCTTCAATGAATCCTTGAGGTAATCAATGTCATCTTGGTCAACATACGCCTGAGCGGACAGTCTCAAAAAGACTCGATCTCTCAGCTTGAATACTGGAATCTCAATCTTGTATTTGTCGTAGAGTACGGACTTTAATACTGAAGGATCATCAATTGGAACTGGAACACTGCAGATTTGACCAAGAAATTCAGCTGTCACTGGAACTATTGGCTCTGTACCGAAGATATCACACAGCGATTGATAGTTGTTTAATATGTCTTGCTTACATTTTGCCGACACCGATTCCCAATCATTGTCTTTTAAGTATTTCAGCGCAGAAGGGAGTGTCAGGAAGGCTGAATAATCGCGTGTTCCTTGTAGCTGATGATAGTCTAAAAATTTCGATTTACCTGGCAGCTCTGCATCATATCCCCAGCTTATAAGAAGCGGATCAAATTGATTTTGGATTTCCTTTTTAGCATATAGAAATGAGCATCCTTTTGGCGTGAGCATCCACTTGTGACAGGCGCCTGTATAAATGTCAGCTTCGATTTGAGAAAGATCTAAGGGAATGTGTCCAGGTACATGAGCTCCATCAACAATGGTGATTAAACCTAGTTCTTTCGCACGCTTACAAATTTCTTTCACTGGAAAAATAATGGCGGTCGTACTTGTAATATGACTAATAAATATTGCTTTTGTCTTGTGCGTATAGCCCTTCCAGAACGATTCAATAAACTCCTCCTTTGATTGAAGAGGAATCGGGATTTCCTGTTGCACATATTTTGCTCCTGCTTTTTCGCAGTAGTAGGTCCATGTTCTATCTAAAGCGCCATATTCATGATTTGTCGCCAAAATTTCATCACCAGCACTTAACGAGAAACTTTTTGCAATGATATTAATAGCATAGGATGGGTTCATGGTCATGACCAAATCATCAGCGTCGCAATTAATGTACTCGGCCAACGCCTCTTTTGACTTTTGAAGGTGGGCATTGCCGTCATGAACATAAAACTGAACGGGATCCCGTTCGAGGGCTAATTGCCACTTTTGATAATCTTCAAAAATTGGCTTAGGGCATGCACCAAATGAACCATGATTTAGGTGTCGGTATTCGGGGTTTAATAGAAAGTCGTCTTTAAGGGGCATAAATAGTCGTTTAAAATCCAATAATTTTGCGAGATGTTCCTCCAGCCGTTGTTGGATCTGGGAGGTTTCTAAGGTCTTCTAATGTGATCGTTTCAATCATTTCTAAACTTCTCTCTAATGACGGAACATCGGCGAGGCGTAAATTGTGATCTCTGATTGTTTGTTGAACGATTTTTCTGACAAATCGAGCGTTTCCGAAGTGCTCATCACGGCAGTCGAATGCCTCTGTTAGGCAAACATTTAAACGCGTTAATGCTTCTTCATCGAATAGGTGATTTTCCAGATCCATCATGTAGATGGAAATGTCGAGGAGTTCTTTTGGCGAATAATCTTCAAAAGTGATTGTCTTTTCAAACCGAGATCTCAATCCAGGATTGGCGGAGAGGAATTCATGCATGTTGCGTGGGTAGCCAGCGGCGATGACAATAAATGATGTCTTATTGTCTTCCATGCGCTTTAATATGGCTTGAACAGCCTCGTGTCCGAAGGAATCATTGTTACCATTTACCAGTGCATAGGCTTCATCAATAAAGAGAACACCTCCCATGGCTTGATCGATTATTTTGGCCGTTTTAATAGCTGTTTGTCCAGTAAATCCGGCAACGAGAGATTCTCGATCGCATTCAACCAAATGTCCTCGTTCGATTAACCCAAGTGCTTTAAATATTTGTGCGAAAATTCTGGCAACCGTCGTTTTTCCTGTTCCAGGATTTCCAGTAAAAACACTATGCATTACAAATTGATTGAGAACATCTTTTCCAATCTCACGATAGTAAGTCACTAATTTGACCAGCTCTCTAATTTCAGTTTTGACATTGTCCATTCCGATCAGGGAATCCAATTCATGTAATGCCACTTTTAGCATTTCATTATCAACTTGTAATTGTAGCTTTTTTGTATGAGATGTCGCAAAAACTTCTTGCACATCTGACTTAACGACTTGCGAGAGTTCTTCTGCGGTTAACTTCTCTGTGTTTTCAGCTTTCATGAGTCTGAGCGCCATATTTCGCTTACTCTCATCTACGACAGACATCACGAAACGTGCATTTCCAAAGCTTCTGTTTCTGGCTCGAAAGGACTTCGTTAGCTGCTTAAAGAGTAATTCTTTAGCGTCATCAGTTACGCTAAGTTGTCGCTGGCTGAATCCAAGATCTGCAATTGCCATCAGTTCTTCTGGCATGTAATCAGGGAAATGGAAGAAGTGTGAAAATCGTGATTTTAGTCCAGGATTTGAATTGATAAACGCGGACATTTCCGCAGGGTAACCAGCGCAAACAACGATTAAATTCCCTGGGCCGTCAGACATTTCCTTTAGTAGAATTTCAATCACCTCATGACCGTAATCATTCCGAGTACCCTTCCTATAAAGAGCATATGCCTCATCGATAAAAAGGATTCCGCCGCGCGCTTTTTTGATTGCCTCTCGTACTTTTGGAGCAGATTGTCCAATGTATTCTCCAACTAGATCTGCACGATCAACCTCGTGAATGTGTCCAATGGTGAGTAAGCCCATAGCTTTATATATCTTTCCGAGCTGCTTTGCAACCGTCGTCTTTCCTGTTCCAGGATTGCCCGTGAGCACGGTATGAAGCTTTAGTTCTTTTGTTGAATTCAGTCCTTTATCTTTTCTGATTTTCTCAAATTTCAGGTATTCGATATATTCTCGAATCTGAGATTTTATTTCTGTTAATCCAACGAGTTCATCCAGTGTTCCTAGCAATTCTTCAAGCGATCGATCATCAGGGACGCGCGCTGCTTTGCTGCCAAGAACAAGTTCTGAATTGGCAATATCTGGTGTACCCGCCATCCATTGGGCACCAACGTTAAAAGGAACGATTGCGATTCGTTGATTCATGAAGATTACCTCAAGGGAGAAAGCTCCATCTTTCCAGATATCTTTTGAATCATTTCCCCATGCAAAGGTCGTGGTCTTGAATTCACCATCAACTTTAAATACTTTGTTCGATTGCCCACGAAGACGACCATTTTCATCATAGTAATAATACTGAAGTTCACAGTTCCAAGGAGTCTTTAATTTGTTTCGTAAAGTTAGTTCTGTGCTGATATATCTCGTTTCATTTGCAACGAATTGAGTCATGTAAGTTCTATCTTTCGACGGCTTGGCTGTTTTTCCATCCTCAAAGAATTTGATAGTTTGGATATCAAAGAATGGGTTCTCCGTCGCCGTTACTTCTCCAGCGTCCTCTACATAAAATTTAGTAGTTGCAACAAGTTCATTATCGACGTATGCTTTCCATTCATATTCGCCCTTTTTCCAGTGGGTTTTAGATTTATTTCCCCATCCATATCTGAAGTTGTAGATGTTTTCTGCTTTGGAAATGTCACACTTTTGTTCGTATTCAAATACCTTTTCGCTTGACTTTCCAGTATTATACGCTTCATATTTAATGGTACAGGACCAATCCTTCTCATCGAAAAGTATATTATAAAGACTTAACTCCGCTCTTAGGTAGTCTGTGCTTTTCCCAAGAAAGACATAGCAGTACATTTTCTCGTCGACAAACCATTCTTTAGTTGTGTAGGTCCTTAGCTTTTTAAGCTTGTATTTGTTCTTTGCTGCCATAGTTAATTAAGATGAGGAAAGATACTAAAAGTCAGAATATGATGAAAAATATGACTGAATTAATGTGCCAAGTGTTATTCAATTTTCAAGGAACTTTGCCGAGTCGCTTAGAAGTTCTATTTTTGATAGGTGCGCCTATTTAACTCATATATCATTAGTTGTCTCGTTTTACTGCTGTTATCGTTCGCTGGTAATTCGCAAGTAGATTATGAGAAAGAGGCTACACGATGCTTTGTTGGCTTTCAAGATGTCGAATACATTGACATGAAGAAGGCTAAGATGTATGCTGATTCTGCCATGATCTATGCGCTATGGTCTAAAGATGATGTATACATTGCTCGCGCACATCAATATATGGGCTGGCACTATGAGGATATTTCTGCATTTAAGGAGGCACGTACTCAGTATTATGCTTCACTCAAATTCTATAAAAAGGCTGGAGATCAACAAGGGATAGCAGACGCTTATGGTAATCTCGGGAATGCGTATGGAGCGATGGATTTATTTAAGAAAAGTCTTGAGTATCAGCTTAAATCTCTGACGGCAAATGAGAAAATTTTATTGAAGATCAAGGACCCAGAGAAGCGTGATCGGGCTCAACAAGGGAAGACGTATGCACTGCATAATATTGCGGTGATTTATACAGATATTGGTTTGCATCAACAAGCGTTAAAGTATGAATTGGAGAGCTTAAATGATGAAGTTATTTCAAATAACAACAAAGGGGAGGCGATATCTTGCAATGCGCTTGCTGTCAGTTATAAACACCTTGGTAAAATTGATAGCGCGATTTATTACTTTGAACGAGCAATTGCAATTTATGACACGCTTGATAACGTAGCTGGTTTGGCCTCGACGTATTTTTCCTACGCAATTATGGAAGGAAATAGCCTTACTGAATTTGAGAAGCATATGATGATTACAGCGTCACTTAATATGCATCAAGAAAATGAGGATATGGATTCCTATGTTCATCAATTATTGAATTTAGGTGAACGGCGATTCATCCATATTTCGACTGATAGCATCCGAAGTATACTAAAGATTGTGGATGAAAGAATTGATAAACATGATCTCGGACATCATAGGATGAAATACTTCGAACTAGAAGCAAAGTACTTCGAACAAGTTGGCGATTTTGAAGCCGCGTATAAATCCACACAGGAGTTTTTACTACTCAAAGAAATTGATGACGAAGAAAAACGAAGTCGTGAGATTGTGGTAGGGAG
Source organism: Flavobacteriaceae bacterium (assembly GCA_047624355.1). GTDB lineage: Bacteria > Bacteroidota > Bacteroidia > Flavobacteriales_D > Crocinitomicaceae > UBA4466. The sequence goes on along the minus strand of JBLHPQ010000026.1, from coordinate 4,124 downwards.
CGTCAAGCGAGATATGAAAATGAAAGCATACAACGACAGTATCGTTCAAAGTGAGCACTACCGGATGTTGAGTGCTGTAGATCAGAAGAAAATAGCCGATCAACGATCTTGGATTGTTGTAGGTGTACTTGGCGGATTAATCCTCATAACATCTTTACTTTTTGTTGTCAGTACGAATCGAAAGAGGAAAAGCCTAAACGAAGTCCTATTAGAAAAGAATGACATTGTAGAAGAGCATAATCGATCTGTGGCAGCATCTATTCAATATGCAAAGCGCCTACAGACAGCTATTCTTCCAACCCGCGCGGAAGTTAATGAACATCTGCCGAATAGTTTCTTGATTTTCCGTCCCAAGGATGTCGTGAGTGGCGATTTTTATTGGTTTGGCGTAACAGATCATATGATCTACATTGCAGCTGCAGATTGCACTGGACATGGCGTTCCTGGAGCGATGGTAAGCGTTGTTTGCAGTAATGCGCTTCAAAGAGTGTTGAATGAGTTTCATATCACGTCACCAGCAGCGATTCTGACGAAAACGAGAGAATTGGTCATCGAGACGTTTGCCCGAAGTGATAATAAAGTAGAAGATGGGATGGATATTAGCTTGTGTGCTATTCATCGCAGAGAAAGATACCTTGAATTCTCAGGAGCAAACAACCCACTTTGGATCGTGCGAAAGAATGTGGGTGCAATCTGGAATGAAGCCGATCGTGTTTTAGAAGGTTCGGAGCTGTCATTATTGGAGTTTAAATCTGATAAGCAACCTGTTGGACCCTACCCAACAATGCATGATTTTACGGAGAAAAGAATACTCTTAATGCCTGATGACCAGTTGTATTTGTTCTCAGACGGTTTCGCAGATCAATTTGGAGGGGAGGCTGGAAAGAAGTTCAAATCGACTCAGTTGAAAAAAGAGGTGCTAGGTTTAGCGCACAAGTCAATGGTGGAACAGGGAGAAGGTCTCACAGCGCTTTTTGATCTATGGAAGGGAGATCTCGAACAAGTAGATGATGTCTGCGTGATCGGTTTAAAGTTGACCTAATTTTTCTTGCCCTTGGATCGTAGGTTGTCAAGTGAGTAAATGTCCCATGTCTTTGGCAGGAGTAGCAGCGCCGAGAGTAAAATCAAACGATACATTACGTGATCTAATTCCCAAATTGGCTCGACTAATCCATGTCCAAATGAAACAATTATGAGAACCGATCCTAGAAAATAGAGTGAAAGATCTCTTTTTAAACCTATGATCAGAAGAAGTCCGCCTAAAAGTTCAATGTATGAAGTGTAATAGGCTGTAGCGTAAGTTATCGCTTCTGGTAAATAGCCATGAAACGTTACTTTGAAGAAACCATTGTAGACATTCTCAACTCCGATAGTGAAGACTTTTCCGAAGCCTTGCATCAAGAATATTAATCCTAATATTAAGCGTATAATCAATACACCTACCGCTCTGTTTTTGATGGTTTCCATAGGTGTAAATTACAAATCTTATTTGATTATGAAATTTCTTGTAGCCCTAGATTCTGTGGTAACAACAGTCATATAGTATATTCCTTTCTCCAATTTCGGAAGTGGAAGCGTCATTACTGATGGCGAATACGATTTGATCACTTGACCAATAGACGAGGGCAAAATTATTCCTGTTGCTTCGCTGTTCGATTCATACTGGATTGTTAGGCACAACCGACCGTCAATTCTTAAAAACGGATAATTCAACAAAGGCTACAGCCAATATTCGTGATATAATCGTAAATTGTAACCATTGATTACAGTTCGTTATTTGAAATTCCAGACACCAGAAAAAGTGTTTTTCACTATGTTCTAACCTAGCAAATAAAAAACTTGCATTAGCTAGTTGAATCTACCTAATCATTATTAACAATCTAAAGGAGTAATTATGTTAAAAAAAACAGTGTCAATTGTCAGTTTATCGTTGCTGGTACTCTCTTGTGGGGAAAGTGCTGAATCAATAGAGGGGTCTATCGAAGGTGAAGTAGACGAACTTGTTGATGAGATGCAAGACGAGATTTCTCCTTCAGAAGATGTTGAAACTGAAATGTCCGAGTATGAAAAGGGTTGGGAGGCGTTCAAAATGGCTGTCACCAATGGTGATAATGCCGGAATATCTTCTATGACAAGATCAAAAGATGTCGATGTAGGCATGCTGATGTTAGTTCTTAGCCCAAAGATGCTTGATCAATTGAAGGCAACGTCATTCCGTGATTTAATTGCTACAGACGCAAACGGTACCGACCAGCTCGAATTTCATGCTGAGGAAACCGGAATAGATGAAGATGGAAATGAAATTGGAAGTGCTATTATGATCTATTTCTCTAAAGGAGATAATAAATTAGTCCTAGATGATTTTATAGCCGCAGGATAAAGGGTGAAAGCAATTGATTATGAGAATCATTTTCGGACTATTAATTGGATTTTCGCTTATTGTTGCCTTTGAGACTGAATCAGCTGATAGGTATTACGAAATGAGCTAGTCTCAAAAATTGAATTACAAGAAAGTATGTCCTTGCTTCCCTATAATGAAATACCTAGTACTCCAGAACAGGTTTCTGCACCTAACACCATTGCCCGATTTGTAGATGGGCTCGGGTTTCGATATCGATGGGCTACTGAGAACTTTACGCAAAATGAAATTGATTTCTGTCCAGTGGAAGGAAGTATGGACATGATGCAGTTGATTCGTCATTTGTATCAATTGGCACATATCTCGAATAAAACATTTGGTGGGCTAGAAGAACTGGATCGCTCTCTAAAAACGTTCGATGAAATTAGATTGGCCACCCTTCAGAATTTAATCGAACTAAGCACACGCTTAAAGTCAATGACCGATGACGAACTGAAGATTTGTACTATCCACCTTAGAAGAAGAAATAACGACTATGCTTTTTGGTATGTACTGAATGGACCTATTGCAGATGCGCTAACGCATGTAGGACAAATTACTTCGTGGAGAAGAATTGCTGGAAATCCTCAGCCATCGGGTGTTGATGTTTTTGAAGGGACGATTAACTAGGATTGGAATCAGGGAGTACAAGTACAACATCATCCCCTTCGTTAGCACTACCTTCACTAAGGATTTTACACGTCACGCCGCCTCTCCAATTTGTTGAAAGTGCCTTTGTGAGTCCCGAAACTTGTTCATCCATTCGCTCGCATGGGACTAATTCGCCTGTAATTTCAAGTTGAAAATTCCCAATTTGAAGAATACCACCAGTTGTATCTTTCAATTCAACTCCTTCGATGAGTAAATTAGCTCTTCGTGTTGTCCAGGAAACTTCCACGGCTAACTCGGCACACGCGGCGTTCCAATCTTCAAGGGCCATCACTGTAACCTGTCTCTTACCTTTATGCTTTCCTCTTGAGTCGTTACCAACCCCATTCTCAAACGTGATTTCCGCCTGAGTACATGTCTCCATAGGAGCTCGACGTTCCTTGCGCGTACAAATTTTAAGCAATTTCCCCATACCGAAAGATAATACCATTATTCCGAATTCCAAATTGGATTACCGATAATTAGGTGGCAAGATAGTGTGAAATAAAAAAAGGTCAACTCCCGATGGAATTGACCTTATTTCTGATTTGCTTTAGCTATAAAACGTTGCATCTATGCTTTATTGGTTGAAAGACCTTTAATGTATACTAAATATTCGTCGAGAGATCCTGTTAACATCATCTGTACTGCTGTGGTATTTTTGTTATTGCTTTTCATAGTTCAAAGTTTAAGTTGTGTGATAGTGTAATAACAAGTAGCGTGCCAAAAATGTAACGAATAGATAACTAGTGCGTTACATGGGGTGAGTAAGTTTCTCCTCGATGACTATAATGAGGATGTTGCTAGAAATGTTTGTTAACCTTTTCAGCGGCTGAACATTATTAGATAGAGTGGTGCAGCACGAAGCGTACTGGAGATATCTACAACCTGCACCTGAGGAGTAATCGTTTAGTTTCGGGATGCGATCAGCAATGATTGCATCCTTTTTTTACGTACTGTTTACCTATTTGGAATGCTTGGATAGATTACTTTTCCATGTAAACGGTTCCCTTCGCGTCTACAAAATAGTGATCTGCTGTTTCTCCTCGGGTATCAGATCCGATTCGAACAAAATTAT
>JBLHPQ010000025.1:0-41111 GCA_047624355.1 Flavobacteriaceae bacterium | reverse complement strand
TTCACTCAATTTCCTCGTTTATCAATTCATCTGATTTAGGAATTTCAATTTCCGAGTCGCTACTAGACTGATCTGATTCAATTTCTTTATTCTCGTTTTGCTCTAGCTTATTATCGGCAACTAACACTTGATTCTCCGTTAGGTCATTTGAAGTAAGAAAAGGCACAGTCAAAAAGACCAATAGTGCGAGTGCAGCAATTTGAAGTAATGGCTGCCGATGGATAGGTTTATCTTTCGGCATTAACAAAGTAAGGGTACTGCTGTACCAAGCTCCTGCAGCCTTTGGATGGGTTTGTGCAAAAAGAACATCTAAGCGATCTTTCGTCTCATTTTTAGGTTGAGGATTTGACCAATCCATTGCATTTACCCCCAAGAGTACTTGCTTCAGATGGTTGTACTCATCTTCCGTCTCACAAAGATTCTCAAGCTCCTTTCGCTCAGCGGCTGTAAGTGCACTAAAATCTTTTTCTTTTACTATATCTATAACGTCCCTTTTCATCTTATCTATTAATTACGGGATTAAAATCTGACAAACTTGCCGCGAGATACTTTGTTGCATAAAACAGTCTCGACTTCACTGTTCCGTCGCTAATTTCTAGCACTTCAGAAATCTCTTTAATGGAGAGCCCTTCAATATGTCTCAATTTAAAAACACCACTGTGCTTTTCATCTAGGTCCTCTAAACTTTGTTCGAATTCATCCCTGAACAAGCTATCTTGCACCTCACTCAGTACGTTCGCATTAACATCACTCACAGCATAATGTGTATCGAGCCCATTACTAGTGTTCTTTCGAACCTCCTGCTTCTTGTACTCGTTTTTACACATATTGTTCGCTACGGAATACACCCAGGTTTTAAATTTCCTTGTAGGATCAAACAATTCAGGCTTTCGAATGATTTTAGCGAAGATATCATGGACAAAATCTTCTCCTTTCTCTCGATCCTTCCATAACATTCGAATAAAATACCCCAGCAATGGTCCAGAATAGCGCGCATAGATTTCGTCAAAGGCTCGTTTATCGCCTTTGGAAACAGCTATCATGAGCTCTTCGTCAGATATTGACTTATATTGAGGTCGTATTAATCGCATTCAGTACGATGCTTTCACTTTTTGCACCTGTTCATATTTTTTACTTTGCACTCCCACCTTATCACTGACTTCATCGACATCATCTCGCTTGTCATCTTCACCGCGTTGATCGTAAACTTTTCTTAGATGAAGGAGCATGGGCAGGTAATTAGCAGACAACTGCTTACCTTTTTCATCAACGGGATTAAAAATTACACTTTTGGCAAACTCCTCATTCCAGAGATAATCGTTCTTGTAAAAATTATCGTATTTCTCTTTATGGTATTCAAAAACCAATCCAACAACAAAGAGCTTACCACTAATTGGTTTAAAATACTCCTTTGGTGTCGTCAAGGAAATACTTAACTTTTTCTCCTCATTCAACTGACAGAATTCATTAAGATAGTCGACATCTATAACATCCGATTCCGGTAACTTATAGCCTCCCTCTTTAAGTGTTTCTCTATAGAATTCACTTTGCATAAAATCAAGCGACATAAGTGTTACATCAGGCCGAATTAAATTATTTTGTTGCGCATAATAAGCTCCATAGCTGTCGTCAAAACCATGCGTGATTAATATACCTTCTGCTGGCACAGAGCGCAGAACATCTCCAGCATATTGAACTACATTATCAGCTAGACGTTCAGATTCGATTAGCTTATCCATATAAACTAAGGCGCTATCTGATTCATTTTTGATCATATAATAACCGGCCATTTGAACATGAACATCTGCGTTATTCGGTCTTGATTCTTCCGCAACTTGCAAATTATCAAAAAGATTTACGTCGTAGTTTCCAGCAGTATATTTGAAATAGTTATACTCAAAAGATGCTGGCGCGATATCTTCGAAATAATCAACGGCTGCATCCATTTGAACCTGTTGTTCGATGGAAGGAGATCGCTGTTTCCTTTGCGTATTTGCTCGATCTTTTGTAGCACTAAAAGTGCTGGTATTATTTCTATAAACTTCCGTACTAGCTGAGCTGGATAATGTAGATGAACTCCCAAGACCATATTCAGCTTCTTCATCTTTCAAATCCAGCACTGGTTCCTTTTCTAATGCCGAAGGTTGAGCAGGAGAAACTGGTTTTGGAGTTTCTAATTTCCGCTCTACTTTCAATTCTTTAGCCTGAGCTTTCTTCTTGTCTCGACCTCTCTCTAAATATTTTCTTTTGCCTACGTCACCTTCAAGCTCTTCAGATTCTATCTCAATTACCGTAGAATCTTGTTCAAATTCTTCTGGGATATTGACCCCGTTTGACAACTTAACTGCATTCGAAGCAGGCTCTACTGAGTTAGTAGTCGTATTCAGCTCAATCTCATTAAGCTGAGCATAAGAGAGACCACTGATAAATATTCCAATAAACACTATTAATGTGCGCATAACATCACAATTTACGAACCTGTACACCCATTGAATAGAAAGGTTCACTTGAAGATACAATATTATTAAGAGGAAGACAAATTAGTTAACCAACTCCCCTGCAAAGAGGAATTTATTGGGTGAGATGAGGTTAGTTTTTACAGCGTACATGACAATCCCTGCCGTATTCTTCACCCCCAATTTTGATAAGATATTTTTCCGATGCGTATTGATCGTGTGATTACTTAAAAATAATTTTTCCGCAATTACTCCATTTGTAAAACCTTCGGAGATTAGCACAATAACCTCGATTTCTCGTTTGGACAAGATTACTGGCTCACAAGAAAAAGCATCGAAATCAATGTCATCAACATCAAGATTTGCCTCTTGAATTGTCTCTAGAATTTGACCACAGAAAAACTTATTCCCAATACCAGTTTCCTTTACCGCTTCTATAATTTCCGCTAGAGAACAGTCCTTTTTAACATAACTCATCACGCCTGACTTCAGCGCGTCAACAAGTGTGTTTGCTGATTGCTCAGGGGTTATTGCTAACATTTTAATCTCGGCGTCTATCCCTAAAACTTTTGGCAAAACGTCTATATCGAATCCATCAGAAGTGTAATCAATAATAACGACGTCAGTTCCAAAATTTTCGATGATCTCTAATAGCTCCTGGTTAGAACGTGCCTCTCCGACAATTTCAGCACCTAAATCATTCTTTAGCGCCGCTCGAATACCTAGACGGATTAACTCATTACTATCAGCGATTATTACTTTCATTATTTAGAACCGTTTTAGATAAGTAAATATACGGATATTAGATATACATGCTGAATAATTTGAATAAAGGTTTCTACAGGAGATAGTGAATAACTCCTACAATCTAATCAAACAGAGATACGCTTGCAATATTCATCGATTCTTTGAGTTATCAAATTGTGAAAACTTTCGATTTTGAAATAAAAAATATAACCGCAAAACTTTGTACCTTTCTGACATGCGTAACGCTTGTCCTGAATACTCATTTCAGTACTGCCCAGATTTGGCAACCAATGCCAGACTACCCAGGGACCGAGAGAGATGATGGAACTCGATTTGTTATCAATAACACGGCCTATTGCGGAACAGGATTATCCTCGACTTGGATGGATTTGGGCGATTTTTATGCGTTTGATATGAATACTGATTCGTGGAGCGCAACCACATCTCTTCCATTGGGCGAAGAACGTCAGTACGCTTGCGGCTTCTCCTCGAATACGTCGGGGTTTATTTTCGGTGGATACAGCAACGGTAATTTCCTAAATGATCTTTGGAAATACGACCCAGGAACGGACAATTGGACGGAGCAAACCTCACTTCCTGGCGATGGACGAAGCGGTGCTACCTTCTTCACAATTAACGATACGACCTATATAATTGGAGGTAGAACATCTACTATTGATGCTATTACTGAAGTATGGGCTTACGATATGACATCAGATACTTGGTTTCAAAAAAATGACTTCCCATACGATTCTTTATGGCGCGCAGCGGGAGCTTCATATAACCAAACGGGGTATTTATTATTCGGCAGAAGCCCATCAAATGAGTATCACAATGAATTTTACAACTACGACCCTAACTCGGATTCATGGTCTCAATTAAGTTCATTTCCTGGCATAGGAAGAACATATTCTACGCTCAATTCGGCTCAGGGTAAATTGCTTGCTGTAGCTGGCCTCGATTCGTTAGGAGAATCCTATAATGACATGTGGCAGTTCGATCCCTTAACAGGTAATTGGCATGAACTAGCATTTCTTCCTGCAAACAAACGTCGCGGTGGCATTGCCTTCACCTCGAATACCGCTATTTATTACACTACCGGAATTGACTTGACGAATACACGGCTAACAGAAACTTGGAAATGCGAGAATCCCACAAATCTATTCGAGAAGGAACAATTGGAGTTCATCATCTATCCAAATCCAGTGGGCGAAGCATTAGAAATTGATCCACTATCTATACCATTCACAGTTGACTCCTACATAATTTACAATCAAGCAGGAAAACAATTAGTTAAATTTCAAGGCGAAATACCTGAGAAACTGGACGTGTCTAGTCTTATGACAGGAATTTATATTCTTGAACTCAGGGGAGACAATAGAACTTCGAGAAGTAAACTTATGAAGCTATAAATAGCGATTAGAATTTGACGATCCACCCCATCTCATCCTCAATCTTTCCAGATTTAAGATCAGTAAGGTAGGTTTTTATTTTATTCGAAAATCCACGCTGCTCAACTGGAGGAAGCACGAACAGCTCATCTCTAAATCCAATTTTATTAACTTGCGCAATTGTTGCTGCTGTTCCTGCACCGAAAGCATCTGTCACTCTACCTTCACGTAAGGCTTGAACGACTTCTTGAACTTCAACTTTACGCTCCTCGACTGGAACTCCCCAGTGAGCAGCTATTTCTACAACAGATCGTTTAGTAACCCCACGAAGAATTGTATCCATCTCTTCAGAAGGAGTAACAAGAACACCGTCAATTTCAAAGACAATATTCATCGTTCCGGATTCCTCAATATATTTATGTTCAGCAGCGTCTGTCCAAATCAATTGATCAAACCCCTCTTCCTGCGCCTTCTTTGCAGGATATAGTGAAGCACCATAATTCCCAGCAGTTTTAGCTCTACCAACCCCACCCGGTGCAGCTCTCGTATAAAATTCCTCAACCTTAACATTAACAGGCTTCGAATAATAAGCACCAACAGGACATGTGAAAATGATAAATTTATAGGTGTCCGAAGGTTTTATTCCAATGAAGTCATCAGTAGCAAACATGTATGGCCTAACATATAAAGAATAACCTTCTTTTGCTGGGATCCAACTTCGATCCATATCAACAGTGCGTTTAACCAGCTCTACGAAAAGATCTTCAGGAATCGCTGGCATACACATACGGTCGCAAGACTCGATGAATCGTTTAGCATTCATGTCAGGCCGAAACAATAACACATCCCCAGCAGCATTTTTATTCGCCTTCATTCCTTCAAAAATAGACTGTCCGTAATGAATTGCAGATGTAGCAGGATGAAGCTCCAATTTTGCGAAAGGCAAGATAACGGGTTGCTGCCACTCACCATCACTGTAATCCATCACCAACATATGATCTGAAAAAACCTTCCCAAAAGGTAAGTTATCCCAGTCCACATCATTGACTCTTGATTCCTTTACTTTGTCGATGTTTATTGTGAGTTCGTCGTTTATCATAAGGGCTTTTCTGACCGCGAAGATACGTAGAATCTCGCAGTATTCAAAGGAACGCTTACACATTGAACCGTAAATAATTTGTGTAATTTTGAGGAAAAGAATCCTCTTCTTGAAAAAAAGTCGTGAAATATTAGCAAAGTATTGGAAGTATGAGTCATTTCGACCTCTACAGGAAGAAATAGTAGATAGCGTCATTTATGGACATGACACGTTAGCTATTCTTCCTACGGGTGGCGGAAAATCTATTTGCTTCCAAGTTCCTGGGATGGGCTTGGATGGTATCACACTCGTCATTTCACCACTGATTGCATTAATGCAAGATCAAGTAGATCAACTAAATTCGCGTGGAATAAAAGCTCAGCTCATTACAAGCACCTTGAGCTACAGGGAAATTGATATCGCGCTAGATAATTGTCGTTTTGGTGGAGTTAAATTTCTTTACACAAGTCCTGAGCGACTTAAGAACGCGTTATTCATCGAAAGATTCAAGGAAATGAGCGTAAGCTTAATTGTAATTGACGAAGCCCATTGCATTTCACAATGGGGGCATGATTTTCGACCCGCCTACAGAGAGATAGCTAAAATTCGAGAGATCCATCCAGACATCCCCGTGGCAGCCTACACAGCATCGGCTAAAAAGATTGTACAAGACGACATATGCAATTTACTTAACCTCAAACATCCCAAAATATTTAGTACGAGTTTAGAGAGAACAAACATTAGTTATCAGGTTCGAGCCAGTAACAATAAGCTTAAATCTATAATTGAGTATTGCCAGGAGCATAAGGACGAATCCGGAATCGTTTATTGTCAGACAAGACGAAGCGTAAAAGAGGTTGTAAAACAGCTCCGGGCATTCAAATTGAATGCTGGTTTCTACCATGGGGGATTAAGCGCCGAAGATCGATCATACATGCTCAAAAACTGGATGAGCGGATCAATCAATATAATGGTTGCTACAAATGCCTTTGGAATGGGAATTGACAAGAGCGATGTTCGTTTCGTCCTTCATCATGAGGTTCCCAGTAGTTTAGAAGCCTATTACCAAGAAGCAGGAAGAGCAGGTCGCGATGGGAAATCTGCCAATGCGATCGCCTTTTGGGAGCAACAAGACATCGACAAGATGGAGCTTCAATTATTGACAAAATATCCTAGTAAAGAGAAAATTAAACTGGTATACAATGGCATTTGTAATTTCTTAAAGATCGCATTTGGATCCGGAGAAAATGAATCTTATGAAGTTGACCTGAGCTCTTTCACGCGTACTTTTGGGTTCACTATCTCAGAGACTTATTACGCCTTAAAAATCCTCCAAACGAATGATGATCTTGTTTTTACAGAAGGAAACTTCCATCCTACTCGACTAAAAATTGTGATAGGAAGCTCTGCTCTTTATAAATTTCAAGTAGGTCATGACAATGTCACATCCCTCATCACATTATTAACAAGGAGTTACCCCGGGATTTTTGATCGTTTTATTCGAATTCATGAGAAGGAATTATCCGAGCGATTATCGATAACAATTCCACAGCTTCAGAAACAACTTAAATACCTTGAGCAATATGGTGCTATTGACATCACTTATCGAACATCACTGCCAATAGTTACACTTCTAAAAGAGCGATTGCCTGATAGCTACTTAACCATCCCTATTGAAATCTATGAGAAGAAACGAGATTTGGAAAGGGAAAAACTTGATTCACTCATCGACTATATCAAGCAGCTTACTTGTCGTTCGAAAATGATTTCGAACTATTTCGATCAAGCGTCAGATGTGTGTGGAAATTGCGATGTATGTAGAGAGGAGCTTACTAATAATCACTCCTTTGATGAATTACTCCAAATTGTACCTACACTTCTTCCTGCTTCGTTAGAATCGATCATTAATCAATTGGGGATTCGTCCTGAGTCGGTAAAGAAAGTAATTAGACACTTAGTTTTGGAAGAGCAAATTATATTCAGCAATGATTTGTATCAAAAGAATTAACTCTTCAGCATTGATTTAAGATCGTGCACCTCTTTTTGTAGTGTCTGCAGTGATCTAGATAAATCTTTATCATCTAAGCGAACCTCGGGCAATTCAGGAGATATATAATTAACAAATTTCCAGATCTCAAGAATACTATTAGCATGCACAACGTAAGGCTTATAGAAAGTGTTCGTTGAACATAGTTGGAGCGATTGTTCCGTCTTCAATAAATTGTGTACCACTTTGAAGACAATTCCGTCATCTTTTGTAACTACAATACACGGCGTTCCATTTCTAATAGACATCCAATTTTGAATAAACTCGGCAACTACGTAAGAACCCTCAACAACAGGCGGCATTGAATCTCCTTTAATCGGAAAAGATCGGTACTTACGATCACGAGAGAGGAAAGGAAGATGGAAAGTTGGCAGCACCTTAATGTAGTCAGGATCAGCATATCCTGCAGCATACCCTGCGCTAGCCTTGAGAGGAATCAATTCAATTAATTCTTCATTATTTGTATCAACCACTGATGTCAAAATTCTCATTTTTTGACCTTTCAAATCAACATGAAGTCCTTTGTCTATCTTTTCCCACTCTGCCTCTTTCAATTTAGCGAAATCCCTGCGAACTAGGTCATCGATTGACACTTTGTAAAAATCGCTAAATAGAACGAGGCTTTCGAGATTTGGTTGAGCAACATTATTCTCATATCCCGAATAAGAACTTCTAGTAAGACCAAGCTCATTAGCAACTACATCTTGAGATTTAGCCAAGCGCTTTCTTAATAATTTCAAATTTTGTGCGATTCCCATTGCCTATATTTTAATCATTACTTCGGTGGAAAAGTAATCATTTCTTAAAATATAAACAACTTTTGATGATATTTTAATCGCGGACAAGAAGTTCTTCTCCAAGAAAACGTGATTTAACAGTGATGAATTTAGCGCCAAGAAAAATTATTTGCGAAGAATAATAGACCCATACAAGGATTATTAGGATCGTCCCAGCCACTCCCCCATTGGCTGCGAAAAAGTAATTAATTAAATAATATTTAATTAATAGTTGACCAAGAAAAAGGAAAACACTTGTCAATAAAGCCCCCTCAATTGCACGTCGCCATTTCACCTTACCATCATGAAGATACTTGAATATAAAACTGAAAATCAATAAATTAGTCAGAATAGGGATGCCGTAATGAGCTAGCCACGAAAAAATACTACTAGCGATGCTATCGTCTGTAAACAGGTCATCTCCTATTGACAGAAACACAGTTTCCGCAAAATAGAAAACAACAATAATGACTGTTACCCCAGCAATAAAGGCCATTGAAGCTAATCTAAAAAGGAGTCCACGGACTATTTTTTTCTTGATAGTCCCTCCCCTTCTTTGAAGATTATAAAAGTCATTAAGACTTCGTTTTAATGAGTTAATGATTGCGGTAGCTGAAAGCATTAGTGCAAGTAAACCAAGAATTTCCATAAGTAAATTACCACTTGACAAATCGACCTCTTCTAAAAAGCCTAGAATCCCAGTGATATCTTTTATTCCTATTTGCTCACTTAATAAATTCGCGATAACGTCAATCATGGTATCTTGACCTACAATTCTGCCAAAAAAGGTCATGCTGAGGTAAAGAAGTGGTACAAGAGCAAGAATCGCATAATACGCGAGCGCTGCTCCATGCATTAATGAGCGCTCACGAAAAAACTCAATGAGTACTGTTTTCCCAAGTTCTTTCCGATTAACTTTCATGCTTTAGTATTGAAATCGTCTTTAACCCACTTAAACTAGCGTTCGCAGACAGAACTATCGTTTCATTCGTTTTCGTCTTAAAGTAATTCAGGACTAACATTCCAGAATCTATTGATCGCTCAAAAACCAAACTAATAATTGCGTTTTGATCATTAATGGAATATTCATTTGGTCTAAAAAGAACAGTTTCTCCTTCAAGTTTGACTTCATTTAATATGCCTAATAGCTCTCCTTGTTCTTTATCATCTGGTGAGTAGTAGATTGTCAATGGGGCAGCATCTCGAATGATTGTACCTTCTCCAAGATGAATCAATCGATTAACAAAACCAAGAAGCTCTGAACCATCATGCGAAACTAAAACAATTGTAATATTCCGAATTTCATTCAGTTTCAACAGATAATTTGTGATTTTCAACCTTAAGCGTTGATCCAAATGCACAAATGGTTCATCCATTAAAAGGTATTTGGGCTCGCACACCAATGCTCGAGCAATTGACAATCTCTGCTTTTCGCCACCAGACAGAACCTTAGCGCATCTGGATCTAATCCCTTCTAATTCTACCAAATCAAGCGCCTCATCGACTAACTCTTGTTGATCTAATTTATTCATGTGCAAAATCTTACCGCGAATATTCTCTTCAACGGTTTGATTCACATCCAACTCGAAATCCTGATTAACCAACTGAATTTCTTCATAACCTGGAACAAGTTTTTGTGAAGGACCTAAAATTTCTCTACCATCAATGAAAACATTTCCGCTTGAAGAGTCAAGGTACCCGGACATGAGTTTTAGCAAAGAAGTTTTACCGATACCGCTATTGCCAATGATTCCAACAATTTCACCTGGATCAACAGAGAATGACAGACCTGATAAAACGTTAGTTTTACCATAAGAAAGGTGAAGATCAGCGACTGCTAACATCTAGGAAACAAGCTCCTTAGGGAAGTCACCCGTACAAATATAAATCCCTGGTATTGGATTAGTTAACGGCTCATAATCCTTAAGATAGATATTAACAGTTATCTCCTCCGTCGACTCGATCTTCACAGAATCAAACAGCGCCTCGGAACATCCTATAATAACGTTTTCCTCACCGCTAAGCGTAAATAGGCGCATTCCAGGAATAGCGAAAGAAAACTCCTCGCCATCCTCAAAACTTCCGACTAAAGGGTATTCGACTTCACTGTTTTCAACGACGTTTGTTACATCCGTAGTAATTTTCAACTCGTCACGCCATTCATATTTCCGATTAATAGCCGACTCTTCCACTCCATTGGCATCTGCATGCTCAACAGAATAATCGTCATTAAGAAGGAAGAAATGTACAGTACATTGCATAATTTTGATCTTTAGTGCAAAAATATCAACTTTCAACTTGGTAGAACTAGAAGTAGGAGTATTTTTGAACTCAATCTCGAGAACTTTGGAAAATACAGTACACATTAGAAAGAATAAAAAACACTCAATAGAACGTCGACATCCTTGGATTTTCTCAGGCGCGATCTATTCTGACGTTTCTGAAATCAGCGACGGCAGCGTTGTAACTGTTTTAGACGATAAAGATAAATTCCTTGCCAGAGGGCATTTTCAGCACGCGACAATTTCTGTCAGAGTGTTAACATTCGATGACTCGCAACTTGACCAAGCCTTCTTCAATAAGAAAATTGAAAACGCTGTTAGCATGCGCGTAGGTCAAGACTTAATTCGTGAGGACAGTAATATTTGTAGGTTAATTCACGGAGAAGGCGACGGACTACCAGGATTAATAGTTGATTTCTATGCTGGTGTAGCTGTAATTCAATGTCACAGTATTGGTATGCTTAATTCATTGCCTTTAATCTCAAAAGGTCTTCAGGCAGCATTTGGTGATGATTTGACTGCGATTTACACTAAATCATCAGACACCCTACCCGAACGTGTAGATAACGAAGACCAATATCTATATGGAACTTGTTCAACCCCTCACCTTGCGCTCGAAAATGGCGTTAAAATAAATATCGATTGGGTCAATGGTCAAAAAACAGGATTTTTCGTTGATCAAAGGGAGGCTAGGTTATTAATGGCCAAATACTCAAAAGGAAAGCGCGTCTTGAATACGTTCTGTTACTCTGGAGGATTCAGCCTTCTTGCTTTGCATCATGGAGCTGACCATGTCGATTCAGTTGATAGTTCTAAGAAAGCGATCGCACTAACGGATGAAAACATCGCCCTTAATGAATTCGAAGATAGACACACATCTATTGTAGCTGACGCTATGAATTATCTAAAGGAACTTGAGCATGATTATGATGTCGTCGTGCTAGATCCTCCTGCATTCGCGAAGCACAGAGAAAAGCGGCACCGAGCAGTTCAGGGATATAAACGGCTCAATGCGAACGCTATTAGACAAATCAAACCTGGTGGAATAATTTTTACATTTTCATGTTCACAAGTAGTAGACAAACAACTATTTACGAATACGGTCATAGCAGCGGCGATAGAAGCAGGAAGAGAGGTTCGTATACTCGAACAATTACACCAACCATCGGATCATCCAATCAGTGCATTCCATCCAGAAGGTGAATATTTAAAAGGACTAGTAATCCAAGTTGATTAATGTTGAACTATAGTTATAGGGCATTATTAAAGGTTGCAATCCCCTTGATGGCATCAACCTTTATTCAATCTATTGTCCTAATTACAGATTCCTCCTTCTTAAGCCGATACGACACATTAACATTCGATGCTGCTGGTAATGGTGGACTCATTTTCATTACCATGTATATGGTTTTGGTCGGAATGAATGAAGGCTCTCAAATATTGATGGCAAGAAGAATCGGAGAAGCTAAGACTAGTTTATTGCCAAAAATTTTTGGTAGTTCATTGTTGATCAGTAGCATACTTGCATTTATACTTCTGACAATAACATGGCTCATACTACCAGAATTCATCATTGAAAATACTAGAGACGCGACAATAGGCCAAATGCAAATCGATTATTTGCAAATTCGTTCTTTTGGGTTATTGCCATCAGTAATCTCACTTGCTATAATAGCTTACTTTGTTTCGAATGGCAAGACGCTAGTTGTTTTGGTAAGTGCGGCGCTGATAGCTGTTACTAATATTGGATTAGACTACGCTCTAATTTTCGGACGATTTGGATCTCAAGAAATGGGACTCGAAGGTGCAGCCTTAGCCTCAACACTCTCCGACGTTATTGGTTGTTTATTTTTAATTGCATCACTCTTCTTTAGTAAAAGCGCTATCAATCACAAACTATTACAGCAACTAAGTGTTCGGAAAGAATCGCTCCTTCAATTGATTAAAGTAGGCACACCGCTAATGCTTCAAGGAACGTTAGCCTTGCTAACATGGACCATCTTCTTCTTTTGGATTGAACAAATTGGAGTATTCGAATTAACGGTATCTCAAAATATACGATCACTATATTTTCTAGCTTTTGTACCTATTTTAGGGTTTGGAGCTGCTACTAAGACTTATATAAGTCAATACATTGGGACAAAGAACCATGATGCACTCCCTATAATTATGAGAAGAATGCAATTATTGACAGTTCTATTTTTATTGATCCTTTTTCACGGCGCAATTTTATATCCTGAAAAACTAATAGCGCTCATTAATCCGGCTCAAGAATTCATTGAAAAAAGTGCTAGTATCTTGCGCTTTATATTTTGCTCGATCTTGCTATATGGCTTTGTTAGTATCTATTTTTATTCAATTGCGGGAAGCGGAAACACGAGATATATATTTATCATTGAAATTATTGCAGTATTAATTTATCTGCTATTCGCCTATTTATTTATCAAGGTTCTAGCTCTTGACATCTATTGGATATGG
This sequence comes from Flavobacteriaceae bacterium, assembly GCA_047624355.1. Lineage (GTDB taxonomy): Bacteria > Bacteroidota > Bacteroidia > Flavobacteriales_D > Crocinitomicaceae > UBA4466. Next base: position 27,856 of record JBLHPQ010000025.1, on the reverse strand, counting down.
TCCGTTGAGTATATTTATTTTGGAATTATTGGAATACTCTCAGTTCTCTATCTCAAACTATTTAACTGGAAGAACAAACAATTATAGAATGCGCAAGACAAGAATAATCTATATGGGGACCCCGGAATTCGCAGCGATCATCTTAGATCGACTTATCGAAATGAAGGAAATTGAAATAGTAGCTGTGGTAACCGCCCCAGACAAACCTGCTGGTCGCGGCAGGGCGATTAGAACAAGTGAAGTTAAAAGCACCGCCTTAAGTAATGACTTGAAAATTCTGCAACCTTCTAATCTGAAGGATCCCGCTTTCATTGAACAACTTGAAACATTGAACGCAGATTTATTTGTTGTGATTGCATTCCGAATGCTCCCAGAAATTGTATGGGCAATGCCCAAAGAGGGTACCATAAATTTACATGCGTCTCTTCTGCCAAACTATCGTGGCGCAGCCCCTATAAATTGGGCTGTAATAAACGGAGAAGTAGAAACAGGCGTGACCACCTTTTTCATCGAGAAAGAAATTGATACAGGCGCAATCATTGAACAAAAGAGAATTTTGATCGGCCCTGATGAAACAGTGGGTGAATTATATAAGCGATTAATAACGCTTGGTGGGGAAGCTATGATTTCTACTATACTTAAAATTAGTAGTCAGAAGGTTATATCAATCCCTCAAGCTGAGATGACACATTCTAAGGCATTTAGTCCAGCACCAAAGATATTTAAGGAAGATGGTAAGATTAGTTTCAAGCATGCCGTATCTTCAGTTCATAATTTCTGCAGAGGTCTAGATCCATATCCAGGCGCATGGTGTACATTGAGCAACGCTGATAATGTGAGCAAAACATTCAAGCTATTCAGTACGCAGAAGACTAGCCTCCCAAGCGATCCGGATCAAATGTTGACATCAAATAAAGAAGGGATATTAATAGCATGCGAAGATTACTATCTCTTGGTAAGAGAAATTCAGCCTGAAGGAAAGCGAAGAATGACTTCTCTGGAATTTATCGCGGGTCACCAGATAGAAACATTTACAATTATCCAAAGCTGAAAGATGGCTATAGCAGGCTATTATAGGCTATTTCAATGAATTAATCCTCTCTTTATCAACAAATGTGCGTAGTTATCCACATTTTTTAGGTTTTTTGTCCGTTATCCCTTGTATGGCAAGGATATTAAAATATATTTGTTCAAGTCAAAATTATTAACACAAACTAAAAACCAAGACTATGAACAAAGCGGAATTGATTGACGCGATGGCAGCTAGCGCTGGATTATCAAAAGCAGATGCAAAAAGAGCATTAGACGGATTTGTAGATGCTACAGGAGCTGCATTGAAAAAAGGTGATCGTATTTCACTTGTTGGATTTGGATCATTTTCAGTATCTCATCGTGCTGCAAGAACTGGTCGTAACCCACAAACTGGGAAAGAAATTCAAATTGCTGCAAAGAATGTAGTACGTTTCAAAGCTGGATCTGATCTTTCAGAAAAAGTAAACTAGTTGAAACATTAAACTTGTTGAAAAGGGAATCATTTGATTCCCTTTTTTTTGTCCATGGAAATTGAAAATAAAATATTGGCAGCCCTCTACGATCTCATTTCAGAGAACAAACGAGATATGTTCGATCGGATCGCAATGGAGAGAACAAACCATATAGCGGTAGTACTTGAGGATATTAATAAAGAACATAATGCCTCAGCTGTTTTAAGAACATGCGATTGCTTTGGAATTCAGCAACTCGAGGTCATCGAGAAAAATCAAGATTTTACAGTTCATAGAGATATCGCGATGGGTGCTACTAAATGGGTAGATATAACTTCATATTCATCCGGAGAAAGCCCGAATATCCAATGCCTGGATCAGCTCAAATCTAAAGGTTATAAAATCGTGGCGACTACTCCTCATACTGACATGACAATTAACGACCTCGACATTAGCCAACCTATCGCTCTCGTTTTTGGCACGGAGAGGGACGGAATATCAAATGAAATTAGAGATCACGCAGATGAGCTTATCAAAATCCCCATGTATGGATTCATTGAAAGCTTCAACATTAGTGTATCAGCAGCAATTATCTTAAGTACTTTAAGGAATAAACTTGAATGTTCTACATTAGACTGGAAACTTACCGATGAGGAACAGACTAAGCTAAAAATAAAGTGGTGCACTAAAATAATTCGCAACGGTGAAAAAGTCGAGGCCGAAATCAGGAATCGAATCAAAAAAGAATAATATATTTGTGCCAGAATTAAAAGTTAACATCGATTATTATGGGTAAAGGAGATAGAAGATCCAAAAAGGGCAAGAGAACACTAGGAACTTATGGAAATTCCAGAAAAAGAAAAGATTCGACTCCAGTTGTCGTAGCTAAAAAGAAAAAGCCCGCTGTAAAAAAAGAGGCTGCTCCTAAAAAAGAGGCTGTAGCAAAAAAAGAAACTGCTACGAAGAAGGCTCCAGCTGCCAAGAAAAAAGCAACTACTAAAGCACCCGCAGCGAAAAAGCCAGCTGCTAAGAAGCCAGCTGCTAAAAAAGCACCAGCGACTAAGGAAAAATAACTATTTCGGCTGCCAAATGGCAGCCTTTTTTTTTTATACCATCCATCATGAAACACAATTTTGGTGCAGGTCCGTGCATCTTACCACAAGAAGTTTTCAAAGAAGCTTCAGAGGCTGTACTTAACCTCAATGGACTCTCAATTCTTGAAATCTCGCATCGTTCTTCAGACTTTGTTGACATCATGAATGAAGCCCGAACGCTAGTTAAACAAGCTCTTAATGTACCAGACGGTTATACTGTGCTTTTCCTTCAAGGAGGAGCATCACTTGGTTTTTCCATTGCTGCGCTGAATATGATGCGAGACACAAAGAAATCTGGCTACATAAACACAGGTACATGGGCAAAAGGTGCAATTGCGGAATCGAAAGCAGTTGGGATTGACACTGACGTATTTGCATCTTCTGAAGATCGTAATTTCTGTTATATTCCAAAAGAGTATGATATGCCAACGGATGTAGATTATATCCACTATACTTCAAACAATACAATTTTCGGAACTCAATTTAAGAATCCACCTATCACATCTTCACCGCTTGTTTGTGATATGTCATCCGATATATTCGCTCAAACTATTGATGTCTCTAAGTTCGATCTAATATATGCGGGTGCTCAAAAGAATTTAGGGCCTGCCGGAACAACCTTATTCATTGTTAAGGATAACGTCTTAGGTAAGTCGACATCTCAATTCCTACCTAAGTATTTGAATCTTCTTAATCATGCGGATAAAGATTCTATGCTAAATACTCCTCCTGTATTTTCAATTTACACTGCAATGCTGAACCTTCGCCATCTAATGAAGAACGGCGGTGTTAGTGAAGCTGAGAAGCGAAATCTGGCAAAAGCCGAGCTGTTGTATAACGAAATTGATAGCAATCCATTATTCAGTGGAGCTGCAGATCCTGAAGACAGGTCAATCATGAATGTTACTTTTTTACTCAATGACGAGTCTAAAAAGGATGCATTCGATAAAATGTGGAATGACGCTAATATAATTGGTTTAAAAGGTCATCGATCAGTTGGAGGTTATAGAGCTTCAATGTACAATGCACTTCCTCTTGAAAGTGTACAGGTACTTGTAGGTATTATGAATGAATTCACGCGTAAAAACGGATAATAATGAAAGTTTTAGCAAACGATGGGATTTCCCAAGCAGGAATTGATGCTTTAGAAGCAGCGGGATATAATGTGTCGACTGACAATATCCCTCAAGAAAACTTGATTGACGAAATAAATAAAGCCAACATTGAAGTTGTCCTTGTAAGAAGCGCAACTACTGTGCGAGAAAATCTAATCGATGCTTGCCCTAATCTCAAGTTAGTAGGAAGAGGTGGTGTTGGAATGGATAACATTGATGTCGAATACGCCCGTGGAAAAGGACTTACAGTAATTAATACACCTGGAGCTTCTTCACAATCAGTCGCTGAATTAGTGATGGGGCATATGCTCGCTATTTCTAGATCACTCCATGATTCCTACAAGAACATGGAAAATGGGGAATTCAAAGTCCTTAAGAAGAAATATGCAAAAGGAGTAGAACTCAGAGGTAAAACACTAGCAATTATTGGTTTCGGTCGAATTGGACAGAATCTTGCATCCTATGCGATCGGTTGTGGTATGAATGTAATAGCAGTAGATCGTTTTACAGAAACCGTAACTATCCCACTTAATCTAGGGAATAATATTTCTACGAGTGTTGATATTACTCCAAGTTCATCTCTGGATGCTGCCATAAAACAAGCAGATTTCATATCAATTCACGTTCCAAAACAAGATGATGGATCTGCTGTGTTTGGGTCTGAGCAATTCGCAATGATGAAAGATGGTGTTAGAATCGTTAATGCTGCCCGAGGTGGAGTTATCGATGAATCTGCTGTGATTGAGGCTTTAGCTTCAGGGAAAATTGCAGCTATCGCATTGGATGTTTATGAAAATGAACCCAATCCAAGAGCTGATCTTCTTAACAACCCTAAAATCGCTTGCACACCGCATATAGGGGCAGCGACATTGGAAGCTCAGGATAGAATTGGAACGGAACTTGCCGAATCCATAATTGCAAAATTCGGAAATCAGTAGATTTCAAATTTAGCAATGGCCAAGATAAGCCCCTTCAGAGCAATAAGACCGACGCGCGACAAGGTTCATCTTGTTGCAGCCAAGCCTGTATATACCTATAAAAAAATTGTTCTCGAAGCCAAGCTTGTAGATAACCCATTTACATTTTTACATATTGTAAGTCCAGATTTCGGGAACAACTCGTCAACGAAACTTAGTGGAGAAGAGCGATTCAATCTCATTTCCGAGAGGTATCAAGCATTTATCGATAATGGCGTATTCATTCAGGACGAAGTACCAACATTATACATTTATCGACAAACCCAAAAGAGAGGAACATTTACTGGTGTAATATGTGGAGCAAGTATCGACGAGTACAAAGAGGGATTAATAAAGAAACATGAAGCAACAATTACTTCCCGTGAAGAATTGTTTACTAATTACTTAAATGTGGTTGGCTACAATGCTGAGCCTGTTCTACTCTCCCACTCGCCTTCTGCGCAAATTTCAGAACTCATAGAGAAATGCACCGATGATCGAGCAGAGTACGAGTTCAGCACCACGGACCTAATAAAACATGAACTATGGCCACTTTCTACGTCAAACGCTCAATTGGTTCAAGCTGCCTTCGAAAAAATCCCGGAATTGTACATTGCCGACGGCCATCATCGCTCAGCGTCTTCCGTTGGACTGACGGATACACGCTGTAGCAATGAAGTTAATTATGCAAACGAGAAAAATTTCCTAGCATATCTGATAGATGAAAACCAGCTCCAAATAGTTGAGTTTAATCGTTTGGTAAAATCTTTGAATGGTTACTCGCCTGACGAATTGCTTGATGCGCTATCGTCTAAGTTTACTATTAAAGAAATTGAGCAAGCCAGGAATCCTTTATCAGAACATGAAATCACGGTTTGTATGAAGGGTAAATGGTACACAATGAGTTGCATGAAACACATCATAGATTTGGATCATCCTGTCAAGTGCTTGGATGCTGAAATTTTAACTGAACACATCCTTACCCCTCTACTTGGCATTCAAGATTTGAAATTAAGTAAAGATATTTTATTTATGAGTGGTGCAGAACCACTAAGTAAGCTAGAAAATAAAGTAGCCTTCGGGGATTATGCTATAGCCTTTGTACTTTATCCAATAACCATTAATCAGGTTAAAAGGGTAGCAGATAATGATCTTATAATGCCTCCAAAATCTACATGGGTTGAACCAAAACTTCGCAGTGGATTGACAATCTATAATATTAACGAATGATTGCAGAACGTATTCGCGCTATTACCGAAGAAATTCCCAGTGATGTAACACTAGTTGCCGTTTCTAAGACGAAGCCAATTGCGGATATCGAATTGGCATTTAATGCTGGACAAAGAATTTTTGGAGAAAATAAGGTTCAAGAACTTTGCTTAAAGCAAGAAGCTTTATCATCAGAAATTAAATGGCATTTTATTGGACACTTACAATCGAATAAAGTAAAACAAATTGCGCCATTCGTCTCAATGATTCATGCCGTTGATAGCTTGAAATTACTAAAGGAAATAAACAAGCAAGCTCAAAATAATGATCGGATCATTGATTGTTTACTTCAATTTCACATAGCAAACGAAGAATCAAAATTTGGACTGAACCTGGTCGAAGCCCAAGCTATACTGAACGACAACACTTTCATTGAAATGCAAAACATATCGATTTCTGGTGTAATGGGCATGGCCACATTTACCTCGAATCAAGATCAGGTGCAGGAAGAGTTCCGGAATCTTGAGATGTATTTCAATGTATTGAAGAGCCATTTTTTTAAATTCAATAAAGAATTCAAACACATTTCGATGGGGATGTCAGGAGATTATAAATTAGCAATTCAGGAAGGAAGCACGATGGTTCGGCTAGGAAGTACTATTTTTGGTAAACGATGAAAACATTAACACTGCTCATTACACTCTTTTTCATTTCGTCATCGATGGCGCAAATGACGAAAACGGAAATCGAAGAACACCGAACTGAACATCATGAGCATCTGTTAGATACTGCTTCTCACCTCTTGAAGTTAGATGAAATTGAGAGCTTTGTTGGTCTCGACTATTTCGATTTTGACAGTACTTTCCAAATTAATGCACGATTCATAAAGTCCAAGGGAAAAAAATTCGAGATGCCCACCTCAACTGATCGCCTTCCCGTTTATCGACGTTACGGATTTATTGAATTCGAAATTGCAGCTCAAACTTGTACTTTAGAGGTATATCAGAACTTAGCGCTTAGAAAAGAAAAAGAATTCAGGAAACATTTGTTTATTCCATTTCGCGATGGGACATCAAGAAACGAGACTTATGGTGGAGGAAGATTTATGGACGTAGAAATTCCAAATGGGAAAACACTTGAAATCGACTTCAATTTAGCCTATAACCCTTACTGTGCTTACTCTCACAGGTATTCCTGCCCTATTCCTCCAGAAGCAAACACCCTGATTATTCCAATCAAGGCTGGAGAAAAGACACCAATGGCACACTAATTGTTCACTTTCTTCATCGAATTCAATTATATTTGCATCATGATTTTTGATATTAAAAAGGTTCTCTCTTCACTATTCATTATTGCCCTAATTGGCACTAGTTCAGCGCAGCCGCATAAGACCATAAAAGTTTTCAAACCATACAAATGGATGATTGGGGCACATTGGTCGGCTATTGATGACAACGGAAGTAAGTTCGGGAAACTTTTTGACGTTAAGGATTCATGGAATTTACTCGCCTATCCTTCAAGATTAACAGTAGATCGTTATTTCGTTTATGGATGGAGCATGGAATATGTTGCAACATACTCGCAATATAAGACAGGAAAATTAATTAATGATTCGACAATTTTTGCTGGAACATTCTTCAGTTTTGACGTTAACGGGAAATATAGCTTTTATCAAAAATACGCTCCAAGAGCAAGATGGATGGAGCCTTACTTCACCTTCGGACTAGGTTATACCTACCGTGAACAAGGTGCTGCGACTCATGCTCCAACGGTCAATTTGGGAATGGGACTTAATTTCTGGGTCTACAAAGGAATTGGAATTCAGTTGCATTCAACAGCTAAATTTGGTGTCTATCCTGGAGTCTGGGAAACTCCTGAAAACTACTTACAACACTCGGCCGGAATTGTGGTTCGATTCAATGGTAGCAAATCACAAAACTCAGCTTTCCACAAGAAAAAGAATGGGTGGGCGCATAAGAGCAAGCGTTACAAGGAAAAGAGAGGAGGACAGTAGTTCCCATCAACTTCTTTTGGACGTTCCCTCAATTAGGTTTATTCTTCGAATGAGCATATCTTGAAGGGGCGGGCTATTCGCTAAATCTCTTGTCAAGTTAAATCTGAAAACAGCACTAGTTTTGTCAAGAGGATATCGCTACTATCCCTAACGGGGGAAAATAGTGACTGCTGAAGATTGCCTAGCAAAAACATTATTAGTTGTTCCATTAACGTGTCATATTGATAAAGACCTCGCTTCCCTGACGTTCAGCAATCGAATTATAGCAGGCATCCATTTTAATATCTGTAAAGTGCGGATCAAAATACCCTAGGTATTCGTCGCTATTGCCTCCAAAAGGTGGCCCATTGTCAAATTCACGGTTAAACATTAATCCAACTAATTTAGCTCCATCAGGCAAGAGCTGCGCAACTTTATCAGCATAATTTTGTCTCAATGTAGGATTGATTGCACAAAATAATGTCTGCTCGATGATAATATCATATGACCCTTTATGTTCAAAGAAATCTTCAACATAAATCTTCTCTTTAGGAAAAGTGGGGGTTCGAACAGAAAAATTCTTCATTGCTTCTTGCGCATAGTCTAACAAATAAACATTTGTAAAACCCAATTTAAATAGATACTCCGCTTCGTAGCTATTCCCTGCTCCCGGAATCAATATGGACACCGACTTATCATCCAATTGATCGATATATGCTTTAATTGGTGGTGAAACCTCGCCCATATCCCAGCCAACCTTGCCTTCAAGATATCGATTGTTCCAGTAATTAATTGTTAATTCTTTTGCTTTCGCCATTATTCACTATAAATCATTTAACAATGGAAAACAGAATCCATACGTTCGGAAACTCCCTCTTTCACTCCAAATCGTTTCCATATATATTTGGAGTATACTTAAAAAGAAAATTATGAAAAACAGCATTAAAATTTCCATAACAGCATTTGTCATTGGCATTTCATTCATGAGTGCAGGACAATATACTAAATCGAGTATTTCTTCAATACAAAAAACGTCAATTGACCAACAAGTTAGCGTTAGTGCAAAACTTATAAATAGGACTGTATACTTCAAATTACTAATGCAAAACGAAACGAAAGACGGGGTTTACTCATTAGTTAGGGAATATACCGATGGATCTTTTGAGTTTGTCGGCTACAAAAGCATCACCCCAAACGACATAAACCAACCACTATTATATTGCTTAAAAGACAACCATATCCCATCTCGTAACTTTACTTATATTCTCTACAGAATTACGTGTAAATCGGAGGTCGTTGCAGAATGGACATACGATGCAGATGAGCGATCTATCGTCCCTGATAGAGAAGATAATCTCACCACGGTAATCTCGCTGAAATAAAGCTTGTATTCTACATGGACTCAATTGACAGAATGTCGCGAATTTTGGACTAGTTAAAAAACAGTATACTTGACGGATTCAATCCAACATGGAAATCTGCGACTGGAACTCCAGATGATGTAAATTCTCGAACAAATCCAGTTGTTGTGAAATCCATTGCATCAAGGATGTAAATATGATCATTGGAAGGATTATATTTTATTCCATAGATCGCTTGAACTCCAGTAAGGTCGACTAAAGAAGAATTTGTTATCGTCTCTAAAACCGGATCAAACAAGGCAACGATATTAGTGCCCATTGCGAAATCTGCTGAGCCTATCAGAAAATCATCTCCAATGCTCGCAATACTGGAAGCGTCAAAAGTAAAATCTTCTACAACTGTATTAGTCGTGGTATTAATTCGATGCATTCTTGACGGAATTGCGCCATAATCTCCTCTGGAGATCACGTACACATCACCCTGTGCATCAGTAACAATATCGCCTGGGTTTATCCCGACTGTTATCTTTAGTTCTTCCAAATTTGTAACTGGGTTGATCACTGAAACAGTAGAATCCACATTAGGAAAATTCAATCCTCCAGAATTTGTTACATATAACATTCCATTTGCTTCGGTAATATCTTCAGGATTGTTCCCCACTAAAATTCGCGCTTCAACTTCTAATGTGGTAGTATCGATAACATCTACATAGCCATCATAGCAGGTGACATAGACCTTCCCATTAAAAAAACCAACAGACCTAGGTTCTTTTGCTACTAACCCATCGAACATTGGAATATTCTTAATTTGAACTCCCGTCAATGCTGATAGAACTTGAATAGTACTCGAAGAGGTCATGGCAATATAAATCTTCCCTCCATACACATCCATGTCATTTCCTGTATCTCCGAGTTGAACGCTAGAAGTCTGAACGAAATAATCATTAATGATCGATCCAGTAGCATTATTGATCCATGAGAGTGACGTATTGTTCTGTTGGTACAATCCTTCACAAAGAACCATCATCCCATTTGATATTACAATATTACCTCCAACAACCGTCGGGTCTTCTTTTTTACAGCTCAAGGCTACAAATAACACTAATCCTAGTAGGCTAATTGATCGCATAACTCAATGATATTAAATAATTTCTTCCGGGCATTACGAAAGAACGAATATAGCCATATGATTTATCGAATACATTCTTTACACTCAATTGAAGGGTCAAGCCATGTTTTTCCTTCCAAGTCCACTTATGATAAACTGATACATCACTAAGAATGAACGCGTCAACCTCATTTATCACAATGTTTTCATTAAGCGAATAGCGCTTACCTACATAGTAGTTACTCACGCGTACTCCAATCGCTTTGTATTCGTACGCTAAATCAAAATTAACAGTATGCTCAGGAATATAGGCGATCTGGTGTTTATAGGTTGGATGATCCTCATCTGTTACGTCGAGAGATTTTTGATAGCTATACGTGACATAGCTTCGAATTCGACTTTTACGCTTTTTCCCAAGTCCGTAAGAAAGTTTTGATACAATTTCAGCGCCATAAACATCAACTTTCCCAATATTTTGGATGGACCAAACAAATAAGTTTTTACTTGGTGTCGCAACGATTTTATCCCTCACTCGGTTGTAATATGCCCCCAAGCGAATATGCCAATCCAATCTGCTTTCCTTCGGCACAAAGGATAGACTATAACCGAATTGATCTGCTCGTTCTGGTTTTAAATCAGCATTTCCAATATTATTGTAGTACAACTCATTAAAAGATGGCATTCTGAATGAGTTCTTGTACCAAATCCTATGTCGATTGTAGAGCGACCTTAATTCCTGAGTTTCAAAAGAAATAAATGGATTTAAAGCGAATTTATCTGCAGCAGCCTCATCTACCTTATTCAATTCATGAATATACTGAGCCGAGCCCTGTAATTTCAGAATAAATCTATGAAAGCGGTAGCGAGCTCCAACAATAGCCGAATGATGATATCTTGTTGGTTGAGCAAAAAGGCTATCTGTTGACCGCAAATCGCTCACTGTACTTTCAACTCCAGTATGGAAGTCCCAATGATCTTTGTATAAACCGGATACCACACCAACGTTTAATGATCTATTGAAATAACTCACATCAATTTTCCCGTCTAAATTAGAATACGTTGGATCATTATAGTTAAGATCATTTTTATTCGCCGAAGCATAAGCACGCAAATACCAATTCTCTTTTATTGCTAGCGTCGCATCTGTAAATATCGTTTGATCCCTGGTCAGTAAGCGCTCATCAGCTGAAGAATTATATAAAATCACAGCTCCTGGAAGTCCTTGATTTATCCCTTTCCGTTTATACCCTGCTCGAAACTTTACTTTTTTGTGATTAAATCCATAACTCACTCCAGCATAATAATCTTGATAATCATTATTCGTCCTATTCGTGGAATCAACTTGCAGGCCATTCTGTATTAGATAAGAGTATTTTCCATTTGCTCTACGGTAATTTCCGTAAGCACTAACAAAACTCTTTCCGACTTTCCATTTAGCAGCGCCGTAACCACTCACTCGACCAAAAGATCCTTGTCTCAGGTTTGATCGTAAACTAAACGTGTCTCGAACAAAAGTATTTTCAAAGGTCTCAACGAGAATAGAACTCCCGGAAATTTGAGCAGCCACAGGCAACAATAGCCCAGGCTGCTCTCCTATTCCAACAATCACTTGTTCCACATTATTTGTCTGAAGCTGTCCAAGATTGATTTGTCCTGTTTGATTATTCAGCACATTAAAGCCATCAATACATACGGCCGTATGCTGACTTCCCAAACTTCTAACCGCTACCGTTTTCAATCCCCCTAAACCGCCATAAGACTTGATAGAAGTTCCTTCAAATTTTTGAAGTAACTCACCAATATCCATTGCTTGCAGCTCCTCAAGATCTTTTTTACGAAGAATGTTTGTCCGTTCTCGTGAGTAGTGAATATAAACTGCAAGCGTCGAAATTATCACCTCACCAACCTCTTGAGAAGTCAGCGTATCTTCCTCTTGTGAAATCGAAGAGAAACTAATTAAACACACTATGATGAGAATCCAACGCATACCGAGGGGACCTTAACCCCAACAATTTACTTAATTAATTTCTGAGTAAATTTCCCATCTTCCGTTACAACGGTTGCAATGAAAACACCACGTGATAATCCAGAGACATCAATTGTACTGTGCTCCGAATGAAGCTGACGCACTATTACTTTCCCAGACATATCAGTGATGGTCACTAATCCGTTTCCGCCATCAATGGTTAAAACATCTGTCATAGGGTTCGGATAAGCCGAGATCTCTCCAGATACAATTTCTTCAATTCCATTGACAGTTGATGTAACTAGATTGTCCATTGAAAAATACAATGGCGTCCAATAACCTCCACTTCCAATTGTATCAGTTGATTCGAATGCAAAATCCAATTTGCTCACAGGAAAGGCAAAGGCAGTAAGGTCAACGTTTTCCCAAGTATCAAGAATATAATCTTGTGTGCTATCAACGAAGCGATAGTCAGCTAAGAAAACATCAATTGTATCAAGCTGAGTACCATCGTAGTTTTCACCAATCACGGAAACTTTTAAGTAGTCTTCCCCATTCGTTCCATCAGGAAGTCCGTCTGCACCATTCGGTGATCCAAATACTTTACCGAACCAATCACCGTATCTCATAGAGAGTGCCGTATACGTTGAATTTGTGATTTTGAAGCTATCAATTTTAACTTGTGCATCATTCGTATTGATAGCACCAAAATTGTAATAGACCGCATACTGGGCCGAACCTGCATAGCCTGAGCCAGCAAATGCACTGTACTGATTACCCCAACCTGGCGTTGTCACATCTGTCATGTTAGAAATAGAGAACCCTGTCCATGATCCGCCCCAAGCTGTATCATATACATTTGCAAGCGTAGTCCCTCCAATCTCCCAATCTCCCAACTGAGCGGATCCATTATCGAATGATTCTGCTCCAGAGAGAGTCAAAGATTCAAAATCAATTGTTGTTTGCGCATTCATAAATCCAGCAAGCGCAATTGCTGATACAAGCGTGTAAATTTTCTTCATAGCATTTTCATTTTAAGCTATTAATAAATAATATGCTGAAGAATCAGTAAGTAAGCAACGAAGAAATACGACGAGTATATGTCGAATACTAAGTCTGGCCTTAATCTGAAGCCTTCATTAAAAAAACGACTTTAAGCAAGTATTCTGACTCGCACATTACCAGATTCGCCTTCCCACTCAATTGAGCAGTGACATAATGAATGCTGGCTTTTAGTGCTTACAGCTGCAGATACAGTTCTGGATTCTCACCAGATTCCTTGTAATCCCAATAGTGAAAAATCACCATCAGGAACCAAAAGTCGAGACAAAGGTATGTATTTTATTTAAAGGATTACTTATTCTTATCCAATTTGAACGTGTATTGCAACATGATCGTCCTTGGTGTTTCTATCTTGAGTGGACGCAAAGAATAGGACCTATTGGCAATGTTTGTGCCGATAACAGCAAGTTTATGGCGCTTGTTTAAATTGTATGAAACCCGCGCATCAAAAATCCAATTCCCAAATCGATGTGCTTCAAAATAGTCCATATATCGAATGTTCTGAACAAACGGCCCAACGGTGCTATTTTCAAACGATTCAATGACTCCATCCATGTTAATTATCTTGCTGAAATACTTAAAGCTAAATCCAACAGACAATTTTCCTTTTATGGTTAGCTCAATATCCCCCTTTACGTTATGCAAGAAACGATACTTTAAAATCTGACTTGTTGAATCCGATGAAGTAGAATTGTAAGTATACTCTATCCCAAGCTGATCTACCGCATAGATATCATTAGGTGATAATGTTTTAGGAACTATGTAGTTGTAACCAGTCACAAACGTTACTTCGGCCTTTTTACCAATTTTGGCTTTTCCAGAGAAAGAAACATCTATTCCAAGCACCCTTGAGTTTCCAGTATTCATGAATCTAAATCCAAACAATTGAGATGGATTTATGGCTGGATCCCCCCAAAACCCAAAGAGGTATTCTATCGTGTTTTGATATTCTTGCCAAAATGCCGCAACATCAAGGTATCCATATATTTTCCCGAATTTTAATCCCTGCTTAATCCCTACCTCTGCATTCCAACTACTCTCGGGCAGTATATCCTGATTTGGATATACTCCAAAGTTTCCAACACCTGTTCTGATGTAGCGCTCTGTTATTGTTGGGAATCTGTAGCCTTGCCCATAAGATGCGCGCAAGTAAGTTTCTTGGTACAATTTGATACTAGCTCCTGCACGAAAAATTGGCTTCATTGCAGTCACGGTGTCATTTAATTGGAAATATTCTAATCGACCTCCGACAGAAACATTTAACACTTTCTGAAATTTCTTTTCAAGCTGGGTATATGCAGAGATGTTTAATAATTCATTCCGTGGATCACCGCCTCCTGCGTAGAGATTGGCAAAAGAGCTGGTAAAAGTACTCGTCAGTCCCCCTATAAAATCAAAGCTCTTTAAGCTAGCATAAGACTTCTTGAACATATAATCCCCATAAATCGTAGATGATTGATTGGATTGACCAGCCGTCATATCATTATTCGCATAGAGGTAGCGCATTCTAAAATGATGCTTTCCGTCCGTTTGAGTAAAAAAGTTAAGGAATGGATCTACATGAAAAATAGTCTGATTTTGTAAAAACACGGCTCCAGGGTAAGCTTGATATAAACCTGAAGAATCATTTAACCATGCAAAGGCCAAATTCGATTTTGCAAACATTACATTTCCATTAATCCCATAATTGAGTCCTTTATACTTCTTCGATCGATAGCGCAAATTGAAATTGAATCGTATGCGCTTCGAGGACATTTGACTCTCAGAAAAATTTGAAATAGTATCAGGGAAAACGAGCGTATCAATAACAGGCGGACCTATATATCCATGATCGTAATTTATGTTCCCACCTACAACAAGATCAAGGTTCTTTATTCTTCGTGAATGCAAAAAGTTTGCACCTGAAATTAAGGGTGCAGCCGCCCACCAATCAGCACCATCTATACTAGGTTTGGAGTAGAAGCCAGAATAGACATTGACTTTCGTCTTAGGCTTTAACCCTGGAAAAGCTGTGCGAATGTGAATAGCACCAGATAATGCCGAGCTCCCTGACAAAACAGAAGCAGCTCCTTTGGTAACTTCAATTTGATGAATATTTTCTACTGGTATAAATCCCCATTCAGGTCTGCCAGCATCACCCGACAGCATAGGCATATCATCTACAATAACGGCAACTTTCGATCCAACACCGAACGTAAATCCACTTCCTCCTCTGATTTGTGGTTCCCCATCCAAAATATTAAGTCCAGGCGTTTGATCTAATGCAGTTTCAATACTTCGCGTATTCTTATTCTCGATTAATTCCGGACGAATAATTTCCATTGAAACCGTTTGATCTTCTAATGCTTTATCAAATTTCCCAACAAGTATTTTAACTTCATCCACATCCAAAACGAAGTCTTTGAGCGTAATATCATGCCTGATTACAATACCCTCAATTATTGTAACAGCAAAAGTATCCGTAATCATATCAGAATAGCGGCAAATAATTTCGGATTCACCAGGAGGCAGCAACAAAGTAAATAAACCATTATCATCACTAAAGGCTCCACGTGATACGTCTTGCCTATAAATAACTGTCGCTCCTGGAATCGTTTCACCGGATTGATCCCTCACTGTACCAGTAAGTGTACCCTCTGCAGTTTCTTGAGATAAAACATTGCCAACTATAAATAAAACGAAAATCGTAAGTGCTGCTTTCATAGACAATAAAAAAGCTGATTTAATTCCAGATCGGATTTAAATCAGCTTGAAATTTAGTTTTTTCTAGTTCTTATAGATTTCAAACGAATAAGCATTCTTCCCCGTAAGAATTCTTACAAAGTACATACCCGCCTCATTGTCAAATGAAATTGATGACGCTAGATTGCCACTTTTAACTAGACCTCCTGCCGTGTTGTAAATTTCGAATTCACCAGACAATTGATCTTTAGAAAGTATGTTAATGACATTCATTTCATTATCCATTGCAACTTCAAACGCATTAGTCAATTCAACTACATTACCTGTTCCGCTATAGATCAGCTCAACATCATCAATGAAAACTTCATCATTTGCGTCACCTCCACCTGGAATTGAATTAGATGCGAATGTCACCAAAATATGTGTGTTGCCAGATGCTGGTCCTGAATAATCAAAAGCAACCGCGAATCTTTCCCATCCAGCAGTCTCTTGGTAATTCAATTCTGCCGTGGCCACAACATGATCAGCTGAAGTCCCTGTCTCAGGATCAGTATAATCATAGTTATCATGTAACGTAGCTTTCATTCGAGCTTCAGAACTAGCGGATGCTGCATTAAATTTCGCCCAAAAAACAATAGAATCAGGCGCGTCTGTCACTGCCTCCGAGAAATCTGAATCAGCCGTCAACGAAAGATTATGGTTCGAAGGGTCTGCAGCCGTAGTACTATTCATTTGAATTTGCCCTACTGTCATGTTACCATTAGCCACAAGTCCTGGAAAAGGAGATCTAGACCAAATTCTTGCACTAAGCAATCCTGAAGTTCCTGGTCTCACATCTGTCGATTTCTCAATCTGATTTGCTGCGAAAGCCGTCAAACTTCCAGATGCACTCAAAAAACTATTCCAGTTTACCGGTTCTTCATCACTGGCAACTGTTTCCCAGTTTTCCATATCAGAATTTCCGATCTGTGTTTGCGCGCAAATTGCTCCTGCGGATAAAGTAATAAATGTTATAAGTAGTGTTCTTTTCATAATTGCTGTTTTATAATTGCTGTTTTATAATTGCTGTTTTATAATTGCTGTTTTATAATTATCGCACAAATATAATAAACAGATCCTTCGAAAAAAAGTAGTCTTTGCTCAATGAACTACCGTGAATATTCATTAATCAACCTGAATATCAACCGGGTAAGAAGTAAAAACGTCTTATAGGTAAGAACTAATACCTAATGAGATGACAGTAAGACAAATCAGTAATGTAAATGAAGCCACGCTTATATTAAGGCATTTCATTGACTTGAGTGCTCGATTATTACCATTCTTAGATGAGCTCCAGCGTAAACGCAGACCTACACGCGGAGAGCTAAATGATAGAGAGAAAATCATTGGTGTTTACGAAAGTTATAGCTTCGACACTTGTACTTCAATTTCATTGTTGAATTCAAATATTCTTGAACTAATACAGGAATCATTTGAAGACATCACGAAGTGCAGAAACTCCCGAGACTATAATAAAGCGCAACGCAAATTGGTAACGTTTATGCTTGAATACAAAAGGCTCAATGATAATTGGGTTTATGCGACTGCGAATTAGATGCATTGAATAGGATCATTTCGCCTGAAAGTGTATCGAATTATCTACTTTACGTTTAGTTAGTGTTATTAAGTTATTAAGTTATCACATAACTAAATCCAATCGAGCCAAAAGAACATATCCTTATAGAATTACCGCAGGAATTCCATTCATACGTTGAGATTTCCGCTATCTTTACTTCGATGAAAGTCGGAGACATTAATGCAACCTTAGAGTTACCAATTATGGAATCTTTCTACACCATTCAAGGTGAAGGAAATTATAGCGGTCGCGCTGCCTATTTTATTCGTCTTGCGGGTTGCGATGTTGGCTGTGTATGGTGCGACGTTAAGGAAAGTTGGAATGCATCAGATCACCCATTGTTATCTATTGAAAGCTTAGTTCAAAGCACTGTCGATTCGGGAACAAGACTCTGTGTCATTACTGGCGGAGAACCTGCCATGTATGATCTTTCCACCTTAGTAAACAAGTTGAAATCACACGGAATTGAAGTTGCGATTGAAACTTCGGGATGCTACGAGCTCTCTACAAAATTGGATTGGTACTGTTTCTCACCTAAGAAATTCAAAGCTCCAGTTGAGCAGGCATATTCTGCCGCTAACGAGCTCAAGGTTATTATTTCACATCCGTCTGATTTTAATTGGGCAGAAGGACACGCAAAAAAAGTGAATGATAATTGTGTTTTGTACTTACAACCCGAATGGTCAAAACAGGAACGATTCTTGCCTTTGATAATTGAATATGTAAAGGAGCATCCTAATTGGCGTATTTCTTTACAGACCCATAAATTCATGAACATACCATAACATATGAAATATTTTCTCTGCTCAATTTCTCTACTCTTAGTTACTGCCTGTTCTATAGCTCAGCCTGGGATCTCCTATTCTGTCAAGAACAAAAAAGCAATTAAATTATTCGAAGCGGGAATAAGAACGCCGGATGAAACACTGGATCAATCTTCCGGTCTCCCAAATTTTAAGGGTGGTCTGAAATTAATTGACGAAGCCCTTGAGAAAGAACCTGATTTTTGGGAAGCCCATCTTGCCGCGGCAGAATTTACAGAGTATCTTCAAAAATACGATGAGGCCATTGAACATTATAAACAGGCATTAAAAATCAATCCAGAACATAGTAGGTCGGGGAGTACATTTTTCTTTTTAGCTAATCTCCAACAAGCTGTGGGTGATTATGAGGATGCCGTTCGAAACATTGATATTTTTGTTCGAAACAGAAATGCTAACCCATCACTAGTGTCCAAGGCGAATGAAATACGTGCAAGTTGTGCTTTTGCCTCGTCTGCGCTTAAAAACCCATTGGATTTTAATCCTGTAAATATTGGACCTGGAATTAATACTGCGGATCCTGAATACTTCCCTACCATTACAGTTGATGGAAGAACGATTTTATTTACGCGAAGAATTGAAGACGGACGCGTTGAAGGTAAATTTAAAGAGCAGGAAGATTTCTTTATATCTGAATTGAGTGATAAGAATATATGGATGAAGGCAATTGCAATGCCCGATATTGTTAATACTGTAAATAATGAAGGAGCTCCAACCATTGCTCCAGATGGTCGATCCTTAATCTTTGTAGGATGCCCGGATGCCTCTGGTAAGGATTATGGCGCTGGTAGAAGAGGGCGTGGATCCTGCGACTTATTCTTTACCAAAAAACTCGGTAGTCGTTGGACTGCTCCCGTAAATCTACCCGGAATTGTAAATTCATACCATTGGGAAACTCAACCATCGTTATCTTCTGATGGAAAAACACTCTATTTCATACGTGGAATCAGGGGAAGAAATGCAACGGACAACTCGGATATTTATGTTGCTCGCATGAGAGAAGATGGAACTTGGGGCGAAGCAGAACGTCTCCCCGATTACATCAATTCACCAAAAGCAGAGGAATCAGTTTTAATACATCCGGATGGTAAAACACTGTACTTTGCATCACGTGGGCATGTAGGCATGGGAGGATCTGATTTATTCATGTGTAGATTGGACGAGAATGGTGTTTGGAGCAAACCTGAGAATTTAGGGTATCCAATCAATTCCAAATACGACGAAAACTCATTAATGGTATCTCCTGAAGGAGAAATAGCGTTTTTCGCTTCCAATCGAGAGGGCGGATATGGCGATTTGGATATTTATTATTTCGTAATGCCAGAACATCTTCGTCCAACCAAGACACTTTACTTTGAAGGGATCGTTTTCGACAGGGAGACACGGGAACCACTACCTGGAGAGTTTCAATTGATAGATTTGAAGACGGGCGAAGAAGTAGTTTTTTCAGTTGCAGATGCTATCACGGGTGAATTTATGGTCTCACTTCCTGTAGATCGAGAGTATGCTCTGAATGTTAGTTATCCTAACTACTCGTTTTATTCAAAGAACTTCAACATGACTAATCCAGATAATTTGGAAGCCATCCATATGGATGTACCACTGGTGCCAATTGGTAACGGAGATGTTGGTCTCTTAGATAATGTTTTCTTTGATTTAAGTAAAGCTACCCTTCGAAAGGAGTCTTTTGTTGAATTGAATAAGTTTGCTTCATTCTTAGCGACTAATTCCGAGTTGAGCGTAGAATTACAAGGACATACAGATACGCGCGGCGATGATCAAGAAAACCTAATTCTCTCTCAAAATAGAGCGAAGGCAGTTTATGACTATCTTGTCGCGAAAGGAATCGACAAAAACCGCCTTTCTCATAAAGGTTATGGAGAAACTCAACCAACAATGACTGACGAACAAATTGGGGATTTAGCAACAGAGAAGGAACGAGAGGCAGCACACCAAGCTAATCGAAGAACTGAATATAAACCGACGAATAAATAATGCATTTTATTCGATTAATTCGGCCACTGAATCTTCTTATCATCGCTCTGACGATGTACGGCCTTGGATGGTATTTTGATCCAATGGAAGGCTGTTCCTGCACCTATATAGTTACTGAGCTTCCATTTTTTCTTTTAGTACTATCGACCGTCATGATTGCGGCCGGAGGAAATATCATTAACGATTACTTTGACGTTAGGGCGGATCGAATTAATAAACCAGATCGCCTAATCATTGGGAAGCATGTCAAGAAACGAGTCGCCATTGTATCTCATTGGGTCCTTAACCTAGTCGCATTTAGTATAGCCGTCTACCTGAGCTATAAAATGCAGTCGTTCTGGTACATGTTCATCCACTTATTTTCGATAAACATATTATGGTTTTACTCCCTCTACTTTAAGCGAAAGTTCTTAACTGGAAATATATTAGTCGCTGCTCTTACTGCTATGGTTCCAGTTTTGGTTGGCATCTTTTTCCAACAGAGCATGCTAACGAACCCTGTTTCCGGTTTTACAATTTACTATCCATTTATGGATGTGAGAGGCGTGGATATTATTTTACATATTTCACTGGGCTTAGCGAGCTTTGCATTCTTACTAAATCTTGCACGTGAAATTGTCAAAGACATCGAGGACATCGAAGGAGACAAGCTCTTAAAAGCAACAACTATTCCAATCAAATTAGGAACTGTAAAGAGCAAGTGGATCATTGCTATCGTGTTAATGCTTTCGATCAGCATGTCGGTTTATTTCGGAATGCGCTTTAGTGATTTTTCGCTCATAAATCTGCTTCCTGTTCTTCTTGCAGGACTTGTAGCGTTGATTGCCGCATTTTTATTAATATCCGCTGAGAAGCGCCCCCATTATAGAAGGATTAATCATCTGATTAAACTAGCGATGACAATTGGTCTTCTAACCCCTGTTTATTGGAAAATTCTAGCATTGTATGGATAACATTACACTCATCCTTGGTTCAAAATCACCAAGGAGACAATCCCTGATTAAAGAGCTTGGATTTCCTGTAGAAGTGCGCTTATCAGAAGTTGAAGAAATTTACCCGGATGCGTTGGATCCCAAATCTGTCCCTGAATTTCTGGCAAGATTGAAAGCCCGACCCCATCTTTCTGCCCTTAATGCAAATGAGGTACTGATTACTTCCGACACCATTGTTCTGCTAGATGACGAGGTGATTGGTAAACCAAAATCGGAAGAAGAAGCGCGTAAAATGCTCCAGAAATTATCAGGAAGAGTTCACGAAGTAATCACAGGTGTTTGTTTGACCGCACTAAGCAAGGAACATACTTTTTCTACCGTAACACAAGTATCGTTCTCTGAGCTATCCGATACAGATATTGCTCATTACGTTGCCACCTACTCACCTATGGACAAAGCTGGATCATATGCAATTCAGGAATGGATCGGATTCTTCGGAATATCCAAAATCAATGGATGTTATTACAATGTCATGGGCCTTCCATTGCACGACCTTAGAAAGGAGCTTCTTGCTCACTTTTAGCATAAATGTTAAAATTATTTGGACTTTCTTCCAACCATTGAATCAAGCGTTTCGTTAAGTTGATAGAACGATGCTACATTATGATTCGAGTCTTGACATTTTTCCTCTTTTCAAGCGCCTGTCTTCACGGTCAGGCAAAGATTACAGATTTCGCTGAACAGGCAAACCTACCAATTGATGCTCAGCACACTCAGAAATCCGTATCAAATAATTTTGGCTATACGCTTGGATCAGTAGCATCGTTTAATTTTCGTACAAATCATGACAGTGAGATTGCCCAGCCTATTGCATTTTCATTTTTTGGAGCCGCTGATGATGCGAGAAGTTTCTTAGTGGATCAACGCTGGAATGAAGTAGCGATGTATTCTATTCTGTTCTTTAGTGCAATTTTGAATATTTACCTTCTGATAAAAGTGATTCGAAATCGTCAGAATTTCACAATTACCTGATTTTTTCTTAAGCGCTTTTTTACCCAATTTTCTATTCCTGCGCTCTCCTCTTCGGATAACTTATCCTCTAATGTAAAGTACACAATGGAAACGGGAACAGCAGTCTCTAAGCTATCGACGTAGCGCACTGTTTCTGAGTAAGAACAAGAAATTATTTGAGGATATAATGTGCTAATCTCACTTAAAAGTTCTCTTCCTTTAAAGGGAATCGTTTGAATACTATCGATTTCATCTTGCCGATCATCAATTATGAATTGCATTTGATTTATACGCCCGTTGAGCTGGGTAAGTTGATCATCTTGCTGAGCCATATTTTCATAACTCTTTATTTTTAGACCTTGTTCAATAACAATTTTCGCTTCTCCAAGTCCGAGATCTTCCGCCTTATTCAACAGTGTTTGTTTTGACTTCTCGTCGAACTCATTACCCCCGTAAATTAACGTAATGGCTCGTAAATTGGCATCAATCTTCTGGCTCAACAAATAGTTTCCATCCCAAACATTTACTTTTTGAACAAAACTGGTAGCCAATTGATTAAACTTCTCTTTTTTTACGAGGGAAACGCCGAGCACAATACTTGGGACGACAGTCACTAAAATCACAATTCCAACGACAATTCTTGCATTCTTTATCTCTCGAGAAATGAGATTACTCTTTTTTGGGAATTTGAGCAATTGTGTCACAAGCATCGACGAGAGAGCAATGAACACCGAATTGATCAAAAATAGGTACATCGCACTTAAGAAATACGCCCAATTCGCAACTGAAATCCCATAACCTGCAGTACAAAGTGGCGGCATTAAAGCAGTTGCAATTGCCACTCCGGGAATCACATTCCCCTTATTTTTACTCGTTATTGCTACGATTCCAGCTAGTCCACCAAACATTGCGATGAAAACATCATATATAGTTGGACTTGTTCTTGAGAGTAGTTCTGAATGTTCAGTATGAATTGGCGTAATCAAAAAATACACGGTTGACGCTGCTAATCCAGCCAACGCAGAAAATCCATAATTCTTAAGTGAGGATTTGAATAACTTGAAATCATAAGTCGCAACACTAAATCCGATTCCGTTAATCGGTCCCATCAGTGGTGAGATTAACATGGCGCCTATTATGACGGCTGTAGAATTCATGTTCAAACCCACAGAAGCTATCAAAATGGCAAAAACCAAGATCCAAAGATTCGTTCCTCTGAATATTATTCCTTTCTCAATAGAAGTGCGCACCACATCATGATCTTCTTGCTCATGCGTAAGGTGCAAGAAAGCAAATAACTGTTTTATAGGTCGCCTATCATTCATTACTACATTCTTTCAGGGGCTTTAATCCCAAGTAATTGCATCGCTAAACCGATCACTTTTGCAACATTTCGACTCAAAACTAAGCGCATATTTCTTAAAGTAGCATCTTCCTCCTTAAGGATTGGAACACTCTGATAAAAACTATTGTACAACTTCACCAATTCATAGGTGTAATTAGCAATTAATGCAGGAGAATGATTTTCACCCGCTTCTCTTAAAATAGAAGGGAATAAAGTCAAATGCTTCATGATCTCCTTTTCTTCTGGGGCGATCGCATCGATGTTCCCAATTTCAAGGAGGTCTTCGCCTTTGGTCAAGAGTGATTTAATACGAGCATGTGTATATTGGATAAAAGGACCTGTGTTCCCATTTAACTCGATCGATTCCTCAGGGTTAAAAGCCATACTTTTTCTAGGATCCACCTTGAGTAGGTAATATTTCAAGCCACCCATTCCAATTTTATAGAATAATTCATCCTTCTCGTCGACTCCTAGACCGTCAAGATGACCACGTTCTTGCGTCATTTCTTTTGCCGCTTGAATGACGTCTCCCATTAGCTCATCTGCGTCAACAACTGTTCCTTCACGTGACTTCATCTTACCAATTTCCCCGTCTTTATTGCGGAGTTCTACCATACCATAAGAGAGGTGATGGCAGTTCTTAGCCCACTTGTAGCCAAGTTTTTGAAGAATCAAGAATAATACCTTGAAATGGTAATCTTGCTCATTACCAACCGTGTAGATGATGCCATCCAAATCAGGGTAATCTTTATATCTATCGACAGCTGTTCCAATATCCTGCGTCATGTAAACGGCAGTTCCATCAGATCGCAAGACCAATTTCTCATCTAATCCGTCGCCTGTCAAATCAATCCAAACTGAACCATCTTCCTTTTTGAAAAAGACACCAGATTTCAATCCTTCTTCAACAATATCCTTCCCCAATAAGTACGTGTCTGATTCGTAATACAGCGTATCGAAATCAACGCCCATCGTCTCATAGGTAGACTCAAATCCCTTGTATACCCATCCATTCATCGCCGTCCATAGAAGATAAGTTTGAGGATCTTTCGCTTCCCAAAGGATCAACATCTCTTTTGCGTCGCGCAGAATTGCCGTTTGATTCTTTGCCAAATCATTAATTTTGGCATCGATTCCAGCAATTGCTTTTGCTTCTTTATCGCTTTTAGAGTTCGTCAATCGATTGAATTCTTCAATGATCGCTGAAGGATATCCGTCCACTACTCCATTGTTCCAATCTTCAATAATCTCAGCAGTCTGTGTTTTGAAGTACTTATCGAATAAAACGTAATATTTCCCAACCAGTTTATCGCCTTTTAACCCAGTATTATCTGGAGTCTCTCTTTCTCCAGCATCGTTCAAGGGCGAATAACGCTCCCAAGCTAACATGCTTTTACAAATATGAATCCCTCGATCGTTTATGATCTGTGTCTTCACCATTTTGTGTCCGTTTGCTTTTAGAATTTCGGCAACAGAATAACCTAAAAATATGTTTCTTAAGTGTCCAAGATGAAGCGGTTTATTTGTGTTTGGTGAAGAATACTCCACCATAACCGTCGGTTTTGAATTTGGTTCAGAAAACCCAAATTTATCTTGCTTTTCTATCTGAGATAGTTCTTTCAACCAATAATCATCTGAGATGATCAAGTTCAAAAAACCATTAATCACAGAATAAGACGTGAGTGCATCAATAGCATCGACTAAAAATGCACCAATCTTTTCTCCAGCATCTACAGGCGAACACCTCAATATTTTTCCAAAAGGAAACACGACCAAAGTAAGGTCTCCTTCAACGTCTTTACGCGTTTTTTGAAACTGTACTAATTTTTCATCAATATCTGATCCGAACAGCTCCTGCGAATTCTCGAGCAGAGCTTTTTTTATCGTTGCCTCCATCTTTATTTCTCCATTTCTTGAACAACAGCCTCCATTAGATCAAATGTGATCTCAGCCATTGTATTAATTTTCTCGTCCAAACAAGGATTCACTTCAACGAATTCCATGCATGCTAATTTCTCGTTTTTTGACAGTTCAGTAAGAAAGTACTTAGCCTCTTCAACTGTCAAACCATTATCTACTGGTGTTCCCGTGCCATGTGACGTCACCTCAGGATCCATCGAATCTACATCAAATGAAACATAGATTACATCACAACCGTCTAATTGTTCTAGCGATCGCCTTAATATTTCTTCGGCTCCATTCTCTCTTATCTCTTCAACGGTGTGGTTTGTAATATTCAGACGCTTCATAATAGCATCTTCCTGCTTTTCTGTATCACGGACTCCAATAAAAATTAGGTCCTTCGCTTCAAATGAAGCGCCCTCTGATCCAAGGTTTTTTAATTCTTCCCACATTTGAATTGCTTCTTGCTGTGGCTCATTGCTCTTGCACGCCATATTATCATCCCGAAGCGCAGTTGCCAAAGGCATTCCATGCATGTTCCCAGAAGGAGTTGTATAAGGTGTGTGCAGATCTCCATGCGCGTCAATCCAGATTACACCCAATCGTTTAGATGGATAAGCTTTCTGAATCCCAGCTATAGTACCTCCAGCGGAGCCATGATCAGAAGCTAACAATAAAGGGAATTTACCATCAGCAATACAGGAGACAACAGTGCTTGAGACATTCTCAAATACTTGAACAAGGCCTTCAATGCGTTTAGCATTTTGATACTTTACCGGAACATCCAAGAGATGATTCATATTCTCAACCTCCACAGTTGGATAGTTCCCGAAGAACAAATTATTGCGCCGACGTGCTGCTGTCATCACAGCCTCAGGGCCTAGAGAAGCTCCTCGAGTACCGGCTGTAATTTCAGACTTATTAATAATGAGCTGAATTTGTTTCATACTAATCAATTGGATGGCAAAAATAGCATAAAATCTCCTCAAACATTCATACAAATTCATTGATGAACGATCTTAGATTCGGTAACTTTACGCACTATTCAACGTTTAAAGAATAAGAAACCAACGATATGCATAAATTTTCTCGATTATTTCTCCTCGCTATTTTGTTCTTTATAAGCTTCAATAGTCAAGCCCAGTATAAGAAACACTTCACTGGAATGCTAGAATATAAGATCAGCGTTCGCGATACCTCTATGAGAAATATGATGCCTGATAATCGAATGATTGTCTATACGAATGATACTGTTGTTCGCATCGAGAATTTCACGCAAAACTTGGGGAAACAAGTCGCTATTAAGCATATGAATTTGGGCAAATCTTATCTATTATTAGAGACTGAATTCGGAAATTTCGCCCTACAGATGAATGATTCAGAAGAAATTTCTTCTGAACCGAATCCAAATGATACGGCAAGTGCAGCAGAATACATCTTCGATAAAAAATGTTTCAAACGTCCAATTCTCGGAATTAAAGCAAAACGAATGATGGTAACACATGCCGATTTCAAAGAACCTGTTGAATTTCTATACCTCAAGGGATATTCTAATAAACTATTAGACGTGTACAGTGAAATTCCTGGTCTACCAGTAAGATATAGCGTACCGATGACTGATGCGACTCTCGACTATGAGCTGGTTAAAATGAGCGAATACACGCCTGATAGAGACCTATTTGGAATTCCAGATGACTTCGAGCGCATTAGCTTTAATGACTTCATGGATCGTCTCATTGATTCAAAGGAGACCATGAATCCATCTAACGGGCAATAGCTGCCAATCTGGACTAACATTCTTATGTGAATAGTTCCTTAGTACTTCCCACTAACTACTGCCTTTCCTGCGTATTTTCGTAAGATATAGTAGTTATAATGGCACTCGACAACGAATACAAAGCAAAAGGAGAAGAAGAACAGGCAGCAGAGAAGAAAAAATCTCCTGCAAAGAAACCTGCATCGAAGCGAACTAAAAAGCCTTCAAAGAAGTCGACGCCAACATTATTGACTTCATTAACAGATCGCATCAACAAAAAGAAGCTTAAATCGAGTATCGGTATTGGTCTACTACTTGGCGCACTTTTCATTTTTCTTGCGAATTTCTCTTATCTCCTCACGTGGCAAGAAGATCAGAACCGCGTAATGGACAAAGGATTCTTTGAGTTTTTATTCGATGCCAATGCAATCCCTGTGGCGAACTGGCTC
>JBLHPQ010000024.1:0-41961 GCA_047624355.1 Flavobacteriaceae bacterium | reverse complement strand
CTACTCGTAGAGATGTTGATGGTAAAGTAGTTGGTGTTTTAGGTGTAGGACAGGATATTTCAGAAATGGATAAACTTCGAACAGCCTCAGAATCTGTAGCCAAGGAATTACGTCAGTTTATTGAAACAGCCAATGCCCCTATTTTTGGAATTGACAGTAAAGGCTTAGTAAATGAATGGAATCAAACTTCTGCAAAGATTACTGGCTTCACCAAAGAGGAAGTAATGGGTAAGGATTTGGTGGAAACGTATATCACCGAAGATTATAGAGCTGCAGTAAAACAAGTCTTAGATAATGCATTAAAGGGAGAAGAAACTGCCAACTACGAATTTCCGTTATTTACAAAAGAGGGTAAACGTGTAATGGTGCTTTTGAACTCATCTACTCGTAGAGATGTTGAGGGTAGAGTAGTTGGTGTTCTAGGAGTAGGACAGGATATTACTATTATTAACGACTACAAAGAATCTTTGGAAGTTAAAGTATTAGAAAGAACAAGGAAACTGCAGAAAAACGAAGTGAAACTAAAAAAATCTTTGGAAAAAGAAAAAGAGTTGGGATTGCTTAAAACTAGCTTTGTATCAATGGCATCGCATCAATTCAAAACACCTTTATCGGTTATTCTATTTAATGCCGAATTATATGAAATGTTCGCTAGTTCGGGGAAAATAATAAAACCCGAAAAGTATGCAAAAGTGACGGCTCGTATTGCAGTAGCAATTACTTCAATGACTAATCTAATAGATGAAGTTCTTTTGCTTGGTAACGTAACTTCAGGAAACATTACTTATACTCCTGAAAACTTAGATTTGGTAGGTTTTTGCGAGAAAATGGCTAAAGAATTTAATTTGATACAGCAGGATAGCAGAATTTTAGATTTGGTTATAGATGGAGAAGCTTACGACGTATCGTTAGATCCGAAATTACTAGACCATTCGTTGTCTAATTTAATTAGTAATGCCTTTAAGTATTCTGTTGGAAAGGAGAACCCTCAGTTGATCATACATTTTAATCCAACAGAAGTTGTCTTGTCTGTAAAGGATTTTGGTGTAGGTATTCCTGAAGAGGAACAGTCAAAACTATTTACACCTTTCTTTCGTGCGAATAATACAATAGGAATTAAAGGTTCAGGTTTAGGCCTAAAGATTGCAAAAGAATACGTTGAAGTTAACAAGGGACAAATTTCCGCTAAATCAATATCGGGAGAAGGTAGCTGCTTTGAAATAACATTTCAGCGGTAAGTAAATAGCTAGTAGAATAACAGAAATGAACAAACTAATTAATAAATACAGCTTTAACGCCGGGGATTCCGAAGAATTAAGACTTACAAAGTCTTTGGTTCTAATAGTTGCTGCTTCTTGCAGTATCTGTGGGTTGTTATGGGCTGGATCTTATTCCTACTTCTTGGGATTGGGGTTAACTGCCATAATGCCTTTAGTGTTCGTTGTTGTTGTGGTTCCTTCTATTTTTATATCGCACTTTATTGGTAATTATAGGCTATTAGCTTATACACAATTAGTTTGTATCATGTGGGTTCCAGCATTTATTCAGTGGAGCTTAGGTTCTATCAATGATTCAGGTTTTGTAATGTTTTGGTGTCTCTTAGGACCAATTGGTGCGCTTCTGTTTCTAGATCAGAAATCCGCAAAAATATGCATGCTAATGTTCCTAATAATTGTGTGTGTTACGGCAATTGGTTTCCCACCTCTTTCTTCGGATCGTGAGAAAGTTACTGAAAATATGCGCACACTTTTTTATTTAATGAACATTGGAGCACCCTCTATAGTTATTTTCATTGCTTCTTCTCATTTTCTGAAAAACCTCAATCAACAAAGAGAATCGAATGCTTCGCTTCTTAAAATAGCAGAAACACATAACAAACGACTCGCAGTATCATTAGAGCGAGAGAAGGAATTAGGTCACTTAAAAACTAGCTTTGTATCAATGGCATCGCATCAATTCAAAACACCTTTATCGGTTATTCAATTTAATGCCGAATTATATGAAACATTGGCTAGTTCGGGGAAAATAATAGAACCCGAAAAGTATGCAAAAGTGACGGCTCGTATTGTAGTAGCAGTTACTTCAATGAATAATCTAATAGATGAAGTTCTTTTGCTTGGTAACGTAACTTCAGGGAACATTGCTTATACTCCTGAAAATTTAGATTTGGTAGGTTCTTGCGAGAAATTGGCTAAAGAATTTAATTTGATACAGCAGAATAGCAGAATTTTAGATTTGGTTATAGATGGAGAAGCTTACGACGTATCGTTAGATCCGAAATTACTAGACCATTCGTTGTCTAATTTAATTAGTAATGCCTTTAAGTATTCTGTTGGAAAGCAGAACCCTCAGTTGATCATACATTTTAATCCAACAGAAGTTGTCTTGTCTGTAAAGGATTTTGGTATAGGTATTCCTGAAGAGGAACAGTTAAAACTATTTACACCTTTCTTTCGTGCGAATAATACAATAGGAATTAAAGGCTCAGGTTTAGGCCTAAAGATTGCAAAAGAATACGTTGAAGTTAACAAGGGACAAATTTCCGCTAAATCAATATTGGGAGAAGGTAGCTGCTTTGAAATAACATTTCAGCGGTAGGTGTAATAGATTTAGTAGCTAACAAAAGAATAACACAAAAATAATTATGGAAAAAATACTTATCGTAGAAGATGAACAAGGTATTAGAGATACTTTGCAAGATATTCTAGAATTGGCAGGTTATGAGGTGTTAACTGCCTGTAACGGGAAAATAGGGTATGATGTTATTGTTGAGAATCAACCAGATTTGGTGCTTTGTGATGTAAATATGCCAGAATTAGGAGGCTTTGAATTACTTGAAGCAGTTAATCAACGATTTAAAGATGAAATAATTCCACCTTTCCTTTTTCTTACCGCTAAAACAGAAGTAGAAAATTTCCGCTATGGGATGAGCTTGGGTGCAAACGATTATATTTTTAAACCCGCTACTTCCAGCGATATTTTAAAATCAGTAAGGCTACGTTTAGATAAACGTAACAAGTTGTTAGGGAGTACTGACAAAAAAATAGAAGCTGTAATAACAGACGCGAATAAATTAGCTTTGCCTTCCAGTGATGGGTTAGAGTTAATTTATTTTGATAAACTAATTAAGTGTCAGGCCGATAGAGCGTATTGTAACTTTTATCTAACCGACAATAGGAAAATCCTTGTTTGTAAACCTATGAAGGATTTTGAAGAAATATTAACTAGTAAAAACTTTTTAAAAGTTCATAAATCTACCATTGTAAACATTAAGCATATTGAAAAATATGTTCGAGGAAAAGCAGGTTATTTATTAATGTCGGATGGTTCAATGGTAAATGTCTCTGTTCGTAAAAAAGAAGAGCTGCTAAACTTATTAAAAGGTAAGGCGTAACTATACCCCGTAAGGGAAAAGTAGAATCGTACTGGCATTTTGAGACTGCAACGAAATGGAAAAGCTTTGGTTACGTTAGGTAAACAAATGGAAGCGTTCCGAAATTGAAGATGTTTTAGCTTGGAGTAGTTTACTAGATTTTGCTCTTACCGTTAAAAAACTGGACCCGTTAGGCAGCAGATTTAAATATATAAAATTCATTCGTAGTTTTCATCTTTAACATCGAATGTGGAGCAAAACTATTGTACTCATCTACCCATTTTTGTATTTGATTAGTTACTGATTCAGATGACTCCAGACAATTTCCGAAATCATGCACCATTAATTCTTGATGAATTTAGCCGTGTAGATTTTATCTCCTGAATGAAATTGAATAACGTATACGCCAATTTCTAGTCTTGAAACGTCAATGGCTAAATCTTCAGCAACATCATTTACATAGTTAATTCTATTCGTAACATCCTCTCCCAAAATATCGATAACCTCCAAGTTTTGATAATTATTCCCCTCAAGGTTAATCGTTAACACCTCCTCGACAGGGTTCGGATAAACTGAAAGGGACTCATCACTTTCAAAATCATTAAGCCCTGCGTCTAATCCTAATCCAGAAGATTTGAATAATCCACCGCCATATGTCCCAACGAACAATTCTGATCCATCACTCGCAATTATGTTATTTCCATAGATATTCGTTGACGTCATATCTGTTGTGATATCACTCCAAGTCCCTCCATCATCCATCGTTCGCCAAATACTTCCTTGTAGCACCATGAATGTGTCTTTCTCAGCTCCATTCATTCCAACAAACAACTCCTCTCCTAAGGTATAAACTGACTTAATTTCAACTGGTGTATCCCATGTTCCCGAAATATCAGTGGCGATAGAATTCGCTATTTTGAACAATTTACCATCAGTGGTTCCTGTAAAGACATCATTTCCCTTAACAGCAAGAGTACGGCAATCTTCACCCGCTAAAACCCATGGAGAAAATGTCAGCCCAAAATCCACAGAAATGCTTACCCCATTATTTGTTGCGACATAAATGGTATCGTTGTTATTTGGGTTGAACATTAATCGATTGGCGATGATCGTAGAAACCTGATTAAAGTTATTTCCCGCATCACTACTGCGTTTAATACTGAATGTCGGAATTGTGAAATCTATCTCCGAGATAAATACAACATTCGTATCTTCCGCAGAAACAATAACGTCTACTACAGCAACGCTATCTGGTGAGAGCTGGGTGAATGAATTAAAGCTATCGTCTGTTTTGTAAACACCCTGGGCGAAAGAACCCAAATAAAGCGTCTGGGAATTTAGTGGGTTTGCTGCTAAACATAATGCATGGGCATCTGGTCCTTTTCTGATCCATGAAGCTCCTCCATTCGTTGATTCGTAGATTGATTCTCTGTCAAAACTTCCAGCCTCGTGATAGGTTCCCATTAAACACGTCACTATCCGATCACTGTTGTTTTGATCGATAAAAATATCTGTAAGTTCCGTTGCAGTAGGTGAACTCACCAGTTCATTCCAAGTTGTTCCTCCATCCACAGATTTAACAATGGGGCTATTTGAGAATCCTCCACAAAAAACATTTGATCCATCAGAGGTGATTCCTATCACGAATTGATCAGAAAAAAAACTACCGACAACAGTATTCCAAGTCGATGTCGCACTTGAATAATGTTTCAGTCCCGTTAATGTCGAAGAATAAATCTCAATATCAGGAAGCGTTGTGTGAATGCACGCATCAAAGTTAAACTCACCAGCCAAACCAAGAGTGACAAAATTGATTCCCCAGTTAGTGCTTAAAAAAATCCCTTCTGACGATGCTAGGAGAATCACGTTCGAGTCTGTGTCTATTTCGAAAACGGTTCCAGCCGCAGGAATATCAGGATGCGTTAACCAAGTTGTTCCGTTATCATTGGAATAGTAGAGTCCAAAATCTTCAGAACCCGCAAAAATTGTCCCGAATTCGTTCTTCCCTACAGACGGAATGGTTTTACCCTGTAAACCAGAAGCAGTCCATGTTAATCCTCCATCGAAGCTTTTGTACATTCCGTTGCCCGGCCTTACAGGAACAGATCCTGCACTTTCACCAGTGGAGACAAACAGCGTATCTGAGGTTTTGACCACCAATCCGGAGACCATTTTATCATAGATTGTTGATAAGCCCGAATTAATCAAGGACCAAGACGTTCCTCCATCAACAGATTTCAATAGGCCGTATCTTCCATATAAATCGCAGCTGTAGACAGTATTCGGAGAATTTTCATCAATAACGATCTTCCATCCCGTCATGTTTGGAAAATCCGATGTCGTCAAGGACCAAGTGTCACCACTATCAATGCTTTTCCAGACTCCTCCTCCATCGTCACTCCCTGCATAAATCGTATTGGGATCCACTGGATGAATCGTAAACTCTTTGAAATAGCCTCCTTCAGGTCCTATTTGATCCCAAGTTTGGGCGGTTAAAGAAAGCACAAGAAACAAACTCAGAAAAATTGAGATTGTATATTTCATTCATCGTCAGATTTAGTTCGTTTTAACTAAAGTAGTAAATTCATAAATAGTGACCAAAATAGATTGAACCTAAGGGAATGAGTAGTTTATCTTTACACATTAATCGCGGTTAGCTATTTATCCCATTGTTGACACTTTTCAATCATGGAGATGATTTTAATGCATAACATACTGTACCTTAGAAAGGTAATTAAGGATAGTTTACGTGCTATTATGGAAAGCACCTGCTAAATTCCTTTAGAACGGGTGCCAAATTGCCTGAAAATCCGCAGTGAAAGATCCTCTTCTGTCACACATTCAACAATTTCGTATCTAATGTTTGAATATATTTGAAGTAGACATGAAAAATCCATTATTAGCATCATACGACGAGGCGAACGACTTGGTTTTAATTAACGAGGCGCTCGACGGCAATAGGAAATCTCTAAACGCACTTATAGTTGCGCACGAACCGTTTATTTACAACGTAGCTTGGAAGTTTACCAATAATCAAACTAACGCGAGTGACTTAACGCAGGAAGTCCTTATAAAAGTGATTACCAAGCTCTCTTCATTCAAGGGGAAGAGTTCTTTCCGAACGTGGCTTTATCGCATCGTCTTCAATGAGTTTATGCAGACCAAAAGAAAACCAATGGAAGACCGTTGGGAGAATTTTGATGATTTTGCAAATCAGCTGAATGCTATACCGAGTCCTGAGTTATCGCCCGACGAAGAAATTGAACAGATAACCCGAACGAAAACAGCGCGGGTGAGATGCATGTCCGGGATGCTGATGTGTTTAACGAGAGAACAACGATTGCTTTATCTCTTGGGGGATGTTTTTAAAATTGAACACAGTGTTGGCGCAGAAATATTTGACATTAGTAAGGATAATTATCGTACAAAATTGTCGAGAACCAGAAAGGAGTTTCATGCGTTTATGAACAAACAATGCGGACTCGTAAATTTGGATAACCCCTGTCGCTGTTCGAAAAAAGCCAAAGCAATGGAGGCTGCAGGAAAATTACAACCCGACAAGAAGTTGTTTGACCCAAAGTACAGCGCAACCATCGCTACCTATGTCGATTCTGTTGCCGATGAAGTGGCAGATACCGTGGACAAAAAATACATCGACTTCTTTCATCAACACCCGACTAAACAAGATTTTGACAAAGAAACCGTCATCAACGAATTGGTCAATGACGCTAACTACAACAAATACTTCGACGAAAATAACCTAAGCTCTTAGGCCATTTCCGCAGAAAATCAACTATTCTGTCACACATCACACACTTTGGTATCTAACTATTGAAACCTTAAAAATTAGTTAGTATGAACGTGAATGTAGAAACAACAGTAGAAATTGAAAAGAACATTTCCGATGTCTGGAATATTATGGGAAACCAATTTGGAGATGTCCATTTGTGGTCGAGCAATTTTATAGAATCAAAACCGGGTGGTGTATCAAAATTTGAGGGACTTGATTATTCAAATCGTGTTACTCTAACAGAAAGAGGCGAGACAATTCAAGAACTTGATGCTTTCGATGCTAAAAATTATTCGTTGAGCTATCATATTACATCTGGACTACCAGAAGTTGCCAAAAATGCAACCGCTGAGTGGTCATTAAGTGAGATTGATCAAAATAAGACCGTTGCCTCTTTCAACTTCTCCATGGACACTCAGGATTTTGTTCCTGCGGAAATGCTTCCGAAAATAAAAATGGGCCTTACACAGTCGGCTGAAGGGTTTGGAAAAGAACTCAAAGCGTATGTCGAAACAGGTAAATCAATTGCCAAAAATTAAGCAGCTATGGCTTTAAGTAAAAAGAAAAAAAAGTTCTTGCTTTACTTTTCGATTGTCCTGATCTTGATCTTCGTATCAAACTTTTTTATCAGTTCTGAAATCGAGTCAAAACAAGAACTCACTATCGATAAAAACATTGAATCTGTTTGGGTCGTCATGGGTGACGAATTCGACGAAGTTGATAAATGGTCAGCAAACTTCCATACATCCAAAGCAGGAGGATCAAATAAGTATCCTGGCCTTCCCTACTCTAAGAGAATTACAGAGACCGAACGAGGAAAGACAGTTCAAGAACTAGACGCCTTCGATCCGGCTGCTCATTCATTGGAATACCATATTACAACTGGCAAGCCAAGTATCGCAGCTGAAGCAAGAGCCAAGTGGTCCTTAGTTGAAGATGGATCAGACAAAACCAACGTGATTCTTGAATTTAACATGATTGCAAAAGGCTGGTTAGGCCTCTTTATGTCAGGGAAAATTAAAAGCAAAATCGATGCGTCATCGCTAGAACTTGCTGAAGAATTGAAGTATTACATGGAAAAAGGAACGCCGCATCCTAGAAATTTAGCAGCAAGTAAAAACAGCATTAAATAGTAGTTATGAAAACTAAAGAAGCAATCTCAGCAGAATTTCCTTTCGATTCAAAATACGTTGAAGTAAAAGGGAGCAAAATGCATTATATCGATGAAGGTGAAGGCGACGTGATGCTCTTCATTCATGGAAATCCTACTTCTAGTTATTTGTGGAGAAACGTTATTCCCCATTTATCAAGTCAGGGAAGATGCATCGCTCTTGATCATATTGGAATGGGGAAATCTGACAAGCCAGACATCAATTATGGTTTTATCGATAGCTACAATTACCTTGAGGGATTTATTGAGGAATTGGGACTTAAGAACATCACTTTGGTGCTGCATGATTGGGGAGCAATGATGGGGTTTCATTATGCCAACATGAATCGTGATAATATCAAAGCGATTGCCTTTATGGAAGCTGCGATTGACGTACCGCGCTATGAAACAATGCCGCGAAGTATTAAAATTGCGCTCAGTTTAATGCGTACTAATTTCTTGGGAGGCCTCATGGTCAAAAGAGGCAATCTTTTCATAAAAAAAATGCTTCCTGATATGATTGTAAGAAAGCTAACGAAAGAAGAAATGGCTTATTACGCAGCTCCTTACCCAGATGCAAAGAGTAGAAAACCCTTACATAGATGGCCACAAGATGTTGCGATAAAAGGGAAACCAGAATTTAGCGCGAAAAGATTGAAGGACTATGCTGCCTGGCTAAAGGAAACAGCAATTCCAAAACTGTGTTTTTATGTTACACCTGGGGTTGGATTTCAAGCACCAGATCTCGAAATAGTTCAGAAGGAATTTAAAAACACCACGATTATTAAACTTGGTGAAGGATCGCATTTCGTTCAGGAAGATTACCCACATGAAATTGGTCGAGGTATTTCAGAATGGTACCGTGGTTTTAAAAAATAGCACATACGAGAACCCGCGCAGTACATTTTTTTTCTTAAGCTTCATATTAAATTGTATAAGATCCGTTCAGCTAATATTCACCATACATTCTAGAATGAGCAAGGAGTTATCGAACTACACAATGAAGCACTGGAAATAGCGCGAGAGACCAATTAAGAAGCAGTAGATACTACTAAAAAAGGCTCAATTAAATTGAGCCTTTTTTAGTTAATGAAACTCACGCGCTGTCAGTACTAAACCATTCTTAAATCTCAACATTGCTAAAATCGTTAGTGATGAACTTACTTCTTAGGTTTAATCAAGCCATGTAATGCTTGAGCACATGTTATAATTTCTGCGTGTTCCTTAATCTTCGCAACTTTCAGATTTTTGTTAAAGACAAGGATTGCCTCTCCATTACTCTCGAAGTGATGAATGTCGCACTCTACAAAGAACGCCTTAAGCTCATCAGTCAAAAATTCATCCATTTCTGACTCATTCTCAACCTTCACAAGGTGTCCTTTCGATAAGCCTTTGTAGTCCGTATAATCGATGTCTTTATGATCGGTAATATGCATGTACCTATCGTAGAGTCCTTTCTTCTCAATCGTAAACTTTGGAATTTCAAATGAAAACTTAAGTATACAGAGTGTGGTATGAAATTCTTCAAGAGCAATAGATGCGCCATCGTCAAAAGTCAAATCTGTAATCGACCATTCTAAGTCGCCTTCTTTGTGAGAAATACAATTGGACTTAAATTCGATTGGTCTCGATTTGAAATAGTAAAATGAGCCGAAGTAATCCACATCTTCAGATCGAGCAGGACTAAAATCCCAACCATGCACTTCAGCGCGCTGTTTCAAGCTAATTTCCCTTGTTCCTAATTTAACTTCTTCTGTCTTCAGAATCCGCATGGCCATTTTATGGTTGGAAGAAGAAACGTGCTGATCCAAGCCAGCAACAGTCACATTACCTCCCTCTGCCGTGTGGTTTCGTTGAAATTCATGAACCTGTTCCATGACTGATAAATCGACCAATCGAGCTTCTGATAAATCAATCTCCACTGTCGCTTTCGACGGGATTTGTTTTAGGAGACTATCAATATTCATGTAACCCAAGAAATTGGCAATCCCCTTAATTTTCACAACTTGCGAGCCATCCTTTTTCTCAAAGACATTCGATCCAGATTTAAAAATCAGGATAAAAAACTGGACCGGGGAAATCTTTGACATCAGCAAATGCGTCAGTAACGCCAAGAGCAATCCACCAAAAATTCCAATCAAAATATCAGTAAATATGGCTATGACAATGGTACCGATAAAAAATATGAGCTGTTCCACTCCTTGTCGATAAACTTGTTTTATGACCTTTAGTGAGGCAAGTTTGAAGCCAGTATAAACCAACAAGATGGCCAGTGCACAAAGCGGAACTTGTTGAATAATTGGAGCGAGTAAGAAAATTATTGCCGCCAATAATATCCCATGATACATGTTGGACCATTTTGTCTTAGCATGATTATGGACATTAACAGTACTCCGCACAATTACAGTCACAATAGGCAGTCCACCAAGGGCGCCAGACACCATCGTACTCATGCCAATACCGATTAAATCTTTATTTAAATCCGTGCGCCTCCTATATGGATCCAACCTATCCACGGCCTTGCTACTGGCCAGAGACGAAATACTCGAAATCATGCAAATCGAAATCACGGCCATCCAAAACTCGATGGTTCCAATTTTGGCGAAATTCGGATGGGCGATTGCGTCCATTAGATTATCTGGAATTGACACGAGCAAATCAGGACCTACATCGTATGACCTTCCGAAAAAATCCATGGAGTGCGCATCAAAATAATTGAAGGCATAAACAAGCGGAATCGCCAGCGCCAAAACCCAAATCGGTGCAGGAAGAAAATGAAAAAATTTATAGTTGATTTTTGAGGAAAAAAGCAGCAGTAAAAGGCCTAACAATGAAATGATTGCTACAAAGGGGTTAATGTCCTTTATATGTGTGAAAACGGCAACCAAATCGTCGACAATACTGTCAGATGTAACCCCAGTCCCCAAGGCTAGATGAATTTGTTTTGCAATTATTATAATACCAATTGCAGCGAGAATACCTTTGATTACCGTTGGGTGAAAAATGTCCGCATATCGTCCTAGTTTCAATAAGCCAAAAACGATCTGAAGTCCACCGGAAATGACAATCGCCGCGAGGGCATAATTTAATGCTTGCCCACTCCCATCATCGAGTGATGCAATCGAGGCAAGTACGACTGCAATTAGTCCAGCTGCAGGACCATTAATTGCAACATGACTTCCCCTGTAGAGCGTCGTTACAACCCCACCGACAACGGCAGATAGAATTCCAGCCATGGGCGGAGCCCCCGAAGCTAGCGCAATACCGAGAGCAAGAGGAAGCGCCACGAAAGCCACACTAATAGCAGCTAAGAGATCGCTTTGCCAGTTTTGAACAAGACCTTGTAAGCCTGTTTTTGGAAGAATTTGCATAATCGCCTTGAATATACTATTTCTAGAATCATTTAATTGATGCGTGAGAAAATTATTTTGCACATCAACAAATTACTGCCATGAGATAACCATTCGCTCACTTATTTTTGTGGCAACTAAAAGATAAGGTGCAACCGTTTATTTGATAAATAATTACGCTATCTCAGCTAAGATGTCCGTTATTAGCGTCGATAATCTAACCTATTGATTTAGAAACTATACAGGCATTATCGCTTGCTATCGGCTGGTGTGAATCTATTTTGATCTCAGATTAACAGGTATAATTCATAGAGATAAAAACAAGGTGTTATCATGAACTACATGTTACGCTTAAACTTCCAATAATTAATCACTATGAGTAATTCGATTACCGTTAACCTTAAAAATGAATCTGCCAAACACTTTACTTTGCTGTAAATCGTGCCGATGGACCGTGGCTCTCTGTTAATACAGCCAACCAGCATGGCTGACACTTTTGACAAAACAACCTGTGTAAAGGCAGTTCCAAAAGACAACAAAGCAACGCCCGGAGCACTCGCTTGGGATTTTCTAGAATATTCCGGCAAGGTGTAAGAGTGTATATTGGAGAAGCTGAGTTCGATGGCATTCCCAACTTAGTTTTATACGACAAAGTAGAAATGGGATGGGACGCAATTTGGAATCTACCCAATGTCGATTTCTTTGCCTTCCCGATGCGTATAGAAGGAAACAGTAGTAAAGTCGGTTACATAGATGGAACTACAAGAACTACAATGATGCCGGCTATGAGCGATACTCCGGCGCCTTATTCAAAACTTAGACATCCTACTACAGGAACTGCACTTCGCTATTTCGGTCCTGGAATGTACTATGCGTCAGATCCAGGAATATTAGAAGATTGCTTCGGGGAGGCGATAATAACAGAACTTCCAGAATTAGCAAAATTCACAGGAACGTTTGATTACGGGGACTTCAAAATTTCAGATATTAAAACTGCGGGTACCAACTCAATCTTGCTAAAAGTAAATGGCAACACTTATAAGATGGACAATATTACACGGTTACGGCTGTAGGAAATACAATTGTTTGTTCGCCTAACGATGACGCCGGAAAGAAAGCGGCAGCGGTAATTGGAGCGGTAATATCTCGTGGCATACTTTACGACACTGCTCTCTGGGCTGTAAGCGGAGGAGGGAATCCTAGTTATCCTAAAAAGTACTATAAGAATAATACATTGAATAAAAATCAGTGGCATCAATTTGCTGCGGTTTTACACGCTAACGCAATCGACAATTTAGCGTACGGATCGTCTTTCGATGACATTTCTCATCAGGACTCCTCGATTCATTCTAGCGGTGGAGATACAGCAACAATTGTGATTATGCCGTTCCAACATTAAACAGCTAGACATAAAAAAAACCTCTCCCCAAAAGGAAAGAGGTCTTTTTTATAATTGATGGCTAAGTAAAAACATGCCAATTGACTAGCCTTTAGCAGCTTTCTTTAGTCTCTTTTCTGCCTTTTTCTCTTTTGGAGTTTTTGTGGCTTCTTTTTTAACGGTTTTCTTAGCGTCTTGACCTTTACCCATGATAGTATTTTTTATTCCTTAATAGTTAAGTGTTCACTTATACACCTACTCGTAATTCGATAATCACGTCAGCGTTCGTGCATAAGTGACTAAAATAGTCATTTCGGCGTTGTTAAGCGCCATTCGATCCTCATTTTCGAAATTCCTACCTTCAATTACCACGTATTGAAGGTGATTTTCCACGCTACTTCGAACCGACAAGCGAGAGAGAATTACCTCATTTGGACTGTCTCAATCGGCTGAACTACAAATAGATTTCACATCTAAATTTTAGGCGATTGACTGTGAGTTTTCACGGAATATTTTTGTCATTCAACTGAAAATTAGTACCTTGCCGTTTAAACTACATTTTACTAGACAACACGACACCCTCCTAAGATCAATAAAATGAAATTACACACCTCTACAATCCTAGCGTTAACGTTTGGTACTATTTTTTCTTGCCAATGGGGATACTCCCAAAACGTAGGTATCGGAACTGCTGTACCAGCAGAAAAACTGCATGTGGCGGGAAGTGCACGAGTGGACAACCTTTCGGGTGTTGGAACCAGAGTTGTTGGCTCGGATGTAAATGGTACATTATTAAATGTTGGACCTGGTACTAATGGTCAGGTTCTTATGCAGACTCCTACAGGCCCCGCGTACCAAGCACCAACAAGTTTCAACTCAACCTCACTCGGTGCTGACATTCAAGTAACAGGTGCAACTTGGGGGAATGTTGCGGGAATGACCGTCACCTTTACAGCAACACAGACAGATGCTTTACTCATGTTCTCTGGATCTGGATTTGCCTGGACGAATTCAATGGCATATGTACAATTTAGAATAAGGAATGGTGGAACCTCACTTGGCGGAACCAATACGCACATGCAAAGTTATGATGATGTAACAGGGACAACTACACCATGGAGTTGCACGTACACCAGAAAAATCACAGGACTAGTTATCGGCACATTATATACCTATACGCTCCAGGGTCAAGTGGGCGGTATCCTTGGAACTAATAATGCTGCTATCTTTGCTGCTACGAATCCAGATTTTCACCATTTAACTTTAACAGTTCTTCAATAGATGAGAAATTTACTATTTACAGGCGCATGTTTAATGATGCTATCTTCACAAGTAGTTGGACAAACATCACCTAAAGAAAGTGCCCCAACGTTACAAACGTCAAGTAAGAAGATTGAAGTTGCACCTAAGGAAAGTAGACCAGCGTTACAAACGGCTAGTCCAAAGAGTAAAACAGCTACACCTCGGACTAACCCGCCGCAACTGCAAGTGAAATCTCCGGCTAAAGCACCATCTTCTAAGAAAAAAACTCCTAAGACGGTAAAAATGCTAACTCCTAAGACGCAACTTCAGCGTGTCGAGAAAAAGCCAGTAATCAAAGAGTAGAGATTTTTTTTGGTTGTGTAAATTGGAACGTTCTGTAATACGAATTAAGGCATATCCATTTACTAGAATCAACATCAACCGGACCACAATTGCAGCAACACTTCCAATAATTTCGGTAGCCGATCAATCAGCTCAGCATTGAGTGAATGCTGAAATCACCGCTCTATTCTGCCAAGAAAGCAAATTTCTCTGGATTTTGAGCTACCGTCCAGGCGCTAAACTGATATAAGAGATTGATTTGCTTGGGTGTCAATTGAACTAATTTCAAGAGATTCTGATCTATTGTTGAGTAGTGAGGAAAGTGCGCAAAACTACCAAAATCGCCACGGCCGATATCATCCTGAATATCAGTATTTAATGAGTCGGTGTACTCAGTAGCTCCCTCATTGTAGACCCATGTAAGTTGAATAGTTTCACCAGGGAGAATTCCATACCACGGATTCGAGACAGTTGTGAGCGCAGTTGTAGCAATCACAGATTTCCCTTGCGATTTTGCTCTTACAAACTGCGTCATAAGATCCTTTGCAGCGAGCGCATCAAAAACCTGATTCCCCACCATGTTTTCAGTTTTACTACCAGAAAAAATCCCAAATAATGTCAATACATCATAATCCATATCTGCTTTTGTTGGAAGGCGTTGAGCGATCGTGTCATAATCTGCATTGAGTGGAGTACTTGTATTTACAAACACAACGAGCTTTTTCACTTTCCGCTGGAGGAGTGTAATTACACCCATATTCTCTAAATTCCCGCCATCACCGAACATAAAATCCCGATCTGCAACCAAACTAGATGATGTTGGAATTGGCCAGTATTGTTCGCTAGGAGACATATCTTTCAAGGATGGGACACCAATCCCAGTAAACTCCGCTACAAATGCAGCACTACTTGTCCCGCTCGCATCTGAAATCGTATACGCTTTTGCCGGCTTCGTTAGCGTAAGACAAATACCATCACCCGCCTGCCATGAGACACAATCTCCTCGTTGGATTGTCGACGCCGTTGCTCCAAAGGCAAAAGGTTCGATAAAACCTGCGCCCACAGGTAAATTATTATTGGCTTTATTACGCTTAGTCACGTACAATGGATTCAAAAGCTTGGCTGAACCGATCCCAAGTGGTGTGTAATTGAAGACGACTAGCTGTTCAGGATTAGCAAACGGCGCTAAATCATAAGGGCCAGAAATACTTGAATTCACAACAAGATACGGCCGATGAAAATCTCCAGGTTTATTGCGTACCGTCAAGAAGTCAGGAAGTGAAAACGTTGGGTTTCTCTTAATTATTTCAAGCACAGTAGACGTATCATAACTCAAATACCTTGGCGACTCAGGATCGTAAACTCCAAAGGGTAACATGTAACTATCCTTCACACCTTTGATCCAAATTTCGTCCGCAGGCACACCGTCCTTGTGGTTTTTCAGCAATGCGTCGCGTAAATCTGCATTTGCGGCACCAGCCAAAAATCCAGTTGTTAACTTACTCATCCCACTTAGGGTAAGTTTAGCTGGAGGAATAATAGTTCCAAGCAATTCATTATCGTTCTTCGCTCCTGAAGTATAATATGTATAAGGAACCGAGGCCCAAGAACCTCCAGAAACACACGATATATATCCAACATCATCCATTAATCCCAAATCTGCCAATGCTCTTAGTTGACCTACTGCACACACCATGGCTCTTGTTCCACCTCCAGACATACATATTCCGGTCTTTTGTAGCTTCAATTTATCCTCAGGAAAAACAAATGCATTTCCTGAACTCGGCCAGATTCGGGCATGAATCTCGTTTGATGTGGTAGTCACTTCTTCGATTGGAATAGTAACGGAATCCACGATTTTATCACTGCATGAACAAATGATGAATAATCCAATAATTAATGGGATTTGAAAATAGTACGATCTGGTTAGGCTTATTCTCATAGTGCGTTAGTTCTCAATAAACGGCAATATAAAGGAAATTTATAACACCAAGGAAGCGGGGAATATTACTGTCT
Organism: Flavobacteriaceae bacterium; assembly: GCA_047624355.1. Lineage (GTDB taxonomy): Bacteria > Bacteroidota > Bacteroidia > Flavobacteriales_D > Crocinitomicaceae > UBA4466. The sequence continues at coordinate 25,320 of JBLHPQ010000024.1, read as the reverse complement.
TTTGAGACTCGCCCTCACAACTATTTAAACCGGCATAATTTAGTGTGCAAAAAGGCTATGCACTTCTAATAAAATCTGAAGCCTTCTCATAATCTGTAGTCAACTCAATTTTCTTGAAAAGACGATTCTTAGACTTTTTCACACTGTCTAGAGAGATGAATAAATAATCTGTCATTTCCTGGTTGGATAATCCAAGCTTAATCAGTGCCAATAGTCGACGTTCTCCTCTGGTGAAGCTTCCAGTACTGTGCATTTGCATTTTTTTGAAGAAGGTCGTGTAGATCAATTCAAATTCCACCATAAAACCAGCCCAATCCTTGCCATTTGTCATTTTCTCAAGTAAATCTTCGGATAATTTTACAGTTTCCGGAAGGTTGATCTGTTGATTTTTCAATGAGTCAATTTCCTCGTTGGCCTCTTCTATCGACGTTTTTGCCTCATCCAGTTTTCGGATCAATAACCGTTTCAGTTGCTCAGAATGGGACAGCTCTTTTTCCTTGATGTCAAATTTTTGTCGACGGAATTTTAAAACAGTATAACCGATTCCAAGAAGCATCAAAATGGTCAATCCACTCAATAGGACTATTACCCTCCAAAATTTTCGTTCTTTTTCCTTTCGCTCGAGTTCTGCATCTTTCCCGGCCATTTCTACTTTTAAAAGAACATTTTCTTCTTCTTTAATTCGCGTCTCGTAGCGAACCTCCAAATCATTCATGTTCTGTTGAACAGCAATTCCGTTGATGGAATCTTGAATGGACTGAGCGCGCTTAAAGTAGATCAAGGCCGAATCGGCCATTCCATAATTCTCGAACAATTCGTACAAGGTTTCATTCACGAGTTGAGCAGATTCTAGGGATTGGTTAACAATACCTAGCACTTTTGCTTCTCGCACGAGTTGAAATGCCTTATCTCTCTGTCCTGACTCATTGGATATTATCCTTGCCAAATAGCATTTTGCCTGACAAATCCCACGCTCATTCCCAATCTTTGATAAATATGGGAGAGACGCTAACACATAATTTTTAGCGCTATCAAGTTGATTTTGAAGGTAAAAATGTTCCCCAATTTCTTGCAGTGAATGTCCATAGATTAGATCGTAATTCAATTGCCCTGAAAGTGCCAACGCCTTTCGATAAAAGCGCAAGGACTGTTTTTCATTCTCCTGACACTTGTAGTTATCCCCTAAATTGAAGTAAGCGTGCGCCAATCCAATGCCCTTAGGCTGCTTCTCAAAAAGCGCAATTACACGGTAATAATAATTCTTCGCCTTCTCATAATCACCCTTAACGGTAAGTACATCTGCGATCAAACCCAAACATTGGGTCTGCATTGTTTCATCTGTGTTTTTTCTAGCAAAGTCGTAGGCTCGGCGATAATAAAACAAGGATGAATCGTACTGCGCCGTATAATACATGATGTTTCCAATCGACATCACATTTAGCTGATACAGTTTTTTATAGCCTTCCGATTCTTTTTCCTTTACCGCGTTTTCACTTAATAAGAGCTCATCTACTTGAGCAGTAACATAACGAGCAGAATCGTATTCTTCTAAACTAATATAATTGGCAAGTACGGTATTATACAAATGTGCCTTGGCCAATTCGGATTTGACCTTGTTCCTATAAATGACGTCGAATAGAATTTGATTTGCCTGTCCATAGTCACCCATTTTCCAGCGGGTTAACGATTTAAAACGATAGTAAGTCGCCCAGCGATTATCGTCGATAGGTTGAATGAACTTTCTGGCATTCTTCATGGCAAACGACACCGAGTCTAATACGTTATTTTTATAATAGTACATCAGCGAATTGAGCCAGTAATCGGCCTTATTTTCTGAAGATTTCATCAATGTGCTTTGTCTATCAAGGTGCTTTCTCGCCTGCTCCATGTTGCGATTTACCTCTTGAATGAAAAGTCTATCTTCCTGTTCAAATTTGGACTGAGCCACTACCCCATTCAGAACCATCAACTGCAAAGTTAGCAGTAGCAAGAACCTTTTTCTTAGTTTGAGATGAGATATTCTGCGCATAGTGTGGTACCTATTAATTCGAAATTACCAAAACCAAACCAATTTTTAGGCCAGAGCACTGTTTTTAACTATTAGAGGTCGCTCTCATCCCAATTAAAAAGAAAATGTCCACTTTTTGTAAACCCACTATAATTGGTCGCCGGCGGTCATCCCTCTACCTTCGTTATCAATCTAAAAATCATAGTATGAAAAAAAATTACATTTTATCGAGCGTAATCGCTCTATCTTCTTTGACTGCACTTGGACAAGATTTGCAGATATCAAACATTCAATTCACTTATGACTTCATTACGGCAAATCTCGATGTGTCTTTTGACCTTGACAATACAGGTACATTCACAACATTTGATGCTGTAGAATGCGAAGTGTCAATTATTGATTTGGGATCTACTGAATATAGTGTTGGTTCAGCTACCTCGGATGACTTTGGTTTAGCAAGTGGAGCGACTGAAGGTTTATCCGTAACAAATATTGACCTAGACAACGTCTCTGGATTACTGACTGGGGATTATTACGTAAAAGTCTGTGCTGATGTAACCGACATTGAAACCGAAACGAATGAGGGAAACAATTGTACACAGGATAATACATCATTCAGTTTCGAATCATTGACGACATCTATTTCAGAAGCTACTATGGACCCAATCGCGCTTATGTTTCCAAACCCAGTGAAGGGTAATAGTTTCTCGTTTCTGATGACATCGAATAGTGAAACAACCCCAACAGTTGAGGTCTTCAGTGTTAGCGGTAAAGCAATGAATATCAGATCAACAAATTTTGCTAATAACGTGTTCAACGTTCATGCAGAGGAATTAACCCCTGGGATCTACTTCTACACATTGAGCGTTCAGAACACCATTGTAAAAGGCAGATTCGTACGAAAGTAAGCTTTGAATAGTTTAAGTAATAAGGATTCGATTTTTCGGATCCTTATTTTTTCTCCAAATTATTGAGTTCGTTGGACTAGTTGTCGAACCTTTCATCTAAAAAACTAAAATTGACCGTGTACAATCAACTTACCATTGAAAACAGAATGACCACTGGCGATCTGAGAATCGTAGGTCCCTCTCTTGAGAGGATCTAAGAGAAACGTATTTGTTCCTGGGCTTATTGATTCAAGTAGCACTTGTTCTCCCAAAAGATTCCATAAAATGATATTGACCGAATTCAGCCCATTTCTGGCAGGCAATACGTGTAGCTAATTATCTACAAGACAATCTAATAAACGAATTCTTCTACAATCGACTCGAGCGAATGGAATATATGTTTTTTTTCGTCACTATTTTAATGCCTTTCGTCACATTTCACTCTATTGCTAAGAGTTTGAAGGTCATCCAATGTATTTTTACTCTTTAAAAAAATAAAACCAATAATGATTCAAAATTTTTGGTTAGCATCAATAATTAGTCAACCAACTCGTAATTAAATTTCGGTACAACAAAAAATTAACCGTTCGAATTATCTAAACTTAAATCGTATAGAATGAAAGCACTACTTATACTTCTTATACTGTCATTAACTTCAGTATCCTATGCTCAAATAAACCTCAATAAGCTTGGCGGAAAGGCTAAAGAAAAAACGGAGAAGAAAATAAAGGATAAGGCAAAGGAAAAAGCAGATGATGCATTAGAAGAAGCGACTCGAGATCCAAAGGCGGGACCACAACCAGGTGAACCATTATACGATTCTTACTACCGTATTAACAAGTACATCGAAGAAATTGAGAATATGGCGGATAGTCGTACTTCGCATGGCGAGAGTGTAAAGTCTAAAGTTGGAACGGATATGGAACAAAATATCTACTTGAAAAGTGCTCAAGATAATCTAGACAAAGCCAAAGAAAAACAGGCTCACGTTGATAAGAAATATAAAAAAGCCGTGGATTCTATTGCCCAGTTCAATATCAATAATACGGATAACAAAAAAGGTAAAGCCCGCTTTGAGACTACTTTCCAAGAGGATTTGGATGCCGCGTCAACAAGTTTTACTGCAGGTAATAAATTTTGGATCGACAAATATCAATCAGAGCTTGACAGAAAGCAAGAAATAGATGCGGTACTGAATCGCAAACACGAAATTGAGAAAACCATTTCTGATGAGATGAGCATACATCTAAGCCACTTGTTTAGAAATTATGTAGGAATGTCTAAGGACCTCCACAAGTATGGTGAAGAATTCAAAGCTGGTGCAAAGGAATTGAACTGGACACAATTGGATGAGCTAATTGTAGAATGGAGCAGTGTTATTGATCGATGGAGAGTCGCAATGCCAGCTGACAGCAAATTCCTCTACGATACACCTGATGCCGAGGAGCACCTTACTGTTAAGCTATTAAGTGAGAAAAATCTGAATGATCGAAAAAGACTTGTAATGCCTGAGGGCAAGCACTTCGAAGACTATAAGACATGGTATGCGGATTTTGTATCCACAAGTGTAAAAGCTGCCATCGATGAATTACTATTCACTTCTAAGAACAACTACCCGGAGAATTTAAACAATCAATATGTAGACGCTAGAGAGGCATTCTATTATGGAGAGGGTGCCGTTGCATTGTTTCCATCTGACGGCGATTTAAAATCATCAAAAGATAACGCTCAACAACATTTTGATGCGCTAGTTGCATCATTACCCGGTGGAGCTTTTCATAAGGAAAACTTTACAAACGTTGTATTTTTTAATAAGCACATCACACCTGGATCTGAAACAAAAGCAGACATTGGAAATAGCTGGAAGTTTGGTCAAGACTTAACAGGAATGTATTACTTGATAGATCCAGTAAAACATGAATTTCGTTGGTTTGATGACGAAGGTGGCCTAGGAAATATTGGTTTCGATTTAACCTCAGATAACAGATTAGTCAAATTCAATGGCATCTATGTTCCTCTATTGAATAGAAAGAATAAGGAAGTAAATTATGCGCATTTCGATTTATTCCCGAACATTTCAACATTAACGGGTCATGTTGGTGCTGATTACGAACGTCATTTCGAAAACTTGAAAGCGCTTCCGATTGGACGTTACAAATTTGGCTTGATACGTAATCCTGACCATTCTGCTGAAAGAAAGTATACAACCACAAAATCAGATGAAATCGAGATTGAGGTGACACAAGAGGCATTGGATTATTTCAGTAAGGCTTATGATAAAGCGCATCACGCTCGTCTTAGTTTAGTTAAACCAGGTAAATCGAAAATGAGTAATGCTTCCATTGTAGCCGCAGTAAAGAAGGGCTATGCAGACAAAAAAGGAACTGTCCTCAGAGTTGTTATCACAAGTTCAATGTGGAACATTTCAAAGAACTCGTTCGATATTCCAAAAAACAAATGGGTAGACATTGATGTTGTATACAAAGATGAAAACGGACAATGTTGGCTTCACAACAGAGGAACCGTTCAACGTGAATACTCTGGTGCTGGATCTTATGGAGGCGCCTACTACAGTCACAACTACGACAGCATTGAAATGCTTTGCGGTAACGCACAAAAATAATAACACCTACACTACACTGAACACGCCTGCACAGCAATTTTGTTGTGCAGGCTTTTTTTTGCCCTCTAATTAAGCCGATGAGTAAACAATATTCCACTGCGTTATACTTTTATCTTGGAGACGTATTTAAGTGTCGGCAATGTGAATAGTTCGGACAATGAACGATCCAATTATAGAGGCCAAATTGGTTCGATCGTTATTTTGATGACTTGACTTAACCTGACTAAATCGCAAATAGGCAATTCACACCCTCACATCAATCGAGAAAAATAACCCGTTACTAGCTCAGATCGAGAGTATCAAAAGCCTAATCAGTGCTCCATTCGATGAAGTTGTTCATTACCTCCGCGCTATGTGCCACCAATGCCACTTGAGAAATAAATGGAGTACCTATCCAAATTAAGCAATCAGGTAGTCCAAGCGGATCCCATTCCACCCATCGTCATCGGTGGTTTTGAGGACTTTTACTTCAACACTTTTCATTCTGACATGTTTCGCAATTTGGCAGGAACCGTCATTCTCAGTTGCTTGAGCCCCATGATGTTTGATAAAAACTAACGTCTCGATCGTTTAAGTCAACTACTTCCGTACTTTTAAACCCTACTAAAATCGATTACTTTTGCCAATTACTGCATTTAACACTACATGATACACCTTCAAAAAACAGTGGCGCTCTCCTTTATTAGCTTTCTAGTCATTCTGAGTAGTTTCAGTTCCGCTCAATTATCTGATGCAAATAAGGAGCAACTCAGAGTTGAGATTTCCGAGCAGGTAAATACGTTAAGAAAAAGCCTCAATGTCACGCCCTTAATTTTTGAAGAGCACTTACAGAAAGCAGCAGAAAATCAAAGCACCTACAATGCCAAGAGCAATGTTCTAGGCCATGATCAGAAAAAAGCTAGTCTAAGAACGCCCACAAAACGAGTGCGTTACTATAAGTCGAGAGATTTCGCGATCGTAGGTGAAAATGTAGTACAGTCAAGCGAAAAGAAGTTCCCGTTGAACAAGAGGGAAATTAGCCAACTGGCTATTGAGCTGTTTACCGCTTGGAAGAATTCGCCTGGGCACTACGCGAACATGATTGAGAAAGAATATACGTTCGGAGACCTAGGATTTAAGGCCAGTAAAAAAGGAGTCGTTTATGGAACTCAAGTTTTTGGCAAAAAGGGAGAGCGAATCCCCGGTCAGTTATCAAAGAATTCCTTTGGAATAAGAGCAGGTGAAAAGGACTGTAAAAAAAGGTATCAAGACTATTACAATCAAATGGTGAGTCTTGGCAATGGAGTAGCTGTTCAAGGTGATCAAGTCGTCTTCTATCACCACGACATTGAGTTCTTTTCACAGGTATTCTCAAAAAGTAACGATGGTCTTGCCATTGATGTTTTAACACGTGATCAATTGAGTTGTACTAAACCTAATCAATTGGACATGTCGAGAGTACACGATGGAATCCTCTTAGCGCCTATGTATCGAAACGAAATCCTCGAGAACAATGTAGCGGATAACGAATTCAGATTAGTGAGCCAAATTGCGACACTCCCAAAGGAATTTGTTGGACGAGATGATATTTCACTTTCCTTAATCATCATCTCAAACGGAAAAAAGTGTGCCTCCTTCTACCCGCTTGATGTCCCCTCCGGCGATTATAAATTCCGTCCGTTTGAACCTGCTTTACAGAACCCAGCTACAATCACACTATCCACTTCAGGTATCATTGCACACCAGGAGCTTGATTACGAATTCAACACCTCTCATCCAAATCCGATCAAGTTGCCCTCGATTAAAGCTATCGATGCGCCAATTCACTCCGTGGTCATTGAGAGTTTTACATCTGTAGAAGGAGATTCATCGAAAAATGTACAACTCCATTCTAATCGGGCCAGATCTATTCAATCTCACCTGGAAGGGAGGCTGAAAATTAAACGAAGCCAAGTCACTATTCGAGCGAAAGAAAATTGGGAGATGATGACCTTTCAACTGTATTACATGCAGGCAGATTCACTTGTAGAAATCTCCAAAGACTCGCTTCGATCAGTAATTGCCCTCGATGAAATCGATCTTCCATGGGATTCACTATTGTATGAGCAGCGAAGAGCAAAAGCGATGATTTACTACAAAGGTGAGTTTGATGAATCCATGAGTAGCGCTCAACTCGCCCAAATGAATCTCAGGACAGCACTTGTCCAGGAGAACTTTCCGCAAGCGAATAAAGCAATTTTCGAGCTTTATTCGAAGAATGAAATCGATCCTACGTTCTTCTATGACCGCCCTATTTTCGAAGAGCTGAAAAGGCATCCTGAGCTAGTCCAAAACACCTGTGCAGCGCTCTCGACTATCTATAAATCAAATGTATTCATTACCACTGAGTATCTTTTCAACTGGATCAATCGACAAGATGAGTTATCTGAAGCGGCTAAATCCAATTTATTGCACCTGTACGCTTTGACATGCACCGAATTAATCGACAAATGGGACACCTCATCCGAGCGCCTATCAAATGTAATCCACCCAAAACGAGTAGGTGCTGTTTCCGTCGCGCAAATAAGCAATGAACTCCTGCTAAATCTTAATCTAACCTACCTTGAATATTACGGACAGGTAAATGATCAACTTAATATCCGTGCCGCTTTTAAGTTCATTTCAGATCACTTTAAATCAGTCGCTCTTAGTCCAGAAGACGCTGTTGATTTAGCCTTATTTTTTAATGCTTGGAGCATGTATGAGATGACGAACGAGCATCTATTAGACAGGTATGAGAAAGGAACGCTAAACGAAGATGGTCTTTTCACCTTAGCAATAACGATAAGTTTGTATTCGCCTGATAAGGATGCCGAACTCCTGCTAAAAATAATGTCAGATGCGGCAGATTTAAATCCTGAGAGATGGTGCGCATGGGTCAATCAAAACTTTCAGGTCTTACGCAATTATCGACTCAAGAGAATCTACTGCTCCACGTGCAATTAGCTATCGGCTAAAAATTTATCTCGAGCTAAGAATTGTCCATCAAAATCGGCACTCCCAATGTAATAAGAGATTGGATAGTTAGAGGATTTATCTTGCAAATAAAACGAACATTACAAGGGGAATGCTCAACGGCAGACTCCATGCTCTGAATAAGTACATCTTCTTCAATCCAGGGTCTTCTGTTTTCTTTGCTAAGTCGAACATATTTGGGATATCTCTAAAGTGGTTAAAAAACCAACTAACAGGATATCCATTTTGCTTAAGTGTATACTTATTCCAATAAAAAATCCCGTTTACACCGATTACCAATGCGAATATTATTTCCATATGTACAATTAATCAAATTTCTTCAAGCCCTAGACAATTTGTCCAGTTTGCATTTACTAGTACATCGTATTTGGATTTGCCGATTCCTTAGGAATCTCTTGAATTGAATCCCAATGTTCGCAGATTTTTCCGTTTTCATCGAATCTAAGAAAGTCCATCGTAACGTATTCGTCATTCCCGTGCCAAGCTTGATGTGTATGCAGTGCTACTAAATCTCCTTCAGCAATACACCTCACAAATTCAATCGATTTATCAGGATACTCCTTTTGCAGTCTTTCGAAATACGTAATAAACCCTTGAGTACCATCTGCAACATGCGGATTGTGTTGAATATATTCCTTTCCGATATATAACTCGATGGCTTTTTTAGGGTTTCCTTCGAAAGCCATTTTGTAAAAATTAATCGCGTTTTTCTTATTGTCTTCGAGGTTCATCAGTGCTGTCTTTTACTTCGCTAAATACGCCGTAAAATACAATTTCTTACACGATTATTCCGGAACATAATTGCAAATAATTAGGCTGTAAAGAGGCATATTGTGTTGGATTATGACAGCGCGACATGCCTCTTTCTAGCAGAATCTTTACTAACTTTATTGTCCTGAACGCTATGCTTATTTGCATAGATGAGTAAAACTAAGTCCATACGAGCTATGAAAGGAATTCTCTTGCTGATATCATTTTCATTTTTCATCAATTCAGTCTCTGCACAGGCATGGAAAGAAATGATGAACGACCCAAGTGCAAACGTTTATGACGTCGTTCAAGAAGCGGAATCCTATTTTCAGAATATTGACGTTAGAGCGAAAGGTTCTGGCTGGAAGACCTATCAACGATGGCTTTTTGAAAATGAAGCAAAGTATTATCCTTCTGGAGATAGAAGCACAATCGACCCGTATTTTCTATCGAATAACTACAAAGCATTTTTAGCGAAAAACCCTTCTCCAAAGTCGCTTTTCAATGGAGGCTGGGAAGAGTTAGGCCCTCACTATCTTGAGCAGGTTACTGGACACTATGCTGTTGGCTTAGGAAGGGTGGAATCATTTTACGCTGATCCAAATGACACAAACAGAATCTATTTAGGATCGAGAAGTGGTGGTTTCTGGAAGACGATTGACGGCGGTACCACTTGGACAGAAAGTACAACTGATTTCCTATTCGCGACGGGAGTAAATACAATGACCGTTTCTCCAACGAATCCCGATTCTGTTTTTATCAATGTGCGTAACTCTCGAAATGGAACCACACACGGGATTTACGTTTCTAGTGATGCTGGCGATACCTGGACGATTACAAATTTCAATCCTTCAATTTTACTCTGGGGAGGAATGGGAACGAACCGCCAAATTTATCAAGTCATCCACCATCCAACAGTTCCAGATCTTATATTCGTTGGAACGAACGAGGGATTATTTAGATCGGATGACAACCTCAACACATGGACAACTCCGATTGCAACGCTCGATTTTCAGACGATCGCCTTCCACCCTACTAATCCTGCTATCATCTATGCCAAAACATCGAATAATAATACCGCAATTTATGTTTCAACGGACGGAGGAGTAACCTTTAATCTCTCCAACACAATTGCAGGGAATTCATCTTCCATAAAACTATCAACTACGGCAGCTTGCCCAACGTGTGTCTATGTTGGATCGAGTGATGGGATTTGGAAATCTACGGATGAAGGAATGAATTTCACTCTTTTATCGAACCCTGGAATTTCCAATTACGGTGCTTTTGCTGTTAGCGATATTGATACAAGCATCATCTTATTTGGTGATATTGATACGCACATGAGCTATGATGAGGGAGCAACATTCAATCAGGCAACTTATTGGAGTCAGGGCAATGCAAACTACAACACCACTGGAACATATGTCCATGCCGACATTAGAGGATCTAGGTGTGAGAATGGCGTGTTCTGGGTAAACACAGATGGGCTGCTATGCAAGAGTACGGACAATGGAGCTACTTGGCATATTTATGAAGGCCAATCAATTCGTGAAAACTACAACCTTGGATTAAGTCAATCAAATCATGAAAGAACGATCACAGGTTCACAAGACAATGGAACGAGTATAAAAACAGAAACCTCTTGGGTAGAATTCTATGGCGCTGATGGCATGGAAGGTATTATTCATCCGTTAAATGATGATTGGATGATTGGCAGTCTACAGTATGGAGGTCGAAGAAGAACAAAAGATGGTGGTCAAACACAAGGTGGAGTAACTCCTTCTGGCCAAACCGGAGGATGGATCGCACCCTTATTTTACGACCCAAATGATCAAATGACTGTGTACCATATGGGTGACACCCTCTATCGAAGTGATGATTTTGGTTCTTCTTGGACAAAATTGGGAACACCTAATTTCAGCGGAACCATTAGCTATGCAACCATCGCTGAAAATAACTCAAATGTCCTAGTGGTGACCAGAGGTTCTAGCATTGAAATTTCAACAGACGCTGGAGTTTCCTTTACTAGCATTCAGCCAGGATTACCAAACAGTTCAATTACTGATGTTGCATTTGATCCAAACAATGATAATAATATCGTGGTGGTCTATGCCACTTACCAAAACAACGGCCAAAAAGTATATATCAGCAATGATCAAGGCGATACATGGCAAAACATCAGCTATAACCTTGGAGATATGCCCGTTCGCTCTGTAGTAATAGACCACACGAATGCTTCAACGATTTACCTCGGCACTGAAATCGGAGTTTATAAAAAAGCGCTCACTGACGTTTCTTGGAGTATCTACAATCCTGATTTACCCAACACTTCCATTCTTGAATTAGAGGTAATGTATGGCTCCAATACGCTTAGAGCCGCGACTTGGGGAAGAGGATTATGGGAATTCACACTCGATGGGAGGCAAAGTTTTCCATCCATACTAACGACGCGAATAACGGATCAACCGACAGATGAGCTGCCTTTGGAGGGCGTTGATCAATTTGTGACTTCCGTTATTTCTTATGACAATTCCGTCACAAGCGCATATGTTGAATGGTCTATCAATGCGCCCGTTTTTGGAAACGTTATTCCAATGACAAATACAATAGATTCCACTTGGGTTTCTAATTTACCCATCCCAAGTCAGGTTGCCGGCACTAAGGTTTTCTTTAAAGTATTTGCTGTTGGAAGCAGTGGAGACACAACAGAAACGTATAAATTTATGTACGTAGTTAAACCGGTGATTGCCTGCTTATCCTCGGGAAATATGTCATGGGCAACAGCTGTAACGCTTGTAGATTTGAACACCATTTTCAATGCAACAGGGAAAACGCAACCTTATACCGACTACGCTCCTACTCATTCCACGACTTTAGAACTTGGGAGTTCGTATGATTTAAATCTAAATGTCAATACAGATGGGAATTACATTGTTTACGGGAGAGTTTGGATGGATTGGAACAACGATGCAGACTTTTCGGATCCAGGTGAGCAATATGAATTAGGCTTCGCTCAGAACACTCCTGATGGCCCAACAAGTCTTTCGCCATTGAGCATAACAGTACCCATTACTGCCCAACTTGGTGAAACTAGAATGCGCGTTTCCGCAAAATATAACAACACTCCTGATTCCTGTGAAACCGGTTTTGATGGCGAGGTAGAAGACTATGCAATTATCATTGATAAATTACATATCCTAGATTCCACAACAGTCGCTATTTGTCCAAATGACAGTATTTATGCGGGTGGAGCTTGGCAAACCACGTCAGGCATCTATTACGATACGATCACACTTTCAGCGATTGCAGATAGTGTGTATATCACTTCTCTCATTGTAAATACAGCAACAGCATCTGTCGATATTCAAGCAGCATGTAATGCTTACATCTGGCCACTCAATGGAACTGCCTATACGACAAGTGGATCTTATATGGAGACAATCGTTAACGCCGCGGGGTGTGATTCTATCGTCACTTTAGATTTAACGATCAGTGCGACCACTTCAACTTCGGAGACGGTCACTGCTTGTGACAGTTATACGTGGTCTGCGAACGGCCTGACGTACTTCAGCAGCGGAATCTACACAGCAGTACTTACGAATGCCAATGGATGTGATTCACTTCCGACACTTAACCTGAGCGTGTTTACAGTAAACCCGTCGGCATCTCAATTGGGAGCTGTATTGACTGCTGATTTGACTGGGGCAACCTATCAATGGATCAGTTGTCCATCATTGTCGCCTATTAGTGGAGCTACAAATCAATCGTACACGGCCATTCTGAATGGAGATTATGCGGTTATTGTTTCCAATAATGGTTGTACAGATACATCCGCTTGCTTTACGGTTAACACTGCCGGAATTATCGAAAATGATTTTGGAACTGATCTTTCAATTTACCCTAACCCAACCTCTGGTGAGTTTTCCATTGACTTAGGACGCGTTCATGCATCCGTAAAAATCACTATGACCGACGTTGCAGGAAAACTGATCTCGATCAATGACTTTACGAACCGTCAATTATTGGAATTAACACTGCGTGAGGCTGCTGGAGTTTATCTATTGATTATTGAATCGAGAGATGAGAAAGCTGTGGTTCGATTGGTGAAGGAGTGATTACTCATCCATTTCATATTCACAGACTCTCTGATTGTTACGGTCATTGAAATTTTACCAAAAATGTAATCCTCGCAGAGGTCATAGCATTCGATTTAACCAGGCTACACTAAAATTATCACCCAATTTTGTGGCAAAAAGGCTATTTGCGGCCCTTCTTATCCCGTCTACTCGACTTTGATAAATATAGTAGTGAAATGGCATTAGTCTCTAATTTGAACTTTTCTTTTCTTGAGAGAAGGAACCATGTATACTTGTTGTCGATTACGAATTCTGAGGTCACGTGATCAATACCTCTGTTTATAATAAGCCACAAACAACAATGACAGCGCGAAAAATAAAATTATCAGAATCTATTTTAATAGTGTCAGCAGTAGTTTCACATTGCTAATATAGACAATAGTTCTTCGTCCGTTTCGATGCAATCAGAGCAATAATTCAAGGAAAAGATCTAATCTTCACTTCTAGCATCGCGCTTATTTTTATTGTTCGCCTAGCTGGTCAATTATTGACTGAATTTCCTGATTGTACACTTCTATTTCAGGTTGATATATTTCTGAGCCTTCAAAAATAGCCTTATGAATCAACTCATAGCTCTTAATTCTCAAATTACAATATTCTTTAAGCAGATGGTTTCGTTCATGAATTAAAGCTGGTAATTCGAATTGCTCAACTCTATCCAATAGTTGGAGGTTTGATTCCCAACTCGGGATGCCATTGTTTCTAATCTCATCCAAATACTCTTGATCAGTAGAAGTTTCCGACATATGATAAAGGCGCAATGCTTTTTCTTCAAAGCGAACGAATTTCTCCATTTCTTTATCATATTTACCCGTTTCACCTGGAGTAGTTGTTAATAAAACAATTGAGGCTGCCGCTAAAACGAGGAGTGATAATAGACCAATTGTTCGAAATTTCAGTTTCGTTAAATTTGGCTTTATAAGACTGGGGTAGAACGAATACCCAACGATCAAACCGCTTATCAATCCTCCAATATGCGCTGCGTTATCGATACCACCCTGCAATCCATTCAAAAGATTGTAACCAATAAAAACAGCAATACTCGTAATAAACGCTTTTCTCGCGGCTTTTTCTATAAGGTTGGTCGTTAGCATTGCTAAAAAGACGCCATACATTCCAAATATGGCTCCCGATGCGCCTGCACTAATCGTAAGGTCATTCCAATATAAACTAGCCGCGCTTCCTGCTATTCCAGTTATTAGGTAGGCACTAAGAAACCGTGATTTCCCTAAATACGGTTCAAGTAGGAGCCCTATATAAAGTAGCGCATACATATTCATAAGTAGATGAAAAACACCAATATGTAAGAAACAACTACTCAATAACCTCCACCATTCGCCATCGAGAGTAACGGGCCGGAAATTAGCCCCCCAAGTCAATAAACTAGCACTATCCGGGAGCATTATATTAACGCCCGTAATGACCATTAGTATGAAAATTATACTATTTATATATAAAAGAATTGGCGCGACGTAGTAACCCTGCCTTGGTTTGAAGAATGTAAAAATATCCGATGCCTTCTCATTTTCACTCAATGGAGGCTTAATTATAACCGGACCTTCTTCTGTAGCACTATTTTTTTCAAGTTCAGAGAATTTAGCTTCAATTTCTTCTGGATTATTCTCAGCTCTTAGCGCATTGAATGCCAAAATAAAGGAGTCTGTGTTTCTCTTGTTTTTACCCCAATCTATTAGTTGATTTCCGGCACATTGACTTGTTATATTTATGATCCCCTCTTCTATCTTAATTCGTACTTCCTCGCTCCAAGAACTCATCGAGAATTTTGTGTAAGCGACAAATCCATTTTCACTCAAAGGCCCAATATTCCAATTAAGCTTTTTAACCGTTTCTATTGCCAGGATCAAAGCATGTTTTGTAGATAACTCTTCCAAGTTTAAATCTTCTCTATGTTTTGGGGTAAATCCAAGTGCCATTCTCAATTCTTTTTAATGTTTATCAACGCGTTAAAACACTCCCAAATTTAGCAAATTACCCTTTCATTATTAGATTTTTCAGTGAACATACTCCGGTTTATAAAACCGATTACATGAGCTATATACACTAACCAACGTGGCATTTCTCTTTACGAATTGATGGCCGAAAAGGAATCGTACACCTGGACGAGATAAAACTTAGGGATAAAAAGGACCATCGAAACACAAGGACAGCTTTAAATAGTAACATCTCCAAAACAGAAATGACAGCACTGCTGGATTCATTCAAAAAGCATAGCTTCTTCTAGAACTTTGTTAACTTCAGCGCATCATAAAAAGTGAACTATGAAATTATACATCTATCCATTATTGTTGATATTGTGCGCGTGCACTCAGACGACCAATACTAAATCGGAAACGAAAGCTATTGAGCAAGATGCAGTAATAAATGATACTACCGAAGAACTCAGTGCAACGGAAAATGTACAAACTACAGAAGTTAGCGAAGTTGTTTCTGAAAAGGTATCCGAAGAGTTTGAGGACTTAGACTGGGAAGACTATGAGCTTAACATGACCAAAGATTTCTCATTCGTAATTCTTATTTCTACTAAAAGCTATGAAGCCGCACTTGAAAGAGCCAAAGACGCATCTAATAAGCTTGGATATCCAATCGATTTGAGAGGACTTCACGCCAACACTGAAATTGGTCTTTCATTATCCAAAGAAGTATGTGAAAACGAGATCTGCGGAGGTGGTATGGTAGATTATCCTGTCTATATACCAAGAAATGATTGGGGAGAAAGTAAATACGTCTCTGTCGAATATTCTGATGGATTCCGAGGCTTTACAAAAGGGTATTACATTGTAGTAGTTTCAAGTGGTGAAAAGGGAGATCCAATCGTTCAAGAAGCCTTATCAGAATCACGTAAATTCTATAAAGATGCCTATGCTAAGACATGCGGAGTCTGGATGGGGTGTGGTTGTTAATCTCTAATTTCGGAGGGCTCGATTGGACAGCATCACTGAACATCACTAAAGGTTTGAGACAAATCCATCGTTCACCCATGCAATGAAGAAAAGATAAAGCAACAGGACGATGATAAAAACGACAACCGCTAGTATCATTGCGCTAAAAAAGCGAAGAATGTTGTACTTCTTGTTAAACACCTTTTTTAAAGAAATCACGGCATAAACGCAAATGAATAGCAGCGCAGACAAAAGAACCACGGTTTGGACGACATCAGCTGTTTCACGATTATCAATCCAGGATAATCCTGAAAATAAAATCATTATAAATGTGCTTAAGATAAATAGGAAGGACAGGAAATGTAAGGAGTACACGAAGAAGTTTACATAGTATTCCCTTTCCTTGGAGCGATAAAAGAGCATGATGACCCAAGCAAGAATCGGCGTAAAAAAGAAAACTGCTAAGTCAAAGTACTTGCTAAACGAATCTGATATCTTTTTTGCAATCTCTCCATCTTCCACATCGAAAGTAACACTTGCCGTCCCAGTCTCGCTGACAAGAATAAATGAAAGCCCAAAATAAATAAACGAAAGAAATAGGAAAACACGAATTGGCGGAATAAATCGCTGGCGTTTTCCATCTAAATATTCTTTAGTAATAAAGCCGGGCTTCGAAACTAAGGGAATAACACTTCTAAATAACTTGCTATCGAACGCTAGATAATCATTCAGAAAATCAGAGATCAATATGCGGGTTGATGCTTGTCTTGAATGATTCTCTTGGCCACAGTTGGGACAATAGTTTTCAGAATGTCCAAGTACCGTATCACAATTGTAACAGGAAGCTGATTTTCTCAATTTTTTACTCATACGAACACAAGCTATTGATTAGTACAGGCTAAAGATAATAGATTTCAATTATATATAACTTGTGTGATTTTCCTCTTATTAAATTTTAAACTCCGCGCTTAAACATAACCTGAGGTGGACACTACCTGTGAATCGATCCAGTTAAAATCACGGTTATCAAAGGAAAGATGAGTAGCGCGCAGTAATAATCAATTGAAGTAATCGTAAAAAAAGCAGCGTTTTTAAGCGTCGGGCAGTTTGACGTTACACTGCATAATATAAACTATATACTCAGCCATTTAACGCCCATGGAAGTACGACTGAACCAGGCTGAATGTAGCCCCTCGTTTTCGAAGCGCTAAGGTGCAAAATCATATTACTGAAGCCGGTTTGCCCAAAAGAATTCAACCGTCTATTTTAGAACAATTTTAATTGCATCCAAACTGGCTTGTGATCACTCAATCGGTGCGTTGAGCCTTCAATTGGTAGCCCTTCCAATTCAATAAATTCCTTCATTTCTTTAATCTTCGCCTTACCCTCCGCCGATGAAGTTTTAATGCCTTCTTTTTTTAAATGGACCTTGTACCCTTTGATGAGGCCCTTGACATCATCCGCGACAGCATCTTTAAAATATTTCTCTTCGCTAAACGAATAGAATCCGCAATCTTTGTCCAATTGATTACCATCAGCCATTTTATCAGCGTAGGCTTTACATACTAAAAACTGATCGTACATCTGTCCAACTTTTCGAATGTTGAGGTTTGTTCTAAAATCATCATCGGATCCAGCTCCTGTGTACGAAATCGCATTGAATACTTGTAATATTTTACCATCTTCATGCTGCTGTGCAATTCTGTCTTCACCGCTGTAGCCATCAGGATATTTACGCATAGAAGTTTTATATCCCCAATTCAGATCGCCCATAATGATGAACTTTTCATCAACGTTTAAATCAATGTAATCGGCAATTCTATTCAATTCTTCTCCTCTTCCAGGTGCATCAGGTTTAGTATGAACCGATCCAATGACGAACTTTTCAAGATTTTCACCCTTCGTGCATGTCACATCAAACATTCCCATATCTCGGCGCACACCCAAATCGAAATACTCTTTCCAAGCGATATCTATAAGCAGATCCCCTCTCGTTTTTCGATAAGCAACACAAGGTAGCTCTGCTCCCATTCCCAATTCAATTGGTGTTGGATGTGGTGCAAATTCAAATTCCCACTCCTCTCCTAGAAATGAAATGTAAACTGCAGCCATCGCGTCGAAGCGCTCCAGCATTGCACCATGATCACTCGATCGAAACCCTTTTGCACCAAGCTCTTGAAACACTACGATATCCGCCCCCGCAATCATTCTAGACAATTCTTGGAAATCTTCAAGCGTACGTTTTGTTCCCTTCACATCCCTAACATTAAAAGAAATAAGGGTTAATTCATCAGACAACGAACTGTCCGCAGGCCCAGAGAGAATTATGTAATCCGGTGTTAATCCGTTTGCCAATTCGTTACTAGAAAATTGTGATCCTGCTATTGCTGTTCCCGTTACAACCACGAGGATGGCGGTTGTAATTCTTGCTATAATACTCATAGTGAAAGTAGTTTTATTGTCATGTTCAAATCTGCTAACTGTACAGACTAGAAGGACGTAGATGTTCCCGTTGCGATTAATTTTTGGAGTTAAAGTTAGTCATTTTTGAGTGGACTCGTGTTGTGCTGAAACCTTGAATCATGACTGAACCTGGACTAAATTTACGAATAGGTAAAATGCAAAATGAGGATGATTAAAAAAATGAGTTTTTTAGCTCGGTTATACCCATAATGATTTTCGGTTGATTTTAGTAATTAGATTTAACATTCACGACCCTACAGGAAGATTTAGGAACTTTATTTGAATAACTATCCAAGATTTAATCTACTTTAAAGCAATATTCTTTCTCAAAAAAGGTTACTTTTTACTACTGTAGCATATATACATATGGAATCGTCTTCTAATGAAACGAATTTAACCATACAATTAATAGCAAATCAAAAACAACTATCACTATGAAGATGACAACTCGCTTCCTTGGAGTATTTTTATTAATCTTTATCACAACTCAGGCGTTTGGGCAACAATACCCTTATGATGCAGTCGACAATGACCCGCTTGGGGTCAGAATGTATACACTGAAAAATGGACTCACTGTCTATTTATCCGTCAATAAAGACAAGCCTCGAATTCAAACGTTTATTACCGTAAAAACGGGAAGTAAAAATGACCCAGCTGAAGTTACTGGACTTGCTCATTATTTGGAGCACATGATGTTTAAAGGAACTTCAAAATATGGCACTTCGGATTGGGAAAAAGAGAAGGTACTCTTAAAGCAAATTTCTAATTTGTATGAAAAGCACAAGGCAGAAAAGGATGTGGACAAAAAGAAAGCAATCTATGTGGAAATCGATAAAGTTTCCAATGAGGCTGCCAAGTTTGCAATTGCAAATGAGTACGATAAAATGATTTCTGGGCTTGGTGCTACTGGCACAAATGCATTTACTTCTCTTGAAAGGACAGCTTATGTTAACGACATTCCAGCGACAGAACTTGAAAAATGGATGCACATCGAGTCCGAGCGTTTCAGTGAACTTGTATTGCGCTTATTTCATACTGAACTAGAAGCTGTGTATGAAGAGTTCAACATGGGACAAGACAACGATTATCGAAAAGTATATGCCGCGATGAATAAGTTATTGTTCCCGGTCCATCCATATGGAACACAAACTACGATTGGTGAAGGTGAGCATCTGAAAAATCCTTCCATGGAACAAATCCATGCCTACTTTGACAAATATTATGTTCCAAACAATATGTCAATTACACTTGCTGGAGATCTTGATTTTGATCAAACAATTGCAATGATTGATAAGTATTTCGGGGAAATGGAGACAAAGGAAGTAAATCCGAGGGTGATGCCAAAAGAGGCGCCATTGTCAGGAATTAGTACGCTTGAAGTATTTGGCCCCATGCAAGAATGGGTGAGTATTGGATATCGTTTGGGAGGATACCACACAGATGACGCTATGATGGCAAGTTTGGCAACTTCGATTTTATCAAACGGTCAAGCGGGTTTAATAGACTTGAATTTAGTACAGGAACAAAAGGTGATTAGAGCCAATGCTTACAGCAGTGTGCACCATGATTATTCAACGATTCAGTTAAGTGGCAATCCAAAGGAGGGGCAATCACTCGAAGAAGTGCAGGGTCTCTTACTCGCGGAGGTTGAAAAGTTAAAAGAGGGGAAGTTTGATATCACTTTGATGGAGGCAATTATTCGAAACGAGAAGAAAAATCAATTGAATCAATATGAATACAATCAGTCCAGAGCGTATACCCTTTCTGATGCATTCATCATGGGAGCGAAATGGAGCGACTATGTCAATTTTTACGACAACATGGCTAAAATCACAAAAGAAGAGGTTGTAGCTTGGGTAAATGATCACATGAAGCGTGATTTCTGCGTTGTTTACAAAAGAACTGGAGAAGACACGAGTGTTTATAAAGTTGACAAACCGGGGATTACTCCAATTGATTTGAATCGTGAAAACCAGTCCGCCTTTTATCAAGGTTTCGAGAAAATGGAATCGATGCGACTAAAGCCAGAATTCATTGACTACGATGAAGCCTTGAAACGAAAAATGCTCATGGAGGACGTTCCTTTCTTCTATGTAAAAAATGAATCAAACGAGTTGTTTAGTCTTTACATTGAACTTGATGAAAATCTAAAAAAGGACAAGAATGTAAAAGTTGCAATTGAATACCTAAAGTTTCTTGGAACAGATAAATACACAGCAAAAGAATTAAAAGAGAAGTTTTACGCGCTTGGAGTTCAGTATTACGTCCAACCCTCCTATATCTATATTGCAGGTCTTAATGAATCATTTGAGGAGAGCGTTAAATTAGTCGAACACCTTTTACATAACTGTGAAGCAGATGAAACAGCGCTGGAGAATCTCTTAGATGACATCAAGAAGAAACGTGCTGACGCAAAGAAAAGCAAAGGAAACATTTTGCGCAGTAAGATGAGTAATTATGCAAAGTATGGCTCGGTAAATGGGGCAAACGATGTCCTTAATAACGAAGAATTAAGTGCTGTAAAAGCGCAAGACTTGGTGGATGTTATACAATCGCTCACTGACTATAAACATTCTCTATTCTACTATGGTGAAACTGAATTCGCTAACGCATTCGAAACAGTTCAGGAGATGCACGTCTTACCTAAAAAACTAAAGATTGCTACTGAGGTAACGTATCCTGAATTGGCTACTGAAAAGAACCTTGTGTACTTCGTGGATTACGATATGGTTCAAACACAGATGCTGATGATCTCGAAAGGGCCAAAGTGGAATCCTGAATTAATCCCTGCAGCTACGATGTTCAATTCATATTTTGGCTCAGGCTTATCATCAATCCTGTTCCAAGAAATTCGTGAGTCAAAAGCGTTAGCATATAGTGCGTATTCGTATATGTCTGCTCCATATGAATCGGATAAATCTCATTATGTGCAAGCGTTTATTGGTTGCCAAGTTAATAAACTGGGACAGGCAGTTGACGCAATAATGGAGTTATTGAATGAAATGCCAATGGCTGAAATACAATTCAATGAGTCCAAAATTTCGGCACTAAAAAAAATAGAATCAGATAGAATTACGAAAACACAGATTTATTGGCAAGCCAGAATGTTGGAAAAAGGAGGATTGGATTATGATATCCGAGAAATTATTTATTCCGAAACTGAAGGAATGTCAATTGATGACTTAAAAGCGTTTTTCGACAAGAACATAAAGAATCGAAGGTATGTTTTTTGCGTGATTGGGAAGAAATCTGAAATGGATATGGAAGCGCTTGAAAAATTAGGCAATCTCAAGGAGTTAAGCCTAGAGGAGTTGTTTGGGTATTAATTGTTGATATACATCCCAATCAACCAAGTGGCTGGAAAATAACGACATGAAGACTAACTTGCTTTTCGGTAGACAGCAAAATCCGAATCATCAAAGAAAGAAATGATTTTGTCTACTGGATCAAGACGGCTATAATTGATAGTAACCAACTCTGATTCATGGTAGATAACGGCCTGTATAAAAGTTCGTTTTAATGCCTTTTATACCATGCTATCCTGGTTTTGTTTTTGTATTCTATCATTAATTGCATCCCAAAGGCCAATTCTCTTGACCAATGATTGTTTTGCGACTGTTAACGTGTCACTCCATTTTTGGTCGTCATCACCGCATAGTTCTGAAATCATCTTAAGAGATAGTGGTCCGTGCTCATCCCCATCTAATTCTATATGTCTTTCAAGGTAATATGTCAACTTGTTGTATGCTTTATTTTCCGAATCAGTAGATTTCAGAATTTCAATAAACATATCTGGGATAACGTCTTCTCGTCCAAATGTGAAAGCAGAAGCTACAAGATGAGCTTTCTTAGTTTCAATAATTGAAAAAGAAAATTTCACGAAATCAGCTACTCTTTTATCTATATTGATTTCGCTTAATGAATATTCAATTGATTTTCCAGATTGAATAAGTTTTATGAAATTATTAATCTCGTTTCTTTTCCCATCCACTTGAGTCATTGCATCCAAATACATTTCAAAATGACTTTTAGGCTCTCCTAATTCATTGATGTCACTTTCTTCTCCGTGTACAATTTCATTTATGAATCTAGAAAGAGTCGGGTTTTTAGATGGAATCCAAGGAGTTTGAATGTTTGTCAATTCTATTTGAAGGAATTTCAAAAGAGACATAAAGTCCCAAACAGCAAATACGTGATTCTCCATAAAAACGCTAATATCATCTATGGTCTTTAAGTTTTCATAAAGTTTATGATTCTGTAACTGATTTCTTAACTCTGAAATCTCATTTTCTATATGTTGTATTCTATTCATACTCTTTTTATTGCCTGCATATAACACTCCAGGCTCGAATGACGTGCGCCATTTACCCATGATTAAGTTTTGGACTAAAGATAGTTGTTTTTGAATAGGGTAGTTTTGCGAGGCATAAATGTAGCATGCATTTTAGGCGTTGTGGTGGTTGATAAACTTAGTCAAACGATTTCAAGTGAGTTTCTTATCTTGAGATATGCAGGGCAATAAAGAAAAGTACAAGTGCATTAATCAGTGACTTGAAACGCAAAACCAGAAAAGCGCACAGTTCAGAAGAAAAAATCAGAATCAAACTTTCTTCTGGTTTGTCTTCTTCTATCTTTTACAACTGTCTCAGCAGTTCTTTTGCCAGGCCTTCCTACTTTTCCCATTATTTACTTTTTTAAGATTTGATGAAATCTTGAAAAACGTTTTACAAAAGCAGGTTCAAAAAATCAATCTAAATTGGACAAAACTCTGTTTTATCTATTAGTGTTAGAAGTTATATGTGTAAAACCTGACAGTTAATCGGTTAAATTAGGTGTTTGGGCGAATTTATAATTGGATCACTTTTAAAACATGTATATTATGCATGCACAATGCTACAATGAAAATTACAAGGGTATAATCAACACATTCGTCCACTGATGTACTTCATACATGAGGTTTCTATTTTCATGTCCGTAATCAATTTACTATTATATACTTATAAGGATATCTTATTTTCTTAAAAAAAAGAATTGGCATGGGATAATTCATTTGCCATTCAGGCTTAATGATTCCGCGCCGCCCCTTATCTGATTTTTAATCATCATTTATTCTCTTCATCGAGATATAAATGCTTATGTCTTTATATTAAAGGAGTTTTAGTTAATGAGACTGCGATATAGAGAAATGAACCTGCTTAAAGTTAAACAATAAAAAGAGCTTATGGAATTTGTAAAAAGGATAACAATTCTGATAAATTACAATGGTTTAGAAAGGTTATTGCCCGCTGATCAGATTATCCGTGAATCGAAGATGAAATGCCCATTCGTAAAACTTATTATTACTGCGCTTATCGTATTAGTTTCTCCCAGTATTACTTATTCACAACCACCACCGAATTTGGGAACTGCAATCGACTTTGCAATATTTACTTCAGTCGGGGCGCTGGGAAATACTGGAACTTTAACAAATATTACTGGTCATATAGGCACAAATGCTGGTGCCATAACTGGTTTTGGACCTCCTAACGTGGTTATTGGAAATACAGAAAATGCGACACCTGCAACTGCCCAATGTCTAATTGATGTGCAGGCCGCATACGATCAAATAGTGGCTATGGTGCCTAACCAAATTCATGCTCCAGCATATGGAAGCGGAGAAACACTTACCGCAGGAATATATAATACTGGTGGGGCTGGATCGTTAGCTGGTCCGCTGACGCTGGACGCTGAAGGAAATCCTGACACACTATTTATTTTTCAATTTGGAGGTGCATTTGCCACTGGGGCACTTTCTACAGTTAATTTGATTAATGGAGCCTCGGCTTGCAACGTGTTTTGGGTAGCGGAGGGAGCTATGTCTATGGCTGCCAATACAAACATGAAAGGAACTGTCATATCGAACAATGGAGCTATAGGAATGTCTGTAGGCGTTATGTTAGAAGGAAGAATACTTACTACTGGTGGTGCGGCATCTATTTATGATGGAATAATAAATTTACCTGCATGCGGAATTATCCCGATTAATTGTGATTTAGCAATTAATGCGCTGGCGACTGATGAAACCTGTATTGGAAATAATGGATCAATTGATCTTGTAATTTCTGGTTCGGCTATCTATGACGTTTTAATTAATGGAGTTCCTTATGGAACTTTAAATGATGTCTCAGCAAACACATACACGATTCCAAGTTTAGCTGACGGAACGTATCAAATTACTGTTATGGACACTTTATTGCTTGGCTCTTGTCAAGAGGTTATATACGTTAGCGTATTGGATGGAGGATCTACCTATAGCTTTATTGAGAATGTCACTTCTTGTTTAAATGCTACTCTAGCCTATCCTGATGGCTCAAATGAAGTTATTTTAGCAAATACTTCTCATACTTCAAATTTACTTACGACTCAAGGATGCGATTCAATAATTGTAACAAACGTCACTGTCTTGCCAGTCTTGAGTGGTACGGTCAACGAATCCGTTTGTAATGGAGTTCAATACACCTCTCCACAAGGAATTTCATACGGTCCTGGATCATTCAACGAGACGCTAACTGGCGCTTCA
>JBLHPQ010000023.1:0-42104 GCA_047624355.1 Flavobacteriaceae bacterium | reverse complement strand
GTGTCGCTACTTGGAGCATGTTAGTACCACGATCGAAATCACTCGTTTCGAGATAGAATCCTGCCGAATCTTGACGTTCCCACGCAGATAATAACGAGTCACGATACAATGCTGCAATCGCTTCATCTGTTTCAGAAGCAGTGTTCATTGCGTTAGTCAAACTTCCTATTAGACGTTCGTAATCCGCAGCAACGTAATCTCCACATTCAATTTCTCCTTTGTAATAATATTCAGCTGCTTCAGCAAAATCGCCTCTATCCACCGCTTCACCGGCAAGAAATTTCATTCTATTACATTCACGTTTTGGATCGTCTTGTGCAGTTGAAGTAAATCCTATGAGAGCAATTGCTCCTGCTATAAGTAAGTTTCCAAATTTCATTTTCATCAATATTAATTAATCTAGTTTACGCTTTTGGAACCATCTATCTCCAATTGGAGCTATCGTAATCCCAAAATTGATACCGTAGTATCTTTCTTTCAATGATTGCGCATCTGCCACACCTCGCTGTCCTACAGAAAGACCAAAATTAATGGACGAACTCGAGTTTTTAACTGCAATCGGTAATCCTAATCCAAATGTTGTGCCAAAATCAGTCACTTGTTCACCTCCCGCTGTATATGGGAGTGTTTTGTAGTAAGCACCGACTCTGTAACGCATACGTTCATAGAACTTTGAGAGTGTTTTGTTAGTGATAAAGCGAGTTTCAGGAGTGTATTGAATTCCGAAGGTATATTCGTTTGTATTGAGGTAAACGGTCGAATCTGTATCAAAAGGAATACTGAAGTTAGACCAATTCGTCATTCTATAGGTAGCGTGGAATTCAAGCCGTGAATCCAAGCGATGGTTTTCCATTTTCACTTTAGATCTCCGCAATGAATAACGTAGACCAAGCGTTAAGTCTGGAGCCGTCGTAATGCGATCAGTTTCGCTCTTAGTATAGGATAATGTATCGTAGATGTTTGAATTATTAACATCAGTAGAATAGTACAACCCGTATTCTGAAGTTGCATTTAAATTTTGACTTGGTTCAATGATTGCGCTTAGAAGTATCGAATGTGATCGATTGATGTGATGTTCAAAATACATTCCAATATTGTAGTGGAACGACTTAGCTCGAATCGTGGTAAGATCAACTCCACCAGAGTTACCTACACCATCTAGCGTGAGCGTGCTTGATCGCTGATCAACAGCTTGACCAAAAAGGTAGCCCAAATTGGCGCCTACCGATAGTTTCGTAGAATCAAATTTGAAGGGAGCGAGTAAATCTCCAGAAACTCCAAGAAAGACATCGTTGAATCCTCCAGATCCGCTATATACGTATCTCAGTGAATCTGATCCGATAAGTTCGTGATTCGTGATATCATACCCTTTACGGCTATATGGCTTCAAACCAAAAGCAATACCGAAGTGCTTTCGCACTGGAAATGCCATCGCAAAATGCTGCAATGTTGTGACGTTTGTGAAGCTTTTAAGATCTCCTTCAGAATAATCTGACAATCGAGATGAGATTCCAACAGAAAAAAGTGGCTGTCCTTGTGGAAGCTGACTGTAGCTTGCTGGATTGAAATAATTCACGGTAAATGAATCAATCATTGTAGCGGTTGAATTACCTATACCTAGCATTGATGCATGATCAAGGCCTCCGAGTTCTCCGATTCCAAATGAACTGTACGGTGAGTTAATCGTTGGCTGCGCTATAGAACTGCTTCCCAGAACCACGAAGCAAAATGAGAAAAGAAGTTTACGCATTGTTTTGATAAATTTCATATAACCCCATCAGAGTGAGATTTTCGTCTGCAAAGATGTCATTTTTTGCAAGGAAATCAAAGTTCTTGGCATCTCCACCGCTCATAAAAAACGTTAAGTCGGAATACCGCAATCTGTATTGTTCCATGATTCCCTCAATTTCAGCTTTAATTCCGTTGATAACACCAGAACGGATACTTGTTTCAGTATCGGTACCAACGAAGTCCAGACTGGTTTTATTGGACAGAAGGGGTAATTTCCCAGTATAGTCGTTGAGTGATTTAAAGCGCAAATTGATTCCTGGTGCGATTGAGCCTCCGATGTACCCTTCTTTTTTTCCGACAAGATCAAATTTTATGCATGTTCCGATGTCTATTGCTACGGCATATGCACTTTCCATATGATTATGAAGGTAAACGGCATTGCACAATCGATCCATTCCAAGTGTATTTATGCTTGTGTAATTATTACTTAATGGAACAGGGGTATTTGATTGAATGCGTGTGACAGCATTGAGTTTTTTCGCAAGTTGTTCTGTGTCTTCTTCTGATAGAACTGAAGACAAAACACAGGGTGCAACGGGGTTCGTAACAAATTGAGCAAGTGCATCCAACTCCAAAAAAGTGAACCTCACAAGCTCGGAAAGTTGATCATTTTCGAAACGAGCCACCTTAATTGATGAGTTCCCCGAGTCGATAACATATACAATAGGTGCATGTTGCATGGTTGCAAAGATAAGAAGTGAAAAAAAATAACCGCGGAGTATTGTAAATAAATAAGAAGTTGTTACCTTTGCCCTCGCCTTTGTGAAGCAGTAGTGGACCAAGGTGAATACCGAAAGTTGGGGATATAGCTCAGTCGGTAGAGCAATGGACTGAAAATCCATGTGTCGTTGGTTCGATTCCAACTATCCCCACTAAAGAAAAGCTTCTGAGAAATCAGGAGCTTTTTTGTTTTAGATATAAGCGAAACGTGTCTCTGTCCTTCGGTTTTGTCGGTCTGTAGACAGAGTGTCAGTCTTCGAGAGTGTGCTCTCTCTCTCTCTCTCTCTCTCTCTGGTTCGTTCCGATTGCTATCGGAACCAGTCATCACCACTAAAAGAATCCCTTGTCAGTAGAACTGATGAGCATTTTTGCTTTCTGGAGTTTTTTTGCGGTTTCAATTGCTACCGGAAGGGCAAAGTTGGGATTTGGAGTGAACTTTTGTGCTTTGTGGAATGTTCAATTTGAAAGACTAACTCTATATTAGTGCGAGTAATAAAGAAGCAAGGGTAATAGGTGACCTGATCAATAATGAACAATGATTTATATGAAATATTTAACGTTTCTGCTAATAGTGATTTCATGTGGGACAAACAATAAGGAGACGGGTGATGAACAATCCAACATGTTTAAAGTGGAATATGAGGGAGCCTTAAAAAACATGATGCACAAAGGAGATATTTCTGCGAAGATTGACTTGACTACTTTTAAGAATACTGAGCATTTTTACGCTCTAGGTGCTATTGAGAATCTTAAAGGTGAAATTCAAATAATTGATAGTAAGCCATTTAATACAATGGTTGTTGATAGCAATCTAACATTTGATAATTCATTCAATAAAAATGCGACGCTTCTTGTTTATGCCTCAGTTAGCAAATGGAAGTCAATTAATATTCCAAACAATATTGTGACATATGAGCAATTAGAAAGCTATATAGAGAAAGTGGCTAAAGAAAATGATATTAAAATTGATGAACCATTCCCTTTTCTAATAGAGGGTGGACTTAAATCATTTGATTGGCACGTAATTAATTGGAAAGATGGAGATAAAGAGCATTCTCATGAAAAGCATATTAATTCTGGGCTTCATGGAGCAATAAACGATAGACAGGTTGAATTGTTAGGCTTCTATTCGGATGCGCATCACGCAATTTTCACACACCACACAACCAACATGCACATACATGTAAAAACCGTTGACAACAAAATAGCGGGACATTTAGATGGCTTGACCTTGGGAACAGGTATGATTTTAAAATTGCCAGACTTGGAATAACCATTTTTTGATGAATCATTTCCACAACCTAAACTCCTTCGCCTTCTCAAATATTTCCAAGTCATCAGTACTGGACTTGCAACAACAAAATGCATACTAGGTTAAGATCATGCTGCTAATGATTGATATATTTCCAGAAAATAAATCCGGCGATAACGACTGCTCCAATGGAAGCGATTAACACAGCTCCCGCTGAAATGTCTTTGATGTCACGAATACTTGATTTTCGCTCTTCGGTCACCTCATTGCTTAGTTTTTCGAGAGCAGTATTCACCGCCTCAAGTCCCATGACGATCATTGACGCAAGAATTAGAATTGTCCATTCGGATGCAGAGATATTAAAATAGCATCCTGCAACAACAACCACAATTAGGGCAAGTACATGAACTTTGAAATTTAACTCAGAACGGAATGTGATCGCGATCCCTCGGAAAGCATGTGCAAAACCTTTGAAGAATTTTGACATTACATTTTAATCATTTTCCCTGAATACAAAACTTCATTGTCTACAATTACGTTGTAGAGATAGTTTCCAGTATGAAGGTTCAAGTTCTGGATGTTTATCGCGTGAGCACCTCCGTTTTTGTAGCCGACCTCAACTGTTTGAATCAAACGGCCTGATAAATCGACAATCTTTACCGTTACGTCGCCAGGGTTGAAGAGAGAAAAACCAATGTTTATATTATCTGAAAACGGATTTGGCCAAGCTCTGTGGTATTCAGCTTCAAATTCTTGTACAGGTGTTGCTAGATTACAATTACCCGGGATGTTCGCGTCCATCCAAAGTGAGCGCTGTTCCATGTAGTTTTTCAAGTAATCTAAATCCTCCTGATACGTGTTCCCTACAAATCCATTCCAATTTACATAAACGCCAATAATCGGCCATTTTTGAAAATTACGGATCCGGCCTTCTTCAATATGTGAAGCAACCGAGTCAATGAAGTTATTAATTGTTGTTGTTTTTAGTGGTCCTTGGCGCAATTCATCCCAACGACATTTTAAACCGTTCGCATAACCTGGATCTTGCAATAGTTTCTCCCACCAAAATGGAATGGAGGTAGAGAAATTACAGATGCTATTGAAGTCATACTGCCAGCCAGTGGTGAGATCTGCATCGCAGTAATCAGCATTTCCAAAGGACAAGTTAAAGTCCCACATTGGACCAGCATTCAGGCGTGCATTCCATGATAACGTGTTTTTATCCTTGAATAAGAATGAGCTAGAACGATAACCATCAACAGTTCGACCTAATTCTTGCATAATGAAGAAATCATGAAAGGTTCCGGCTTCAATATATTTTGGCCATCCAAGAAGTGGGTCGTTAAAATTTGGTCCCCAAATCACGTCTTCAAATTCATTAATGTAATCTTCCATATAGGATTGTTGGAAGCTATTTAGTTCGTCAAATTCAGGGTCGTGAAATTGAAAAACAACTTCATTATCATAATTCGATTCCCATGAATAAGGAACATCACCAGTCAATTTATCAACCTTAACAATATATCCACCGGTGAGCGTGTCACCCCAAGTGTTAGGAGTATGAACATCGTCTATAACAACACGGTCATTGTCACGTTTAATCCGTTCCATCATAACATATACACCGCGGTACTCACCATTGATAGTCAACTCACAATACCTAGTATTTGATGCGTAATGACCCATTTGGCGAAAAATGTCAAAGGTCAAGACATTGCGAATCATCGTTTTATCAGGATAAGGCCCGTACAAGATCCAATCATTCTCAACGGGCATCCCGAGCAGTGAAACTTGAGCATTCGCTCCAAGGTTGTCTTGCGTTTCTAGACCATATCCCTTCTTAGGGTATTGTTGCGACGTCGATCCTCGAATTTCGATTTCAATTCTGCCATCATAGTTCGTGAATGGATCCGTGAGATAGTTTCGGATTCCTGGCCCATTATCGATTACTCCCATGTGAGCAACAATCCGTGGATCATCTTCAATAGGCAAGCCACCAGTCGTTGTAACAACGACGATTGGTAAATCAGAATCAGTAAATGTTTGAGAACTACTCACGAAGGCAAAAAGCGCGAAACAGATGAGAAGAGAGAAGTGTGTTTTCATAGACGATGTCTAAGGTACAATACTTTTTACAAATGACTTTGAATCTAGTTTTATTCACTTTACCTTTGACCCAGTTCTTTAGATATAGACTTATGAAGAAAGGTGGAGGGATAGGCCCTGCGAAACCTTGGCAACCTCTTCCAATCTTCTGATTGTGAAAAAGGTGCCAAATCCAGTCTTAGTGAAAGCTAAGTAGAGATAAGTTTGTGATAGTTTACCTTCACTCTTCTTCGTACAAACATAAATTACAATGACAGATCTACATAAGATCCTTCAAGAGCGTATACTCGTTCTGGATGGTGCAATGGGGACAATGATTCAGCGTCATCCCTTGGAAGAAGAAGATTTTCGCAAAGGATGGTTCGAAAATCACCCATCTTCGCTTAAAGGAAATAATGATTTGCTTTCGCTCACGCGGCCGGAGATTATCAGTGATATCCACGCGCAATATTTTGCGGCTGGTGCGGATATCGCGGAGACAAATACATTTTCGGGAACGACTATTGCTCAGGCTGATTATGGATTGGAACATGCTGTTGTTGACATCAATTATCACAGTGCGAAGATCGCACGTAAGGTAGCGGATGAATTTACAGCACGCGAGCCGCATAAGCCTCGTTTCGTAGCAGGTTCAATGGGGCCAACGAATAGAACAGCATCAATATCTCCAGATGTGAATGATCCAGGATTTAGAGCGATCTCATTTGAAGAATTACTTGTAGCCTACAAGCAACAAGCCTTGGCGTTGTTAGATGGTGGAGTAGATCTATTATTGGTTGAGACGGTTTTTGATACGCTAAATGCCAAAGCAGCGCTTTTTGCAATTGACGAAGCTTTCTCAGAGATAGGTAGAAAAGTCCCGATTATGGTTTCAGGCACAATCACCGATCAAAGTGGTAGAACCTTAACTGGACAAACGACAGAAGCATTTTTAATTTCTGTTTCACACATGGACTTATTGACTGTAGGCTTAAATTGTGCCCTTGGTGCTTCTATGATGCGACCCTACCTTCAAGTGTTGAACAAAAAGGCTCCATTCGGTGTAAGCGCACATCCAAATGCTGGACTACCAAATGAATTCGGTGAATACGAAGAGACACCCGAACTGATGGCCGAACAAATTGAAGAATTTCTAGAAGAAGGATTAGTGAACATCATTGGTGGATGCTGTGGAACGACTCCTGAACATATTAAAGCGATCGCAGACCTCGCGTCAAATTACTCACCCCGTAAAAGTGAATTGTATGTCGGATAAACCTGTTGCAACCTTGAAATTATCTGGGCTTGAACCACTAATTGTCTCACCAGAGAGTAATTTTATCAATATTGGTGAACGTACGAATGTCACTGGCTCACGTAAATTTCTCCGACTCATTAAGGAAGATTTATTTGACGAAGCGCTAAGTGTAGCGCGCGAACAGGTGGAGGGCGGCGCGCAGATTATTGATATTAATATGGATGAAGGAATGATCGATGGTGTAGAAGCCATGGTTCGATTCTTAAATCTAATTGCAGCGGAGCCTGATATTGCTCGAGTACCTGTCATGATCGATAGCTCAAAATGGGAAATAATCGAAGCTGGATTGCGCTGTGTACAGGGAAAAAGTGTAGTTAATTCGATCTCATTGAAGGAAGGGGAGGCAGAGTTTAAAGAACGCGCTACGAAAGTAAAGCGTTATGGTGCTGCGGTAATTGTAATGGCGTTTGATGAAGACGGGCAGGCAGACAGTTATGAACGACGTATAGAAATATGCGAGCGATCCTATAATATATTAGTGGATGAGGTTGGATTTGCGAGAGAGGACATCATCTTTGACCCTAACATTTTTCCGGTTGCCACTGGAATGGACGAGCACAATAACAATGCCGTAGATTTTTTCCGAGCGACTAAATGGATTCGAGAGAATCTTCCAGGAGCACATGTAAGTGGTGGTGTATCTAATGTTTCATTCTCTTTTAGAGGGAATAATGTCGTGCGTGAAGCAATGCATGCTGCCTTTCTATACCACGCGATTCAAAATGGGATGGACATGGGGATTGTGAATCCATCAATGTTAGAGATTTACGATAATGTTGAGAAGGAATTATTGATCCGTGTTGAGGATGTTTTACTAAATAGAAGAGACGATGCGACAGACCGCTTATTAGAATTTGCACAAACAGTTTCTGGTGAAGGAAAGCAGCGCGTAATCGATTTATCATGGCGCGAGACGAACGTGCAAGAAAGATTGTCGTACGCTTTGGTGAAAGGGTTGACTGATTTCGTTGTTGAAGATGTAGAAGAATGTCGCCATTTATATGATCGAACAATAGAGGTCATTGAAGGGCCATTGATGGACGGAATGAATGTCGTTGGTGACTTGTTTGGGAGTGGGAAAATGTTCCTGCCTCAGGTTGTAAAGTCAGCGCGGGTAATGAAGAAAGCCGTTGCCTATTTGTTGCCATTTATCGAGGAAGAGAAGGGTGGAGGTGAACCTACATCAGCTGGAAGAGTTTTGATGGCGACGGTCAAAGGAGACGTTCACGATATTGGTAAAAACATTGTAGGCGTTGTACTTGGCTGCAATAATTATGAAATTATTGATCTTGGTGTAATGGTTCCTGCCGATAAAATAATTCAGGAAGCAATCGCTCAGAAAGTAGATGTTATTGGGCTTAGTGGGTTGATAACACCTTCGCTAGATGAGATGGTAACTGTAGCAAAGGAAATGGAAAGAGCTAACTTATCAATTCCTTTATTGATTGGCGGAGCAACAACTTCTAAGGTACATACGGCAGTAAAAATTGATGAGCACTTCACAAAAGATCAAACGATTCATGTATTAGATGCATCTCGTTCGGTCACAGTTGTGGAACAACTTTTAGGGAAGAAGAAACCGGCGTTCATAGAAGAGACTCAAAAGGAATATAAACGGGTGCGTGAGCATCATGCGAAGCATCGTGGACAGAAACAACTACTCACGATCGAAAAGGCACGCGAGAATAAATTTAAGATTGATTGGGAAAATGAAACGATCCAGAAGCCAACGTCAATTGGTGTGCAGGATGTCAGCGTTTCAGCGGAAGAATTAATTCCATTTATTGATTGGACACCCTTTTTTAGAACATGGGAATTACATGGGAAATATCCCGCAATTTTTGATGACACAATTGTTGGAAAAGAAGCGAAAATGCTCTTTGAAGATGCGCAAGAAATGCTCGGGAAGATTGTGTCAGAAAATTGGTTGACCTACAAAGGTGTGGTAGGAATTTTCCCTGCTGCAGCGAGTGGAGATGATATCTTAATTTACAGTGACGAATCGCGCTCTGAAATTGCCTATACGCAAAAGAGCATGCGCCAACAGTCTAAGAAGGCTCCTGGAATTCCAAATTTCGCTTTGTCTGATTTTATTGCACCGCTAGACGCTGAGAAAGCCGATTATATTGGAGGATTTGTGGTTACCACTGGTTTGGGTATTGATGCACACGTAAAAGCTTTTGAGGCAGATCATGACGACTATAACTCAATATTACTTAAAGCCCTAGCAGATCGATTGGCAGAAGCATTTGCTGAGTACCTGCATAGAAAGGTAAGAACAAATATTTGGGGTTATGTCAATGATGAAATACTTGATAATAGTGCATTAATTAAGGAGAAATACCAAGGAATTCGACCTGCGCCTGGATATCCAGCTTGCCCTGACCATACAGAGAAAATTGGTCTTTTCGAATTGCTTGACGCTACGAATCGTACGGGGGTAATCTTGACCGATAGTTTAGCAATGCTTCCTGCAGCAAGTGTTTCAGGATGGTATTTTGCCAATGAGAAATCGAAATATTTCGGAGTAGGCAAGATTGGTAATGATCAAGTGAAATCATTAGCTGATCGAAAGGAAATGGAATTGCATGTCATGGAACGTTGGTTGTCACCTAATATTCATTAAGAATTTTTTGGCATTCCTTTCAGGTCGGGCTATCTGCTGTATCTTGATAATGTAGGTTGAGGCTCTCGAAGTCTAAATTAATAAAGGATGTCGCGACTATCCCTAATGCGGGTTTTGCAGCAATAACGAATGGAGTATAGATTTCATAATTGAGTGTCGTGGAAGGCGTAAGATTTAATCCAAAAATGGTTATAAAAACGTAGAGCGACTCGGGCGAGTCGCTCTACATAACCTAACCTAACCACTATTCACTGAAAAAGACTTCTAGTTTGATATAATATCTTATCTATTAATCTTTACAGTACAAATATACGGAGGTATGGCTGGCCTCACAAACCTAGAATACCCGATAGTTGTGCATTCTACAATAACCTTCCAGTCATGATCGGGCGAATTTTTCAGAAAAACTTAATAATGGGACGTTTATGGCTAAAATTAGAGCTTTCATAGAAATATTTCATTCTAAATCCTTGTATTCCTAAAGGGGTTATTATATTATAAATATTCGACAGAGGTAACTTAATTATCGATGAAAAAGTGTAAAAAGCACAAAATATAGAAATCAATGACGATAGAATGGTTGCTTCGTAAGCTCTTTAAATTAAGTGATTTAAGGTTTTTATACGGCTTTAATCGAACAGGGTAGGGGAAATTCGTGTTACACCGAATAGTATATATTTACCCCATGTAGTTACCACGGTGAGTAGTTTTTCTAAAGTGAGTACGTATGCATTTCTCGCAATCACTAGGCTAAATCCGTATAGGTCGCTGTTAACGGGAGAACAATGAATTGTCAGTATCGAACAAACGAATTAGCTGATGTTCTTTTTTTCATAGCGACTTAACTTCTGCTGAGCTTGTTTGTTCAATTTCTTCTTGAAAAAACGCGTTCCACCAATCAGACGTCCATTCATCCCAAGCGCTTGTTTTGCCCACTCATGAAGGTTAAATGTGTCTATGTGCTTTATGATAAGACCATCTTTGAATTCAAATTCCGCATGAATCTGGTTGTATACCTTTCTGCCTGTTCGGCTAAATATATAATGTGCATCCCAATTTGCAGATCCATGGTCTCCATCAATCGCTATGTCTTTGACCGAAATTGTTCGTTCTCCATCAATGGAACAAAACATGCGCCACATGTTCCCAGCATGAGCTCCCTTTAAGGGACCAAATGCTGGGTCTTCGAAATGGACATCCTCATGATAACAGCTAGCCATCTTTTCGGCATCGTTCTCTTGAAAAGCGCTATAAAATGTTTCAATCAGGTTCTCCATAATCGGGCGGCACAATAAGTTTAGTCGCTTAAGTTACTACGCATTTTCGTTTTAGTAATACGATAGAGCCAAACTTTCAATTTATGCATCAATAAGTAGAGTGATGGAATAATAACGAGCGTCAAGAACGTAGCGAATGTTAATCCATAGATAATTGCCCAAGACATTGGAGCAAAGAACACATTGTTATCTCCACCAAAATAGATCTTCGCATCATAAGTAGAGAGGAAACTAAAGAAATCGATGTTAAAGCCTATCGCAAGTGGTATCAATCCCAATATCGTAGTGATAGCGGTAAGTAGTACCGGGCGAAGACGTGTTTTTCCACCTTCAATAGCAGCTTTCACTATTTCGTCATAAGGGAGCGTGTCGTACTCTCCCAATTGTAGTTCTTCTCTACGTCTTTTTCGAATTAAGTTGGTGTAATCGATCAATACAATGGCATTATTTACTACGACTCCAGCAAGTGATATAATTCCAATCATCGTCATCATGATCACGAAATTCTGACGTGAGATTACTAGGCCAAGCAATACTCCGATTAGAGAGAGTACAACGGTAAGCATAATAATCGAAGGCATCGAAAAGGAGTTGAATTGCGCTACAATGATCAAAAGAATTAGAAATGCCGCAATCATTAGGGCTTTCAATAAGAAGGCCATTTCTTTGGCTTGTTCGTCCTGCTGTCCAGAGAAAACGAATGAAACTTCATTATTTAGCTTCCCTTCCTCTACGTAATTGGCCATTTTCAACTTCAGTGCCTCAACCACTTCGTTTGGA
The DNA here is from genome assembly GCA_047624355.1 of Flavobacteriaceae bacterium. Taxonomy (GTDB): domain Bacteria; phylum Bacteroidota; class Bacteroidia; order Flavobacteriales_D; family Crocinitomicaceae; genus UBA4466. The sequence continues at coordinate 30,255 of JBLHPQ010000023.1, read as the reverse complement.
TTGAACCCTTCGGTAACATTTGACGAAATCGTAACCAATGGAATCTGATCTTTTCGAACGACTGCCGTATACGAGCTAATTTCATCTGCGCTTTCAATCACTGAGCGGATAGGGATTTTCATCTTTTTCCCAACATTGTTTCGGAAAATCAAATACTGATCAAGTAAAGCGTCTAAGCTCTCTCTGTTCGTTTTGTCAAATTTCACAACGATATCGTAGGATTCATCATCCTTTGTAAAAGTTGTGATGTCTTGTCCTAAGAGCGCTTTTCGAATAGCCATACCCACCTGCTGGGTAGAAGCATTCAGTTTACGAACTTGATCTCTGTCAACCGTGATCGGAATCTCTGGTCGATTTGCTTCAACATTTAACTTTAATTGTTCAACTCCCTCAACGCCTTGTGCATCCAGGTAAGATTTAATCGCAAGTGCTTCATAAATGAGATCACGGTAATCGCCTTTTCCTGTTACGTCAATGTTTATTGGCGCACCTTGGGGAGGCCCTGCTTCATCCTTAGCAACCGCAATCTCTATGTCAGCGGTGAATTCACCTTTCAGTTCTTCTTGAATTTTCTTCAGAACATCAGAACTATTGACATCACCTCTATATTGTGATTCCACAAAGTTCACAGTAATCCTTCCTTTGTGAGGAGTGTTTCCATTGGATGCGCCTTGCATCGGATCACTCGTTCCTTCTCCGACCTGCGAAATTATCGATTTAATTAAGCGTCGGTCCGGTGAAACGTTGTTGGCAGAATCCTTATCTGTATACTCTGAAAGAATGCTGTTTATTTTTTCCTCAACCTTAAGCGTTGTTTCATTCGTTATGCTAATGTCCGTTCCAATCGGGTGTGAAATGAAAATATTCGCATAATTTGGTTCATTTACTGGGAAGAAATCAATTTTTGGAGGGAATACGCTCATCAGAACGATCGATCCAACAAGTAAGCCGAAAGTGCCTAGTAAGAACTTTCCTGGACGCCTTCCAGTTAAAGCAAACTGCAAGAATCTTTCATAACCTCGCTCCAGTTTAGGTAAGAACTTAGTTTGAAAACGAACCGTGCCAGGGTAGAGTACGAATAAGTTAAGTACTCCAAGGATACCGAGAATAATGAGCAAGTTTCCTAGTGTAAGGGATCCACTCACAACAAAGAGAATACCAGCTCCAGCGAAAATTGTTGAATTTCTTAGTACTTTCTTTTTCTTTGGTTGATTGTCTGTAACTCTCATGTATACAACCGCTAGCACAGGATTGATTACCAATGCCACGAAGAGCGAAGAGCTTAATACGATAATTAGCGTAATTGGCAAGTACTTCATGAATTCCCCCATGATACCTGGCCAGAATGCCAGTGGAAGAAATGCTGCTAAAGTTGTAGCTGTAGAGGCAATAATAGGCATGGCAATTTCTCCAACTCCTGCAATTACTGCATCACTCGGTTTTTTACCTTCGGCCATATGCCGGTAGATATTCTCGACGGTAACAATTCCGTTGTCGACAAGCATGCCTAGCGCAATTACTAATGAGAATAGCACCATTACGTTTAAGGTAACTCCCATCGCGCTTAGGATCAAAAATGACATGAGCATCGATAGTGGTATGGCGATACCTACAAAGAGCGCATTCCTTAATCCTAAAAAGAAAAGAAGCACGATTACAACAAGAAGAATTCCGAAAATGATCGAATTCAATAAGTTGGAAACCATGTCCCGCGTGTTGTTAGACTGATCACTCGTTCGTGATACATTAACACTCCCAGGTATCGTTCCATCCAGCTTAGCTGTGGCAATTATCTCCGTGATCTTATCTGATGCGTCTAAGAGGTTTTCTCCACCTTGTTTCTTAATGTCGAGCATGACAACCGGGTCACCGAATTCTCGTGCATAAGAAGTGGTGTCTCCATTCCCAAAGGAAACAGTGGCAACGTCTTCCAGTTTTACAGGAAGGAAATCGTCTTGCTTAATAATGATTTTTTTCAACTCTTCAGCATCGGTAAACTCACCCTCAATGCGCACAGTCTTTCTAACGCCATCCATAAGAACTTCTCCTCCGGATATTGTTTGATGCTCTGCACTAACTGCATTTTGAATGTCATCGATTGTTACATTAACCGCTTGAGCTTTAATCGGGTCGACTTCAATCTTCATCTCTTGAACCTGAATCCCACGGATGTCAACTTCGCTGATTTCGGGTAAATCTTCAATCAAATCTTCAAGCTTCTCAGCGATCTCCTTTAATAAAAGAGGGTTGTCGCCACGCAAATTGATATTCATGATTGGCATATCCGCGGGGCTCATCTCGAAGATATTTGGCTCCACAGGTAGTGACGGGAAATCTGATTTTGCACGCGCTTTATCTACGGCATCTTTCACTTTAGCCAATGCTTGATCTACAGGCATTTTAAAGTCAAACTTGACACTCGTCGTTGAGTAGCCATGCACGGATGTTGTTTTAATTTCATCCACTAATTTGATTCCACCTAACTCTTTTTCTAGTGTTTTAGCGATCTTCTTGGACATGTATTCCGGTGAAGATCCAGGTTTAGCGATTCCGACGTAAATCTCAGGAATCTGTATTTCTGGAAAATTCTCCTTTGGCATTGACTGAAATGCTGCAACACCGCCTAAAACGATTATAGCCGCAATTAGGAATACCGTCTTTCTGTTTTTTACCGCAAGGGTGGATAATCCAAACCCTTTTGTTTTTTTCTCTCCCATGATTATTATTTCTTGGTCGTATCTTTTATACGTACAATGTCATCGTTCGCTATTCCTTTGGCTCCTTCCACAACAATAGATGTCGTTTCATCAAATTTCTCAGAAGTCGTTATGAGCGCTTCTCCCTCAAACTTGTTAATCACCTCAACATAGACCATTCTTACTTTGTAGTGGTTTTCTGTTGAATCAATATCATCTGCCACGTATACGAAATCTTTATTCGCTCGATCTTTTAGGATACTTACAGATGGAATAACCATTCCTTTATCCACGCTAAAATCAGTGATGCTTACTTCTGCGAGCATGTTAGGTAGGAAAAAATCATTGTTCTTGATTTTTGAGCGTACTCTGAACGTTCTATTCGCAGCCTCTATGTAGTTCCCTACATTCGTGATTTCTAAATTCATAACGGTATCCGAATAATTCGGAAATGATACTTGAATCGGCGTGCCAACACGAATATTGATGAAATGCTTCTCAGAAACGGTAGCTACAATATCGATATCCTTATTGTTTACAATTCGAACGAGTGGTGACGCAGGGCCAGCTACTTGTCCTTTACGCGCAAAGACTTGATCGACAATTCCAGTAAACGGAGCTTTTATGACTGCCCTACCTCGTTGCGTATTTAATGAATGCATGCTTGCTTTTATGGAATTGACTTGAGATTTTGCAGTTTCCAAATCAAACTCAGATCCAACGCCACGCTTATGAAGCTCCTCTTGTTTACCGAGCATATATTCTGCATATTCAAGTTTGGTTTGCAATTCGCTAACATTGGATGCCAACACAGATGCGTCTACACGTGCAATTACTTGCCCTTTATGAACTTTCTGTCCTTCTTTAACATTGATCGAAGTTATTAAGCCTCCCATTTCTGCACTTAATGTGACGTCTTGGTCAGTCTCAACATTTCCTTGAACTCTAATATCATGATGAAATGCTTTGAGTTCGACATTCGATAGCGTAACAAGCGGCTTTAAGCTTACTTCTTCTACCTTTTCCTCTGGTTCTGCACCTCCACAAGATGTTAGGAAGAGCGTTCCAGATGCTACGAGGATTAATCCTATTAATTTTACTTTCATAAGAATTGGTTATTCTGTTGGTAATATGTTGTTATATATTTTATCTAGGCTTAATTGTGCCTTAAAGAGTTCGATCATGGAAGCTGTATACTGAGCCTGAGCCATAATGATCTGATTATATTTTTGAGTAACAAGAATGCTGTTGCCTTCACCAATTTGCTCCTTCGTTAAGGCTTGATTGTAAATTGATGTTGCCAGCGCAATGTTGTCTTCTTGTAGCTTGTACTTACTTCTTGCTCCCGCTAGATTATTTTGTGCTTGCATCGATTGAAACTTAAGTGTTTCAGTCATTTGGTCTAAAAGGTTTTCGTTCTTCAGAAGACGAATTCGAGCCTGAGCGGTTCGTGCCTGTCTTGTAAATCCTGAAAACACAGGTACATTCAATTGTAATCCCCATACGGTTTGTGGGAACCATGGCTGATCCGCGAAGAAATTAAATTCGTTGCGATAGGCATTGTAAGTATGTTGAAAGAATGCGTTTAAACTAGGAAGGTTCGCGAAGCGGTTGTTTTTGACGTCTAATTCAGATAGCCCAACTTGCTTTTCTATCAATGTGTAAGTTAGGTTTTGAGTATAACTCCCGTCATTTGAACTTAGCGCCGATTGATTCAATAGGTTCTGAGTTTCTTCCGAGATGTTTATCTCATTTTCCATCGGATAGCCCATGGAATACTTCAAAAGACTAAGCGCATTTTTGTATTGCAACTCGGCAGAGAGATTAGCATCCTTCGTCATGAGTAGAGAGTAATTCAATTGATCCATCTCCTCTTGCTTCATAAGGCCAAGCTCAAGATAGTTCATTTGCTTATCAATTAATTCTTGCGTAATAATCACCATAGTGTCGGCAAAAATTAAATTCTCCTTAGCTACAGCGGTCAATTGGTAGGCCTGAATCACGTTAAATACAACATCTTCTTTGCTAATAAGCGTCGCGTTCGATTGAAAGACTTGGAGATATTCAGCTGCCTTTAAGCCCACGATATACGATCCATTGAAGACTAACTGAGAAGCTTGAAGGGTGCCTGATGCCGTGAATTCAGTTCCAGCTCTAAATGAAATTGTTTCACCCGGAGCCGCATTAGGATTCAGGAAAGAAGCATCTACTACCTGAATCGGGAGATTGATGAAATTACTGAAGGATCCGTTTATATCAACTTGAGGTAAACCCATCCCACGAAATTCTATGTACTGTTGTCGGGTTGCTTCTTCATCTTGCAGCGCATTTCGTACTGAGATATTATGCTCGAGAGCATAAGCTTTCGCCTCAGAGAGACTAAATGATTGTTGAGACCATACTGCTCCTATCAGGAGTGACATGATCGATGTTATGAGTAATTTATTCATTGATCTCACTGTTAAAGTTTTCTTTAATATATAGTAGTCCCTTGTCGCTTGCCATACCGCGAATTTGAAAGCGATGTATTTGGGCAACAATGTTGTCAGGCTTAAATTCAGGCCAAGGATATACTTCAGCATCCATGATTATGTCAAACGACGCGACGTAGTACCTTGCAATTATTTTTGAGTTCAGATTTTCTCTATATAAACCCTCTTCGATTCCTTTTAGAATATTCGAGTGAATGTTCTCTAGTACAAACTCCCACCTGTGTTGATCCATAAGTTTCCATGCATCAGGATGGTGTTTCTTAAGGTCGTAAAATACAGTTGGATTTACTTTAGAGAAATGCTCAATTACGAAACGGCTAATGCTGACCAGTGCCTCAATTGCATTTCCAGTGCTAACTGTACAGGCAATACAGGCCGCTTTGTCCATGTTTATTTTCGCATCAATAGTACTATAGACTAAGTCGTTCTTATCATCGAAGTACTTATAGAATGTCTTTTTTGAAATGCCAAGTTCTCGAGACAAGTCGTCCATCGTCACACTTTTGATGCCAAACTTCATGAACACTGCGCTTGCTCGTTCAATTAGTTCAAGTTTTTTCTCATCCATTGGACAAATATACACTAAAAAGACTTCGGAAACTATAAACTCAATAAAAGTTTCCTTGGTTACGAAAGTTTTCTTCCATCACCGAGTGTTTGCTAAATCCCCATTCATTTTTTTATCTTCGTCCAAAAGCAAGTGACGTGGTTAAAATTTTTACTGATGGATCGGCAAAGGGAAACCCTGGTAATGGTGGTTACGGGGTGGTTATGCAGTTTGCTGGCATGGAGAAGGAGATTTCTCAGGGTTATAGAATGACGACTAATAACCGCATGGAGTTGCTCGCGGTAATCGTGGCGCTAGAGTCGATGAAAACAGCGAAACATGTCATACATATCTATTCAGACTCTAAATATGTTATCGATTCAATTGATAAAAGATGGGTGTTTGGCTGGGAGAAGAAGAGTTTCAAAGGAAAAAAGAACGAAGATCTATGGCGTCGTTACTTGTTGGTACAAAAGAAATTTAACATTGTGCTTCATTGGGTGAAAGGCCATGCTGGGCATCCTGAAAATGAACGCTGCGATGTTTTGGCTGTTTGTGCCGCTGAGAGCAACAATTTTCTTGTAGATGAGTGGTTTGAGGCTAATCGAGAACAGTAATCTTTTAAGCCTGTTTAGCAGCATTTGCAGCTATGACAGCAACACATGTTTTCATGAATGTATAAATCAAAGGATGCGGAAGATCTCGTGTCGAAGATATTTGAGGGCAGAAACTACAACTCACAAAGAATGGATGATTTTTTAAACTGATTATTTCAGGATCTTCAAATTGATTGTAAGCTTCAATATCTAAGATTTCCCCTTGAAGTGAGTTAATCAATTTTGGGTAAAGGCTGTATCGACTTGATGTTAATTCTACCTTGGAATGATGTTCGTAGAGCTGAATAAAGGTTTTTGAATGCGGCGTGACCATGATTTTTTCAAACTGCTGCCCTTCAACAAGATTATCAGAGATCAACTTTTCATTGGCTTTGTTCAATTGGTAAGTATTGATCAATGCATCGATAAATGTTCGATAGCCTTCACCAGTTATAAAAGTCGGTATTTTTTTACTAAGAATTTCTTTCAGAATTCCATGGAGGAAGAATTCATTTTTTATCGGGCCCGGTGCAATCCAGAAGCCGTCGTATTGATTGAACTGTTGCGCACGAAATTTGAGAACGTCGCCTAGTTTAATCCAGTAATAGTTGATTTCAAGGTCTAGAAAATTAGCCGCATGATCGATTGCCATGTTGGTGGCATGATGAGAATTATAGGTGAAATTGTAGTCACCTATGATCGCTATTTTTAAACTCTGCTGCATGAATTTTTAGCGACGATTCACAGATTGATAATCCATCTATCTTTTAAACCATCCTTGGTAAACAGCTTCCTCGATTAAAAGAGAATCGATGTGAGCTACAGGTGGTAATAGAGCTAAACTATCAGGGTTTAAACTGTAAACCATACTTTCAAAGTTGCAAATAAATTGCGAATAATCGCCATTCTCATCTGACTCTTGCGTGATTCCAGTAAACTGTGCACTCGCAGTAAGGTGAGAACTAAACTCAGAACTTAACCACTCTCTTCCGCCTGCATCTGAAAATGATACCTCGAAACCTAATGCGCCTCCGTCTGAATAAGCAGGAAGATCGTTCGCTGGAAAGAAATTGTTGAATAAAATTAGTGTTGGATCCGAAGCTACCCCAGAATCAAAATTCACACTTCCTAAACCAACTTTAATTCTTGGTAGAAACTGAGTAGATGACATTTGAGAATAATAAACTGCTGTTGAAATTGCTCCTGGAGGTTGAATCACCTTAACTTTCGTTGGAACATTAGCATACCCATCAACATTCTCTGTGTATTCAACGTCTGTCCCGTTAATTATGCCAAAAAAGTGAGATTGTAAATCAACTGTCGGTGTCGGTGCAGGAATGACTTCATGCTTGATACATGCAGAGAATAATAATCCAGTCAATCCTATATATAATAAGCCTTTCTTCATCATAGTTCGTAATAAGTTTAGTCTAGTTCCTCTTGATCCAATTGTATCATAGGAATATCCTGTCTACTAAATTACGTAAAAAACTCGCAATGGTTGCTTATTTTTAGCTTAGACTGTGATTTAAGCCCGTATTTGCAATATTTCTTGCGTTCCTATTAGCGCCTCAATATTGATAAGAGAATTTGCTAAATGATCAAAATCGGCGTAGTAGAGCGTTTCGTCCCGATCAATACGCTCAGATGAAAGGCAATCATCAATTGAAAAAACATCGTTTTGACGTTTCAGTGAATTGAGTACCAGATTTAATTGAGTTTGCGTGATAACCATCTCTGTGTCATAAGAAAGGTGGCCTTTTTCAATTGTTCCTTTTAGAAGAACATCCGCATCATTGGAAGTGAAAACTACTGATTTTACCGCGACATTATTTTTGATTGTATCCATATCCTTTTTGTTTTGTTAAGGCAAAGATGATGGAGTAGATCGTAATCAATTTACGATGTTGTTGTTTGAATGAAATTATTTTGACAGCGCGCCTCAAAACTCCTGAAAAAACGTAAATTCATCGACTTAAAGTTGATTACATGAAATACCACCAGATTAATCGGGACTTATTTATCTCAAATAGAGCAAATTTTGTAAAAGAAATGGTTCCGGGGGCTCTAGCAGTCTTTAACTCGAACGATATTTATCCAGTAAGTGCAGATAGTACTATGCCTTTTCAGCAACATCGGGATATTTTTCACCTTTCTGGTGTTGATCAGGAAGAGAGTATTTTGGTACTTTCTCCAAATTCTCACAATGAAGCACACCGAGAAGTTCTATTCTTGAAGGAGACAAATGAGCATATCGCGGTCTGGGAAGGTGCTAAATTAGATAAGGCGCAGGCTTTAGAGACAGCCGGAATAAAAACAGTCTATTGGCTAGATCAATTTGATTCGATTTTCAAGCAAATGATGTGTGAAGTCGATTCGATCTACTTAAATACGAATGAGCATTTACGTGCAGATACTACTGTTCAAACACGGGAAGATCGATTTATTAAATCTATTCTAAAAGAATACCCATCTCACCAAGTAAAGAGGAGCGGGCCGATAACACATAGAATTCGATCAATTAAAAGTCAAATTGAAATCGATTTAATGCAAACGGCATGTAATATCACTAAAAAGGGTGTTGAGCGTTTATTGGGCTTCGTGAAACCTGGGGTGATGGAATATGAAATTGAAGCTGAATTAATTCATGAGTTCCTTCGGAATCGATCGCAAGGATTCGCATATACACCAATTGTTGCCTCAGGAGCGAGTGCGTGTGTTTTGCATTATATCCAGAACAATGGTGAATGTAAGGATGGCGAAGTGATTTTATTGGATGTGGGTGCTGAATACGCAAACTATGCTTCGGATTTGACGCGTAGTATACCTGTTAATGGTCGCTTTACGGACCGTCAAAGAGCGGTGTACGATTCGGTGTTAAATGTTAAGAATGAAGCTCAAAAATTGTTGGTTCCAGGAACATTGATGAACGATTATCACAAAGAAGTCGGACAATTGATGGAGTTAGAATTATTGAAGCTCAAGCTGATAGATTCCACGGATGTTAAGAATCAAGATCCAAAATGGCCAGCATATAAGAAGTATTTCATGCATGGAACTTCTCACTTTATTGGTTTAGATACGCATGACGTTGGCCTATGGCATGAGCCAATTAAGGCAGGAATGGCATTTACATGTGAGCCGGGGATTTATATTCCAGATGAAGGACTTGGGATCCGTTTAGAGGATGATTTGATAGTTCAAGAAACGGGATCTCCATTAAATTTAATGGGCGACATTCCTATAGAAGCGGATCATATCGAAACGGTGATGAACGAACGTTAGTTCAATCGAACTTTTATTATGGGTAAGATCAACCAGCTATCTTTTGACACACAAGGCGTGGGTAGACCTGTTATATTTCTCCACGGATTCTTAGCGTCAAGCAAGATGTGGGCTGATTTATTATTGCCCGATAATCATAAGGCAATATTTATCGATCTACCTGGGCACGGGAAATCAAATGCTGAGGATACGCTCTGTGATACGATGGAAGAAATGGCGGCCGCAGTTAGCGAGGTCGCAGATCACCTAGGCTTGAAATCTTTCGATGTTATTGGACATTCGATGGGCGGTTATGTTGCCTTGGCGTTAAAAACGATGGACAAGCGCTGCTCAAAAGTGATGCTGATGAATTCTAGTTTTTGGGAAGACAGCCCTGCCAAGAAAATTGATCGCATTCGAGTTGCAAACATTGTCAAAACCAATCATAGACATTTCATCTACGAGGTGATTCCAAGGTTATTTATTGATCCTGAAATTAATGATTTGCATGTTAAAGAATTGATTAAGGACGCCCTCAAGATGACTCCTATAGGGGTAGTCTCTTCATCCATAGCGATGAGTAAGCGAATTAATCAAAAGCATCTTTTAATTGAATGCCCACAAGAATTTACAATTTTGCAAGGTGATCAAGATCCTATTGTTAATGTTGATCAGATGATTAATGCGCTAGGTCATACAGCCATTAAATTGGTTTTAATGAAGGATGTTGGGCACATGGCGCATATAGAATCACCAAGTGCCTTAGAGGGATTTGTGAAGAAATTTTTAGTTCCCGTTGTCGTTGAAAATCCAAATTAATGCGGGCGTTGTGAGTACAGCTGATTTCATAAGATGTAGTATTAAATTAATGTCTAACTAGAACTAAGATAAGTGTTTCCCTTCTTGATAGTTTGAAAATAACTTTAACTGTATTGGAGATCTAGCGAACGGTTGCTAGGGATTTGTCAGCTGATTTATTTTGGCTTTGATCGGACAGAGTTCCAACGCGAGATGTCAGTTAGATTTGTATATTGTTCTTAATTGAACTCTGCTTTACTAAACACCCCAATTATGAAACTAAGAGCCCTTGTTGTTGACGATGAAGAATTCGCTAGAAAGAACCTAACGATGATGCTGGAAGAGTACTGTCCAGATATTGAAGTAATCGGCGACGCTTCGAGTAAAGGCCAAGCGAAGGCAATTATCGAGTCGGCAGAGCCAGATGTTGTGTTCCTAGATATTAGAATGCCCTCCGGATCAGAAGGGTTTGAACTTTTGGATGAAATTGAAAACAAAAATTTCTTAGTCGTATTTGTTACGGCATTCAAAGATTATGCGATTCGTGCATTCAATGCCAGTGCTGTTTATTACCTGCTTAAGCCAATCGATATTGATGAGTTGAAGTTGGCAGTTGCTCGATTGGTCGAAACGAAAGAACTCTATAAAGATTCACCAGAAAATTACGATACGTACTTCGATTCGTTAAAGGACCTCTCGCTTAATATCCTTGGAAAGAAACAAAACAATAGAATTGCGATTAGCCATACAAAAGGACTTAAGATCGTAGAAGATCACACGATCACACATCTAGAAGCAAGTGGAAACTGTACGACGATCTATTTTAACGATGGATCACGTTACTTAGATACGCGAACACTGAAAGTCTATGAAAACTTATTGAATCCAGACAAATTCTGTCGCATACATAAATCGCACATTATCAACTTGGATATTTTACTGGAATATGTCAATGAAGATGGACACTTCGCGGTTTTAAAAGGTGACATCCGTGTTCCTGTTGCTCGAAATAGAGTTACCGAGTTCGTGAGAATGCTAAAAGATCAGTAAATGAGAATTCTTATATCGTTACTCCTCTTTTTGCTGGTTTATAATTCTGCAGATGCCCAGAAGTACGCATTTACAACGTATAGTTCAGAAGAGGGATTGCCGCAATCTCAGGTTACTGCAATTTGTCAGGATAAAGATGGCTATTTATGGGTGTCAACCCTCGGTGGTCTTGCTAAATTTAATGGCAGTGAATTCACTACATTTTCATCGAACGACGGACTCTTAAATAACCGTGTTCAGACATTAGCATTCTTTCAAAACACGCTTTGGGTAGGTCACGATGGCGGTATTTCTTACATCAAGAATAATACAATTGTCAGTGCATCGTTCACTGGGAATGATAAATCGAGAGAAGTATCCAAAATTATAGAGTTTAAGGACAAAGTTATCATTTGCACGAACGGCGGTGGTTTATGGGAGCTGAAGAATAAAAAACTAATTAAAATCGAGCTAAAAACAAATCAATTTCGCAAAGTCAAGGATGCTTATGCGCATAATGGAGTTTTGTATTTAGCCACTGTGGGAGGGATTTTAACATCTCAAGATGGAAGCAAATTTTCTGTCTTTCCAGAGCTTGATACTTTGAACTATTCCGGGGTGACAGGGAGGGGTGATCTGATCTATTTCTCAACCTTCACTGATGGCGTGTACAGAAAAGATTTGAAATCAGGAAAGGTAAAAGTGTTTAGTGCAGAGGATCTTAGGCATACAATTCGTGGTTGCTACCTTGACGGTTATGACCAATTGTGGATGAATACTCAGGAGGGAGCGGTGACTATCTCTAAGAAGGGCGAGATTGGCTTTATCGAGAAAGAACAAGGTCTTCCAATTAACCCACTGAGTTGTTTCTTCCAAGATGCCGATGCTAACCTCTGGATAGGATCACTCGGTAAAGGAATGTTCAGGTTTCCAGGAGAAGGCTTTAAATATTATGACAAAACGACAGAATTTGGAGCTGATTTATTCTTGACTGGTTTTTATAAATCAAATGGGGATTATTACTTTGGAACATTTGGCGACGGATTACTGAAGCGTGATTCTGAAATGAACGTCGAGAAAATTGATATCGGAGAAGGCGTAATATGGGTGTCGCTTAATGATGTTGATGGGAAAGATTGGTTCGGGACACAAACTTCTTTGGTTTCCATTGATCCATTGGGAAACATCGAGGAGTTTACAATCGAAGATAGCGTACCAGGTAAAAAAGTGACAGCCCTCTATCGAATTGGAGAGCGTGAAATGTACATTGGCGGGAGCGAAGGTGCTGCCCACTATAAAAATGGTAAAATTACGGTTCTTAAACAGCCAGACGAAGGATATATTGGTACTGTTCGTGACTTTGCCATGCAAGACGGTATGCTCTATTGTGCAACGAATCTGGGACTTTTCGTTTATCGAAACGGAACATTCGAACAATACCATGATATCTATGGCGTGATTTACAACATAGAGATTGACGCCTTTTCTAATTTCTGGTATGGAAGTGAGGAAGGTTTGTTTCGAATAAAGGATGGGAAAAACGAGCGTATTGAGTTAAACAGTAATCCTGGCTCCAATTTCATTAACTTCTTAAACCATAAGAATGGGTTGCTCTATGCTGGTACAAACAACGGGCTCTTTCTCCTCTCTGACTTGAATAACTCTGAGGTCTCTAAATTGCGATTTGGTAGCGGAGAAGGGATCGTAGATTTGGAAAGTAATTTGAATTCAGGATTCTTTGATAGGGTTGGAAATTTCTGGTTTGGAACTGCATCTGGCTTGGTATGTTATCATCCGAAAAAGATGAAGTTCTCAACAGCCCGTCCTAAAGTCCGACTAAAGTCCATTTTAATTAATTACGAGGCATTTGATTATGGCGATTATAGCGAGTCGCTGGATGAGTATGGGTTTCCAATCAACCTCAGGCTTCCACATTCTAAGAATAATTTAATATTTGAGCTCGACGGGATCTCGCTTTCTAATTTCAAGGATTTGAGTTATCAGTTTTGGCTGGAGGGATTAAATGAAGGTTGGTCACCTTTATCTACGAATTCAACAGTAACGTTTACAAGTTTACCCGCTGGTGATTATGTGCTAAAAATGAGAAGTGTCGATGTGGAAGGTCGCTACTCCGATGAAATTCTTGTGCCGTTTACGATAGGAGAAGCTTTTTACAAAGCATGGTGGTTTATCGCCCTAGTCTTACTAATAATATTTGCTGCGGTCATCGTGATCTTCCGATTTAGACTTCGAAGGGTGAATGAAATAAATGCGCAAGAAAAATTGGGATACAAGGCCCGTTTGTTATCCCTTGAACAACAATCAATGAACGCGAGTATGAATCGACATTTTGTCTTCAACTCGTTAAATTCAATTCAGTACTTCATCAATACACAAGATCGATTATCTGCGAATAAATATTTGACAAATTTCGCAAATTTGATTCGAAAGAATTTGGATTCTGCAACCGCTGATGGGAATATGGTCACCTTGGATGAAGAGTTAGAAAGACTTGAATTGTATCTATCGCTCGAATCGATGCGATTCAATGATCGCTTTGACTATGTGATCAACTGCGAGGGAGTCGAGACAGAGTTGATTCGGATTCCAGCGATGATCATGCAACCGTTTGTAGAGAACAGTATAATTCATGGAATACTTCCAAACACAGAGAAAAAAGGATTTATTCAGATCGATGTGATTATCAAAGATAACTACTTGTTACTGTCGATAGAAGACAATGGAGTTGGCGTAAATCACAGCATTAAAAATAAGGTGGAACTCGAAGGAGATCACCGTTCGAAGGGTATGGAAATCACTTCGAAGCGAATCGAGCTCCTGCAAAAGGTCTCTGATAACGATATTTCGCTGGTTGGACCTTATGAAATCATTAATGACGACCGTTTAATCAATGGAACACGCGTTTTACTCAAAATATCGCTTAATGATTTGGAAAATTAAGGTTTGTAATGTATATTTGTTTGTATAAGAGATGAGTATGAAAAAGATTATTTATATAGCTATTGCGTTCTTTGCCTTCGGGATGACGTCTTGTAACAAGCAAGATATCCAGCCGAATGCAGATGCTTCATCGCAAGAGTCTGTATCGAGAGGTTCGGAAGATGGAGATGCTGGAGGAGGTTTAGGAGAGGGTGGATTCGAAGAAGGAGGTATTACTGATCCTAATTTGGATCCAGATGCAGACGGTAAATAGAAACCACAAATTTTAATTATCACAAAATATTAATAGGTCCTGATTGTTTCAATCAGGACTTTTTTTTGCTTTATAATGTCGTTGCCGTTAACTAGATAAAAGATACACTTCAGAGTTTTGTTTTAAAACCAACGTTTCCTATGCTTATATTGGTTTGCACTACTTAAGAAGCTAAATAATTATACATGTCTAGTAAAGTGAATAACGCATTATTCGAACTTGTGAAAGCAATGTCGAAATCTGAGAAGAGGTACTTCAAATTGATGTCCTCACGTCATACGATTGGCAAAGAGAACAACTATGTTCGCTTGTTCGATTACCTGGACAAACAATCCGAATACGATGAAGATCTGATTTTTAAAACATTTAAGGGAGAAGCTTTCTTGAATCGGTTTTCAATCACAAAAAAACGACTTTACGACCATGTTCTTTCAGCACTAGATTCATTCCACAGTACAAATTCTATAGAAGCGCAATTGCACAAACAACTGCACGCAGCTGATATTTTATTTGAAAAATCACTTTATGACCAGTGCCGAAGAGTGTTAAGAAGTGCCGAAAAATTAGCCGAAAAACACGAATTACCAAGTATTCTAATGTTAATCGCCTATAAAAAGAAGCGATTATGGGAAACAATGGGATCGCTCAATGTATCAGATGAAGAAATTATCGATGTTTTTGAGAAAGACCTGAGTTATACCCAATCAATAGGGGTATACAACCAACTGTGGTCTGTTAAAAGTAAATTGTTCTCAAGGTTATCCAAAAAGGGAGTTGCCCGCTCTGATGCGGAAATGAGGGCATACCAAGATTTATGTAAAACCATATTATCAGGCTTTTCACTCACTGACATATCGTTCGAGTCGTTACATCTATATCATCACGTGCTTAGTGCATATTACTACGCAATTGGTGACTTATCCTCCTCATTGAAACATTTGGAAGTGAACCTCGCAGGAATAGAAAAAGAAGACCTAGCGAAGCGTGTTGAAGCAAATAAATATGTTTCAGCACTTACTAATGCGATCTATATTACTGATAAGATTGGAGAACACCGTAAATCGGTTGAATACCTGGCGCAACTGAAAATGTTTGCCGCCTCTACTAAATCAAATGAGGATTTATCAATCAAGCTATTTTCGAGTATTAGTAGTATTGAATTGAGTATTTCTCTGAGAAAAGGTGATTTCAATAGCGCATTAAAAACAGCGCATAACGTCTCGAATAAATTAGATGAATACGGCGATAAAATCGTACCTATTCGACGGGCATTTTTAGAGTATAAAATGGCTGTAGTAAATATGGGTGTTGGTGATTATTCGGCTGCTCTGAAATGGGTTAACCGTATATTAAATGATCCAAACCTGGATAAAACGGAGGATATAATCGGCTTTACTCAATTGCTCGATTTACTCGTACACTTGGAGTTGGATCATACGCAGTTGCTTCCATACTCATTCAAGAATACACAACGCTTCTTTAAGACGCGAAATCGATTGTACGGTTTCGAGAAAGTGCTCTTGCAATCGATTAGTAAATTGATCAAATGCAATGACCCTTTCGATAGTCAGAATATCTGGGAGACGCTCTACAAAGAGTTAGCGCTGATCACTAACGACGATGTTTTTGAAAGTGTTGCACTCGATTATTTTGATTTCCAATCATGGGCTGAATCCAAACAAAAGAGAAAATCATTCGACTTAATTGTGCGTGAAAAATACCAGCGCAATATGAGAGTCGCATCATAACCATGAGCTCAACGAACTAAAGAGGGTAGCAATGGATTCGTTAATACCATCAATATCCTCGGTTTGTGACTCTTAATTATTATTCGGACTGAAAGTGATTCCAACCTTGTGCTTGAAGCTCAATTGCCGCTCCTTGCTTATCAATTAAGTATTTCCCTTCTGCTTTATCAGTAATATGACCGATCACAGTCATGTGTGGGTTTCCTTTTAATTTATCGAAATCAGCTTGTGAAATAGTGAAGAGTAATTCGTAGTCTTCACCACCGTTTAATGCGCACGTCACAGGACTCATATTGAACTCCAGCGCTGTCATTGATGTAGTGGTATCGATCGGGATTTTTTCGTCGTAAATCTTACAACCAACATCGCTCGACTTACAAATATGAAAAACGTCTGATGCTAATCCATCGGAAATGTCAATCATCGAAGTGGGTTTGATGTTGAGTTCTTTTAGAAACTTGATGATGTCAACACGCGCCTCAGGCTTTAACTGACGCTGAAGAATGTAATCGTGTCCGTCCAGGTCCGGTTGTATAGCTGGACTCGCTTCGTAAACTTGTTTCTCACGTTCTAATATTTGTAGGCCAACGTAAGCTCCTCCAAGATCGCCTGTCGCAACGAGTAAATCATGCTCTTTTGCGCCAGATCTATAAACGACGTCTTCTTTCTTTGCTCTACCAACAGCTGAGATACTGATCATTAATCCAGAGAGCGAAGAAGTTGTGTCACCTCCAACTAGATCGACTCCAAAGGTACCACATGCAGCTTTAACCCCTGCGTAGAGTTCTTCGAGTGCTTCGACAGGAAAACGATTGGATACAGCAATTGATACCGTAATTTGCTCCGCAACTCCATTCATTGCACAGATGTCAGAAACGTTTACCGCAACAGCTTTATATCCGAGATGCTTCAACGGCATGTACATAAGATTGAAATGAACCCCTTCAATCAACATATCTGTCGTTAGAAGCATACAATCTGTTTCCGAGATAGAAATTACAGCGGCATCGTCACCAATGCCCTTCTCTGTAGAAGCTTGCTTGTTCTCGAATTTATTCGTCAATTGATCAATAAGACCAAACTCACCAAGCTCCTCTAATTCTGTTCTATTCTCGCTCATCTCAAAAGTTTTGGCAAAGCTACGAAAAGACGCACAATCTGAGTTGCATTAATCAACAAATCCAACTGCGGCAGTGGCATTAGTTTGCGGGTCGATAAGAATAAACACACCATTTTTCTTATTGACTGCATAGCTATCCATGAATATGCTCTGGCCTAATTTAAGTCCAACTCTTGCAATGTCATTGAGTCTTATTTCCGAAGCTTTAGTACTTTTATCAGCTTCCAAAGGATTTACAACGTTCTTAATTTCTTGAATTTTCAAAAGAGATTCACGCGCTCCGGCCTTTAGGATATACTTAGCTCCTAGGGTGGCAACTTTTTCATCCATCCAAACTACGGTTGCAGAAAGCTCCTTTCGTTCTTTAAGATCATTCGTGCCGGCATGAGAGATAACTGCTCCTCTACTAATATCAATTTCATCAGCGAGCGAGATAACAACGCTTGTGCCGCTTTTCACGTTATCGACAGTGTCTTTATACTTTCTCAGTTCCGTCACAACGCTTTCCTGCCGTGATGGGTAGGTGATAATTCTGTCTCCAATGGATAATGAACCGCTTACAACGCGACCTGCATAGCCTCTAAAGTCTGTGAATTTTTCATTTTGAGTATGGTATACCTGTTGAACATCAAAGCGAAATGGTAGATTATCCAATTTTGAACTTTTCTTTTGGTGAAGAATATCGTTCAATGTCGGGCCGTCATACCAAGGCATATTCTTGGATTTATGAACAACATTATCTCCTTTAAGCGAACTTATAGGCAATAGCTCAAATGGGATGTCTTTTCCCAACTGGTGAACCATGTTTTTTATCTCAATGGCTATCTTGATGAACTCGTCTTCGCTGTAGTCAACAAGATCCATTTTGTTGATGCAAAAAATCACTGAATCCAACCGGAGTAATTGACTAATGTAGAAGTGTCTAAAACTCTGTTCTAGGAGTCCCTTTCTGGCATCAACTAATATAATTGATGTCTCAGCAGTCGACGCACCAGTTACCATGTTTCGGGTGTACTCAATATGTCCTGGACTATCCGCGATAATAAATTTATGCGTCTTTGTCGAGAAGTAGATGTGGGCAACATCGATGGTGATCCCTTGTTCACGTTCTGCAACGAGACCATCTGTAATCACGCTTAGATCGAGATCATCCCAACCTTTTTCTTTCGTCTTTTTGGCAACAAGTTCTTCCTGTTCCTTCGTTAAGGCGTTATTGTCGTGAAGAAGCCTACCGATTAGGGTACTTTTTCCATCATCAACGCTACCAGCTGTACTTATTCTTACTAATTCCATAACTAAAAATATCCTCCTTTTTTGCGATCTTCTAATGCTGATTCGCTTCGTTTATCGTCAATTCGTGCGCCTCTTTCAGAATGCTTCGATGCTAAATTTTCAAGCAATACCTTTTCAACTGTATCTGCTGTTGATAGGAAAGCTGCAGTGCATGTCATGTCTCCAACCGTTCTAAAACGAACTTGATGCTCCTCAATTTCATCAGAGGCAACAATATTTAGGAAACTAGAATGAGCGATGAGCGCTCCTTCTCTTTTGACAAGTTTTCTTTTGTGTGAAAAGTAGACGGATGGTAATTCTAAACCTTCCTGAAGAATATAGCTCCAAATATCTTCCTCTGTCCAATTACTGATCGGGAATGCGCGAACATTCTCACCGTAGTTAATTTTACCATTAAGCATTTGGAAAGGCTCAGGACGTTGGTTTTTATAATCCCATTGTCCAAAATCATCCCTTACTGAGAAGATTCGTTCTTTAGCACGACTTTTTTCTTCATCACGACGCGCTCCACCTAGACAAACGTCAAAATTGAATTCGTCAATTGCATCTAGAAGCGTAACCGTTTGTAAAGCGTTTCGACTCGCGTATTTACCAGATTCTTCTTGTACCTTATTTTGATCAATAGAATCCTGTACGTAACGTACAATCAGGTTGACGTCTAATGTTTGTACAATTTCATCTCTAAAATCTACGGTCTCCTGGAAATTATGTCCAGTATCGATGTGCATAAAGGGAAATGGAATTTTCGAAGGGTAGAATGCCTTTTGAGCTAATCTTGCCATCACTATCGAGTCTTTTCCTCCAGAGAAGAGTAGAACCGGCTTCTTAAATTGAGCTGCTACCTCCCGTAGGATATAGATACTTTCGTTTTCTAATTCGGATAAATGGTTGTTCATCATTTCTCGTTAAGTGTGTAATCCACATTCTCTATTCGCCAACGCCTTAGTTGGATCGTAATAATTGTCTTCTGATCGGAGTTCATGTGTTGCTACGTAATCGTTTAAAGCTTCTTCAGTCCAGTAAAAGAATGGGCAAATCTTAAGAACTCCATCCTTGGTTTTACTAACGATATCAAGATTGTTCCTGAATTCTGTTTGATCCTTACGTAAGTTAGTGAACCACACATCTGGCTTATAGGTGGCCATGGCGCGTTGGAACGGTTCTAGTTTAACCTCCTGTGTGAACTGATCGTGCGCTTCCGTATCTATTTCAGGAATTCCGAGGACAACTTCTCTATAGGCTGAAGTCTGCGCTGGAACAAATAAATCGATATTTAAATTCAGCTGTTCAATTGTAAATCGCGCATTTTCATAAGTTGCACGTGTGTTGTAACCAGTATCACACCAAATCACAGGAATGTCACTTGATTGAATGGATACAGCATGAAGTATTGTTGCTTCGTGTGGTCGAAAATTGGTTGTGACTACAGGCCGCTCCGCAATAGAGAGAGCCCATTCAACAATTGCTTCAGGAGATCTGGAGCGCAATTGTCGATTGATAGTTGAGAGATTCATTTTAACGTTTTAATAGTTTAATCCAGGCGCGTTCATGTACGTAGTAGAGTAGCATTTTTGATACGACTTCGATCCCACCAATACTGAGTGCAATATCGAGACTACCTGTTAGAAAGTAGGAGATTAACATGGTATCCAATGTACCTAAGCAGCGCCACGTAATGGTCTTCAATAGAGATACTTTCGTGTCGCTGAGCTGTCTAAGTTTTAATGCGTCGATAATCATAATTCCATGTGTTACAGGACAAAAGTAATAAAGTCTATCGAATAAGTAGGGTAATAGAAAAAAAGAAATGGATTTTGCACGCCGTGATGGCGTTTACCTACAGTTTATAAGGCGATGAATACGCTTAAATTTGCTCTAGAATTTGAATTCGTTTTTCGATGGGTGGATGCGTTCGGAAGAGTCCTGCTAGTCCACTCATAATGTTCTTCTTCTTGGAATTTCCATTGGCGATGAACATCTGCTTAACATCCGCACTTTTAACCTCTAAATCGTGATTTCCTGAAATTTTACGCAAAGCCGAGGCCATTGCCAACGGATTTTTCGTCATTTCAACTGCGCTAGCATCTGCCAAGTATTCACGTTTTCTAGATAAGGCAAATTTGAAAAGAACCGTAAGTAAATAGACCAATGCACCGATAACGAGTGCGATTAGCATTGCTCGACCGTCAATTTTACTGTCTCGTCTTCTTCCTGCGCTACCATAGATAAGAGATCTAAAAAGAATGGAAACGAGGAAACCGAGAATCCCAACAAAGATGATCGAGATAATCAACAAGCGAACATCACGGTTACGAATATGTGAGAGTTCATGTGCTATGACACCTTCTAATTCTTTATCGTCAAGATGTTCTATAATACCTGTAGTCAGTGTGACAGAGAAATTTTTCTCGTTTAATCCAGAGGCAAATGCATTGAGCGCTTCTGATTCAATTACATGAAGTTTTGGCATTTTCATTCCAACGGAAATACATAAGTTTTCCGTGAGATTGTAAACCCGCATATTCTCGGTTCTATCTAAGGTCTTCGATTTTGTAGAAAGCCGAATCAGGTTAGAATGAAACTTATAGGCAATTAAAAACCACAGGACAACTCCTCCGACAACAAATGGCAAGGTTTGAAGAAAGTACATGTTTACTTCACTGTAGTAAGGGTAATACATGAAGAAAAAGAATGCATATATCCCGATCAAAATGACCAATGGAAATGCAAACAGAACTAGAATCGACTTTGTATTATTTCGATTAATTTGATTTTGGAGCCCTATATATTTCATATTTGGCTATCAGAATTTAATTTCTGGAGCTTTATCCATAACTACGCGCTGCTCTCTTCCAAGGTCATACATAGGCTGAGTTGTCATCTTTTTCATTCCTGCAACAATATTCGAGGGAATAGACTCTATAGCCGTATTTAATTCTTTTGTTGCGGAATTGAAGAACCTTCTAACAGCGGCTAATTTGTTTTCAATATCAGAAATTTCTGTTTGCAATTGCATGAAATTTTGACTCGCTTTTAGATCTGGATAGGCTTCAACTTGAATGTTAAAGGCACTCATTGCTGCCCCAAGTTCAATTTCAGCTCCGACCTTGTCGTTTATGCCTTGCGCATTCATAGCGCCAGAACGTGCTGCGGTAACCCGTGTCAATACTTCACTCTCGTGATCCATATAACCCTTTACTGCGCCTAGTAATTGAGGAATCAAATCATGTCGTTGCTTCAGCTGTACATCAATGTCAGCAAATGCATTATCACGGTTATTCTCCAATGCAACAAGCTTGTTGTTTGCTGAGACGTACCAAATAATTAGAATTACTACAATTCCAATTCCCACGTATACTCCTATCATATTTTGTTTAATTATTGTTTAGTTAAATATAATCAATTTGTTGAGAGATTTTGCCAAGATATGCTAAAATACGAAAGCTCCACCTTTCGATGAAGCTTTGTATCTATGTTTAGTATAAACTATTTCTTAACGACTCTAAATCTTTTGCTTTTACCAGTTTCCGTCATCAATTCAACCATATAAATTCCAGCCGCTTTATCAATTGATAATTCGATGATTTTTGAATTGTTATGATGTGTACTAGATAGGATTTGACCATTTAGAGAAAGGATGTTTACAACAATTGCTTCATCCACACTTTCAACATTCAGAAGAATATTTCCTTCAGTCGGATTAGGGTACAATCGAATTGCTTGACCGAATAAATTCTCGTCGATGCCAACGTTATCTACTGTGATATCCGTTTGGGTTGTGTCCGATCCGCAAGGTCCAGTAGCAATTAATATTACAGTATATGTCCCGCTAGCAGCATAAACATGTGAAGGATCCATTAGTGTTGATGTACCAGCATCACCGAAATCCCAAGCGTATGTTGTGGCATCCACAGAAGTATTTGTGAAATTCACCGTTAACAAAGTTGGTGTCGACGTAAATCCAGCTACTGGAGCGTCTGCAGTGGTGATCACGATTTCGTCATAGATAATACAGCCAGAAGCGAAGTCAGTTACATTCACCGAATAGGTTGCTGCGGATGAGACCGATATTGTTTGCGTATTGTCTGTTGTACTCCACAAGTAACCATTCCCTAGAGCACCTGCATCCAGAATAATACTGTTACCATCACAGATCGTTGTGTCGGGGCCTAAGTCTACCGCTGGACCGACAACCAAGATGTTAATTGAGTCAGTGCCTACGCATGTATTCACATCGGTTACATCAACAAAATAGGTTCCAGCTGCTGATATATCAATCGTTTGCGTTATATCTGATGTAGACCATAAATAGCTCGAATTGATACCCGCATCAAGCGTTAAAGTAGTGCCATAACAAATTGAGGTATCTGCGCCGAGGTTCACCGGATTCAAAATTACAGTTACAATAGCAGTATCCGAACCGATACATCCTGATGCATCTATTACATCAACATAATACGTTCCGGATGAGAGGGCCGCCAATTGTTGATTAATGCCGCCTGTATTCCATAAATATGTCAAGCCTGGGTTTCCTGCGTCCAAATAGAGTGAGTCAGCAGCGCAAACAGTTGTATCTGGGCCAATTCCAACCACTGGTGGAACGGCGACCGTAACTAAGATTGAATCCGTGTTATTGCATGCGTTTAATGCATCAGTTACTGTAACCCAGTAGTCGGTATCCAATGTTGGTGACACTGTAATACTGCTAGAAGTAGCTCCAGTATTCCAAAGGTAATCTAGTGGAATTTCATAATGGATTAGTCCATTCCAAATACGAGGAGAGAATATGCCTCCACCTGCAGTAAAGGGGTATTCCATACCTGCGCCTTCCAAAAATTGAATGTTCGCGTCTTGTGCCCAAATATTTCCTAGGCCAGTTCCATTGGTGTAATTGAGTGACACTGCCACATTTGAGGAGGTAACGTAAAATGCATAGGTCTGTCCAGCTGGAATAGTAACGTTAACCGGAACGGGTACTGGTGTCGAGGTACCAAGAGGATTCGCAGTTACCGCAGCTGATCCAACTAATGTCCAGGCTCCAGACGTAGCTTCAAAACCTGCATAACCGCCAATTTTGTAATAAATTTCAATCGTCGTATTTGCCTGCGGGTGTGCGTCAAATGCTGTTATAGTAATTGTGTTTAGCGCAACAATATCGAACATGTTCCCGCGATGGTTATTACCTGCAGCTAGCGTTGTTTGTAAACTGTCAGCCGCACCTTGAGTGAACAATACTGTCGAATCACCAGCGCATAACGTAGAGTCTAAGCTGTTAATAGTATAGTTGCACTGTGCAAAGGAAGATGTTGGGGTTATCAGCCATAAAATAGACATGATAAGGAGTAAGGGTGTAGTAATTTTCATATGTTTCAGTCATTAGTGTGGATGCAAATATACTGAATCTAGTATTCTAAGCGGACAATTGTTTCGAAATCAACATATTTAAGCATTAATGTTACCTATTGATAGGTAGGAATCACTAGCGAGTCCAGTGAATTCTCTCGAAATAGAAAACTAAATGTTAGCTTTGACTGAACATTAAATTGACTAGAATGAGCCGTCGCATTATTACATTTCTCTCCATTTTCTTGATTTCTACGCTAGCTATAGGGCAGAATTTACAGTCACCATCTGAATTTTTAGGGTACGAGCATGGATCTTATTTCACTCGTCATCACCAGGTCATGGATTACTTTGATCAACTTGCGGCAAATTCTGGAGGAACAGCGATTGTTAAAGACTATGGAAGAACCGATGAAAATCGAAGACTAGTCACGACATTCATCTCGACAAAAGAAAATATTGCCAACTTGGATGAACTCATGCGTGCTCATAACGCTGGAGAAGATGAAAAAGTAGCAATCGTTTGGTTGAGCTATAATGTTCATGGAAATGAGAGTTCTGGAACGGAGGCGTCAATGAGAACAGCGCATGAATTAATTACACAACACCAAGATTGGCTAAAGAACATCCTAGTCATTATTGATCCTTGTCTGAATCCTGACGGAAGAGATCGTTATGTAAATTGGTACAATCAATACAAGAATGAAGACTTTGATGCAAGTACAATCAGTGCTGAGCATGACGAACCATGGCCATCGGGAAGATTTAACCATTACCTCTTCGATTTGAACAGAGATTGGGCATGGTTAACACAACAAGAAACAAGACAGCGCCTTGCCGTGTACAATCAGTGGCTACCACATATTCATGCCGATTTTCATGAGATGGGACATAACGATCCTTACTATTTTGCTCCAGCAGTGGCACCCTATCATGAGGTGATTACAGATTGGCAGCGTTCGTATCAAAAGGATTTAGGAAGGAATCATGCAAAATACTTCGATAAATTTGGATGGCGGTATTTCACCAACGAGATTTTTGATTTGCTCTACCCAGGATTTGGAGATACCTATCCTATCTTTAATGGAGCCGTTGGAATGACCTACGAACAGGGGGGGAGTGGTCGCGCTGGTGTTGGTGTGAAAACGAATAACGGAACGACGTTAAAGCTCAACGATCGTATTGAGCATCACCATACAGTTGGTATTTCAACCGTAGAGTTTGCTTTTGAAAATTACACGCAATTGATTTCTGAATACCAAACATTCGCAACGGACAAGGATTTTAAATACGCCACTTATGCGCTTTGGGGGAATCAAGAAAAAATGAATGCTTTAACGGATTTATTAGATCTGCATGCTATTCAGTACACTTTTGGTGATGGCAAAAAAGTGAGCGGATTTGATTACGCTAAAGGCGGAAATGGTTCGGTCACTGCTGGATCAGAACACCTCTTGATATCTACACAACAGAGAAAAGGAACACTCGTCAATGTACTCTTTGAACCAGAGACGATGCTAGAAGATTCATTGACCTATGATATCACAGCTTGGTCACTAGCATATGCGTATGGACTTAATTGCATTGCTTCTGAATCGAACATTGAAGGTGTAAAAGGAGCGTTTTCCGAGCCAGAACAGCCGTCGATCCCAAGAGATGTTTATGCTTACCTGATCGATTGGAAAAGTATGTCGGGAGCTAAAAGTTTAAG
The DNA here is from genome assembly GCA_047624355.1 of Flavobacteriaceae bacterium. Classification (GTDB taxonomy): domain Bacteria; phylum Bacteroidota; class Bacteroidia; order Flavobacteriales_D; family Crocinitomicaceae; genus UBA4466. The sequence continues at coordinate 4,404 of JBLHPQ010000023.1, read as the reverse complement.
CGCTTTGCTTAACGAAGGTGTAGAAGTGCGCTTTGCAAGTGAGTCTTTCACCGTCGCTGATAAAGAATATAGTCCAGGGACACTAATCGTCATCGTTGGAGACAATACTGATTATGATCTTCGTCAATTGATTCCTTCCATTTGCAAGGAGGCTAAAAGTACGTTTACGACAAGTTTAACAGGGATGGTTGATTCCGGTAAAGATTTTGGTTCTGGCAGCGTTAGTCGTATAGCTAATGTCCGAGTGGGCTTATTAACTAAGCAAGGATCGCCTGAACGAACAGGTGAGGTATGGCATTTCTTCGAGCGTGAATTGGATTATCCATTAACGCTCATTAATGCAGATAATTTTTCTGAATCGAAATTAGAAGAATTAGATGTCCTCATTCTTCCCAGTGGACGTTTTAACGTTGATGATGAAGTGATGTCAAGTTGGATAAGAAAAGGGGGGAAGCTGATTGCTATTGGCAATGCACTCTACAATTTTTCAGATGATTCAGAATTTGGACTAGCTTCAAAAAGCGATCATGAACAGGAGGACGAAGAAGATTATTCGAACGCACACATTCCATATGATCAGCAAGATCGAGAATACATTAAAAAGAATGTGCTCGGGGCGATCTATAAATGTAAAATCGATGCAAGTCACCCGCTCGCTTTCGGATATACTGAGGGTTATTTCACGCTCCGTGATGGCGGTAGGGCTTATGATTGGTTGAAAGATGGCGCAAATGTCGTCTATCTTGAAGATCAAGCGGAAGCAGTTTCAGGGTTTGTTGGAAGTGCGGCAAAAGAAGATCAATTCAAAAGTCTTGTCTTCGGAGTTGAAAGCAAAGGACGTGGAAGCATTGTCTATATGGTAGATAATCCAATTTTTAGAGGTTTCTGGGAAAATGGAAAATTACTATTTGTGAACGCGGTGTTTCTTGTAGATTAGCAGAATCGAAATTAATGGTGATTATAGATCGTCCGTAAAATGTTCTGTTCGTTTTGGCTTCGAGAATTTATCTTTATTGTAAGCGTCTGAATTTCCCTTGGCAATCGACAGTGGTTCCCAATCTTGGTCAGCGACAATTTTACCAATAAAGACAATTTGTCCCACGTGATAAGGGTAATGCGCAAGCTGACGTTGAATTGCCTCCGTAATAGAATGGCCCATATTTCGAATGAATATTTCGGTTGAAAGATCACTCTCCTGAAGTGGCGTTAATGCGTCAAAAAGGCAGTTCCAACCTTCATTCCATTTCTCGATTAATGCAGCTTTTGTTTTGATGTCATTGACAAATTCTTGATCTCTTTGGCGCCATTCCTTCTCACCATCAGTAGTTAGGAAATCTGTCCATCTTGACATCATATTCCCATGCAAATGCTTAACAATTGTCGCGATGCTGTTGCTCTCGCTGTTGACTTTCCAAAACAACTTCTCTTCGGGAATCTGAGCGAATGTTTTCTCACCTAGGTCCTTGTAATATTGGAATTGCTTTAGAGCACTTGATAGAAAATCACTCATTTACTTTTTTAGTTAAAATGACAATACCTTAAACTCTGTTCTTCGATTTTCCTGGTGTTGAACTGGCGAACAATTGATGCCATTCTTACATCCGTTTACCAGTTGTGTTTCACCATATCCAGCAGATTCTAATCTACTCGAATCGATTCCATTCTTTCCAAGGTAATCAACTACAGCTTTAGCGCGTTGATCTGAAAGCGTCATGTTGTACGTGTCCGATCCTTGAGAATCTGTATGTCCTCCCAACTCAATTCGCAGTGTTGGAACATCCGTCATTAGTTTAATCAATCGATTCAACTCGGCTGTAGATTCCGAACGAAGGGTTGCTTTATTCAAATCAAAGAAGATGTTTCTAAGAACAATCTTATTTCCTACAGAAAGCATCTTAAGTTTCACGTCCTTCGTCACTTCTTGAAAAGCTGAACTTGCTGGAATATCGAAGTTTTCAGAATGGAATAAATAGCCATCCTTCTTCACTGCAATCCCGTAATTCTTTCCTGCTGGGAGGGAAACCAAGTACTTTCCACTTTTACTGTTTGACTTAAATGTTGCGATCACAACGTTTGCCTCATTATCTACGATTTCAATTTGAGCTTGCAGTTTTTCATCCGTCAAGAAATCTGAAATTGTTCCTTTTAGGATTGTCAGTTGCGCTTCTTTTACTTCAATGATTGGTGCAATTATAGTTTCTCTAACGGGTGCTGCGACACTCGCCAATAGTACATCTTCAGTATTCAAGACCATTGGTTTTTCAGGTCCAAGGAATGTGATTACATAGAGATCGCGCAACCCTTTTGAATCGCTCGTCATTGATGTGTAATAGCCATGTCTACCACTCGCCGATATCTGAAAGAAGATGTCATCATCAGGCGTATTTACAGGATAGCCTAAATTCACTGGAGTACTCCATGTTTTGGCTATTGCATCGTAGATGGATTTAAATATATCATATCCGCCCATTGAACTATGCCCTTTTGAACTGAAGTAAAGAGTTTTTCCATCGGGATGCATAAAGACAGCTTCCTCTTCATACTTTGTGTTGATTACTGCTCCAAGGTTCTCAACATTGTCCCATTTTCCTTTTTCGTCTATGCGGGCAACATAAATGTCATGCTCTCCCTTTCCTCCCGGTCGATCTGAAACAAAGTAGATGGATTTGCCATCAGGCGCGTAGGCTGCAGACGATTCATGATAGTCTGTATTTACTTTCTTCCCAAATGACTCAGGCTTGCTCCATTCTTCCCCTTCAAGTGTTGACTCGAACAAATCACCGCCATTACTTTTTCCTAGGTAGATGATGAATTTTTGGCCATCAGCTGAAATCCCTGAGTTTGCATCATGATTAGATGTATTCACTGATTCACCGGCATTTTTAGCTTTCATCCAGTCACCCTTCTCATCCTTGTATGCGATATAGATATCTTCAAAATTTTCATTGAGACCCGGATCAATTTTTCCACCCACTGACCCTGGGCGACGTGCTGTAAATACAATCACGGATTCATCTGCAGAGATAGCCGCACCGTATTCGTTATAGGCCGAATTTAGATTGTCTCCAAGGTTGTCAACAAAAACGCGAATTGGTGCTGCAACAATTTTCTTTCCGTTATCACATTGCTTCATCCTCAAACGAAGTTGTTCCAAGGTATATGGATCCGGATCTGCTTGTGCTACACGCTGGTATTTACTGTAGGCAGTGATCGCTTTGTTGAATTGCATGTCAAGATGGTAAGCCACACCGAGGTGATAGGTCAAATCTTCAGCGATTCCTGAATTTAACTCATTTGCCTTTTCTAAAAATGGCAAGGCTTTATATTTGAACATAGACGCTAAATAGCATACACCCAGTTTGTAATTCAATCCAGAGTAATTAGGATTAAACTTCTGTGCTGCCTCATAATGAGCGATGGCATCCTTGTAAAAAACGGGGCCTTTTTCGAATTGTTCATCGCCGTCTTTAATATTCTTTTTGGCTTCTTTGAGACCGTCTTTTTGATCTTTGAAGAAATCCTTCTCGAAGGGAACATCCTGCCCAAAAACAAAACTGGTGAATGCTATGCTGACGATTAATAGTATATTTTTCATTGTCTAATGTCTAATGTCTAATGTCTAATGTCTAATGTCTAATGTTGAAGCAATTTATTTGCAATCTCCTAAATGTTGTTCTGCACCTTTTGCGCCTAGCTCGATCGATCTATTCCAGTCTGCACAGGCTCCGTCATCATCTCTGAGGAGTTCTTTTGCGTTTCCACGGTTTAGGTAGGCATATCCATAGTTGGAATTGAGCTCAATCGCTTTCGAACAATCGGCCACGCATCCATCGTAATCTTTCAATTTAAATTTTGCTGCGCCACGATTATTGAAGGAAAAGGCATAATCGTCTTTCAGCTTGATCGCTTTTGTAAAGTCATCTAATGCACCTTCATAATCACCGTCATCATATTTAGCAGATCCACGATTGTTATAGGCCAAGTAGTTTCCGCCGTCCAAGCTGATCGCTACAGAGTATGCTTTAATAGCGCCTTTGAAATTTCCACTTTTTCGCAATGCACTTCCCAGATTGTTATGGGCGAATACGAGCGAGTTGTCAATCATAATTGCTCTTTTGTAATCAGAGATTGCCCCATCGTAATCTTCTATCTGGCGTTTGGCACTTGCTCTGTCGTTGTATGCATGTGCATAGGCTTTGTTATTATTGATTGCGCCATCAAATTGCGTTATTGCATCTTCATACTTGCCTTGCCCGAAGAAGATCACTCCTAGATAATAGAATGCTTTAGAATCAGTTGGATTGGCTTTAATTGCCGATGAGAAATCACCTTCTGCCTTATCATCACTTCCGAGTTCCATGTAGCAGCGTGCGCGAAGGAAATAGGCGGTTTTTTTATTCTCAG
>JBLHPQ010000022.1:0-42332 GCA_047624355.1 Flavobacteriaceae bacterium | reverse complement strand
CGATCTACTCTATTTTAAAATGGTTAAAGTTGATTGGGATTATTTCTACAAACAATCGCTTTATGGTGAAGATCTCATGGAGGAATTACTTAAGCTGGAGTCTGTTCATCAGTGGAAGAACAAAATTCAAAATCCAGGAGATTATCAACAGCATACAACGGAAATAGTGCTTCCAAAAACCGCGCTGGGTCAATACATTGTTTTAGCATCACCTAATGAAGACTTCAAATTAGAAAAGAATGCCATTGCTCACGGCTCTTATTGGTCATCCAACCTTTCTTATACCTATAGACGTAAAAGCGATCAAACGATTGAAGCCTATGTAACGGACCGTGAAACTGGATTGGCACAGAAGAATGTAAAAGCGACTGTTTTGGTGCGCAAGTACAACTATGTAACGCGGAAATATGAAGCGCGAAAACAAGAGTCCTATCGAACGGATGAGTTTGGCATGTTCACGATTAAATCGAGCTCTGATTACAGGAATATCTATGTAGACCTCCAACTTGGGAACGATCAGTATAACAATAGCAATCAAATCTATCAATCAAGAGATTACTCACAAACTACAAGCAACACAACAACACATTTGTTTACTGATCGCGCGATTTATCGGCCAGGGCAAACAATCTATTTCAAGGGGATCAAAATTTTTCATCAAGGTGACAAACACACGTTAGTTATAAATAGAAAATCGAGTGTTGACCTCATGGACGCCAATTATCAGAAAGTAGCCAGTTTGGACGTCACAACTAACGAATATGGAACGTTCAGTGGGAGTTTTACAGCGCCATCTGGTGGAATGAATGGCCAAATGCACTTGAAGGAGATTAACGGAACGAAATACTTTTCGGTAGAGGAATACAAACGCCCCAAGTTCGAAGTCAAGTTTGAACCAATTAAGGGAGTTTACAAAATTGGAGAGAAAATCAAGGTGACGGGTACAGCCAAGGCCTACGCTGGATCAAATATAGACGGTGCCGATGTGCAGTATAGAATTACTCGATCCTGTAGCTTCAATTATTGGACACGGTACCGCTGGGGTTATTACCCTCATTCTCAAACAACAGAGATCAAACATGGAGACGTGAAGACTGATGAGAATGGTGAATTTATCATTGAATTTGTAGCTAAGGAAGATCCTACTATTAATAAGAAGTATTTCCCGAACTACAATTATTCGATTTCCACAGATGTTACTGACTTAAATGGGGAGACAAGAAGCGCTTCTAATGGTGTTCGCGTTGGATACAATTGCATGAATCTGAGAATAGGGATGAGCAGCCTATTGGATCGCTCGGACAAGAACCGATTCAAGGTATTCACCACTAATCTAAATGGAGAAAAAATCGAGGCATCTGGGTCGATAAAGGTCACTAAGTTGATTGAGCCAAACCGTCTTTATCGAACTTCACTCTGGGAAAGCCCAGATATGCAGTCCTTCAGTAAGGAAGAGTATAACACGTTCTTTCCTCATGATGAATTCGATGGCGAATATGATCATACCAAGTATAAAAAAGGGGGAATCGTTGGTGAATTCAGCTTTGATACCGCAAAGAAGGACTCCATTGATTTTACGGGAATGAACTCATGGGAACCTGGACGATACATTGTTGAAAGCACATCGATTGATGCCTTTGGCCAAAAAGTGGAGGAAATTAAATACATCACTGTAAACGACAAAAACAGCACTAAGAACCCAACGAATGATATCTGGTCATTCACTCCGTTGAAAACATCATGTGAACCAGGTGAAAACGCAGAGTTTTTAATCTCATCAGGAGCTGATAAACTATTCGTTCTCTACGAAATTGAACACAAAGGAAAAATCGTCAAACGAGCGTTTATAACATTAGGTAAGTCTCAAAAGAAGCTGTCGATACCAATTCTAGAGAAACACCGCGGGAATATCACAGTGCATTTTAGTACTGTCAAATACGGTCGGCATCACAGTGCAAGACATGCAGTAACTGTACCCTATAGCAATAAGGTCCTCGACATTGAATTTGAGACTTTCCGAAATAAGTTGCTCCCTGGCTCAAAGGAAGAGTGGAAGCTCAAAATAAAAGGTCCAAGGGGCGAAAAAGTGGCTGCTGAACTTATGGCTGCCATGTACGATGCTTCACTCGACGCTTTTGCGGCTAACTCGTTCTACATGAACGTCTACAATTCCTATTATTCTAGCTTGTACTGGGGAAGTTCAAGTTTTGATCATACCAACTCATCATTATACAATGATCACTGGAACGAATATAAATCTACACCATCTAGACAATACAATGGACTAAATTGGTGGGGGGCCAATCCGTCATCTAGCTATCTTGGGTACCGCAATAATCGAGGAAGAATTGGTATGGAAGGATCACCCCTGATGGATTATGCCGTTGAAGAATCGGAAGTCTATGGTAATGCGGTCCCAGCGCCTATGGTCGTCGCCGGCACGCTTAATAGTACCGCCACGACTACCACTCAAGAGAATCTGAGCTTTAATGCTCTAGACTCCGGAGACGACGAAGGGCTAACATCTGACATTCAACTTCAACAAGAAGGTAAAAACAGTCAAGAAAAACTTACTGACATCAAGGCGCGATCAAACCTTAACGAAACAGCCTTTTTCTATCCTCAAATGGAAACAAACTCAGAGGGTGACATCGTTCTTAAGTTCACGATTCCGGAGGCATTGACGAAATGGAAATTTCTTGGAATGGCGCACACAAAAGATCTAAAAATTGGGTATATCCAAGAAGAAGTTGTGACACAGAAGGAGCTTATGGTGATGCCAAATCCTCCGCGCTTCTTTCGTGAAGGAGATAAAATGACCTTTACGGCAAAGGTATCAAACCTCACCGAAGAGGACATGGATGGAACGGCTCAATTGCTCTTGTTTGACGCGCTTAGCATGAAGCCAATTGACGCGTTATTCAAGAACCCATCTAAGCCTATTTCTTTCAACGCGAAGAAAGGTCAGAGTGCAAAACTTGCATGGGCCATAGAAATCCCTGAAGGAGTTGGTGCTGTTACCTATCGCGTAGTTGCTCAAGCAGGCAAATACAGCGATGGAGAAGAAATGGCGATTCCAATACTATCAAATCGAATGTTAGTGACCGAGTCAATGCCACTTCCAAGTAAGGGAATCGGTACTAAGGATTTCACATTTACAAAGCTCTTGAATAGTGCCGGTTCGTCAAGTCTAAAGCATCACAAATTGACATTAGAATATACCTCCAATCCTGCCTGGTACGCAATTCAGGCAATGCCCTATATGATGGAATATCCATATGAGTGTGCAGAACAAACGTTCACCCGCTATTATTCAAATGCACTCGCGTCGAGCATTGTTAACTCAAATCCAAAGATTAAGAATGTCTTCGAAAGCTGGAAGCAGAGCAGTCCTGATGCTTTCTTGTCCAACCTTGAGAAGAATCAAGAATTAAAATCCCTGATGCTTGAGGAAACCCCTTGGGTATTAGACGCACAGAACGAAGGCGAACGTAAAAAGCGCGTTGCACTACTCTTCGATCTCAATAAAATGGATAATGAGCTTGGTAAGGCAATGCGTAAGCTTCAGAAGATGCAAGTATCCAATGGAGGCTGGCCTTGGTTCCCCGGGATGGAAGAAAGTCGATACATCACCCAACATATCGTGACTGGACTTGGTCATTTAGATCATTTGGGAGTGAAGACAATTAGAGAAGACCAGCCCACGTGGCGCATGGTTCAAAATGGTGTGAAATACTTGGATGATCGTGTCCTGGAAGATTACGAATGGCTGAAAAAACACGATTCAGATTACCTCACAGAGCAACATATCAGCCAATTACAAGTGCAATATTTATACGCTCGAAGCTATTTCAAGGATGTTCCTATGAACAAGCCATTGCAAGAGGCATTTGATTATTACCAAGATCAAGCGAAGACCTACTGGACAAAATTCAACCTGTACAACGAAGGAATGATCGCGCTTCAGGCAAAGCGCTATGGGGTTGAGGATTTACCCGAAATGGTAATGGCATCGATTAAGGAGAGAGCAATTATCCATGATGAACTCGGAATGTATTGGAAAGACAACGTTGGCGGATATTACTGGTATCAAGCTCCTATTGAAACACAAGCTTTACTCATAGAAGCCTTTGATGAAGTGACGAATGATGAGGATGCGGTAGAAGAAGCAAAAGTTTGGTTGTTAAAGCAGAAACAAACCACCGATTGGAAAACGACTAAAGCAACAGCCGAGGCATGTTATGCACTCCTATTGAGAGGTACAGACATCTTGATGAATGATGAACAAGTCGATATTTCGGTCAACAATGTACTCATTGATCCTGTAAAATTAGGATCGAAAGTTGAAGCTGGAACTGGTTATTTCAAAACATCTTGGGGGCCATCTGAGATCGTTCCAGAGATGGGCAACGTTTCAGTAACGCGGAAAACAAAAGGCGTAAGCTGGGGCGCAATGTACTGGCAATACTTCGAGGATTTAGACAAAATCACGCCGCACGAAACACCGCTAAAATTGGAAAAGAAATTATTCTTAGTCGTGCAAACTGATGCTGGTCCTGTAATCACGCCATTAAAGGATGGCACAAAATTAAAACCGGGCGATAAGGTGCGTGTTCGCATCGAATTGCGGACGGATCGAAACATGGAATATGTTCATATGAAAGACATGCGTGCTGCTGGATTTGAACCTGTAAATGTCTTCTCTCGCTATAAATGGCAAGGTGGATTAGGCTATTATGAGAGCACTAAAGACGCTGCAACGAATTTCTTCATGGACTATTTACCCAAAGGGACGTACGTTTTTGAATACGATCTGCGCGTAAGTCATGAAGGTGATTTCTCCAACGGCATCACAACGATACAGAGTATGTATGCGCCTGAATTTACCTCGCATTCGGAAGGTGTTCGAGTGAGTGTGGGAGCGGAATAAAGAGCAATCTTTGTGTTAACGCTCGCTCTCCTTGCACTTTTAGTACTCATTCTAATCGTCTAATACAGCACACCATAAATTTAGGATCTATTCGCCAATCGCCGTCCAGTTGATGAACCAACTTCCAGCTATCGCTTCACCCACTGTTAGCGAAGATAAATCACCCTTTTTAACATAAACTGTAAAACCCGTTGTCGTTGGATTATAGATTGCGCTAGCGCCAACTAGCTCAAAGTGTGATCCTAATCCACCGATACTTGTAAAATAGCGAGGTGCAGCCAAGTATGAACACCCACCAGTAGTTACATTTATGTAGATTGTTGTTGGATCGTAGGTTTGCCATCCTGATCCTGGCGATGTATTTCCTGAACAGATATCAGAACGCCCGCCAGTATTTTCAATAACCGGCTGCTGCTGGATGACAGATCCTCCGCCATTGCTGAGAGAAATTTGATTTCCAGAAATTGACAAGGTTTGAATTTCGTTCAGTGGATCCGCATCAGCATCTGTTACTCCATCTTGGAGCGGAGACAAATCAACGGATTGTGAACCGCCTGCATCCGTAACAATTAATGTCGTCCCAGTTAAACTAATCCCGGTATTCAGTTCATTCGTAGGATCTGGATCTGCGTCATCTGGACTTGTAATAAAACCTGAATCATTCACTAGCTGCGACGTATTTGTTGGAATCGTAGGCTGGTTTATTAGCTCATTGTAATCGCCACTGAATGAATCATCTGATGTTTTTGCGTGCAATGCATAAGGCACGCTCATTAGTTGCTGTGTTCCCAGCGAAGAATAAGAAGTACCCCCAGTAACGTCTGCAGATATTTCTAGAAAGTAGGGTCCGCTTGACCAATCAATAACAGTAAAATCTCCAGAAACAACTGTCCCCTGACCAAGCACCAAGTTCACCAAGCCGAAAGTACTCGTGGTTGGAGCAAAAGTCTCTTCGTAAACAATTGTTCCAGCAGCGGTAGTCTGATGTAATGTCAGCTGCATCCCTACGGGAGAACTTGCAATTACTAAACCGGCGTTATCTCTAACTACTGCTTGATAATTGACACCATCTGGAGCTTGACCATAAGCACTTAGCGTAATAAAGGATGCGAAACAGATTAGGGATAGTATTGATTTTTTCATTTTTATAATCTTTAATGGTACTTGAGAATACGTTTTAATGTCTTGATGCTTCCGATAGTTATCGAAAGGCATCGGCTTATTTGATTTTTTGAACAGTGAATGTTTTAAGAACTTCCTTGGATCGTCCGAGTAAATTAAGACGGTACGTCCCGGCAGTAAAAGCAGTAAAATCGATTATTGATGTGATTTGCTCAATGGATTGCTGGTAGATTATTCTTCCGCCTGCGTCAATGAGTTGTAGCTCCGCTCCCAATTCCTCTTCAGAAACCTCGATAGACAAATGATCAATCGTTGGATTTGGGTAGGCGTTAAAAACAACGTTTTCATCTAATTCGAAGGTCGATACCCACGATAAATTTGTTTGATGAAACCCTTGCGTCAATTGATTTGATCCGTTAGATAGTGTCTCAGTAATAGGTTCTCCGAGCGTCCAACTTAACTGTGAACTAGCGTTTTGAAAATGTCCGCCTGCCGTGGCTATTACTTCTGGAGAAACTGACTGTCCAAAAGAACAGAGGGCTCCACCTAGGAAGAACATTATTAAAATTTTTTTCATGGATTCAGTGATTTGTGCCCCTTAAGATACACAATCAGCTAGAGGAATTAAAATTTGGGCTCGATTTATTAAAAAAATAACGTCTCTCGCGATGCCCGACAAAGTAGAATCGGAGGTAATTAGTAGGGCCCAGCGCCGATCAGCACAAACCGGAGTCGGATTCTAAATTTTTGACAGAAACAACAAAAACCGTAAAATTCAACTGAATTTTACGGTTTTATATACTATTAAAATCTTTTTGAAAGAAATATTCTGTTCTCGATACATCGTTATGCGTTCCCAAGGTCACGCCAACGCCACTCGAACTGACAGTTTATTACTAACGTATTTAGCATCAAACTCAGCTGAAAGATGTAGCGTCCTCTGGCGACATTTGTGGTTATCACATTATTGCTTTACCAAATCGATCTTAGCATCTTCCGCCTCAACAAGATCTGTCACCAGCGCATCTGATCCAACAGCGCCAAACTTAACGTCGACAGCAAGTACTTCATTGCAAACGTATTCTTTGTTCGATTCGATCGCATCCTGAATAAGCTGCGTTGTATCAATGGTTATCTCAATCTTATCTGTCACTTCCAGACCTGAGTCTTTTCGTAAGTTTTGGACACGATTAATTAATTCCCTTGCGATTCCTTCGGATTTCAATTCATCTGAGAGTGTGACGTCTAGAGCAACTGTCAAGCCACCTGCAGAACTAACCGTCCAACCAGGAATGTCTTGCGCTGTGATATCAAAATCAGCTATGTCAAGTGTTATAGCTTCACCGTTTAATTCACCAGACCAGCCTGCATTTGCTTCCACAGAACTAATATCATCTACTGACATTTGATTGACCATTGCAGCAATAGCTTTCATTTGCTTCCCGTACTTCGGCCCAATTGTCTTAAAGTTCGGCTTGATTTGCTTTACCAAAACACCACTACCCTCTTCCAAGAGTTCGAGTTCTTTCACGTTTACTTCGGCCAAGATCAAATCCTTGACATGCATTAAGTTTTTCGCGAATTCAGGATCTAATGCCGGTACCATAATCTTTTGCAATGGTTGACGCACACGTATTTTTTCCTTCTTACGTAAGCCTAATGCCAAAGAAGACGTTCGCTGAGCGATATCCATTTGTGCTTCTAATTCGAGATCAATCGCCGAGGCATCAACCTGAGGAAAATCAGCAAGGTGAACAGATGCTGTATTCTCACCGTTTAAATCATTGAACAAGCGATCCATGAAGAATGGTGCTATTGGCGATCCCAGTAATGCAACCGTATTTAAACATGTATGCAATGTGTGATAAGCCGCAATTTTATCTTCCGTTAATGCTCCAACCCAGAAACGTTTTCTACAAAGACGAACGTACCAATTCGATAAATGATCGTTTACAAATTCTTGTATTAGACGTCCTGCGCGAGTTGGCTCAAAACAATCAAATGACCCATCTACCTCCTTGATCAAGGAATTCAACTTTGAAAGAATCCATCTATCAATCTCCGTTTTTGTCTCTGACTTGTGAGCAGCCGGATCGAAACCATCAATGTTCGCGTAGAGTGCAAAGAATGAATAAGTATTGTAAAGAGTTCCGAAGAATTTTCGTTGCACTTCAGCCATTCCATCCTCATCAAATTTCAAATTATCCCATGGTTGAGCATTGGTAATCATGTACCAACGTGCTGCATCTGCACCATATTTGTTCATCACATCGAAAGGATCTGCCGCATTGCCTAAACGCTTGGACATCTTTTGCCCTTTCTTATCCAAAACGAGTCCATTAGACACTACATTCTTGTAGGCTACAGAATCGAATACCAATGTTGAAATTGCATGCAATGTATAAAACCAACCTCTTGTCTGATCCACGCCTTCAGCGATAAAATCACCAGGATAGCTTTTATTATCATCGATCATTTCCTTATTCTCGAATGGATAATGCCATTGCGCATAAGGCATAGAACCAGAATCAAACCAAACATCAATTAAGTCAGCTTCTCGCTTCATTGGTTTTCCAGTGGAAGAAACCAGCGTGATTTGATCCATGTAATCTTTATGTAAATCTACTTTCGCGTAGTTCTCTTTTGACATGTTGCCTACTTCGAAGTGATCGAGCGGGTTTTCGCTCATAACACCGGCTTTAACTGCTGTATCACATGCCGTCTTAAGCTGCTCGATAGAAGAAATATTAATGCGCTCATCGCCTTCTTCCGTAGACCAGATTGGAATTGGAATTCCCCAATACCTTGAACGACTCAAGTTCCAATCATTGGCATTCTCCAACCATTTCCCAAAGCGTCCAGCTCCTGTAGATTCCGGTTTCCAATTAATGGTATCATTCAATTCCATCATTCGATCTCTAGCGCCTGTCACACGAACAAACCAAGAATCCAATGGATAGTAGAGTACGGGTTTATCCGTTCTCCAGCAATGAGGGTAACTGTGAACATACTTCTCTACGCGAAAAGCTCTGTTCTCAATTTTCAATTTAATCGCGATCTCTACGTCGACTGACTTATCCGGCGCTTGGCCGTCGTCATAGTACTCGTTTTTCACATACTTCCCAGCAAATTCACCCATATGTGAAGTAAATCGACCTTGTAAATCGACTAACGGCACTTGGTTTCCGAGTTCATTCAGCACCAATAGACCTGGCACTCCAGCATCTGCTGCTACCTTGGCATCATCTGCACCAAAAGTCGGGGCCGTATGAACGATTCCCGTTCCGTCCTCTGTAGTGACAAAATCACCTGTAATTACCTGAAATGCATCTTGCGGGTTTTCACAAGGCAAAGCATAAGGTAAGAGCTGTTCGTACTTGAGTCCAGCCAATTCTGAACCTTTACATTCCCCAATAATTGCATAAGGGATTTGCTTATCTCCTTCTGAATAATTTGCGAAATCTTCGTTTGATTCTGAGAGAACAAATGGTTTCTTGAATTGATAATCAACCAATTTTTTCGCCAGTACAACATTCGTTGCTTCGAAGGTATATTGATTGAAAGTCTTCACTAAAACATATTCGATTTTCGGCCCAACCGTTAAAGCGGTATTTGAAGGTAACGTCCACGGTGTGGTTGTCCAAGCCATCAAAAACCAATCTTTATCAATTCCGAATGGCGTGGATTGTCCATCAACCATCTTGAATTTAGCCACAACTGTCGTATCCGTAACATCTCTATAACATCCCGGTTGATTGATCTCATGTGATGATAATCCAGTACCTGCTTTTGGTGAATAAGGTTGAATTGTATATCCTTTGTACATTAAATCTTTCTCGTACAATTGACCCAATAGCCACCATACAGATTCCATGTATTTCGAATCGTAGGTAACGTATGGATCATCCATATCAACCCAATAACCTAATTTTCTAGTCAAATCATTCCACACATCAGTGTAGCGCATTACCGCCTTCTTACATGCGTTATTATAATCTTCAACGGAAATCTTGTTCCCAATATCTTCTTTCGTAATTCCGAGTTCTTTCTCGACACCTAATTCCACCGGCAAACCATGTGTATCCCAACCAGCTTTACGCTTTACTTGAAATCCTTTAAGTGTTTTATAGCGACAAAAAATATCTTTAATCGTCCGCCCCATTGCATGATGAATCCCTGGAAGTCCATTCGCTGATGGTGGTCCTTCAAAGAAAATAAATGATGGTTGTCCTTCTCGATTTTCAATCGATTGTTTAAATACATTATCACTGTCCCATTTCTCAAGAACTCGATCTGCAACCTCAGGGAGGTTTAATCCCTTATACGTAGGGTATTTTTGACTCATCTCTGCAATTAATTTAAGCCGCAAAGTTACGAAAAAGTTAGCGCTCATAAAGCATAAACTCATTCCGTTGCTAAAACTGATTAGATCGTGTATAACTGAATGATAATGTGGATAAATAGAACCGTTCACCCTTTGGCATAATTCCTGCCATTAACTATCTTTGTAGGACCTTACTCATGCAAGGGTAATAGTAAACCTAAAGGGCATTCTTAGTTGATAAGAATGCCCTTTTTAGTGAACTCTTAAAAGGCAAATAGCGCACAACAAACGTTAATTTCGTACATTTGTATACTAAGGATGCTTAAAGACTGTTTTCATTGTAGAAGACACCTTTTTTTGATGTTTAACTTTTATGAAAAAGTACACAACAGGATCGTTTCTATCCCAAATTGATCTTCCCGAAGATCTAAGGGAAAAGTTCAACCTTGAAGACTTACCTCAAGTATCAGACGAGGTACGTCAATACATTATCGATGTTATTTCTGAAATAGGGAATAGTCACTTTGGTGCAAGCCTCGGTGTGGTGGAATTAACAGTTGCACTTCACTATGCTTTTAATACTCCATACGACCAATTAGTTTGGGATGTTGGGCATCAGGCTTACGGACATAAAATTCTTACTGGACGAAAAGAATCGTTTCCAACCAATCGAACGAAAGGCGGAATTTCTGGTTTCCCTAAACGGTCGGAAAGCGACTACGACACATTTGGCGTAGGACACTCATCGACATCAATATCGGCTGCCCTCGGTATGGCAGTAGCAAGTAAATATAAAGGGGAGAAAGAACGTCAGCACATTGCCGTAATTGGTGATGGAGCAATGACAGCGGGACTTGCATTCGAAGGAATGAATCATGCCGGTTATGAGAAAGACGCTAATTTATTGGTCGTTTTGAATGATAACTGCATGTCAATTGATCCAAATGTTGGCGCGTTGAAAGAATACTTAACGGACATTACGACTTCTCATACCTATAATAAAGTCAAAGACGATGTTTGGCAATTACTGGGTAAAGTTTCAAAATTTGGACCTGATGCACAATCGATTGTTTCAAAAATATCGAGTGCGCTTAAAGGTTCACTTCTCAAACAAAGTAACTTATTTGAATCATTAAATTTCAGGTATTTTGGACCTGTTGATGGTCATGACTCTATTGGTTTAGCGAAAGTTCTAGAAGATTTAAAGGACATCCCTGGACCGAAAATATTGCATTGCATTACGCGAAAAGGAGCTGGATATAAATTTTCAGAGGAAGGAAATCCAACACAATGGCACGCGCCTGGACTATTCAATAAGGACACTGGCGAAATCGTTAAAGTTGTTCCTAAGTCTCCTCAACCTCCGAAATATCAAGATGTCTTCGGTCATACAATTGTAGAGCTTGCCGAGAAGAATGATAAAATTATGGGCATAACGCCTGCAATGCCATCTGGCTGTTCATTGACTTATATGATGAAGGCAATGCCAGATAGAGCATTCGATGTTGGGATCGCTGAACAGCATGCAGTGACGTTTTCCGCTGGACTCGCTACACAAGGTTTGGTTCCGTTTTGTAATATTTATTCATCGTTCATGCAACGTGCCTTTGATCAGGTCTTGCACGATGTTGCTCTTCAAAACCTCAATGTTGTATTTTGTCTCGATAGAGGCGGAGTAGTTGGTGCCGATGGTGCAACACATCACGGAGCATACGATCTTTCGTACATGCGCTGCATACCAAATATGACGGTTAGTGCACCAATGGACGAATCTGAATTACGAAATCTGATGTTTACCGCACAGCATAAGGACATGGGCCCTTTCACCATTAGGTATCCGCGTGGAACTGGTGTCAATACTGAATGGAAAACACCACTGAAAAAAATTAAAGTTGGAACGGGTCGAAAGATAACTGACGGGAAAGACATCGCCATTTTAACGATTGGACATCCAGGAAATTTCGCGCAAAAAGCCATTGAAGAATTAAAATCGACCGGGGCGTCAATAGCTCATTATGATATGCGTTTTGTAAAGCCTCTGGATGAGACCATGCTCCATGAGGTGTTCACTAAATTCGATAAAGTAATCACCGTTGAAGATGGATGTTTAATGGGTGGCTTTGGATCGGCGATAATTGAATTCATGAGTGACCAGCATTACAGTGCACAACTGACTCGACTTGGAATCCCAGACACGTATATTCAACATGGAACGCAAGAAGAACTGTGGAAAGAATGTGGATTCGACAAAGATCATATCATCGAAACAATTAAAAAAATGCTTGAGTTGAGTATCGGAAAAGTTGAGCAAGCTGCGCGATCTTAATCCACCATGTCGCAAGATCAAACTTCATACGACAGAATAATTATCGGAACTAGTCCTTTGGCAATCACAGAGGCGGTATTTCAAAAGAAACAAGGAAATTCTGTTTTAAACATTGATAGTAAGCAGAGATTTGGTGGTGCTTGGACAACAATTAAGCACGATGGAATTCCAGAAGTTGAAATTGGATGTCATATTTGGGAAGTCGAGAAAAATGCTACTTCCTTTCTAAAAAAATTCTTTCGACTAGACCTTATTCCGCTAAAGCCTTCACCCCGATTGTATAAGAACGGATTGGCAATTCCTTATGATTTGAAGATGAATATCTCAACGAGTAAATACCTATTATCTAAAATAGCCCGTTTGAAATTCAATGAAATTGGACCAGGGATGAGAACCCCCGCGAATCGATTTACGTTAGTCCCGAGTAAGTATCTTTACCCCAACGGCGGTGCGAAAGAACTCCACCATCGGGTGAAAGAAAAAATTGAAGAAGAGAATATTGAAACTTTACTCGGAACCACCGTCGCATCTATCCAAATCACAGATCAAGGGTGTTCCATTTCAATCGAGGGCGAATCAGTTAATCTCCAAGCGAAGAACCTAACATTAACTTCACTCTCAAATATCAAACGTATTGGTTTTGAAGACGGCACAGAACTGCTGCCGAAAACAAAACAGGTCGATTATATCCATCTTCATATTTTGGCAACTGGCTCGATTCCAAAACGATTCTCTTACCATCGATTAATGGATGATGACATCATTCATCGAGTAAGTGACATGACCTTCCAGGTGAAAGACGAACTTAAATCAGACCAAGTACTCTTATGTGTGGGTATCCACTCGGCCATTTATCATGCTTCTACACAAGAGGATTTACTAAACAATATTGTCAAGAAATTGATAGTGCGAAAATTATTAAGCGCTGAAAGTGTTGTAGATGCCCACGGCTTTAATATTTTCCCTTCCTATTATACGAATCCAGCACTTCTAACAGAAATAGCGCATCGATCAAAAGGAAAGATTTCTGTGTTGCGGTCGACGAGTTTCACGTTTGCCTTCCAAAATCGCTTGATGGATTACGAAACCCTGGTTTAGCGTTCGTTGATTTACACCTCGATACACTCTCCTGAAGTCGAACACTCGATGTGACAGCGTTATGCAATACGAGTGATTCTGATCTGAGGAACGAAATTTCTGAATTGTAAAGTTTACACTGAGTTTGACGCATTGAGAATGACAGCGCTACTTCTTACACGCAGCGATCAGCACGTATTTCCAAGATTTTGGGAGAATCGGACTTAATACCCAGTCAATTCCAGCTAAAAATTTTCGCTGACCTTCAGAGCGCCCAAAAGTGGCAAAGAAACCTGTTGACGTCATTTTTGTCTCTGAGAATTGAGACAACATTGTATTCATTTCCTTCCATTTAAGGTACCGCCATCGCGTTCCCCAATTGGTAAATTTCTTTCGCGCATATTTATGCATTCCTGTCGCTTCTAGGTTTTCTGCAAAAAGCAAATATCCCCCAGGTTTCAAGATTCGGTACAGTTCATCTAGCGCTGCTTGCTGACGTTCCTTACTGTTTAGCGTTCCGATGACTGACTTGAACATGACAACATCGAAGCTATTATCCTCAAATGAAGTTGAAGTAATATCCTGTTTCGAATAAGAAATTAAATCGGTAACAGCATATTTTTGATGGAGCTCTAGCGGTACGTTCTCCATTCCATTGTAATCTGAACAATCAACCGTAAAATCATTCATTGTCAGCCAAAGTGATAAACCACCTTCACGTTCACCAAAAGCGGCAGCAGTTCCTCCCTTCTTGTCAGCTATAGCCACCGACCAGAATGGAATTGCCTTGCCCCAGTTCTTGACATCCCATTGAATAATATCTGTAATTACTGTCTTGTCCACTCGAAATATTTAGTGCTAAATTAATCAAAATCGAAGCTTCTGCTTTACATCGCAAGATTCTCCCTATTTTGTGGACAGAAAGTAGATCTTATGAGCGAGACATTGAGTGAAGTAATTCCAGAAACACCAGGACTTAAAAAAACGAATAGCGGGGCATTAGCTACCTTAACACTCGTCTTTTTCTTCTGGGGATTTATTGCTGCCGGAAATGGCATTTTCATCCCATTTTGCCGTGATTATTTCCATCTTGACCAGTTCCAAGGTATGCTTATTGACTTTGCCTTTTATGGAGCCTACTACCTTGGTGCATTGGGGCTATTTATTTTCGGTTCTAAAACAGGTCGAGATCTCGTTGGTGGCTGGGGCTACAAAAAAAGTATCGTATTCGGCCTGATATTCTCAGCGTTGGGTGCCGGAGCAATGATCGTTTCTTTGTCGGCCAATCAATTCTCAGGAATGTTAATCGGTCTTTTCATCGTGGCCCTTGGATTTTCACTACAACAGACAGCTGCCAATCCATTTATGATTTCCTTAGGTGATGAATCAACCGGCGCAAGCAGAATCAATCTTGGCGGTGGAATCAATAGCCTGGGAACAACATTAGGCCCATTAATTGTGGCGCTTGCCTTATTTGGCACATCAGCGGCCGTTTCTGCTGAAGACATCGCCCAATTAGATCTCAACAAGGTAATTATTCTTTATGCTTTTGTTGGCGTTCTGTTTCTAGGCATAGCGGCCTTATTTGGATTTTCAAAGAAAGTCCCTGCTGGAAAAAATGAAGGAAAACAGGAACCTGCAAAAAAAGCGGTTGTATCGCTCTTGGTTATTACGGGTCTACTTATCGCGTGTTTTTCACCCGTTTTTAGTAGTTATACAACAGAAGAGGCAAAGGAAATTGCAGCTAACGAGGCTCATATGGGTGATTTGAATGCTAGCATTGACAAGCAAATCGAAGCTTCTGGGGTCAACATGGAGGATCTTAAAAAGTCTGAACGTACACAGATTGTCAAATCAAATTATGCGGCAGAAAATGCACCAATTGTTGCTTTACAGACTGAGACTACTACACTTAAAAGACCTATTGAAAATTGGCGAATGATGTGGTTAACTGGAGCGCTTCTCGTAATTCTCATCGGTCTTCTGTCCATCACAAAGATTGCAGGAAAAAAGAAAGAAGGCTGGGGTGCAATGCAATATCCGCAGCTCACATTTGGTATGTTGGCCATCTTCGTATATGTAGGTGTTGAAGTTGCTGTAGGAAGTAATTTGGGTGAATTACTGGCTCAAGAGCGATTTGGCGGATACAATTCGTCGCAAATTGCGCCATTTATTGCCATGTTCTGGGGAAGTTTAATGATTGGTCGCTGGGCTGGTGCTATAAATGCGTTCGATCTAAAAATGAATACAAAACAAATTTTGCGCTTCGCTGTACCACTAATTGCCTTCGGAATAATTCTATTGCTGACTGCTCTCGCGGGACACGATATTGTGCTTCTTTACTGGTATATCATTTGTGTATTAGTCCAAATAGCGGCTTTCTATTTGACAAAAGACAAACCTGCACTGACCCTTACAGTCTTTTCCAGCTTAGCTCTTGTTGCAATGATTGTTGGACTAATGTCGACCGGAATGCTGACCGTCTATGCATTCTTAAGTGCCGGATTATTTTGTTCTATTATGTGGCCTTGTATTTTCTCGCTTTCACTAGCTGGATTAGGAAAATACCAGACGCAAGGTTCTGCATTCCTAGTGATGATGATCCTAGGAGGTGGTGTAATCCCGCTAATTCAGGCCAAACTCGTAGATATAATTGGAGCTCAGAACTCATTTATTGTTGCTGCTGTTTGCTTTGCCTACCTTGCATTATTTGCCATCTTTGTAAAAAGAATGCTTAAGAAAAGAGGCCTCAATTTTGAATAAAACCTAATGATTAAGTTAATTCTACTTCTAACTACGACACTTTTTATTCACTTTGAAGGGGCCTCTCTCGACGATGGAATTGGTGATCGAGCGAAACGTTTAGTTGATTATTTCAAACGAAACCATTACAATCCAAGATCCCTAGACAGTCAATTAGGCCATGACCTTAACGCTCTTTTAGTGGACTACCTTGACGATTCCTATCTCTACTTTTATCAATCAGATATTCATTTATTAGCTACGTCATCTGACTCGCTGCATCTTGAAATTAGGTCTAGATCTATCAATCATTTAGAACTTTTCGAGCGACTCTTTTTAGTTCGAGTCGCCGAGGCGGAAAAAATTGTTAATGAACTCTTTGACCATGGTGAATACGTCCTTCACTATGAAGGAACAATCGTGCCTGCTAAAGAATATGTATCGGGAAAAGTAGCCTTTGATACGCGTTGGAAGAACTACGTTACTAAGTCGATTCATGATCACCTATTCGACAATCTTGGCGCCGACGAAACACTCGAAAATATTGATTTACCAGCACGTTGTAAAGAATCAATCGCTGCAATTCGTGCTAATTTCGATAGGTACTTTGAGTCCCTCGAAAAAACAGACGATTACTTTGAATCAATGTACATCAACTGTATTGCCTGGTGTTACGATCCTCATTCAAATTATTTCAACGAAAATGTCAAAGACGATTTTACCGAAGAGCTCTCTTCAGAACGAAGATTATTTGGAATCTCCTACAACAAAACGAGTTCAGGAACCATCGAAATAAGCGGAATTACCCCTGGAAGTTCTGCATGGTATACAGATGGTATTTCAGCAGGCGACGAACTATTAACGATCACATCAAGTGAAGATGAGAATATAGATGTCAGTAATTCAACGCTCGCAGATTTGCGTAGCTTTTTCGATGATCTTACATCAGACAGTCTAACGCTAACCGTTATTTCTGATGGAGAGGAGCGAGAAGTTCAGTTAGTCAAGAATGTTGTTTACAGCGACGAGGACATCATCAAGGCCGCACGCTTGGATGGCGATAAGAACATTGGGTATATTTCTCTTCCTGATTTTTATACGAATTGGACAGATACCTCATCACTTGGATGTGCGAATGACGTTGCTAAATCACTCATTCGTTTAAACAAAAGTGGAATCGATGGAATGATTTTAGACCTTCGCGATAATGGCGGCGGATCGATTCGGGAAGCCATTGACCTCGTTGGCATTTTTATCAATTATGGTCCTGTTGTGATAGAAGTTGATAACAATGGCGAAGCATATACCCACAAAGATTTTCATCGTGGCTCAATTTATCGAGGTCCCTTGGTCGTATTAATTAATTCGAATTCGGCTTCTGCTTCAGAGATTGTGGCTGCAGGACTTCAGGATTACAATCGTGCGCTCATTGTTGGACAGAAATCATATGGAAAAGCGACAGGCCAAATTGTTGTCCCACTTGATCCAAAACACAACAACATTACGCGTCTATATAGAGAGGAAGATGTCTCCTGGGGCTATACAAAAATTACGCAAATTGGTTTGTATCGCATCACCAAAAAATCAGCTCAACTAAATGGGGTAATTCCAGATATTCATCTAAATAGCCTCTCCTTAAACCCTTCGAACTATGAAAGTGATTACAAGCATACAATCGTTCTAGATAGTGTTGATAAAAAGGTTTACTACACGCCAAAGGCGGAATTACCAATAGGATCGATAAAAACTTACTACGATGGAGTGAAGGAACCAATAATGAAAGGCCTACAACTCTTAACTGATTCCATTACAGATCTAGCTGACAAAATTGATCTCGAACTCAGTATTCAGGGCTCGTATAATCTTATCCAATTACTCGATGATATGATTGAGCGTTATTCTGGCTTACAAGACGGTATTGAATTTGCCTATTCGCCCGTATCCTTCCAATTTAAAGAGTCCCTATTAAAAATATCACCCTTCCTTTCCGACTATAGCGCTCACTTTATTAAAGAACTGGAAACCGATATTGAACTAAATGAAGCATATAAAATTATCCAAGGATTGATAAAAGCTACCGAGTAATAGGTAACTTAGATATTCAAAACACAATCAATTATGAAAACCTTTCTACTCATTTTTAGCCTACTTGCTGGCAGCTACACTTTTTCTCAAAGCTCAACAAATCCAGGTGAATACATGGATTACTTTTCTATAGAATACTTGCAGATACAAAAGGATATGTGGGATTATACACGCTCAGTTTCTCATGGTCGAAGTGCGAGAAAAGTAGACAAGCGAAGAGGTGAACTCATTCAATCGGTTTCATCTGCACTTGGAAAAGCCAAAAGAGCGAAGGGTTTTAAAGACGAAACGCAGTACCGCGATTCAATTATTCTGTACTTTGATTTGATTGGTAAAGTCCTGCGCGAAGATTATGCTGAGATCGTCGATATGGAAGCAATTTCCGAACAATCTTACGACGCTATGGAAGCCTACATGACAGCGCGTGACATGGCAAGTGATAAACTAGCTGAAGCTGGAGATATGTTGAGTCGTGAACACAAGGCTTTTGCTAAACTTAATGACGTCACTATTATAGAAAGCGATGACACAAAGCTTGACATGAAGATGGATGTTGCTGGTCAAGTTTACGATCACTACAATGAAGTTTATCTCGTCTTCTTTAAATCCTATAAACAGGAGGCCTATTTACTTGAGGCGGTGGGGCAAAAAGATGTCAGTGCAATCGAACAAAACCGGAATGCGTTACTTGAAACGGTTGAAGAAGGTATCGTGAAATTAGCAGGAATCAAAAAGTATGAAGGGGACCCGCTCATGTTGACTGCGACTCGACAGCTCTTAACATTTTACCAAGATGAAGCGGAGAATGATATTAAATTGCTCTTTGAATACCTTGAAATAACCGAAAATTTTGCAGCTATTAAATCAGCATTTGATGCTAAAAAGCCGAAAAGCCGCACGCAGGAAGACGTTGATGCTTACAATAATGGAGTAAACGATGTTAATGAAGCCACTAACGACTACAACGAGGTGAATGAGGCATCGAATGAACGTCGGAATAGACTCATCGATCAGTGGAATAAAAACGCGGAGAAGTTCACAACAAAACATGTTCCAAGAGGGAAGTAAAAGAACCTAATTGTCCTTCTTAATTCTTTATATCGATTCCGATGAACTCGATTGATTCATCGCCGCAGGTCCCATTGCACAGCTATCGCATGCAGCATCCTTCTTGAAAAACCGTTTATAAGCTTCTCTACCTAAGTAGAGCAAAGCCAGCGTGATTGTTACTATGACAAGAATTGATTGCATTATGATAAAATTAAAAAGGTTATCAATGCTCCAAGGTACGCCAGAACTCCCATATATCCAACTTGAAGGAGTGGCCATTTCCAACTTTTCGTTTCTCTTTTTACCACGGCCAATGTTGACATACATTGCATTGCGAAGGCGAAGAAAACCATTAAGCTCATTCCAGACGCCAGTGTATAGACAAGTGTGCCGTCCGCGCGCTTTGCCTGCTTCATTTGGTCAATCAGCGGTAAGTTTTCATCTCCGTCGTCACCAACAGCGTAGATAGTAGCCATAGAGCCTACGAAGACTTCACGTGCCGCGAAAGAAGTAATCAAAGAAATACCAATTTTCCAATCGTATCCGAGCGGTTCAATGGCAGGTTCGATGCCTTTTCCGATAATTCCTATGTATGATTTCTCTAAACGTTTAGAGGCTACTAATTGGGCTGTTTCAGAAGCTGATAATTCTTGCTGAATAGCTTCTTTGTTTGCTATTTTCTCAGCGTTATCCATTCTGTCTCCAGGTCCATAGGTTGCCATTGCCCACAATATGATGGAAATCGCAAGAATTACACGACCTGCATCCCAAACGAATATTTTCACCTTTTCTAAGACAGTAATTCCAACGTTACCCCATCGAGGCGCTTTATAGGACGGCATTTCCAATAGGAGAAACCCTTTTTCCTTTGTCTTGATCATCCATTTTAACACAAGCGCAACGAGCAAGGCACTGATTGTTCCTAAGGCATAAAGAGCGAAAAGTACAAGTCCTTGAACATTGATCACGCCCCCTATCATTTCACTGGGAATCACAATTGCGATCAGTAAGGTATAAACAGGAATTCTCGCGCTACAACTCATTAAGGGCGCAACCATTATGGTGATCATTCTTTCTTTCCAATCAGAAATCGTCCGTGCCGCCATAACGCCAGGAATAGCGCAGGCAATACTCGACATTAAAGGAACGACACTTTTACCATTCAATCCGAGTGGTCGCATGATTCGATCCATGATAAACACGACACGTGCTAAATAGCCTGTTTCCTCAAGAATAGCGATGAAGAAGAACAGTAAGGCAATTTGTGGAATAAAGATCACGACCCCACCAATTCCTGGGATCACACCTTGCGTCAATAGATCGGTAAACACGCCTTCAGGCATCACTGATGACATCCATCCACTGAAACTTGCAAATGCGCCATCGATAATATCCATCGGAATGGAAGCAAACACATAAACAAATTGAAAAATCACCAATAGGATCAGTGCAAAGATGAGATATCCAAAGATTGGGTGTACAAGAATTCGATCTAATTTACTCGTAAATGGAGTCTCAACAACCCGCACTGATTCAATCTCCTTCAAGCACTTTGTAATTTTCACAAAACGCTTCTTCCCATCAATTTCCTGATTTTCCGTGTCGAACCTATCGATTTTTTTGATTTCAAGAAACGAATGCCCCTCCCGCAGAAGTACTTCTGATAGCGCCTTCTCAATTCTCGCTTTTCCCGTTCGAACGCGGGCATTTGTTTGAACAATTGTCGCTTCTGGGAACAGCGCCGCAAGCTTCACAACATCGTATTGTTTTTCTTTTCGCTGCGCCAAGTCAGTCATGTTTAATATCATGACTGTCGGCAACTGCAGGTCGTAGATCTGAGTAAAGAACAGTAAGTTTCGCTCTAAGTTTGAGGCATCAACTACTACAGCTACCACATCTGGATATAACTCGTTCTCAGGCTCAGAAAGAACATCATGTACCACACGCTCATCCTCAGAGCGCGGATAGAAACTATAGGTGCCTGGAAAATCAATTAATTCATGCGTTTCTCCATCAATGGTAAGTTTGCCAACTTTTTTATCCACCGTGATTCCAGGGAAGTTGCCAACGTGTTGCCTCAATCCAGTTAATAGATTAAAAACCGATGACTTACCCGTATTTGGATTACCTAGGAGTGCTATTCTCATGTTGCTGAAGAAATTAGTTCCACTTCAATCAACGCTGCCTCATCGTTGCGAAGAGAAAGCACATATCCGCCAATATCAATAGCCATGGGATCTCCAAATGGCGCTCGATAGAGTACTTTGAGTTGCTTGCCTTCAAACAATCCCATTTCTAATAATTTCACAGATAGGGCAGAAGCATGGATCTTTCGAACCAAGACTTCGGTACCATTTGGGATTGATGATAAAGTTTTACTCACAGGAAGCAAAAATACTGCTTGTATCTGAATAATTCACTCACTCATTAAAGGTAATCTGTCGAGCGAAGTGCAAGAATATGTCCAAGAGTACAAATATATCGTCTTCCTACGCTAAAAGAAGCATCGATTTCGACGATAGGATTCGTTTGCATTACTTCTGTTTAACAACAAGTCTTGCTGTTTCGCGTGTTTTTTGCTGAAGTAAGATCTCTTTATTCGTTGTTACACGGTCTATTGTCGCTTGATCATAGTGACGAATCGTAACTAACTCTAATCCACCATTGAATTTGACATTATAGCTATCTTCAAACAGATCTAAAATTCTCTCAATTGATACTTTGTCCTCATCCACAAGGATGGAAAAGTTCAGCGCAGAGTTTTGCATGATATTGATCTTCGCATTCGATTTCGCTAAACGCCCGAATATATCGCTCAAATTCTTTTCTACGATGAAAGAAAAGTCCTTTGGTGTGAACGAGAACAATATTTGGTTCATTTTAAAAATAAACGATGGAACCAAGTGGTCGTTTGAGGTTGATGATTGGATTACTGTTCCATCTTCCTTTGGATTAATGAACGACTTGACATAGAGTGGAATTTGCTTATTCTGAAGCGGTTTTATCGTCTTAGGATGAATGACAGATGCGCCATAGTAGGCCAATTCAATCGCTTCTCGAAATGAAATACTCTCAAGCTTAATTGTATTATCAAACCATTTAGGATCGGCATTAAGCATTCCTGGTACATCCTTCCAGATGGTCACACTTTCGGCATCACAACAGTACGCAATTATTCCTGCTGAAAAATCAGATCCTTCACGTCCAATCGTCGTTGTGAGACCTGATTCTGAATGACCGATAAAACCTTGTGTGATTAGAATGTCGTTATTCTCGTATTCAGACAAAAAATCTGTATGAAATAATTGCGTAGATATTTCCCAATCTACCTCCGCTTCTCGATGCACGCTATTTGTTCGAATCAACTTTCTAGCATCTACCCATGAAGCAGAAAGCCCTTCGTGCGAACAGTATGCCGCCACCACTTTAGTAGAGATGATTTCTCCAAGTGACACAATCTGGTCATATTCTAAGGCCTCATTATCAGAAACCTTGTCAGCGTAGCTATTTTTCAATCCATCAAATATTCCATTGATTTCATCAAAGATCGCGCTTGGTACGGTCGAAAATAATTCATACAGAATGAAATTATGAAATGAACGTCGCTCTTCAATCAGCGCATCGAACTCACTTTGATCTCTAGTTAGGAGTGCCGCGACTATTTTCTCCATGGCGTTAGTTGTCTTACCCATTGCTGAGATGACAACGCCCAATTTTTGTCCTTCGTAAAGGCGTAAAATACTCACCACGTTTTTTACCGCTGCCGCATCCTTAACCGAAGCTCCACCAAATTTGAAAACAAGCATTACTTTTAATTTTTGACAAAAATAGAAAAATAGGGTTGGTGGATTCGTTTAAAAATGTAGAATTGATTCAAATCGAGTGATTTAAATGAACAGCACCCTTACTTAGGTCAATTTATCAGACAAGATTCTCATTTCCATTACTGGAGAGATCTTCTCGTGAATGATGTTATTTACCGCTTCAACTATTGGCATATCGATACCAAATTTGTTTTTGATCTCCATCACGCTCTTGGTGGCGTAATAGCCTTCTGCGATCATGCTCATTTCTAACTGGGCTGTTTTCACAGAATAGCCTTTACCTATCATAAATCCGAAGGTCCGATTACGCGAAAATTTAGAATAAGCCGTTACAAGCAAATCGCCTAAATACGCAGATGATTTGACATCACGGTGAATAGGACTCACCTCATCAATGAAATTTTCAATTTCTATAATCGCATTGGAAATTAGCACAGATTGGAAATTATCACCGTATCCTAACCCCGCACAAACACCAGAAGCGATCGCGTAAACATTTTTCAAAACCGCAGACAATTCCGTTCCAAAAAGATCGTCGGACGTTGTTGTTTTGATATAACGACAAGCCAGCATTTCTGCCATTTCTTCCGCGATATCGTCATCTTGACAAGCAATGGTGAGGTATGATAGTCGTTCTAGTGCAACTTCCTCGGCATGACAAGGACCACATATAATACCGATTTCTTCATATGGCGTTCCAAATGTCTTATGAATGAAGCGCGCTGGAATTGCCGAGTATTCTGGAATAATTCCTTTTACGGCAGAAAAGACAACCTTATCCTTCATTAATTCAATCGGGAAATCCTCAAATAGTTTCACCAAGAATGCCGATGGAGTTGCAATAATAATTATTTCAGCTCCCCCGATTACTTCTTCGATATTTGCACTGACTTCAATCTTATCTAGATCGAACTCAACGGATTGCAAATAGCTTGGATTGTGCCGAAAGGTATGAATATGCTCAATAGCCAATTCGTTTCTCATGTACCAATTAAGTTTTGGTACATTATTACACAGAATCTTCACTAGGGCTGTCGCCCAACTTCCTCCACCTATTACCGCTACGCGTTTTTCAAAATCCATGCTTTACAAAAATATAAATATTAGTAGAACTTCAATTAGAAATTATGGGAGCTAGACTCTTTTAATTTGAATAAGCCGTTAAGTAGGTGATCCTTTTCTTTATGATAAAAATCATGTTTTCCCCTATTATTCGTCATAATATCAATCAGGATGAACGCGCACCTTTGTTAAACAGTAAACATTTGATGTTATGGTAACAGTAAAAAATAATACCACTCCACTAAGTGGATGGGCAGAAAAAGCAGAGTTTAATCGATTTGGCATAATATCAGCAGCATTAACGGCGGTCGGATGTATGGGCGGTATCGCAGTTGGTATGGGAGGAATTGAGGCTACTTGGTCGTTGATTTTAATACTCATTCCGACGATGACAAGTTTGAGCCTGATTCTGTCTGTTGGACCAATTCGTGGAATTGTGTATTCAAGTATCGCCGCGATCGCAATAGATTGCCTGCTACTTATCTATTTCGCGATCGCTTGACCCATTAGAGGTTCCGTGGAAGAATCAGTTCGAAGGTTGTTCCTTCACCTAAGGTTGTCTCAAAATCAATGGTTCCATGATGGTTTTCAATAATTTGTTTTACCATTGCTAAACCTAAACCAGTACCATTACTTTTAGTTGTAAAGTAGGGCACGAATATTTTACCTTCTTTCGATGGATCAATTCCCACACCGTTATCAGAGATCGTCACATGGACTTTATTCTTATTCGTGAATAACTTGACATCAATCTGTCCTCCGCGTTCACTTGGAATAGCTTGAATTGAATTTTTAATGATATTGTTGAAGACGCGAACAAACTGATCTTTATCCGCCTTGACATAAATCTCCTCTGAAACAGTATCAACTGTCAATAGCACATCGTCGGTATCAAACACCTCACTTACACCCTTAACAAGCGCAACGAGGTTGAAACGCTCTTCCCGAGGATTCGGCATCTTAGCAAATGTCGAGAATTCATTCGCAATATTGGTCAAAGCATCAATCTGCTCGATCATTGAATTCGCAACCTTTCGCAATTTGTCTCCACTCTTGGGATCATTTGGATCATACACCCTAAGTAATTGTTGCACGCTTAGTTTCATTGGCGTCAACGGATTTTTAATCTCATGTGCGACTTGTTTAGCCATCTCTCTCCACGCGGATTCTCGTTCGCTTTTGGCCAACTGTTCAGCGGCAAATTCTAACTCCAATAATTTCTTGTTGTACTCCCTTACAAGCGCTCCAATTTCATCCTCTCGCTCGTATTGAATTTGTTCATTATGCTTACCAAATTTCACCCGGGCAAAGCTTTCTTGTAAAATCCTCAATGGTGAAGTCAGCCAGGTTGAAATAAATATTGCGAGCACAATAGAAATTGCAAGAAGTAGTATGAAAACATTAATAATTGCCACTAAGAACTTTTGAATCTGATTCTCAAACTCACGTTGCTGACCAAAATGTTGAAGGTTGATAAAGCCAAGCTGATCTCCGTTATTGTTGTAGAATGGCAAGTAGGCCGATGAGTAATCGAGCTCGCCTATGCTTTCCGCTTGAACAAACTCACTCTTCTGATTATAATTCATGTACTTGAGCGCAGTTGGATTCATTTGCTCGCTTAACAAACCAATGTTGAACACCTTTGGGCGAGATGTCCCTAAAAGGTAGCCCTCGTTATCATACATGTTGATATCAGTATAGAAAACCTTGGCAAACTTTTGCAAAATGTACTGCATGTAGTTTCCATTTTCATTAATGGAGAGGGTTTCATAATCCCCTAATTTCGCACGCACCTCTGTCTGTACAGAATTCAATTTCTCCCTGATTACATCATTCGTGTATTGGTTGTATTGATTGCTCACAAATATTCCGCTTCCCCATCCAAAGGCAAGAAGCGATAGAAATACTAATGATATGAGCACCAACTGAATCTTCATGGCCAGACTGAACGTCCGTTTCGAAGCGCCACTTGTGTTTAATCTAAAAAGTAGCGGAAGTAAAAGCATTCCGTAAAAACTGAACAAATAGGAGAAAGAGGTTAGTAAATCAATGTTTGAAAAGTTCTTATACGAGAGAAGAACCACATTTGAATCTCCCTTATTCAATACATAATGGTTGTACTCACCATAATCGAAGAAACCTTTCGACTTTAGTTCTTTTGGCACCATGGCTGTATGCGAAGAGGGATAATTGAATTCTCCATACTTCGTAACTAGGCGTCCATTATGGAACTTCGCAACTGAATATGCTTCCAAGGTTTCAAGAACGTTTGTTTGCATTGAGATTAGCAATCGCGGGAAACCGATTTCCTCAGGAATTTTTTTAGATTTTAGGGTGCAAAATAACGTTGCTGTGCGCGTGGAGTCTTCGCCGTAAAGGGTCTGTCGGATGATATAACTTAACTGACCCGAGTGATCCTCAATGTAGTACATATTGCCATCGATTTCTGATGGAACACCTGACTTATCAACGATTTTTTGAAGTTCATTATACTGTTCATCAGGATCTTTTCTGAATTGAATGAGCGGTTTTTGTTCCTCATCAAATAAACTAAAATTCATTTCATATCGTTCCCAGAAACCGTTAAACAGGCGACGCTCCATCCCTTCTTGGAAATCAGACACGTCCATATCTTGTGGAGCTGCTATGAATCTTTGAAGAAAATTATCAGATTGTATTTTCTCAGCCAAGAGTGAGTATTCCGCCTCGGTGACAATATCCTGATCAGTGGCTACTTGGTTGGCATACAATTCCCGCTCGCCACGTTCCTTGGTCGTATTAAATTCCGAGACGTTCACCGAAATTACGAGCGAAAATAAAACGAGCTGAATTAAACCTCCCCCCAGCTGACGCATTCCATCGTACCGATAAACTAGATAGAGCGTCAATCCATAGAATGCCAATGGATAAATACCATTCATCAGGAGTTGATCTCCCAAATTGATCTCATAAAGTATTAATCCAAACCCAAGAACAAACGTGATCACAGCTAATCGAGCTGCACTCCATTTAAGCTCCTTGCATTTTACGACGATCGAACGCAACAGCAAATAATACGCGTAAAAGAAGACACCTATACTTGTTACCGCAAGAATTGAAAAGGCATTGAGCGCAAACAACTTATCAATAATCATTGGGATAGATGAATCCTCAATTAATCCTCGAATAAAATAGACAAGCAAACTCCAAAAGAGTATCGAACTTAGATAGAGCAAAAGAATGATCCAGCGACCAATAACATGATCTTTTATCCTCCTAATCTGGATTCTTAGCTCAAATAGAAGGTATACAATCAACGAAATGTTGATCATATAATCGGCAAAATTTGGAAACCAACTATTTGTACCATAAAGACTTGGATCAAACGCCTCAGTATCTGACATAAAACTGAACCAGTCAAATTGAATCGATAAAATCCGGATTCCAACAATGGCGAGTGGGATGATCCATCTTATTTTCCTTGGAAATCGCTTGCTGAATTGAGCCAAGGCCAGCAACCAAGCAGCAATGGATATAAGCATCAGCAACAAAAGAATAACCGACTCAGAACTCGTGATTTCCTGGATCTCGTTGGGCACCAGGGAGAATAAAAATTTTCCGTCGGAGCCTTTTACGGGGTAGCCAACCTGCTCGTCTAAATTAATGGAAGCATCAAAGGACATCGCAAGGAAGTCTGGAAAAATATTCACGAGATCATTATTCTCGTAGGAGTAGTCTTGTTTTATCTTAAACGAACCACAAATGGTGTACTCATTTTGCTCGATAATTTTGGCGAAATACCAGCCATTTTGGAGATGTACTAATCCTTCAGTTGGAAAGTGAATTTCGGCAAAACGCAGAATCGGAAGTTGATTCGTGTTCCAATAAACCAATGAATCCCTGCTATAGACATGGAAATTCATTTCGTCTTCTGCTTCAACCTCTTCCCACAATTTCTCAATGCCCTTGAGGTTAAGATCATTTTGAAAAATAGCTAGACTGTGATCCAACTCTTCTTCTTGTGCATGCAGAGATGCTTCAAATGACTCAATCGAGCTATCGAAATTCGTAGAAAATATTTGTAAATAAAAAGCTAGAAAGAGTAATGAACTGAGAGCTGCTCCAAAGAGTGCGTAATATTTCTTCAATACTCGTATCACCATGCGCTTTGCTCCTCGATTCGATGCTGGATTTCACGCGTCAAGGTTTCAAAATCCTCATCTGCTTTAGAGTCGTTTCTAAAGTGGAAATCTGCTTGTTTACGGTAAGGTAGCAAATAATTATTAAAGCAAGGCGTAACGTGATTCTCCCACTGGTAAAGGATGGCTTCTCTTGTATAACCCCGTGTTTCTTGATCGCGGTACAAGCGTCTATCCAATTGGATTTTCTGATCAACGTCTATGAAGACCGTGAAATCTAGCATTTCTCTCACTCCCGGGTAATGAAAAAGAAATAGGCCTTCAACAATTAGCAATTTCGAAGGGTCGATAGTAACTAAAATGTGTTTATCGGGAGGCGAATTGAAATGGTATTCTTTAACAACAATTTGTTCTCCTTTAACCAAGCGCTCAAGATCTTTGGCCAATCGATCCTCATCCAAAGCAGTTGGAAGATCAAAATTGATCTCTCCGTTTACATCAAGTTTCTGTTCTTCTATGGATCGATAATAGTTATCCATGGAGAATACACTCGGTTCTAAATCCTTGAACTGTGTATACAGTCTGTTGAGAATTGTCGTTTTACCAGACCCGCTACCTCCACAAATTCCAATGATCATTTTGCCTCTAATTCAAATTCTACAGTTGTTCCAACACCCAGCTGATTTGTATCAAATATCAAATAAGCCTCAGGCAAATCTACGGTAAATTCTTCTCTCTTTTTGCGTTCGAGCACGCTACTTGGATTATAGATCGTTCTCTCGGAAAAATCATTGTGTGCGGACTCTTTATTTGGCGTATAGCTGATAATACTCACTTTGTTGTATCCATTATGATCTAGGTGATATCCGAGACCTTCATTCAATGGATAAATTCCAAGTTTGAGTGTTTTTTTCTCAATAAAATAATTCAGATTCATCGTATTTAGCTCTACCCATTCACCTTCATCGTATTTGTAAAGAATAAGGGTTGCTCCAGCGTCCCGTTTCTGAGCGCCCATCAAATAAATAACCCCGTTAATTTGTGTGATCAGTCCAGTTTCTTCTGTATTTTTATCTTCGAGAAAATATTCTCCCGTCGTTCCGAATCCAATATTTTCGATGGAGATGAGATCTTCTGGTGCATCAATAAATACTCCTAGTTTCGCTTTTCCTTTTGATGTATACTCCTTCACAGACCATCCTTTGGTCTTATTTTGATAGTCTCTAGCCGCAAAAAAGATCTGATCGCCCGTAAACCCCATGTATTTCCATTGTCCAATGTGTTCCTTCTTCAAGTCTTCATTGCTAATCGATCCCAATTCGACGGCATAGCAAAGAAAATTGTGATGCGTAATAAAGGTCGCGAACTCGCGAACGCTTTTTGCCTGTTTATCGACATATCGGAAGTGGTGAACGAGCGCTTTATCTGTCACAACGACATTAATCACCTCTAGATTATTGTAATCGTAATTGCCCAGTTTTTTTATTGCGGATCCGATGGACACCGATGTAGACTTCACATTTCCAGCAGAATTAAGTTGATTGAAATAAACTTTCCCTGTTGCCAATTCTAGATTGTCTAGGAAATAAACATAGCGAGCATTTTCGCTAGAAAGGTAATAGAACTCGTCATTTTTAGGGATAAACTTCTGGTCCCATATGCTCTTTTGTTGATTCCCAACTAAGGTCAAGTTGATCTGTTTCGTGACCTGTGTTGGATCTTTACTCATCAAGATAGCGCCCATCCCCTTCCATTCAATAATATCATGAAAAGGGTGTTTTTTGCTTGGAATCTCAAACTTCTGTGCCATTGAGCCAAAACTCAATAGGGCTGCTAATATTATAAGGATGCTTTTCATATATTTTGTACTTTGCGGTAGTTAGCCATCTTGCAATGATCGTGCTAAATTTACTAAGGAATGTATTCATTATCAAAACTCGTTATGATTAAAAAGTTACTATTTATTGCGATCGCCCTGCCAACCCTTGCTATGGTTACTTCGTTTAGTTCTATAAATAAAGACAAAGGAGTAAAAGTTGGTAAAAAAGCTCCTTTATTAGACACAAAAATGGAAGGCATCGATGGAAACAGCTATGCACTCAATGATTTAATGAAAGAAAACGGTCTATTAGTGGTCTTTTCATGCAATACATGTCCATTTGTTGTTGGGAATGACAATTTTGAAGGTTGGGAGCGGCAATACAACGACCTGCATATTATGGCTGAGAATGCCGGCATTGGAATTGTGCTTGTCAATTCAAACGAAGGAAAACGGGATGGTGCTGATTCCAAAGATGCAATGACTAAACACGCATCGGAAGCTGGATATACGATGAACTATGTTGTTGATAGTAATTCAGAATTAGCGGATGCATTTGGAGCGAAAACAACACCTCATTTCTTTGCGCTCGATGGAAAAGGTAAAGTGGCATTTATGGGAAGTATTGACAACTCTTGGGATAGCGCTAGAACTGAATTAGAAACATATGCTTTGAACGTCATCTCTCATTTGTCAGAGGGTGCCGATTTGAAAGCCAATTCTTCTAAGCCTAGAGGATGCAGTATTAAACGAAAGAAGGATTAATAAAAAGGGACAAACGTTCCGACTATTACTAATAAATAAATGTTAAACTAGAACTATGAAAAGAAAACTACTCATCGTATGTGCATTCGGCTTGCTCGGAAGTGCATCTTACGGACAAGTAACTGATTTAGGAGGACCTTTAAGTTGGAGAGCTCCACTTAAAAGTGCTGAGTTACTACCGAACAAAAAAATGGCTTCATTTGACATTAAGTTGGTCGAGGCACAAGATGCTTTGAATGATCAGAGTAAATCAATGCCTTACCGTTTTGGTTATAAATTCGATACTGACTTCACACTGGACAATTCAGGGGTATGGGAAAATTTAGCTGATGGAAGTCGTGTATGGCGATTGTCTATTGTTTCTGAAGAAGCAATTACAATGAACCTATTGTTGGAAGACGTTTCTTTTCCAGAAGGATCATCTTTATACTTGTTTGATGATAAAAACACAAATCGTGTAGGGGCTTATACAGCTAGAAACAATCGTGAAGATGGTTTGTTAGGAACAGAACTAATGAATGGTGATCACATGATCGTTGAATACCATGAACCGGCAAATGTTATCGGACAAGGGGCATTCACTATTGCGAATGTGATTCATGGATACCGTTCTCTGAACTACGTTCAAGGCAATTTAGCTAAAGCGTTAAATAGCTCTGGAGATTGTAACATAGATGTAAACTGTCCACTTGGTGACCTTTGGAGTAATCAAATTCGTTCAGTGGCAATGATTGTTGTTGGAGGAAATGGAATTTGTACTGGAGCGCTTATCAATAACACTTGTAATGATGGAACTGCATATTTTCTAACTGCAAACCACTGCATGGGTGGAGGTACAGGAAGTTGGGCGTTCAGATTCAACTGGGAAGTAGCCGCTGGAGATGCGAGTTTATCTTGTGCTTCTACAACGAACACAGCTGGAACATATAACAATTCTGCAAATTGGGATCAAACTGCGAATGGAGCAACTACTCTTGCACAAGATGGAGGTTCTGATTTTGGATTAGTGGAGATCGATAATATGACCGTTACTGATGCAGAAAACTGGGGATGCTTTTACGCTGGATGGAACAATGTCGACACGGATGGAACAATAACGAGTGCAATTGGTGTTCACCACCCATCTGGAGATATCAAGAAAATTTGTGAAGAGCTAGATGCTCCTTACCATGATAATACAGGAGGTGCTGCTGTTTGGTGGATTGATGCTTGGGATTCAGGAGTAACTGAGCCAGGTTCATCAGGATCACCACTTTTCGACCAACAAGGTCGAATCATTGGACAACTTTACGGAGGAGCTGCTGCATGCAGTGGAACAAGTAACAATGGCGCATATGATTTCTATGGCCGATTTGGTGTGTCATGGGGTTTAGGAGCAAGTGATTACCTTGATCCAAGCGCATGTGGAGGATCTGCAACTACTAATGATGGATACGATCCAAATCAGTCAACTGCATCAGTAGACAAATTGATTTCAGACATCTTTACAGTTAGCCCAAATCCAAGTACTGGATTATTCACATTGGATTTAGGAACTACTTCTTTAAAGGGAGTAACTGTTTCTGTAACCGATATGACAGGTCGTGTTCTTTTGACGCAAGTTATCAATTCAGGATTGACTTCTCTTGATCTTTCAGGAGCTGAGAATGGAGCGTACATTGTGCGTGTTATTTCAGCTGGTGGATCTCAAATCGAGACTATCGTACTGAGCAAGTAAGAAAATACCATTACAAAAGGCCTCTATCCAATTAAGGATAGAGGCCTTTTTTATACAATGACAATTGCGCTTTCTGTCATTACACGAATCCCTACGTTAAACTATATTTTTCACTAAGCTTCAGCAGCAAAAAACGCTTTTACCGATGCGATTCCAGAATTATATAGCTTATCCTTGTCTGCTTAAGTAATATCAAAATTAGTTTCTGAAATTCCAAAATCATCTACTTTAATTGTTCGCTTCTGATCTATAGAGCCCTTTTGAAATCTAGCCTTTGCACACCAAGAACAATTCATGTTTTGGCATGGAAATTGGTTTGAGCAGCATGTCATAATAAGTAATTAAATCACCCAAGCGGAATCGAAACCCTGGAAATGTCGAAACAATTGGAATAAAGCACTACCAACTACTACCTATAGAAAACGGGGTGTAGTATTAAGTACACCCCGTTTTTAAAATTTTATTTTATACGTTTCTTAGATTTCGGAAATAGCACAATCAACAGAGTTCACCTCATTGTTACAACCAAGCGTAACTGATCCAACAGGTTCAGCTATTTGGATGCAAATTTGATTTCCTGGGCATACTGGATTTGGTTATGGCGGCGCATTTGCAATAAGATACCTGATCGAATAAAATAACAACCTCTTCATACTGTTACTTATTTGCTCAAAAGAGTGAACTGGAAAAACCCTAAGCTTCTTTGCACGATGCACAACTCTGAAATGTTAGAATGATTCTCTATCCTTTAATTTATTGAATCATATCATATATCTTTAGCATGAATGAACCAAGTCACGTATATCATATTTACCCTTCTTATTGCCTTCGCTGGATATACACAGCAAGGTGAAGAAGAACTGCTGAGCACTCTTGCGTCGAAAAAAGGAGAGGGAAAAATTCAAACGTATTATTCACTGTCACTCACTACACTACAGTGGAATCCTGAGAAGGCAATAGATTATGCAGACAAAGGGATTGCCTTATCCAACAAGATTGGTTCTCAACTCTGGAAAACGAAAGGCATCTTAATGAAGGCGAGAATTGATGTTTCCTTAGGTCGATATGACGCCAGCATTGATAAGTTTCTTCAGGTCATGTATTCCCAACAAGCCATTTCAAAATCAGATAGTGTGGAATTATTAGGAGGACTAGGCACGTCTATGGGCGCACTGGGCGCCTACAACATGGCCATTGATTTTCGAAAAGAACTGCTCGAATTGCGAAAATTGAAAACAGGACCGGATGTATATTATCCTCTCGACAACATCGCATATTCTTACTTAATGTTGAAAGAGTATGATTCTGCGAATTACTACTATGATCTTGCTTGCGACGAGGCTGAAAAAATGGGAGATGCCACAACCTTAATGCACAGCTACAATAATGTTGGTTACGGCTACTTTGTACAGAGAAATGTCAACAAATCGCTCGAGTTATATAGTCGAGGAATTAGCACTTTTAATGGAAACATCAATCCAAAAGTAAGAGACAGCATATTGTATGCAATGCTTGAAAGAAATATGGCACTGGCGCATTCTGATCTCCATGAATATTCTCTAGCAGAATTGGCAATGCTGCGTTCCACCGACATTTTTGACAAAACAAGTACCCTAGAGTTTTCTCCTAGAAATAAAGTATTAACCGCAGGAATTCAGCTAAAGCTCAAAAAATATTCTGAAGCTAAATTAAACCTAGACGATGCCAATTCGACGATCGTAAGTACCAAAGATCGTTTACACTATTACGAAATTCTGTCCGATTATTATTTGGCTGTCAATAATTCAGGATCGGCAGCAGAAACCTTGAATAAGTACATTCGTTTGCAAGCGGAAGAAGCCGATAATAAGAACACCTATTCCAAGATTAACGATATTATTGATTTTCAAACGAACAGAATAAAGAGCGAGCTTAGGCTACAGGGTCAACTGCGCGAAAACGAAAGTGAAATCAGTCAACTGAAAATACAATTGATTGTGGGTGGGTCGGTCATGCTTATTATAATAATGACGCTACTATTTTTAAGATCCCAGACGAATCGAAAGAAAAAAGAACAACTCCTGGAGGCGGATAACCTCCTGAATAGAGAACGCTTAAAAATAAAGGAAGTTCAACGGGAAAATCTTGAGACTGAATTAAAAAACAAGAACAAAGATCTAACGGATTTTGCCATAGACATTACTCGAAAACACGAATTTATTGAAGAAATTCTTGAAAAACTCCGCGAATTAAGATCCGCGGATGATGTTGATTCCATTCAGTTACGATCAACCATTCAATTCGTAAAAGAACAACTCCTAATTGATGATAGTCTAAAACTATTTCAGGACAATATTGACCAGGTTAACCATGAATTCATGACTAAACTGGAAACCATGTTTCCTGAACTTACGAAAAGTGAAAAACAACTTTGTGCGCTCTTACGTTTGAAATTAACGTCTAAAGAAATCGCAATGATTAAGAATGTTTCTGCTGATTCTGTTAAAACATTACGTCATAGATTGCGGAAAAAATTGAGTCTAGCATCCAACAAGGACATTGGAGAGTTTTTGTCAGATTTTGGTTAAGCATCATCTAATCAGTTAATTTATCCACACTCGTTCACCTAATGTTTACCTTTCTCACGATTGAGTTCACCCTTTGTTACCCTCTTCATTTTAATTCATGGAAGTCCCTCGCCTACCTTTGTGTCAATATTTTACACACTATTTACTGATACATATTCATACGCAACATGAAAAATCCAATTCAACAAGTAATCTTAGGATTTGTGAATGGCATCCTGCTCTTATTCGTTCTCGGGAACGCCAATGCGCAAACAGTCGTGAATGACGATTTTACAGCAGGTTCAGCATC
This sequence comes from Flavobacteriaceae bacterium, assembly GCA_047624355.1. Classification (GTDB taxonomy): domain Bacteria; phylum Bacteroidota; class Bacteroidia; order Flavobacteriales_D; family Crocinitomicaceae; genus UBA4466. The sequence goes on along the minus strand of JBLHPQ010000022.1, from coordinate 6,515 downwards.
CTGGACAGATTGTGCCAATCCGACAGAAATAATGGGAACCTCTCAGTGGCATGGTGGGCCATCTCCATATACTCCCAATAATTTTGCTGAGATTGATGGACATTTAGACATGATAGCTGGTACTCTTGATGATATGACGATCTGTCAAAGTATTCCTGGCTTTACCGTTGGAAACACCTACGAGATCTGTATGGATGTGCAAAGAAGACCTGGACCAAGTAATTGTACAACGTCTTACAATCAACCTGGAACTGTCACAATGACCACAACCTTCGATGGGGGAGCACTTAATGTCAATACGAGTCAAAGTAATACAACTTGGGGATGGACGACAGTATGTTACACGTTTACGGCAACTCTACCCACTCAATTATTAGCCCTTACACCCAATGATAACAGCACATGTGGTATGCTCGTCACAAACATCACCGTGGCCCCAATTATCGTATTGCCCATTGAGTTAGTTTCATTTGATGTATTATCGGATGGAAATTCAGTTGAGCTCAATTGGATTACGAATTCGGAAAGAGACAATGATTACTTTACCATTGAACGGTCTCAGAATGCGAATGACTGGCAAGCGATTTCCCATGCGAATGGTGCTGGGAACAGTCAAATACCTATAGAATATCAATCAATTGATATGAATCCTCTTCAGGGAGAATCTTATTATCGTCTGAAACAAACGGACTTCCATGGAGATCATTCCTATGCTCAGGCCGTAAGCATAAATAGAAATTCTTCCCCGGGTTATACGCTTTTTCCAAATCCGACAAAAGACGTTATTCATTTAACAAAGAATAATCTGGAAGACTGTGTGGTTCAAGTGATGAATTTGTTGGGTGAGGAGGTTTCAAAAACCAATCTTCACAAATCAACTTCGGCGGAAATCTCATTACCCAATCAGAGAGGAACGTATCTTGTTCAAGTGACAATTGGCGAGGTAGTTACAATTACCAAAGTAAATAAGCTATAGCAGAAGGTTTAGTGTAGAATGAACTTAAGCTTTGGATGCGGTGAGGCATTTGCACTAAGATACCACACGATTAAATCAATAATACACTTCATTCTTTTATCTTCGCGTCTGAAAAGATGAGTGAAGAACAAACAACACGGATTAATAAGTACCTCAGTGAAGTTGGCTACTGTTCGCGGCGCGCGGCAGATAAGTTAATTGATCAGGGTCGAGTAACAATCAATGGTAATGTTCCAGAAATGGGGACAAAAATTACTGCGGGTGACGAAATTCACGTAGATGGCAAACTCATTTCTAAGTCAGAAACGGCACCAGTCTATATCGCGTTCAATAAACCTATTGGGATTGTCTGTACTACGGATAGTGGCGTAGAGAGAGATAATATTATCGATTACATCAATTATCCTACACGAATTTTTCCAATCGGCCGACTTGATAAGCCAAGTGAAGGGTTAATCTTTTTGACAAACGACGGTGATATTGTCAACAAGATCTTACGCGCTCGGAACAACCATGAAAAGGAATATATCGTAACGGTGGATCGTCAAATAACGAATGATTTTGTTGCTGAAATGGCGAATGGTGTTCCAATTCTCGATACTATTACACGAAAATGTGAAGTAGAGCGGTTAAGTCGTTATGAGTTCAGAATAGTTCTTACACAAGGCTTGAATCGACAAATTCGTAGAATGTCCGAATATTTAGGCTACAATGTGCGTACTTTGAAACGTGTTCGGATCATGAATGTCGAACTAGATATTCCAGTTGGCGAATACCGAGACTTAACTAAAGATGAATTAAACGAGATTTATCGTTTGAGTGAGGCATCTAGTAAGACACACGATTGATTTGGTGAGCTAATTCACGTATTGAGTAACCTTCTGTTCTCGCTACGAGGAAACCTCTACTCGAACTGACATGCCAAAACGATTGTGATTAACCAGCTCTGACGAAAGATCAAGTAAAAAACTAGTATATGTCACTGTGTTGAGCGAACTCCTGACAATCTCTGCTAGTACTTTACAAAGACATTTTTAGCTTCGGTAAAGAAACGCAAAGCTTCCCAACCTCCTTCTCGACCGACACCTGAGGATTTAACTCCACCAAACGGTGTTCTCAAATCACGAACGAGCCATGCGTTTATCCAAACGATTCCAGCGTCTAATTCATTCGCCATTCTATGGGCACGTTTGATGTTGGAAGTCCACAAAGTCGCACTCAAACCGTATTCTGTTGAATTCGCCATTTTTAGCACCTCTTCTTCAGAATCAAATGGTGTTATCGTTACGACCGGCCCGAAAATTTCCTCTTGATTCGTCCGACAATCGTAGCTCAATCCCTCAATAACAGTAGGACGTAAATAGTATCCTTGATCGTAAGGAGCGTCTAGAAATACTTGTTCTCCTCCAGTTAATACTGTTCCGCCTTCTTCCTTCGCTAATTCTACATAGGAGAGTACTTTTTCCATATGCGCTTTCGAAACTACCGCTCCCAATTTTGCTTTTGGATCTTCCGGATTGCTTACAACTGTGGTGCTCACTCTTTTCACGAATGCTTCCTTGAATCGATCATAGATTGCTCTTTCCACAAAAATTCGAGAACCACAGAGACAAATTTGACCTTGGTTCGCAAAGGAGGAACGAAGCGTTGTGCTCAGCATCTCATCAAAATCACAATCTGCGAAAATGATGTTTGGGTTTTTACCTCCCAATTCGAGTGATAATTTTTTAAACATCGGAGCTGCTGTTCTAGCAATATACTGACCCGTTGAAGTTCCACCCGTAAATGAAATTGCTTTGATTTTTGGATGTTTTACAATCGCGTCGCCGACAGTTCCCCCTTCACCGTGAAGAATGTTCAATACTCCTGGAGGCATTCCTGCTTCTTTCGCCACTTCACCTAAAAGGTAAGCAGTGTATGGAGTAACTTCAGAAGGTTTAGCAATAACACAGTTTCCTGAAGCAAGAGCAGGTGCAATTTTCCATGAGAACAAGTATAATGGTAGGTTCCAAGGAGAGATACATCCTACAATACCGATTGGTTTACGCAATGTATAATTTACTCCAACCCCAGTCATGTTATGTGATTCTGAAGCGTAATGAAGTATGGCAGTTGCAAAGAAGTGAAAATTAGAAACTGCCCTCGGAATATCAACATGCGCTGCTAATGTTCTTGGTTTACCATTGTCGCGCGATTCAGCTTCAACAAATTCGTCCATGCGCGCCTCAATACCTTCAGATAGACGAATCATTATTTCAGAGCGTTCTTCATTGCTCATTCCTGACCAGATAGGAAATGCCTTTGCAGCTGCATCAACTGCCGTCTGCACATCCCTAGCATTTGAGTTTGGAATTAAAGCGTAAACTTTTCCAGTTGCTGGTTCATAGTTATCAATGTATTCCCCTGAGTTAGGTTCGCAATAAGCGCCGTTGATAAAATTCTCGAGTTTCTTCATTTTTATTGACTTCTAGTATCGTAGTTCTTTTCCTTTCACAGTTGCCGGAATTCCGTCCGTTAACCATTCTGGCGCTTCTTTTCCTTGTAAATAATGATCGAAAAACTGACGCATTCTAATGCTTAAATCAATTCTATTTGCATTGCGCATCAAATTGTGCTCTTCGTCATTATAGTTCAATAGCCAAGTCGTCTTACCCAATCTTTTCAATCCAGTAAACAATTCAATGCCTTGATACCATGGAACAGCTCCATCACCGTCATTGTGCATTATCATTAAAGGCGTTTCGACATTCGGTAAGTGAAATTGCGGAGAATTTTCAACGTATAATTCTGGTTTTTCCCAAATTGTATAACCAATTCTAGATTGCGTTTTTTCATATTGGAATTGACGATTTAATCCAGAACCCCAACGGATTCCACCATAGGCAGAGAACATATTTGTAACTGGTGCTCCAGCCATAGCGGCTTTATAGCGAGTCGTCATCGTAACTAATTGAGCCGTTTGATACCCTCCCCAAGATTGCCCTTGAAGCGCCATTCGTGTAGAATCAACATTTGGATATAGTTCAAGAATTTTATCCGTTCCACTCATGATACAATCGTAAGCTGATTGCGCCGGGTGGCCTTCTTTGTAACGAATGTCTGGCATGAAAACGAGGTAACCGGCAGAGGCATATTCCGTAGCGTATATAATTGATGCTGTTGGTTTTGGAATGTAATGTTGATGCAATCGATCAGAGTACAATTCATAAAAATACACCATTAACGGATACTCTTTATTCGGATCATAGTTCTCTGGTTTGTAAAGTAAACCTTCAAGTTCAATGCTATCGTAGCTTGTCCAACTAACCAATTCTACATCCACCCAATTGTATTCTTCTTGCTGTGGATTTGTATTCGAAATTCGCTTTGTTGCTTTGAAACTTTCTGCGAGATGAAGATCTGGATACTCTACGGCTGTCATCTTTTTCAAAATCATCTGCGACTTATCCTCCGATTGCACTATTCCAGATACACGCGCATCGTAATTGGCCATTTCCTGAATGTCAGTGTGATCGCCATGATCAATCACTGAGAAGTAATGATTTCCTTTTGTTTTTCGATCAAACCCGGTGATGTACATATTATCAAAGCTGACATAAACACTATCGTATTGCCATCTTCTAGGGCGAAGCTCTAAGTCTTCCTTCGACCCAATCTCTTGTGTGATAGAAGATACTTCTTTGGTTGAAAAGTCGTAGGCCCAAACATCGTGTTCTGATTGAACAAGTACTTTGTCTTCTCCCTTCATCCATCCAATAATACCATGAGGATAAGCATCCATCGGCATTCCATTTACATCATCTACCCATATTACGTTATCAATGTCACACGTGATACATGTTTCTTCATTCGTAGGTAAGTGAATTGCGAAATGATTGTTTTCATTACTGTTGAAATAGGTGTAGTAATCTCCTGTTGGCGAAAGTCGTCCGCCAAACGTATTTCCCTCACGAATCAACGTCCGTTCACCGGTTTCTAGTGAAACTTTGTAATGGTCTTCTGGATAAGGAATTGCCCAGTTGTATGTGTGGGCGTAGCGCTCATTACTTGTCCCCAGCACGTACTTCGCATATTTATTCGTAACCCTACGAACACTTAGCGTATCGTCAGAAAGTCGCACTGCGGAAGCAGATGCGATATCAAAAAGGTAGAGAGACGTCTTTTTCTTGTCGTATTGTAGATCTAACAATTGCTCAGGTTGAAGTCGTTGATCGGCATGATGCCATAAATCCAATTTCACCTTTTCAGAAGGAACTAACGTATCTTCTGGTTCTTGCTCAGGTTTTAGGGCTCCTCCAAAGTACAATTGATCTCCTTTTCGTGTAAATACCGGATAGTAATTCACAGAGGCTGAATGACCTTCAGGCAAGAAATCATCTCCCTCACTTGCGATCATTGTTTTCACTTGTAAATTGAGATCAATCAGGTAAATTCCGAATGTTTTTATTTCATTCGTATCATTTGAGGCAGCAAACACTAACTTATCTTCTTGCTGATTGAAGGCCATCTTCTGAAGGCTACTAAATTTTATATCATCCTCCCAAAGGTCCCAGCTTCCAGAACTTAATACATGAAGATGAACAGAGTCCTTTTTCTTCTTTTTATGCGTGATGTAGGCTACGTACTTGCTGTATTTCGACATCTGATATGACTTTACATCCTTTACTTCCCTTGTATTATCAGCGACAGGATCAAAAATGGTCAACAAGTGCCCCTTTGATTTTGCAGGCGGTTCAGTACGTCTTCTCCCGAATAGACGACATTTCTTTTTTGCTTTAACCGGATGGGTGAGTTCATTATCATAACTCATAAACGTCATCCAATTGCTCTCATCATTAACTTGAAAACCACTAACGCGTTCGTATTTCGTTAGTTCGCCGGTTGCTAGTATGTAAACTCCTAGTGAATCTTTGGGCCAATCTTTCTTTTCGAATTCCTCCAATTCACAGGTTCTAAGCGTATCGAACCCCGGTGTAATTGTAAAAGCAATGTAGTCACTGTTTCCTGAAAACGATGCTCCCTTTGCACGTGGGAAGGAATCAAGTGTTGCGCTCTGAACATTATAGATGTAGAGGAATCCATCTCCACGATGCGGTGTGATTTCATAAGAGACAAAATCTCCATTGTTCGAAATCATGTGATTTTTCAGTGTTTTCCAGTCGTCATAAACAGTGTGATCAATGACTTTCTTTTGTGCAAACAAAGCTGTTGAAGTAATTATAAAAACAAGAGAGAAGATGAATTTCATATGCGTATGTGTAAATCAGAGCCTAAAGATAAGAGGAATCTATGAACTGGATATAAATGATAGTTCAATGGCACGCTGATGACGCAGATAACGCTGATTTAAAGGAAGAGACTGTGAGGATAATGTGGCAGAAAGGAAGTGCTGGATGTAAGTGATAGTTCAAGGGCACGCTGATGACGCAGATAACGCTGATTTAAAGGAAGAGACTGTGAGGATAATGTGGCAGAAAGGAAGTGCTGGATGTAAGTGATAGTTCAAGGGCACGCTGATGACGCAGATAACGCTGATTTA
>JBLHPQ010000021.1:0-43011 GCA_047624355.1 Flavobacteriaceae bacterium | reverse complement strand
CCGACAGTATTCTGAATTTTGGCGTCAATACCGAAAATCGCAATTGGCTTGATCAATAGATTCAAGAACAACATCAAGGCGAGACCAGAAAGAAATTTTCTTTGCATGTATGCAGTTAACGCTTAAAACAACTGTTTAATTAGCGATAAAGATAAAATTTTGAACCTGATGTATTGCTGGATCAAAAGGAACGCGCACATCGTTTATGATCACATAGGTCGAATAACCCAATTCAGAGAGCAATTTAAAGCACTTCTGACGGTTTTCATTGTCCCACAATTCAGTGTAAATGATAGGAAGATTTTTCTTCAAGAGCTCCTTGCCTCCCATAAGTACAAAGTACTCGAAGTTCTCAACATCCATCTTAATTCCCTGGACGCGTTGATCTGTAAAAATTTTATCTAATGGCTCGATAGGAGTTTCAATCTCGATTCCTTCGTTCCATTCTGTAATTGAATCGTGTTTTACATGACTCAAGCCTTGCATCTTTGCTCCCCCTTTTGTCGGAAGGATCATTTTGACGGTTCCTGATGATTCACCTAAAGCAATCTCATGGAAAGTGACATTCTTCACCCTGTACTTCGCCATTATCTTCTTGAATACAGAGATATTATCTGGCATTGGTTCGAAAGCGTGAATTGTGCTATTAGGGAGTTTACGAGATAAGTGGACGGTCATGATTCCGATATTCGCTCCGATATCTAAGACAACACCCTCTCCATCCTTCATCATTCCTAAGAATTGGAAAAAGTGATTTTCCTTCGAATCATTAATGAGCGTGCGGATTTTGTATTTCGCAAATACGAAAAGGTACTTCTGAAATCCCAGAAGCTTTTGTAATATGTATTTGATCAAATTTTTCACCGCGTTCGAGCGGCAAAAGTAGGAAATTCTTAGCAGTTAAGGGTAAATAATGAACGATTCATATGATCTAACATGTCAGCATAGTGACGTTACATAGATCTTGCGCGTTCAATCAAGATTTGTTGCGGCCATTTTAAGCGCATAGATCCTCAGTATAGCTGAATCATCTCGTCTCTTTCACAATCAACTTAAACCCTTTCCCATGAACGTTCATGATTTCGATATCTCCGTCTTGCTTGAGGGCTTTACGAAGTTTCGCGATGTAGACATCCATCGATCTTCCATTAAAATAATTATCATCTCCCCAAATCGCTCTAAGCGCTGCATGGCGATCAAGAATATCATTCTGATTTTTCACCAATAATGAAAGCAATTGATTCTCTTTGGTGGTGAGTTTCTTAAGATCGTCATCCAAATGTAAGAGACGCAATTCTGGCTCATACTTTATTTTACCGATAAAATGGATACCATCTTCTTGACTTGTTGGTACTTCTACACGTCGTAAAATTGCTTGGATTCTAGCGAGCAATTCCTCCATGATAAATGGTTTCGAGAGGTAGTCATCTGCACCGAGGGCAAACCCTTCTAACTTATCTTCTTTCATCGATTTGGCCGTTAGAAACAGAATAGGAATCTTCTTATCCACCTCGCGTATTTCCTTTGCAAGGGTAAATCCGTCCATTTCGGGCATCATCACATCGAAAATGCAGAAATCAAACGATCCAGCATGGAATTTCTCCAAGGCGATTTTACCGTTTTGAGCTAAGGTCACAGCGAACCCTTTCGATTTCAAATAGGTTTGTAATAACTGTCCGAGGTTTAAATCATCCTCTGCGAGTAGTATGGTAGTGTTCTTCATTATCTTAGGTTATTAAATTCTATGGTAAACTCAGATCCTGTACCGTACTTACTTTTTACGTGTACGCTCCAACCATGGAGATCGGTAATGGCCTTAACATAACTTAATCCAAGGCCAAATCCTTTTACATTGTGAATGTTACCAGTTGGTATACGGTATAACTTGTCAAATATTTTATTCAGGTGCTCTTTTTTAATTCCAATTCCTTCGTCTTTTACGCTCAATTGCAGGATGTTGTTGGTATGCGTGGCAGTTACAAGAATTGCTGGTTTACCATTGCTGTACTTAATTGCATTGTCAATTAGGTTGGAAATCAGATTAGTCAGGTGAAGTTTGTCTGCGTTTATAGTGATCAGCTCAACAGGTATCTTGAGGACAATATTTCCTCCGGTCTCCGCTATTCTAAACTTTGCCCTGTGTACTACATCATTGATCAATTCATTGAACAAAAGATCCTCTTTTCGAAGCGTTAATTCCCCACGATCTAGCGTAGCACTCTGTAAAATACGCTCTACTAATACGCTCAGACGTTTGTTCTCATCCCCTATCATTTTTACGTAGGGCGCAGTAGAAGCCATTTCTGAACCAACCATGTCCGTATCGTTCATTGCTTGACAAGCAAGAGAAATAGTGGAAATGGGAGTCTTAAATTCGTGCGTCATGTTCGATATAAAATCACTTTTCATTTCGGATAGCTTTTTCTGAGTCAATATGGTCTTGAACATAATTGCTAACGCGGTAATGATAAAAAGGAACAGAATAATATTGATTGTTAATGGTCCCAACATCTCCCGAAGTACAAATGATTTTTGCTTTGGGAAGCTCAGATGAATGTATAAATCATTGTCTAAGGAATTACTAGGAAAGAGTAATGCACGATGAGTTTTACTCGTGTCTAACTCACTCGAATAATCATTCGGGGTATACTTGAAATCGATAGGTTGATTATACTCATCCGTGATCATGAACTCATATTTTGCGGGAACATCGTCTCCTTTCATCTCCATCTTAAGAATAGAATCTAAAAAGGAGAGATCAATACGCTCGCGAGGATCTTCATATACGTTATTTCGAAAGGCATCAATCATCATTTCATTCACGAAATGAGCCTTCTTAAATATTTCCTGTACGACCCGCTGATCCAGTTGAACTGTTAGATTAATTGAATCTCGATCAATTTCCTTGTTGCTGTTAATAAGGAGATCTCTCAACTTTCGAACGTCACGAGCAAGTACTGTTTGTTCTGCAGTTAATCCGGAGATCGAATCATAGGTTTTACCGCGTATTATAAGATAATCTTCAAATTTACCGTCTTTGTAGATGGTCGTGTCCTGAATTGAAATTTCTTCACGTGTTGAAAGCATATTTCCGAACTCTTCCTTAAGAATGTCTTTGTACTTACCACTGAAATCCTTGTCCATCACCTGCATGTAACGACGAAGATCATCGGCTTTTTCGTGGCGCAAGGCAATGCGATCCAGCGTAGTAGAGAACCTTCTTCCAAACTCGTCTGATTTTCGATCGTAGAGCTGTGAGGTTTGAAATGCCTGAATAACAAGTAGTGCCAACATCGCGATGATGACTATTACTAGGATAAATTGAACTCGAATACGCTTCATGATCTTAGACGAATGTAAGTCAAACGAGCTTACGCTAGAAGTGCTTAACGTTTTTTAACGCAGCATGACACACCAGAAAATGGTAGAAGTTGACTAGAATAATCTTCGGACTTCTAAAAATCGTTTTGGATATCCGGAAGAATGATAGTCAGTCGTTACAACCCCGAAATGATTTTTTGAACTTGAACAATGAATGAATTTTAATCCTTCCTCATCATTTTGAATTACAATTCCAATATGACCAATTGTTTTACTTCCAGGAGTAGTTCCAGCAAACAATAGGCAGTCACCTTTTCGTGCAGATTCAAGGTTGATTTTCTCACCCAATGAACCATATCCTTTAGAACTTCTGCATTTAGTAATATCGAAGGAACCGTAAACATAGGAGGTGAACCCTGAACAATCGAAACTGACATTTGGATTGGAAGTTGCCCAAACATACTTCACGCCCAATTGAGATTTTGCAACCTCGATTAACGAATCGGCACGCATTTCCCTCGTCTCCTGACCGAACGTGGTAAATGACAGTAGAAAAATGGAAAGAATACTAATCAATTTCATGCTGCAAAAATACGGCATTTTCTACTGACGTTGAGGAAATTAACCTTATTTATGTGTTTTGAATTTTTGTTCGTTGGTATTCTCTCAATTATTTTACTGAACGTATTAAATGATAGTTGATTTCCTCAATCTGCTCATTTATGTCCAGTTGAAACACGATTATTCTGCTTTGAACGTTGTACATTCGTGATAATGCGCTTCGACAAGATATTGATCATCCTATTGCTTACGGTTTTACCTCCGTCAATGGCATGGTCGCAACATTCTAGTTTGCGCCAAAAAACGCTAGCAAGCGCCGATACGCTTTATCTAGATACGTTTTCTATTTACCCTAATTCATTTTTAATTAAATGCGGGGATGAAGCCCTTTCAAAGGAACGCTATACGCTGAATTATGCCAGCGCTGTTTTGATTTTGTCCGAACGATGTGCCGATTCAATCAACCTTGAATACCGCGTTTTACCAATGGATCTTTCTCAAGTTTATGCAAAGCGAGATACAAGCATTATTTATTCGAGAGATAAAGGGATGCGCGACCGGTTTTTGATTGGAACACCATCCATTACGCGTGATTTATTTGGCGGCCCCGGACTTAATAAGGAAGGATCGATTTCCCGTGGAATTTCATTCGGGAACAATCAAGATTTAGGAGTCAATTCTACTTTGAATTTAGAATTATCCGGGCAAATTGCGCCTAATCTGAAACTGCTCGCATCTGTTTCAGATGATAATCTCCCGATTCAGCCTGACGGAAACACAAACAAACTTAGGGAGTTTGACCAGGTGTTTATTCAAGTATACAATGATAGATTTAAAATGATTGCAGGAGATTTTTGGCTTTATAAACCACGTGGTTACTTTCTGTCTTATAAGAAACGTGCTCAAGGGTTGACAGTGAATTATCAGTGGACACAAGACACTGCCAAAGTCTGGAATACGCAAGTCAGTGGTGCTTTATCTAGGGGTAAGTTTCAACGTCAAATAATTCAGGGAGTAGAAGGTAATCAAGGCCCTTATAGACTTCGAGGAGCGCAAAATGAACCATTTATTATCGTTTTGTCTGGAACTGAGCGCGTATTTATTGATGGGAAGAAAATGGAACGAGGCCAATCATTCGATTATGTGATAGACTATAACTCGGCAGAAGTTACGTTCACTTCACGAAATCAAATCACAAAGGATTCGAGAATTGTAGTGGAGTTTCAGTATTCTGATCAGAATTATGCACGTTCACTGATGCAAACTTCTACGACCTATACTAGTGATCGATTTCAATTTTGGCTCAACGCCTATTCTGAGCAAGATGCTCGAAATCAAACATTGCAACAGCCACTATCCATAGGACAGAAGACCCTACTTTCTCAAATAGGAGACACCTTGGATCTAGCCAGAACTACGAGTATCGATTCTATCGGTTTTTTTGATAACCAGAACGTGTACATGCTCGTTGATTCTCTCGGGTATGATTCGGTGCTTGTGTATTCGGTGAATCCAGATTCCGCGCTTTATAGAGCGACCTTTGAATTCGTTGGAACAAACAAGGGAGATTACAAATTCAGTAATTACAACGCGCTTGGAAAAGTCTATGTTTGGGTGGCACCTGACGGCAGCGGGAGCACTGGTGATTATGTGGCATCCAGGACCATCGTTACGCCCAAGCAAACGCAAATGGTGACGATGGGTGCAAAATACCAGTTAACAAAACTACTTCATCTTGAAACCGAACTCGCCTACGCTAAAAATGATCTGAATACATTTTCTAGAGGAGACGCAGAGGATGATCTTGGCTTTGGGACCGTCGGTAGGTTGGTAGGCCAAATACCGTTATCCAAGGATAGTATACCTCGGTGGGTCTTAAAAACAACGTTGGAAATTGAGGCACGCGACAAGAATTTTAATCCAATAGAAAATTATAGATCTGTTGAATTCGACCGTGATTGGAACACTAGAAATAAGAACTATACAGGAAATCAAGTTGCATCGAAGCTTGGCGCCAACTTCATGAACAACAAATATGGCAACATTAATTTTACAGGTCAACACTACGTAGTTGCGGGAGATTATGAAGGGTTACGGGCCTTTGGTGGTGGTCGATGGAAACAAAATGGATTTGCCGCAACGTGGGATGGAAGTTATTTGTCGAGTAAAGCAGCGGAGTCAAATGAGTTCGTAAGACATCGATTTGATATTTCACAAGAATTTGGGTGGTTCCGCATCGGGTACAAAGATGATCACGAATTGAATCGATTTGAAACTGATGTGCTAGAGCCTTCGAGTTACCAGTTCTTCGATTATCAGGTGTATATCGCGAACAGCGATTCAATTAAAAATGATTATCGAGTATTTTATAGAGAACGCTTAGATGACCGATCTGATAGCACTGGCTTGGTGCGTGCGGCAAAAGCCCGATCGATTGGTACCGAAATGAGTTTTGCAGAGTGGAAGAATCACACCTTTGGTTTTGTGACGAGTTACCGTGAATTAGTCATCAAGGATGAAACACTTATTAATCAATCGCCGGAGAACACATTACTCGGAAGAATAGATTATCAAGGACGTATTCTTAAAGGGGCACTGACAATTAATTCATTTTATGAGGTAGGATCTGGCTTAGAACTCAAACGAGAATTCATTTACATCGAAGTGAATGCGGGGCAGGGAGTTTATACTTGGATTGATTACAATGGAGATGGTGTAAAAGATTTAAACGAGTTTGAAATTGCGCAGTTTGTCGATCAGGCAAGTTATATCCGTGTCTTTACACCAAGTAATGAATACGTCAAGACCTATTCTAATGAGTTTAACCAATCGATATATTGGAGACCAGAGCGCATATGGTCAACAAAGAAAGGCTTCTTGAAATTCATGACGCGCTTTTCTGATCAAGCAAGAGTTAGAATTAAGCGGAAAACGAATTATTTCGATGGCAGTGAAGCTTTCAACCCATTTTTCACCGCTATTCAAGATACGAACCTAATTTCGACGAGTTCCAACCTAAGAAATACCGTTTTCTTCAACCGAACATCAAGTATTATTGGAGCCGAATATACTTTTCAGGATATTCGTAGCAAATCGCTCTTAGCAACGGGCTTTGATTCTCGAATTAATCGTTTCAATGAAGTAAGCATTCGTTGGAATATTAAAAAGAAGTTTACAATCGAGGCATCTGCGAAACTTGGAGAAAAGGAAGCTGAAGCCGATTATACATCTGGTCGAAACTATAAACTGGCGTATTATTACCTCGAACCAAGTCTGATTTTTCAGCCATCAACAACCTTTAGAATCACATTGGACGGGCGCTATTCAGTCAAAGAAAACGATGAAACCCTCGGTGCAGAAATTGCGAGAGTTGCAGAAATTGGATCTACTTTTAAGTTTAATCAGGCCAAGAAAGGAAGTCTTATTGGGGGAATAAAGAGCGTTGTAATTGACTATGATGGCGATGCAAATTCTGCGCTTGGATTTGAAATGTTAGAAGCTTTGAAGCCTGGTGTGAACTATACATGGAATGTTGGTTATCAGCGATCAATTTCAAAGAACTTGCAATTATCCATTCAATACAACGGTCGAAAGTCAGAAGACAATCGAGCAATTCACTCCGGAGGAATGGAAGTGAGAGCGTTTTTCTAGGAATACCTATTTTAGTACTAAATGAGAACAACGCTACTTTTCTTATTACTCCTTTTCCTCGCTCCAACTTCTTGGTCGCAGGATGAACTTGTCATTTCAGAGAAAACAAATTTTTTCAATAACTCGGTAAGTGATCAATTGATGATTTATGAAGTTGACTTGAACTTTTCGATTCAAGACTTCATCAATCGTCATGAGCGAATTGTACCTCGAAAAATGCGCTATCGATTCGAGAATTTGGATTTCACAACATCAACCTTTTTCATCGAGTTTTCGATAGAAAATAAAACCACTAGAGATTATTCCTTAGTACTTGAAACCGCACGCCCCATTACAAATGAAGTGAGCTTGTATTGCGTTAATGATAGTTCTATCGTGCATTCTGGTGACGGGATTAGCTATTCTGAGAAATCCATTCAGACAAGCACCAGCGCATTACCTCTGTTAATTCCGGCTGGAAAATCGCGGGCCTATATTCTCAAACTATCGAGTGATGGAGAGACGTTAACCTTACCAATGATTTTTCGAGAGGTCAAGAATTATAATCAACTGTATGCAGCTAGAAAAATGAACTCTGGCCTCTACTTTGGAGTCTTCCTCTTTGCACTTTTCATCTACATGACCTTTTACATCCTTTTGAAGGAAAAGCTGTTCCTTCTTTATGTCGGATATGTGCTCTTTAGCGGATTACTTCAGTTTGCTCTCCATGGATACGTTCATGAGTATTTTGCAACCTCAGGAGGATATTGGACGCAACACTCGATCTTACTAATTGCTGGGTGTACGATGTTGTTTGCCGTGCTGTATGCTCGAAACTACTTGGAGTTAACTGGGAAATTGAAGTTAATCGCCAATGTTCTAATTGGATTAGCAATACTAGCAACTGGAATATCACTTATTCCTGGTACTGCCTATGAAATGGCGTATCCGATAATTAATGGATTGAGTTTCTTAGCATTGGTTTACCTCTTAATCGCTGGAATAATTCGACAAAAATCGGGAGAAGTGAGCAAATTGTTCATTCTTGGACTGGGGTTTTTAGTGCTCGGTGGGATAGTATTTATTCTAGGAAATTTTGGAGTAATCGACGCTCCAGCAATCACACAGCGATCGCTGACGGTTGGAACTTTATTGGAACTCCTATGTCTGTCGATTCTAATGGTTAGAAGGTTCAAAAGCCTTCAAGAGGAAAAAGCACTGGCGCAAAAAATGTTGCTCGATGAATTGAGTGAAGCTAATGTCCGTTTGGAGCGCGATGTGGCAGAAAGAACTGAGGAAATTGAAACCCAACGAGTCCAATTGAAAGAGAAGAATGAAGATTTTGTGGCAAGCGTGAAGTATGCTGAACGCATCCAAAGTGCTGTACTTTCCAACGAGAGTAAATTCAAAAGTATTATCCCACAATCATTCGTGATGTTTCGACCTAAAGATATCGTGAGTGGAGATTTTTATTGGGTGGAAACAATTCCACCAACGACGAAATGGCCAAAAGGTTTGATCGTGTACGCAACGGCCGATTGCACAGGACATGGAGTCCCTGGGTCTTTGGTAAGCATGATTGGAAATAACGTACTCCAAGCGGGAAAAAGAGATGTGGCCGTGCAGACACCAGGTGACATGCTCGACTTCCTAAATGTTGAGATCAGCGCTATTTTGAATTCAGAATTTGTAGTGGGAAATATCCGAGACGGAATGGATATTGCTTTATGTGCTATCGATTTAGAGAAAAATGAGCTGTATTTTTCGGGTGCTCAAAATTCAGCCTATATTATTCGAAAGGGGGAGCTGATCGAATTAAAAGGCGATCGGAAATCGATTGGCTTTGTAGAAGGTGAGGAAGTTCATCATTTTACAAATCAAGTTTTCGCTTTAGAAAGTGGGGATATTATTTATACCTGCAGTGATGGTTACGCAGATCAGTTTGGCGGCCCAAAGGATAAGAAATTTATGTCGAAACGCTTGAAAATATTGCTTATTGAAATCGCTGTTTTGCCTTTAATTGATCAACAGAAAAGAGTTGAGAAAGAGTTCGATGAATGGATAGGCGATCAAGAGCAGGTCGATGATGTTCTATTGATTGGAGTTTACATTAGTTGAACGAAATCTGCCTACTGCTGTACTGGAATATAGAAACCGCAGGATATGAAATTGAAAATCAAGGAACCGTGTCAGGAAGATTGGAGCAAGATGACTTCCAATGACTATAAAATTGGACTGAATTCTCGGCATTGTGATTCATGTGTAAAAAGTGTCATGGACTTCACAGAAAGTTCACGCGCAGAGATTATTACCTACATGTTATCGAGTCAAGGTAAAAGTGTTTGCGGTCGAATGCGTTCGGATCAATTCGATTTTCGACATGAAGATATCCCTGTTTTAATGGAAACTTTGCATCGACAAAGAACGGCCAATCCATTTCTGGTGTTAGCATTGGTATGCATGAGTCTTTCGGCATGTGCTCAACAGGAAGTTGAATCGCAAATTAAAACGCCACCGCCCGTTGAGCATCATCATAAAATTGGGAAGATGGTCGCGATGCCAATTGTTGAAGAAATACCTGATACAGTAGCAGTCGAACATGCAATACTCGAACAGGGAGAAATATATCTTGGTGAAGTTGAAGCAGAAGAACCAGTATTAGAGGAAAGTTCCAGAGAGAATAAAATTTATAAGTACACACAACAAATGCCTGAATATCCAGGTGGAATTGGAAAGATGACAACGTTTATTCAAGACAATGTTCGCTACACTGCTGCTCAAGCAATACTGGGAACTGTTTACGTTCGATTTGTCGTTGAAGCCGATGGAAATATTATGAAACCAACAATTGCTCGAGGTGTCCACAAAATACTTGATCAAGAGGCTTTAAGATTAGTACAATCAATGCCGAAATGGGTTCCAGGTGAAAAGGATGGCAGAAAAGTGGCGGTTTATATGACCGTTCCAGTGAGATTTGAAAAGTAGATTATCTTGTATCCCTTATTCTCGATACATTCTCCTTTCGTCGAACACTCGAATTGACGGATTACAATCCACCGCGATGTTTCAGATCCATCGTGTAAATCATCCCATCAGCAAGTCCAATTTTGGGAACGACAACTTCACTACAATCGAGTTCATTTAAGATATACAAATAGATGTCTAATGCTGGCACAATTACATCCGCGCGATCTGGCTTCAATTGATAATTGGTAATGCGTTCATTTATCGTTAGGCTATTCAATTCGTCACGCAACGAAGAAATTTCCTCCAACGAGATCGGTTCCATATATCCTGCACCCAGTAATTTATGGACCTTATTGATGTTTCCACCTGTAGCATAGATCTCATGTACGATAGACATATCTAGATGCTTAATGAGCCAATCGTGAATTTCATCCCAGATTGATTCATCCGTCTTATCCTGAAGTAAGCGAAGTGTACCAAGTTGAAACGATTTTGCTGCAACGCGTTCTCCGTTTTCAAAGACGCTAACTTCAGTACTTCCGCCACCAACATCGACGACCACAAACGGAAGCGTGCGATCAATATTCATCAAGAAAAACGTCGAGAAGATTAATTCAGCCTCTTCTTGCCCAGAAATAATATCGATGGTTACACCCGTTTCGTCTTTGATTTTTTGTTGAACCTCACTGCCGTTGTTCGCTTCACGCATCGCCGATGTTGCGCAGGCTTTGAGCTCGGTAACATTAAAAATGTCGGCAATAAGTGAGAATGCTTTGATTGTTTTTATGAATTCTTCTTGCTTTTGCGCTGAGATTTCACCGGTACTGAACACGCTTTCTCCTAGGCGCAAGGGAATTCTAGTATAGGATATTTTTTTGACGAACGAAGATTTTCCTTCGTGGGCTACCTCCCCAATTAACAAACGGGCAGCATTGGTACCTATATCGATCGCAGCAAATTGCATAAAGCAAAAATAAGAATTTTCAAATTATCCGATAGAATACGTTTTGGATAAAGTCGCTTACTTGCCACTTCGAGTGGCGGAATTTTCCATTTCGTTGTATCGAGAAGGACAAGCTTCATTAAGCCAAGCGCGCCTATTTTTTTCTAAAGAAGATCTTGATAGGTACTCCCGTAAAGTCGAATTCTTCGCGCAATCGATTCTCTAAAAAGCGTTTGTAGCTATCTGGAATATACTGTGGAAGATTACAAAAGAATGCAAATGCAGGAGCATGCGTAGGAAGTTGTTGTACGTATTTAATACGAACGTACTTTCCTTTAAGTGATGGTGGTGGTGTCGACTCAATAATCTTGAGCATCACCTCGTTCAGAACCGAAGTCGCAATTTTCTTTGTTCTGTTATGGTATACATTCATTGCGGTTTCAATCGCCTTATGAATACGTTGTTTTGTGATCGTAGAAGTAAAAATGATAGGGACATCATTGAAGGGTGCCAATTGCTCACGAATTTTATCTTCGTATTCAGCCATCGTAGTATGGTCTTTCTCAATTAAATCCCACTTATTCACGATCACAACGATTCCTTTCGAATTCTTCTCAATGACGTAGTAAATGTTCAAATCTTGTTTCCCTATTCCTTCTTGCGCATCAATCATGAAAACACATACGTCGGCACCTTCAATCGCTCGAACTGATCGAAGTACAGAATAATACTCAATGTCCTCATGAACCTTCGCTTTCTTTCTAATTCCTGCGGTATCGATAAGCATGAAATCAAATCCGAATGCATTAAAACGTGTATCGATTGAATCTCTTGTTGTACCTGAAATCTCGGTAACAATATTTCGTTCTTCTCCGGTAAGAGCGTTAATTAAAGACGATTTTCCAACATTCGGTTTCCCTACTACTGCAATACGCGGCAAATCTTCTTCCTCACGATTAGCATCGTCATCCTTATCGAATTCTTGAACAATATCATCAAGTATTTCACCTGTTCCACTTCCATTGGTAGCAGATAGATCGTAAACATTTCCGAGGCCTAAATTCCAAAATTCGGAAGACAACCCTACACGAGCGTTACTATCTACTTTATTCGCAGCAATAAATACTTTTTTACCAGATTTCCGAAGCATCCTAGCAACAACTTCATCCAAATCAACGATGCCAACCATGACATCAGTCATAAAGATAATCACGTTTGCTTCGTCAATCGCAAGTTCTACTTGTTTACGAATTTCTGCTTCAAAGACATCATCAGACCCTTTGACATAACCTCCAGTATCAATGACCGAAAAGTCGACGCCGTTCCATTCTCCTCTTCCGTATAGACGATCACGGGTTACTCCGCTCACTTCTTTCACAATCGCACGTGTCGATTCTGTCAATCGATTAAAAAGTGTCGATTTCCCTACGTTTGGCCTACCTACTATTGCTATAATGTTACCCATTTCTTTTCAGTTTTCGAAAGTCCGATGTTCGACGATCCGATTTAAATTGTGGTATTAACAAGATTTCTTGCTAACGCTTCACACAGTCCTTCGGTCTTGACATCTCACTGTCTTTTAGTCTATATTCCTCTACACAGTCCTTCATTTTTCAATCTGAAAGTCTGAGAGCGCAGCGGTCTAAGACCTATATTAGTATCCGTATTTCTTTAATTTACCTTCCGAAGCCCTCCAGTCTTTATCGACCTTTACGAAGGTTTCTAAAAACACTTTGTGCTCTATGAATGTCTCAATTTCTAAACGTGCTTCGCGACCAATGCGTTTCAACATTGCACCGCCTTTACCGATTATAATTCCTTTTTGAGAATCTCGTTCTACGATTATCAACGCTCGAATGCGCGTAATATCCGCTTCAACTTTATACTCTTCAATTTCAATTTGACACGCATATGGAATTTCCTTCTTGCAATGAATAAAGATCTTCTCTCGAATAATCTCTGATACAAAGAAGCGCATCGGTCGATCTGAAATTGCATCCTTATCAAAATATGCTGGTCCGTCTGGAATGTTATCTAAAATGCATTCCCAAACACTATCCACACCAAATCCATGCAATGCAGAGATTGGAAAGACATTCGCATTCGGTAATCTACCTTGCCAGTAACCAAGAATCTTCTTCATGGCTTTTTGGTCAGATAAATCCATCTTATTCACCAAACAGATCACAGGAACTGTCAATTTCTGAATCTTCGCCAACGTTTCGACATGATTCATTTCAGTTTCTTTCGTGTCTGTAATGAATAGAAGAACATCGGCATCTTGAAGCGATGAATTAACATAACTCATCATGTTTTCGTGCAACTTGTAGGCCGCATTAACAACACCAGGAGTATCTGAAAATACAATCTGATAATCTTCTGTGTTCACGATACCATGAATTCGGTGACGTGTAGTTTGAGCCTTCTTCGTTACAATTGAGAGCTTCTCACCAACCATGCGGTTCATGAGTGTCGATTTGCCAACGTTTGGACTACCAACTATATTTACAAAACCTGATTTGTGCGCCATATCGCTTAATTAAGATTGCAAAGAAACAGATTCTCTGCTCAATAATGCGTTGAAACTCACTCGTTTTGCAATAAGTGCCTTTAATTCTGAAATAGGAACACGCTCTTGAAGCATCGTATCTCTATCGCGAATCGTTACTGTATCGTCTTCAAGGGCTTGATGATCAACCATAATACAGAACGGTGTACCGATTGCATCTTGCCGTCTATAGCGCTTTCCTGGAGAATCTTTTTCATCGTAGGCACAGTTGAAATCAAGCTTTAATTCGTCCATAATTTCACGTGCTTTATCTGGAAGACCATCTTTTTTCGTCAATGGCATCACCGCAACCTTGTATGGTGCTAATGCTGGTGGTAAGGCAAGAACCGCTCGTGAAGATCCATCTTCCAATGTCTCATTGTTGAAGCTGGAGCTAAGTACTGCTAAAAACATTCTGTCCAAACCTATGGATGTTTCAATCACATAAGGAACGTAGTTCTTATTTAATTCTGGATCGAAGTACTGTAGTTTTTTTCCAGAATGCGCTTCATGTTGTTTCAAATCAAAGTCTGTTCTCGAATGAACACCTTCCAATTCTTTGAACCCCATTGGGAAGTTGAATTCTATATCACTTGCTGCATCTGCGTAGTGTGCCAGTTTGATATGATCATGGAAACGGTAACTTTCTTCAGGTATACCAAGCGCTAAATGCCAATTAATACGTTCCTGCTTCCAGTACTCGTACCATTTTTCTTGCTCACCTGGTCGGATAAAGAATTGCATCTCCATCTGTTCGAACTCACGCATTCTAAAAATAAATTGACGCGCAACGATCTCGTTTCTAAAGGCCTTTCCTATTTGAGCAATCCCGAATGGAATCTTCATTCTTCCAGATTTCTGAACATTCAAGAAGTTCACAAAAATTCCTTGAGCTGTCTCTGGGCGCAAGTAAAGCGTTGAAGCATCACCCGCTACAGATCCTAATTCCGTCGAGAACATCAAATTGAATTGACGAACTTCAGTCCAGTTTTTAGATCCTGAAACAGGACAGGCGATTTCTAAATCTACAATTAGGTTGTAAACACCTTCTAAGTCATTTTTACCAAGTGTTTCACGCATGCGATTCTCGATATCTTCGATTTTCGTTTTGCTGCGTAATACGTTTGGATTCGTTTTGAGAAATTCTTCTTTGTTAAAATCATCTCCGAAACGCTTTAATCCTTTGGCAACTTCTTTATTTATTTTACCCTGAATTTTCTCGATATATTCTTCGAGTAAAACGTCAGCACGGTACCTCTTTTTTGAATCTTTGTTGTCAATTAACGGATCGTTAAATGCGTCAACATGACCAGAAGCCTTCCAAATACCTGGATGCATGAAAATTGCTGAGTCGATACCGACAACATTTTCACGCATTTGGACCATGGATTTCCACCAGTAAGACTTGATGTTATTTTTCAACTCAGAACCTAATTGACCATAGTCATAGGTCGCTGCGAGCCCATCATAAATCTCTGATGAAGGAAAAACGAAGCCATATTCTTTGGCGTGTGATATAATATCCTTGAGGTTATCTTCTTTTTGCATGGCGCAAAGATAACTGAAATTGAATGCTATAATTGCAAATCGTTCAGGATTTTAGCGAGTTTTAGACGGATGTAGGAACAATTCACATGAAAGGCCTTATCTTTGCGCTGCAATGGCTAAAATCAGAGATATCGATTTGGGAGAGTTTCCACTCTTACTTGCTCCGATGGAGGATGTGAGTGATCCCCCGTTTCGCGCACTATGTAAGCAACATGGAGCCGACCTAATGTACACAGAGTTTATCTCTTCAGAAGGTCTAATTCGCGATGCGGTTAAAAGTGTTCAGAAGTTGGATATTTTTGAATATGAACGTCCAGTTGGTATTCAAATCTTCGGTTACGACATCGAAAGTATGAAAATGGCGACTGAAATTACGGAGAAAACAAATCCGGATATCATCGATATCAATTATGGTTGTCCTGTGAAGAAGGTTGCATGCAAAGGTGCTGGAGCTGGAATATTACAAGACATCCCGAAGATGGTTCGGATGACTGCAGAGATTGTCAAGTCAACGAAATTGCCGGTGACTGTTAAAACGCGTTTGGGTTGGGATGATGAATCCAAACACATTGTTGAAGTGGCCGAGCGTTTGCAAGATGTTGGAATTGAAGCGATCTCAATTCATGGTCGAACGCGAAAGCAAATGTACAAGGGCGAGGCAGATTGGTCGTTGATTGCAGAAGTAAAGGAGAATTCGCGCATGAGAATCCCTGTATTTGGTAATGGTGATATTGATACACCTGAAAAAGCGGTGGAATACAAAGAGAAGTATGGCGTTGATGGGCTTATGATAGGTCGAGCGAGCATTGGTTATCCATGGATTTTTAACGAGATCAAGCACTTTTGGAAAACTGGAGAACACCTTGAGCGACCTACTGTTGAAGATAGAGTTGCGGCTACATTGCAACACCTCGATATGAGTGTACAATGGAAAGGTGAAATTTTGGCAATTGCTGAAATGAAGCGTCATTATACGAATTACTTCAAAGGAATTTCTCATTTCAAAGAGCATCGCATGAAGTTGGTAACGTCATTCGACTTACAAGAGATCAAGGATACCTTGATGTTTATCGGAGAAAACGCTGAGGACTTCAAGTTTGCACAGTAATTCCCAATGCCTATCTTAGGCAGATGATTTTCCATATACGATTTATTATTGCTGGAGCACTAATCGCTTCTGCCGTCAATGTTAACAGTCAAACCGCCGAAGAAAAAATCGCCTTGGCTTTTTGTGAATGTTCTGATGAGAAAGTTTATCAGAATTATGTTGATCTCTTAAATTCAGGTGATATTGAACTAATTCGATCTATGGTTGATTCAATGCAAGCTCTTTTCTTCACAACAAAGCGCTGTGCTAAAAAAAAGGCTATGCTAAGTGAGGAAGAACACAATGGTCGTATTTCAGAGGATGGAATTGGCGAAGCATTGATTAAGCACTGCCCCAACGTAGAATTTGTTCATCGAGAGTACAGAAGGATCAGTTGGGAAGTGGAACGAGAGGAGCGCGATAGAGATATCGAGGAGCGATTGTCTAATGTGGAACGATATATAGAAGCTGCCCAGAATGACTCAGCTCGTCTTGAATTGGAACAGTTTACGGATTGGTACGGAACTGACTTTAGTGTTGATAGAATCATTAAGTTCTATTATCAATTGGGTGATTACACTACCGCAAATAACATTGTAAAACCGCTGATCGAAGAACTCAATGAAGATTGGGAAATATCCGAATCCTATGAAAAGGAAAAGGCGGCGAATCGGGCTTTTTTAAAAGATGAATTTTTAACGTTAGCAAAGAAACACGCTCAAACCGAAATTATAAGCCGAATCACTGAAATGGAGTGATTTTTCGTAAAATTCAACTGGTTTTTACGGAATTGACCGCTTATTTTGATTTATCAAACTTTTCAACCTGAACAAGCGTCCATTCAACAGCGCTTTCTAGATTGGTGAAAATTTTAGTTGGCTTTGAAGGGCGATTGAATTTCAAGTAAAAGTTCGCAATGATTTTATGTGCGAAGCTCTTGACAATTATCGCATCCGTGTAAGTGTTTGGGTTTTTAGTCTTATCCGCAGCCCAGTCGCGTACTTCAGGATCCATATCCGAGAAGGAAGAAAATTCAAATATGTTGAAGTAACGCCCACCTCCCGCTGCGTTGATAAAATCGTAGCCTTTCTCAACGAAGGTCAACGTAACTTTTTTGTAACGTGGTATCTTAAGGTGGTAAATTCTATTCTCAAAGATCCGTGCTTGTGCTCCGTCAATTTCTCGTTCATGGAGAATTGGAGATCGAAACATTTCTATGTCGTCTTTTTCCAGTGTCAAATGCGAAAATGGTTATCTTTATCGAGTTAAAAGTAACAATATATGCGACGATATCAAAGTTATGTTCAAGGGCAATGGGTTGATGGTAAAGGGGTTGAAACTCCGCTATACAACGCTATAACAGGCGATCAAATAGGAGAGGTTTCAAGTGAGGGGCTCGATTACGCTGAAATCCTGTCTTATGGTAGGATTACGGGAGGTAAAAAACTCCGCGTTATGACGTTTCAAGAGCGTGGCTTGATGCTCAAAGCACTTGCTTTACACCTACTAACTAAGAAGAAGGAATATTACGCGATGAGTGCATGGACCGGAGCCACGAAAGTTGATTCGTGGATTGATATTGAAGGAGGAATTGGAAATTTATTCGCTAATGCATCTCTTAGACGTCAATTTCCTGACCTTCCATACAACGTTGATGGCGACGCAGTTCCTTTATCAAAAGAAGGGACGTTCATCGGTCACCACATTATGGTTCCTAAACGTGGAGTTGCCATTCATATTAATGCATTTAACTTCCCAATTTGGGGAATGTTGGAGAAAATCGCGGTGAATTTAATGGCTGGAGTGCCATGTATCGTTAAGCCATCGGAATTTACCTGCTACCTCACTGAACTAATGGTGAGAGATATCATTGCTTCTAAAATATTGCCAGAAGGAGCATTGCAACTAGTGTGTGGATTAGGTAGAGGAATTATTGATCACGTTAGCTCTGAAGACGTTGTGACATTCACAGGTTCAGCAGCTACAGGAAAAATCTTAAAAGGATTACCAATCATATTACAAGAAAGTGTTCCATTCAACCTTGAGGCGGATTCATTAAACGCCACTATTTTAGGTCAACATGCCACGCCAGGTACAATAGAATTTGACCTGTTTATTAAGGAAACAACAAAAGAAATTACCGTTAAAGCTGGACAAAAGTGTACGGCCGTTCGACGGATCCTCGTTCCGGATAATTTGGTAGAGGAAGTTCAAAAAGGAATAGCTGCTCGATTAGCGACAACAGTTATTGGCGATCCGAGTCAAGAAGGAGTTCGAATGGGCGCTTTGGCAAGTAGAACGCAAGTAGAACGTGTAAGAGAGAGTGTAGAATTATTGTCTAAATCTCAGGAGATCGTTTATGGTGACATGGACAACTTTGATATCGTGGGCGGTAATAAGGAAAAAGGAGCCTTTTTCTCGCCGATCTTATTTTACAACGACGATCCATACACAAAAACGGATGTTCATAATGTTGAAGCATTTGGACCCGTTTCGACGATTATGCCCTATAAAACTATGGATGATGCGATCGAACTTTCACGGATGGGTAAAGGGTCATTGGTTTCTTCGATTGTCACACCAAATGACGATGAAGCAAGAGAGTATATTGTTGGAGCAGCAAGCATGCATGGTCGAATCTTAGTATTGAATAAAGACTGTGCAAAGGAAAGTACGGGTCACGGTTCACCAATGCCATTACTAACTCATGGTGGTCCAGGTCGAGCTGGTGGTGGAGAAGAAATGGGAGGAAAACGTGGCGTAATGCACTATATGCAACGAACATCAATCCAGGGTCACCCGACTACAATTACGGAAATTACACAACAGTTTCAAGTTGGAGCTAAGCAACCTGAAGCAGCACCACATGTCTTTAGACAGCATTTTGAAGAATTGACAGTTGGACATACAGTCTTCACACATAAGCATACAGTTACAGTAACTGACATTGTGAATTTCGCCAATGTTTCTGGTGATAATTTCTATGCTCACATGGATGAAACTTCACTGGATGGAACAATTTTCGAACAGCGAGTGGCACATGGTTATTTCTTGCTTTCCAAGGCTGCAGGTTTATTCGTCGATCCAAAAAAAGGGCCAGTATTACTGAATTATGGTGTTGAAGAAGCACGCTTCACTAAACCTGTCTATCCTGGTGCTACAATTGGCGTTCGATTTACGGTGAAGGAAAAAATCGATCAAGAAAAGAAATCAGAAGAGGACATTTCAAAAGGAATTGTGAAGTTCTTGGTAGACATGTTTGACGAAACGGGAGAAACTGTGGCGATCGCTACAATTTTAACAATGGTTAAGAAGTTGGATCAATCGATGTAATCGTTTGATGCTAGCTCTAATCTGTTAGCTAGTGGGCTGCTAATGTTCATCAATGTCTATTCTAATGGGCTTCTTCTTTATTATCGCTAAATTTAGGTCAATGAAAATGCTAAACTTTGTTTCAATTATACTTCTAGTCCTGCTTTCAACAGCAAGTATGGCTCAGCAAAATAATGTTGGAATCAATACAAATACACCGGACCCATCTGCTGTACTTCATCTCGAATCCGATTCACAAGGCCTACTAGTGCCTACGCTGACAACCCTTCAACGGGACGCCATTTTAGCGCCAGCTACTGGCTTGATCATCTATAACACGGATGATAACCAAGAGGAAATATACAACGGAACATGCTGGATACCTAGTTATCTGAAAACGTGCGATGATTGTATGGTTGATATAACTTTCGCGCAGCCTAGCTATCCAATCGATAGAATTACAATGATGTCGGTGGTAATTCCTGTAACGATTACTCAATCAACACTGTCAGGAATCACGTTACCAGTCGAAGTTTCAATGGTTCATACATTTACTAATGAAACTGACATCATGCTAGATGTATATGCTCTTCCTGGTTCGGGAGTAGTGAATCTTACGATAAATACAAACGTATTTGAACGCGGAGGTGATCACTTCGTGACGCTATTTGTTAACTGTGGAGATGCTGTTATTGCCAAGACAGTTTTGATAGATGTCAATCCATGTGATCTGATAAGTATCGCTGCAGATCAAACGAATTATGACCTTGCTGCCTCAGGTGTAACAGGGGCTAACTGTGTTGTTGTGACTATTGAGGAAAATGTATCGATTCGATCGGCAGATCCAACTATTCCTGCGTTTACAACTGGAGCCATTAACCCTGCATGTAACCTAGGGATCTTAAATAAAGGTTTGACCTTCGGATTGGGCGGTGATGGACCACTCTTCATGGGAGTGGATGGTGAAGACGGTGGAGATGCAATGGAAATAACGTGCGCAGCTGAGGTTCGAAATGAAGGAATGATCTACGGTGGGGGCGGCGCTGGACTTACTGTTGGGGCATTTGTGCCTGTTAACCTTGGTCCGTTTCAAATTTGTTTTGCGGTAGGTGCTGGAGGTGGAGGTGGAATGCCTGATGGATTGGGAGGCGGTGATACTCAAGGAACGTGTACGCTTGTTATTGGCCCCTGGTTTGATGGAAATGATGCAGCAAGTCTATACGATGATAACGAAGGTGAGGCAGTGAATAAAACGGTTAGCACTAATTTTTCGCAAGGCCCAATTCAAGGGGCTATAGTGATAACTGCTCGCGGTGGTGGAGGAGGTGATTTTGGCGAACCTGGAACTGGTTCAGCCCAACCAGTGGACTTTACTGGAACCTACCTAGACATTTGCGTAAACATCCCTTTTATCGGAATTATATGCATTCCTGTTCCAGGATTTTCGGCCGCGTTAAATGCAATTGCAACTCTGATTAACAATGCATTTAATACATCTGTACCGGGTGTTGCAGGGCATGCAATAAAGAGAACTGGAACTCTCACAATTCCAGATGGCGATTATCAAAATTATTCACTTCGTGGTCTAGTTGGACCTTAACTTAAGAATATGAAACGGATTGGACTTTTTCTAGGAATGCTTGTCATCACAATGTATTCGTTAGCGTTTGAAGGGATTATTCATTGTACCAAGACAGAGAATGGAGTAACAACTTCGTTCGATTTCTTCGTAAAAGAAAATCGAATTGCCGTGATCGCGAAAGAAGGCGTCTCAGAATTTCGAATACTCCTTGATCGTTCTGCTCAGGAACTTCGACTTTGCATGGACGTTCCTGAATTTGAGAAGAAAGGATACTACTTATACACTAGGGAGAACATACGTAAGAATTCGGAAATGTCAATATTGAAGCAAATGAGATCGGATGCTCTTGTCATTGACGGTGAGACATGCGAAGGTTATACGGTTGTCACAGACAATGGGACAGCTATTGCTTACTTTGGTTCCGATGAGGTTAATTTAACAGGCTTTTCTACTTTTTTAAATGATCCGGTCTACGAACTACTCGATGCGTTAGATTCAAAGCTTCTACCAAGAAAATTAGTGGTTAGTAAAGGGACAGGATCTTATACCATCGATTTAACCGCTGATGCTCAACCTATGGATGATACACTTTTTGAAGTGCCATCGGGCTATGTTCAATTCGAAGTGATCGCAGAAGGCATATCGGAATAGTGGGATGAGAAGAATTGTTCAAATCATATTGCTCCTTTCTTGCTCGTCTTCATTTGGCCAGGCCCCAGTTTTCTTTAACCAAGCCAACGTCTTTATAGCTCAGAATGCCGAAGTCCATGTCTTTGGGGATATGGTCACAGATGGTATTACCTCTGTATTGGATAATGAGGGGTTTATTCAAACCTATCAAGACGGTAACCCTGGAAATTTCGAACTACAGAACGAAGGAACGGTCATGTCGATTGGTGATTTTATGATCGCTAATGATTGGGTAAATAATGGCGCACTTCAAATACAAACAGGTGATGTCGAAATGTATGGGGATAACCAGTGGTTTTTGGGCGATAGTGTTTCGAGTTTTTGGAATTTAGCATTGACCGGATCTGATCGAAAAGAGCAGGGACAGGACATTAGAGTGCGAAGTGTGCTCGATATAACCGCTCGAGAGTTAGCTGTTCATGCAGAGGACTTGTACATTGACAGTGCGAACCCAAATATCATTCTATACGATAATACTTTTCTCGCAGAGGGAATAATAAGCACGGACGAAGACGGACGAATAAAGAAGAATCTGAGTCAAAACGAACTGAACCTCATTCCAACAGGATCAAGTCAGGGATCGTTTCGACATCGCCCGATCAAAATTCTATTAAGCGGGGGAACTATAACGGATACAGCATATATAACATTTCATCATCATTCCTCGGATCTGGTGAGCGCATTTGAAGCAGACATTGATACATCACTCTGCCGTATTCAGGATGCATATTTCTATACCATTAATTCGGCTGATCCAAACAACTTCTATCAGCTAGATTTTGCTCATTACCCACCAAATGATGGACTCTTTCCTGATGTAGCTCAGTGGAACAATCCTACATGGAAGGTGATCTATGATGACGGAGATTACTCCGACGCCAACTATGAATATTCGACGGCGTTCAACGAAACTAATTTTGTAGATGAACATTACACCTTGGCTTACCGCAAACCAATGGCACCCTACATCTTAATTGATACTACCGAATGCTACAATACGGCAATCTATCAAGTAGAGATGCCGCTAGGTCAGCCTTGGTATCAATGGTCGATTTACAACAACGACTCGACTGCTTATATCGTGGACGGTCAAGGAACTGACATCATTAATGTTGATTGGGCCGAGAACATCGGTGGCTGGGTGTATACCCAATATGAGGATGCAGAAGGATGCTGGTCACACATGGATTCATCAATGGTCAATGATGTTAGTATCGAAGCAGATTTTACCTATACACATGATTATTCCTCAGGATTAGACACTGAATTTACCTTCACCAGTGAGCTAACTTCGAACGTAGATGAAATTGAATGGTTTATTGAAAATGACTCCGAATGGTTGATCGATCCAGAGATGAGCCTGCCATATAATTATATATTTTCAACGAATGGTGAATCGGTTTCCTATGATGTTACCCTTTATGCGTATGATCATGATCACGGATGCCTCGATACGGCAACTCGAACGATAGTTGTTCCGAATATATTCGTTTTCTATGCTCCGAACTCATTTACTCCAAATGGAGATGCTGATAACAATACCTTTTTCGGATATGCAAACGATATTTCGCATGCGAAGTTGGAAATATATAACCGCTGGGGGCAGCAAATATTCTTCGATGAAGGTGTTGATCTCAGTAAGATGGTTTGGGATGGAACGTTTAACGGACAAATAGTTCAGGACGGAACGTATAGTTACAAGTTTACTATTTGGCCAGTGAACTATAATAACGGTGAATTGTCGGCATTTGAATATCCCGGGCACGTGATCGTATTGAGGTAAAATTCTTGATATGTGTCCCGCATTATAAAAAGCACAGAAAAATTTCAGCTCACCTTATTTCGGACATTCAGTTCTAGCAGCTTAATAAAGGACTCAGAAACGATCTCCACGTAGGTTGATTGTCGTTCAATTATGGTTTCAAGAGCAGATTCTACGGCATTCCAGAACAGAAATTGATTCTGTTCCGAAAGTTTTTGCAATTCTAAAATACGCGTGGTAATACCATCGACTCGCGCATCAATAAACCCCCATCCCATATCGAGATTTTCGGCAAGATCTTCCGGGGGAAGATGTGTCTCTAGGAAATTGACAAGGTCAAGTGAGGACGATGTCTCTTTCAATTCTTCAATGATTAGCTCCAAAAGTAAATCGTAATGCGCCCATCTAGCTGAGAAACATACTTCTTCTGATAGTTCAATGAATCCGCTCGCCATAGTTTTTCTTTATTGCTTGACTATTCGATAAATGTTGTTGCCTAATTTGGTCGAAATTCTCGCGAAATAAACGCCACTCTCTAATTCCTTGAAGTCTATTTTAATTTCTGAGATTTCAATGTACTCTTCAGAAGCAATCAACTTTCCTCGCGCGTCGATTAGCTTATATCCAATGACTCCATCTCCACGAACCGTGAGTTCTTGACTTGCTATTGGATTAGGAAACACAAGTAATTCATTTTGTGCAGGATAGAGCAGTCCTGCTGTTGATGTGTCACAGATGAAAACGTCCGAGAGCGCGGAATATACCTTATACCAGCCCGTTGAATCATCACGCAATTTTGTCTTCTCCTGTTCAATATGAACAAATTTCCCAGTGGAAATATCGAGGTGTGTGTCACAAGGATCGCTACTTTGGTTCAATAATCGCCCTTGCGTATTTGTGAATGCAATTAAGCGCGTCCACGATAGGTTGACATGCGCAATTTCAAAAGTTAATGTTGGGTCTGCTGTGCTAAGGCCAGATTTTATTAAGTCGACGTAATCAACTGTAGGCGTGTCCCGCGTCCCATTACTCATAATCACATATGGATCTGTGGCTAGCTTCGAAAAGCCATGCAATTGAATAAATACAGCATTAGAAATGGAAGAATTTACCACAGCTGTGCTCTGCTGAAAAACAGATTGAACCGTATGAGCATTGTCAGATTCTTGATAACTTGAGGATGTTCCTTGACAAACACTCGTGCTTCCATCGCACGTAGAAAATCCGCTGTGATTGCAACGATGTGTTCCACTAATGAAAAGGGCTCTCGCCGACAACCGCGCGTAACAAAAAGCGGCCTCTTTCCCCGTATTGAAATCGAATTTTGGATGTGGGGCTTGGAGCACGAGGCCACTGCGACAAGGTGCTGCGTTAAAGACGAACATACCCCAGTAATTAATCCGAGACGTTTTTTCCTCCAAGACATAATGAAGCTCACCCATCTGAGTATCTGTATACTCCACAATTTGATAATTCAAACTATCCGCGATCAATCGTGAAGAGGTAAGATCATCGACGAATAATGCGTCGATCATGTTACTCCAACTCGACAATTGTGCAGAAGAGGGTGCTTGAAAATCATCTCCTGAACTCCCCGGGATACTCCCAATATATGTTCCGATGTATGCTTCTAAATCTCCAGAGTTAGTCTGAGCGATGAAGGTGGTCGGGACGCATAATGCGATGGATAGAATGATTGAATGCTTCATGAATTGCAGGTCTTTCAGTATCGACCAAATTTACTGATTTCTTTTTGGGCCTTCGAGCGGGCTATGCGCTCTATCTTTTTAAACCGCGGACTTCGAGAGCCTCAGTCTTCGATTATCAAAGGATGCCGCTGCTATCCCTAAGGCTGCGGTTCTCGAAGCCTACCTTTCTTCGAATGTAAATTTGTATGCGAACTGCTCACCTGCATTGCAATCAGCTTCGATTTCCAGAGAATTCAATTTATCCAAAATGATTTTCTCTAATTCTAACGTAGATCCTTGTACTCCTTTGATTACGATTGCTCCATTAACAATTGTGAGACGGACAATAACAAAGTCTTGACGTTCTTGATTTAATTCAATTCCAGTTAAATCAACAATAGTTTTTTGATTGATCTCTTCTGATAATTCAGGATTTCCTCCTGCAAATGTTGCACTAATACTTAAGATACAACTAACGAATAATACTGCTAAATTTTTCATAATTCACTTTTTAATTGATTGAATGCCTGTTTCTATAAGTAAGACATCAGAGGCAAAAAAAAGTTACAAGAGAAATGTAATTGAATGATAATCAGTAGTTATTATGGATGAATGGCACGCATGAAATTATAGGCGGTTGATTTTTTTGATACTTTCTTAAAGCGACATTGTCAGTTCGATTTCTATGACAAATCCAAACGTTTTACATATAATCTGTCATTATTAACACACGAACATATTCTTGCAATTAATTTGTTTCTAATAGCGTTAATTACGGACATCTTATTTTTTCCTTCGAGCACTTTTCTTTGATAATATTCTGCTAATTCGCCCTCTAGCTGAATAACTCTAATTGCCCCCATAGTTAAGATTTTCTTTAGCGCTTTGTCTGCCATAAATGACACCCTTGGCTTCCTGTAAATGGAAGATCCTGATTGAGATTCAAATGGAACCACACCTGCAAAACAAGCAAGCTTTCTTGGGTCATTGATTGTTTTGAATTCATTGGTTTTGATGATTACTGTCCAGGCGATTACCTTTCCTACAACAGGAACCCTGGTTATGCAATTATAAAGTCGATTCAGCCTGTTGTCTTTATAAATAAGTTGGTTTATTTTCTTCTCAATAATGTTTATTTCCTTGGTGATTTGCTGGACGATTCCATTGGTCGATGGATCTGCACCTTCAGCCAAATCCGTCACTTTCATGTCGTTGAGTTCTTTGGCAGCCTGCTTGTAACCCTTACGATATTTCACATGTCGATTACGCATTGATAGTAGCGCCTTTAGCTGGTCAATTGACTTGCGTACAAATATGTGAGGGGGTCAGCTCTTGTTCATTCCTAGGTAAATGATCGGCTATTCTTAATGCATCAATAGCATCGGATTTACCACGCGCAAACCCAATTGACCGACTAAGATGTAACGGATTAAACACATAAGGTTCAATATCAAAACTAGGAATTACCGCATTGACATTGCAGTTGTAAACCCCTGTATTTTCAACACCAATTTTGATGGTAAAGTAGGGTAATCAGTAATTAAGCCTTCAATTTCTTTACGAAAGGCCTCTTGCGAATTCTCGATTGATTTGGTAGTCTGAGAATTACAATTCTCCGACATCTAGGGTCTTTTACTTACATCGATTCCAATAAAGAGAACATTATTTTTCATACTTTTAGTATTAGCTGCCTTGAAACTTCGAGGGTTTGCCATTATCCCTTAATTAATCAAATTTAACGCGTGTAAATGGGGTGTCATTTATAGTTTAAAAACCTTCTCTCGTTTCACAAGAACATTACCGTCTAACAGATTAACCAAATAGATGCCTGGATTGATCGACGTGAGATCATATGCGTACTTATTCGTAAAAGTAGTATCGACGACCACCTTGCCCGAAATGTCTGTGATTATTAGACGAATTGGCTGATTCGAATTAGTTATTAAATAGAGGAGGTTCTCGACAGGGTTCGGATAAATTTGAAAGTCGTTCAATGCTTGGACAGCAGCGCTTAGCGTTGCATCACTCGAGAGACTGAAAACAACAGGTAAATGATCCGAGAAGTAATAGAGTGCTGAAATGATTGAGTCTGGGACATTTCCGATGGATGTACAATTGAGAAGATCTTGGTTGTAACACGTTCCGTTATTACCAAGTGCGTCGTACGTTCCATCAATGTAATCAAGACGTGAATTACCTTGATTTAGCTCAGTGCTGTGTAAAACGAAATCAAAACGATCATCTAAACCTCCACTTGCGCCATCGGAAAGAGCCGTTAATCGAGTGGATTGCGTGTGAATTTCTTTGTTTGGAAATGCGCCATCGTGCCAGTCTCCTGGAAGATTGATTGGATCGACAAGTGTATTCGTAAGTCCAGTTGTTAGTAGGTGTTGATAGGCGGCTTCTGAACTATTGTAGACATTGAAATCTCCACCACAAAGAACATTACTGTTTGCCGGAAGTGCATTAATTTCAGCGCGCATCACCTGCGACATTTCAAAACGTAATTGCTCATTTGTAGCACCCTGTGAAGATTTTAAGTGTGTTACGTAAACATGCAAAAAGATGGTATCTAAACTCGTCGACAGGTTAACATCGTTCAGATACAACTTGAAATAATTAATATCACGATAGGTACTTGTGATTACTTTTTCTTCAGCAAGGCTGAACATATCGGTATTATAGATAATATTTTGCTGCAATTTCCAGCTAGAAGATGGGTTTGACTGCTGCACTTCATAGGTTCCTGAGCTATATGGATCGGGAGAAATTTCATTTAGCGCTGTAGTGATTGACGCTAATCCTACGTCAGATTTCAACTCTTGAACGAGCATTAAATCCGGCGTATAATGGGTTAATATTTTTTTCAGTGTGTCTATACGAGAAGCTGATCCATTAGGGAAATTAAGCACATTATAGGACAAAACATCTATCGTTATTTGCGCAGCACTAATCTGAGCTAGGCCCAGGAAGGAGAGAAGGAGTAGTTTTTTCATTTAGAGTTGATTGTGTTGATCAAAGATACGCAGAAAAAGATGCTGAAATTAGTTCGTTTCCACTTGTTTTCCATCTTCATCATATTCGAGCCAATCCCCGACTTGTTCACCCATCTCGAATTCCCCAATTTTGTAAACTTCACCGTTGGAATGATAGAAAGTCCATTCTCCATTTTTTTTGCCATCAGCATAGGAATACTTGAGAGCAAGAATTCCATCCTCATTGTAGTCCAGCCAATTTCCGTCTTGTTTTCCATCGATTAATACTCCTTTCGACTTAAGAAAACCATTTTCATGAAACGATTTAAAAGGGCCAGTTTGTTTACCTAAGGCCCACGAAGTAACCATTTTCTGTTTTCCGTCTATTGCAAATTCTAGCGATTGTCCTTCGGGTTGTCCATCGACAAAAGTAACGGATGTTTTAAGTTGTCCATTTTCGTGGTATTCGGTCCAGTCACCCTGTCGTTCCCCATCGATCCAGCGTTTTTTCCCCATCAAAGTGTCGTTTTCGTGATAATAAACCCAATCTCCTTGTTCTACTCCGTTAGCGTAGATTTCTCTTGACTTAATCTTCCCATTCTCGAAATATCCGATCCAAATACTGTCTGGTTTGTCTTCTATATAGTGAGCAATGCCCAGTGTTTTTCCAGATTGGAAGTAATAAATCCAACGATTCGTTTTTCTCCCGAGTTCATCAAATTGTTGGATATGTTGGAGGTCACCACTTTCAAAATACTGCCTCCAAAACCCAATATGAACGCCTAGCGCCCAGGTTCCGCTCGATCGGAGTTGACCATTTTGAAAATATCCGTAGGATGTGCTATCCTCTATGCCAGTGTTAAAAAACTCCTCAGCTTTGACTTGACCGTCATTATAAAATTCTGTGTAGGCACCGTGTAACTCGTTCTTGCTATAATTCTCAATTCCCCTCAAGTTGCCGTCTTCATAGAAGTAGCGTTGCTCGCCTTCCTTAGCCCCTTTGTCGTAATGCTCTATATAATTAGAATTGCCGTTTTCATAGTATCCAAGAACTTTTCCGTGTGTCTTTCCATCGAGGAAATCACCATCCTTTTTTAGTTGCTGGTTTGGATAATATTCTTTCCAATTTCCTGTAGGAATTCCAACTTTAAAGTGACCTACTATGTACTTGATTCCGCCCTCAGAATACTGAATCCACTCTCCTTCACGTTTCTCGTTCTTCCAACTACCTGTAGATTGAATAGTGCCGTCATCATAGTAGGTCGTGTCGATCTGCGCCGAGACAGATTGAACGATTAGCGCTGAAATAAACAAAATGAAGTACTTCATACTTGGTATACGGTTCTAGATTAAAGGTAGCAGAAATTGTGCCCGATTATGATAACGAAAGTAGGCGAGATTAATTGTTGAGAATTTGCTCAAAGCGGATCACCTTTTCTCCTTTGCAATAGGGGAGGTAGCACAACTTGGATTTATTGCAATGCCCAGTCCAAGTGAAATCTTGTGATCCTGAAACAAGAACGCCAATAACAGTATGTGTTGCCATGTCAAAGACGGGTGATCCAGAATTACCTTGATAAGCATCCAGTGTGGAATAGAAATGAAACGGATTATCGTTGGTGTAAACTGAAGCGTTGAGTGCTACTTTTTTTGGTAATCCAGAGGGGTGTCCAATCATATATATGCTCTTCCCTTTCGAAAGTGTATTCGTAGTTGCTAATTTCAATACTGGCGCGTTAAGAGGACGACTTACACGAAATTGAAGGATATCAAGTTCAGCGTTGTCTTCAGTAATGGCAGCTATTTCATAAACATCACTTTTAGACACAATTGGAAAAACGGCTCCTCCTCGATTAATGATTTCAAAATTGAAAAGAACAACGTAATTCTCAATGTCTGCTTCAAACACATGGCTGGCGGTCATCATAATGTCTTCGCCTACTATAAACGCTGTACCTACACCTAAGGATAACTGCTCACTGTATGGTTCTTCAGGACATAAGCGGAAGACGGTTTTAAGTTTTGTTGAAATATCCAAGGCATAGAGTGTGTCAGTTAATGCTGATAATCGATCACGTTCAATGATAATCCCAACAGATCTGCTATTGTCTAATATACTGCGCTGCCAATCTATGATCGGGCTTAATTCGAGGAGCTCAACACGGCTGTCATACTGCGAGGGACCAGTTGCGATACGTTTGTTTAATTCTGAGTTGTCAGCCACAACTGCAGTCTGAGATTCTGTGACCTGTTCTGATTGATCAATAATTATACTTTCCAAAACGGGGTCAATGGTCGTTGAGAAAGATTCTATTGATTGCTGCAAGAGCTCATTCGTCTTCAGGTCATTTTGCTCGTAACTACTTTTATTGATAATTTGCCCCTCAAGAAGTATTGCCTCTTGTTTAGAACACTGCTCAAGCAATTCCGAAGTGGGAGAAGGTGAAGAAAGGATTAATGGTTCCTCTTCTTGAGCGCAACAAATTCCTGTCGAGAATATGATTAGATATATGAGGGTAAAAATTCTCATCTACAATCGAGTAATGCTTGGCTTCGTAAATAAATTCAGTAGTGGAATATCTAATGTCAATCCTGCTCCAATACGCCAAGATTCATAGCTCTTTTCCTCATCATTTTCAATTCGTCGTAGTTCTGGTCCAAATTGTATCCCAAGATTAATACTAAGTGCTGATTTTGGGAAGCCGTAGCTCACAAAGACTCCTGGAGAGAGAATGTTTTTAAACGTGAAATCTGGAATCACGGCTGTGTTTGCATTTGTATCTAAATGAATTCTCGTTAAGGCTCCAATATCTATAATTGGAAAAAACAGACCTATTGATCCACATTTCCTTGATCCTCTTGATACGCTTAAGCCGACTGGTACCGTTAGGCTAGCCGTTTTACTCCAACCTATAGATGTTGCTCCTAGGCTATCCGTAAACTGAGTGCGCTCCATTGCCCCAAACATTCCTGGGTAAGAATTGATTGCCACATTCCATCTCGCCGTTCGTTTTATTGCAAAACTCCCAGATGGGAGAGCGAATGCTTCAATTGCCTTTTCAACATCTTCAGGAGTCTCTGAGCGTGCCATATCATTCACAAAGTGGATTAGCATAAATAGCTGTGAATTTGGTTCGATGTTTAACTTCGAAGGAAATGCGAAGGCATAATTTCCGATGAACAGTTCTAGTTTCAGCGCCTCTGCCTTTATTAGCTTTTCATATTTGTCTTTATCAGATTTACCTCCAACGGCATAGTGAAAAGTGTACTTGGCAAGGTTGTCAAAAATGACACCAAATGCTAGTGCTTCTGCTCTGCTGAAAAGTGGAATAGTGTCGTCCTTGACGCTAATAACAAAAGATTGCATATCGGCTACCAGCTCTGTAGTCAACTTATCTATAGATTTACCCGTGTAGTAAGAAATTATTACTTTTCTGAACGTCTCATCTCCAACCAATTCGTTTAATACGTCACGATCTGCCGCAGATATTGCTAGACTTCCATTGTCACCGGAAATATGAGTTAGTATTGCTCTAACCTTGTCGATTTTTGCGATAAACGATGCATTTTCATCATAATTGAGTTGATGATAAGTTCTCAGTTCTAGTAAGAATGCATTGAGAGCTATTACGCTTTCAAGGTATGGCTTACTTTTCTTAATAGGCCCTTTTTTTGTGTCAGCAATTTCTCCGAATAAGGCGAGTTTTTTATTATCCAACAAGTCTCCGAGATTTGTGATTTGCTCAATGGCTGTTTCAAGTTCAGCCAGTACATTGTCCGGTGCGATTTCCGAAAGGATCTCCAATGCAGTAAGAATTGCGGAAGCATAGTTTTTTCCATGTAAGTCAACAATGATCTGATTTGTGGATCTTGCCGCAGCAATGTATGGTGTGACCCGCTCATAAATGTCAACTGGTTTGAGCTTATTTTTGTCTTTCTCAAACTGGATGGAATAGAATCTGTGCCCGTAATATTTGCTTGCTACAATGGTGTCGATTCCACGGTTTCCATCATTAATTTGGACGATAAGAAAATTGATCAGTGTATCGCTTGCAATGGCAATTTCATCGGCGAAATTAATGATCTCACCAATAAATTCTGTTGCTAGATCTACCGGGATTTTTTCGCCTTTTTTATTTAGCTTTCTTATTTCAACGGCCGTGGAGTTCACTTTGTCTATCTGAAGACCGAGTTGACCTAGTATTACTTCGAACGTGGCACGAGCAGCGATCAACTCCACGGTTTTAGTACTATCGACAACGTTCATTATTTCCTCCATTATGGATCCAAGTGGAATCGGACATGTTCGACAAGTTGTAATTGTAAATGTGGAATCTTCTGCTATTTTTTTAAATGGAATATCATGCCCCATTGGAACTAAAAAGTTCGCATTGTAGAATTTCAGGTTTTGTTGATGAAGGAAACCGAAGTAAAGTTGAAAGAACTGATTGTTGTCCAGGTAGTTATCAATATCTTCCAAATTAACGAGCTCCAATTGACCTGTTTCCATCGTTGTGAGGCTTCGTGCAATTAGACATGTCATCGCCATTGCGTTTGAAATGTTTCGCTTTAATGGCGTTTGACTGCTTCCCCAACGGGCGATGTTTCTGCTTCCCTCAAGGATTTCAAAATATTCAATTGGGCGCTTTATTTTTGCCAATTGTGGAATCATTTCGAGTGCTTCAAATGCAAAGTCCATATCAGGGTGCATGTCTAAAATGCGAGCGATTCTTGGAGTGTGCCGAAGATTTGGCAGATTACCCAAAAGGTTATTGAAATCACTTTCTATGTACTGCTTGATCTCATCCGTAAAGTTAAGAAGTTGATCCGCGTTAAACGTTATCAGATACTCGACTGTTCTAGGAAGCAATTCTTTTAGTTCATTTAACGGACTATCAGGCCCTGAATTTTCAAGCCACTCTTGCACTTTAGTGATCACGTAAGTAGTTAACTCTTCCTTAATCCTTGAAGCTAAAAATCTGCTTAGTCCTTCGATAGCAGTTTCAAAGCTTAAGTCTCCACCAATGAAAGGAATTCCTTTTTGGACTGATGTTTCGAGAGATGCCGAAGAGTGTATATCGTTTGCGTTTTTAACTAAATTTGAATGCTTGAGATGAGTCGAATTAGCTACATAACTGAGGTAAGGATTATTGAACACTTTACCGATATACGCCATCATCCGTAAATCCAATTCATTCTTCGCAGTATCCAACTTAGCTTGATCTGCATTCATTTTTGCGCGCGTAGTAAGCACATAATCCTTGTAGTACGCGATCGCTTCTTTGGGATCACTGAAGCGTGTGTTAAGAGCTTTTGTCTCTTCATGTTCCTTAGTAGATATGCGAAGACGATTTTCCAATTTAACTAATGTCTGGGTTGTCGTCAGGCATTCCTCAGAAGAAAACGTTGCGTTGTAGGCGCTGAGCTCAGCCTGGGTCATATAAGACTTAAACGTCGCGATAATTGATTTACGATCTCGAATAATTTCTTCTTTTCGAAGTTGAGGACTAACGCTTGAATAATCTTTGCCAATCAGTTGAACGATTTTTATGGCATCTCCTACAACCGGAGCATCTTTTTGGGCGTGAACTGTAGAATGAGCAATAAGTATACTCACGAAGAGTAGGCAACGAGAAAATAATTTCATGGTTAGTGAATAAGTGATGAATCGTTAGTTTACATAATTAGTAGACCACCAAGATAGAAATAAATTGGATTTTACTCGTGCCTACAAATAGGTAATCCAGCCGATGTTAGAACGAGAGATATACAAAGGGGGGAGCCTCACCCGAGATCGACTGATAAAGCAAAAAGACAATTATCCCTACACAGAGCGCTTGTACGATCAGTGGCATACGCATGAACAATTTTTCATAAAGCGCTTTAACGTTGTCAGGAAGCCAATGAATTATGAATCCGACAAGCATAACCCAGAACACCGCTTGATAGGTGGCAAGGATAGTCACAAATACGTCCCAAGTGAAATTGAAGTGGTTCCAAATTTGATCGAGCATCACCAATGGCATTCCATCTTCATCCAGCTTAAACCAGATCCTTGTTAAAGTAATAAAGTTGAAGGTGATAAAGATCTTCCAAAAGTGAACGGCGATATTCTTCTTGTTTTCGTAGAAGCTAATTTGTTTCCAATATTTGTAAATGATCAATGCCGCTCCATTCATCGCTCCCCAGATTACGAAATTCTCGCTTGCACCATGCCATAAACCCCCAACGACCATTGTGATCAGGAGATTTAAGTCGCGATGGACATAGCGTTTGAAATCCTTAATAGTGAAGACACCGATCACATAGATGATGGTCAATCCACCATATACATAGAGGAGCTCATACCATTGGGTGATGAAAATTAAAAAAGTGAATATGAGGACAATCGCAATATAGGAACCGATCGTTCCACCCCTATTTCCACCCAATGGGATGTAGAGGTAATCGCGCAACCAAGAACCGAGTGACTTATGCCAACGACGCCAGAAGTCGGCGACACTCGTGGCTTTATAGGGTGAATTAAAGTTCGGTTTAAGTTTGAACCCCATTAAGCGTGAGAGACCAATCGCAATATCCGTGTAGCCGGAGAAGTCGGCATAGATATGCAGGGAATATGCCCACATGGCAAGTACACTTACAAAACCAGGATATGCTCCAGGAGATTGCACGATTATATCTATGAAGTGAACAACCAGAAAATCGGCGATCACAATCTTCTTCACAAGTCCCTTAACGATTTGTATTACCGACCAACTAAACTCATCCTTGGTTAAGCTATAGGGCTGGCTGATTTGAGGGATAAAATCACGCGCACGAACAATCGGTCCCATGATTAACTGTGGGAAGAAAGTAACGAAGAACGTATAGTCGAAAAAGTTCTTTACAGGCTTGATTTCCTTCCTATAGATATCAACGACGTAGCTGATGTTCTGGAAGGTGAAAAAAGACACACCCACTGGTAGCGCGATGTCTAACACAAATGAACCTGCTCCAAATACGTTATTTCCGAACTGCGCAAAGTGATTGACTAGTTGGAAGTCGGTACCGAACATCTCGTTAAAGGAATCAGCAAAAAAGTAGGCGTATTTGAAGTAGGCAAGAATAAGCAGGTTGAAAATTGCCGAGAATGCAATGATCCACTTTCTTCTCAGATCAGAGGGTGCATTGAAAATCTTTCGGCCCATGAAATAATTCACGGTGATGCTAATACCGAGCAAAAGAACATATAAGCCAGAGGTTTTATAGAAGAAGAAAAGACTGATCGCCGTCAAATAGATACTGCGAACCAACTTATTTTTGTGCAAGAAGGAGAAGACAATCATTGCCAGAAGGAAGAACATCCAAAAATCTAGCTTGGTAAACACAAGGGTAGTTGCATCTCCTACGTCAAGTGAAAATATGTTTAGGAAGCGCTCCTGGAATATGTAGAAGAATTCCATCATCAATTGGCTAGATTAGTTTCAGATTCCATTTGATCCATAAATTTCAGAAACGCGTCGAAATACAAATCGCCCTTGAAATGATAGCCAGGGTGGGTGAAGTGAATCATATCGCTCCGCATAAGTTTATTGTTTCTCCATGTCTTCGAAGACCCCAATTCTCCCATAATTCCGTACATGTCCCAAACAGCCATGTTATATTCCTCAGCAAGTTCGATGATAACTGTTCGCTCTCGTGCAATGTTTTTATTCAAGTACCGTCTGTGATAGTAAGAATCATTTGGAACCGTGAGTAGTAACGCACAGTCTGGATTTGCACGCAGGACCATTTGCATCACCTTCTCGAGGTTTCGCTTGTAAACCTCAGGTTTGAACTTTGCGTACGTCGTATTCCCATCGTTCGTTCCAACCGCAAAAGCGAAGAAATCTGGTGGATACGTCTTTAATTGTTCTTCAAATCGCTTATTTCCTAGATAAGTATACAATCCTGCACCGTTTATCCCAATGGATGTAAATGAAATACCAGGGTCATCATTCATCAGCACAAATCCGTAAATTTCTAGTTCTGGTGCGCGTGCACCTCTTCGTTGAAATTGAATATTGAAAGTATCTATGGCATCCGAAAGGTAGATGTCGGTAAATCCTATTTCCGGGTTATGGTGTGTATCAATAACTAGGAGTTCATCACCTCCAAAATGTAACCAGTAAGGGAATTCACCAATGTTATGGTAAACCCGAACGTGATTAAAGGGAGGTTTTACGGTTGTTCTATCGTGCTTATATTTAATGGTAATGACAGAATCAGGACACGTGATTATTGCTCCAAGAACACCATAGTCGACGCCGTATTTCGCTGGTTTATGATTGACGCTTCTCAGTCCCCTCCATTTATTAGGAGAGGAAAATTCATAATTGCCCGGATTGTTTGTTTGCGCTAAATCAAAGGGGAAAACCCAACCTCGTTCTCCTGGGATGTCGTCCCATCGCGATTGTAAATTGGCGCGAACATCATGTGTATAAATATCAGCTTGGATGTGAGATCCACCGATATGATAAATGTTCAGTTTACCCGTTTTGCTCTCAATAATTGTTGTTAACTTCTCGTAGAAAATTTTGAAGTTTTTACTCTCCTGAGAATGAAATCTGTAATTGTTTACTTCATATTTCACAAAAGGATAGGTCGATCGGAGGGAGGTATCCATGATCCTAAAATCAGGAAACGAATATCCAGCTAAACCAGGGAGCGAATCTTGTGCGAATGAATTCATCATCAACGCGCAACTAGCTATGTAGAAAATGAATCTCATCAGTTTCCTTTCCAGTTGTTGTACTCTTGCATGAGCGCGTTGTAAAACATTTGAGAAGCGTATTTTGATCCGGCTCCAGAGAAGTGGATATAATCTTTTCCAGCCAAGCCTTTTTCAACCCAAGC
This sequence comes from Flavobacteriaceae bacterium, assembly GCA_047624355.1. Lineage (GTDB taxonomy): Bacteria > Bacteroidota > Bacteroidia > Flavobacteriales_D > Crocinitomicaceae > UBA4466. Next base: position 5,523 of record JBLHPQ010000021.1, on the reverse strand, counting down.
GGGCATTGAGTTAAATCCTCCCATCCCTGCATAAAGATTCCAATAAGCAGCTCCTGATGCTTTTGTTGCTGCCATCATGCGATCAACACAATAGGGCAAGAGTGGGTAGGTAACATGCAGTCCATCGTCGTAGACAGACATATCACTAGGGCCAATCACGATAACCATTGCACCAGGATTTAGGCGTTTAACGGCACTTATCTGACCTTGGAAATAACCTGCGAAATTTCTCACCGAGGTGCTATCTTCAAAGGAAGGAACGGAATTACCTCCGAACTGCATGATGATCAATTTTGTATTGAGTTCGCCATACATCCTCGCTAAAATGCCTTGATCCATTCGGCCCCAAATCGTTCCGCTTGAACCGCGCATGCCAATGTTAGATACTTGCACACCATAATCGCCTTCTAGGGAGAAAGCACAAACATTCGGACTAACCGTTCCTGTAAATTCAAATTTTAAGGGTCCGGGAGTAGATGGAAAACTAAGTTGAACGGTATGTTGCCCTCCGTCCATTATCAAACTGTCTTCGTGAATAACTGCCCCATCTTGATATACCCGCAGCATGGTTGGAGCAATGCAAGCGTTGTAATGCATTCTAACATTATTGTAGGATCGCGCTCTACTGAAAGCTCTGGATGACGGAGCAACCTCAATCCAACCTACCTGTTCTTCTAAGTCCGTCATGCTCGCAAGGCTGTCAGCATCATATTCTGGAGTGAAGCGGGAAGCAGAAGCCATTGCCCCGTATTTTCTACTTTTAAGGGAACCGCCCCCAAAGCAAGTATAGCGTTCGAAATTTTCCGAATACGTCTGATTGAACGCATAGGTATCATAGACATTTGTCGCCGGAATGAGTCCGGGCCCGTTGCCTCCAAACTGTTGTTGAATTCTCTCGCGAATAAAACCTGTCATTCGATCTCCCTCAATCTGAGAATCCCCATAGTGAAGGATCGAAATTTTTTGTTTGTTTGCTGCTGAACTGGATAGTATTTCGAAGAAGTTGTGAAGGTTCGTTTTTGCTGACTCATTCATGAGTAGTTCTGTCGCGCTCTCGACTTCAAAGCTTCCTGCTCCAGGAGCCCCCATATCACCATTCGATCCATTCTTATGCTTTATCAAGGGTTTGATGGGTGCGTTTAAAGATGTATCGATATCTGCAAGAATGTCTGAAATATCCGCGTTTTCTTGTGTTTTGGGATGAGTGAAATCTTCAAGCGTGAGGAAATTAACTTCAATTCCAGCGATTTTGACGCCGTCATCAGGCATAAAATATACCACAGGTGATAATAACACTAGGATACCTAAGATGTATATGACAATTTTATATGGGCGTACTTGTTTCTCCAAAGGGATATTAATCAAGCAAAATTAACCAGCTTTAGCGTTAATTCTATGTCATTTATGAATTTTTATTAAAACCCAAAAGAGGATAACTCTAGGTCTTGGATTTTCGACGGATATTTGTTCTGAAGTAAGATTTAATTAGGAATAGAAGAACAGCGAATAATGTCCCAATACTAATGAAACTCGAAGTGATCACTTTTGTTGGTTCAAAACGGAAATCCACCGTGTGCGTGCCTTTAGAAATTTTTACGGCCATAAATGTATCGCTCACTTTGTGTAATTCAGCTTTTTTGCTGTCGATATAAACATTCCAGGAGGGGTGATGATTTTGAACGTAGACTAAATAGGAAGAAGTTGTAGATTGAACATTAATTGTAATGTTATTCGGATTGAAACCATCAATTCTCAATTTTTGATGGGATAGTGTATCTATTGAGGTCGTGTCAATGTTATGATCTTTGTCTAATTCGGATGCTAAGAAAATGAGGGGATATTTAGTTATTTTATCGAATTCGCCACTAACGACAGCTTCCGCCATGCTATGATACGCATACGGACTGATCCCATCATACGTTGGCTGTTTTAAGTAGATCGATAAGTTTTTCCAAAGTTGAATAAAGTGTTGACTCTGATCTACATCATTGAACGTCGTCAAAGGAAGAGAGGTTGAAGGGGTTGGATAGCCATCTGGAAGATCATCCATTCCAACAGAAGCCTCCGAAAGTGATCTGTCGTATAAAATAGTGGCATAGTTATTCATTCTAGTGAATGAAATCGCTTCTACCGAAATGATTACTAAAAGTGCAATGCCCCAAGAAATTTTCTTTGACCTCAATAAAAGCCATAATCCTCCAGTAAGAAGGACAAGGATGCCGCTTTGCAAAAAGATCAATTCCTTAATCGTTCCCTGCTCCATAAAATGAAGCCATCCAATGCTGAATATTTGCTTGTATTTCCAGAGTTCAACATCCGTGAATAAGAGTAAACTTACAAGTCCAAAAATTCCACTTAAGATCAATAAAGCATACAAAAAATGCTTCTTCAAACGATCAGAGGCCAAAATATGATTGAGTGAAACTCCAGCCGAAAGAAGAAAAAAGAATAAGGCGAAAAGTCGGAAGAGTGATGGGAATCTAAAGAGATCCATGAAAGGTAAATAGGTCGTAAGCTTCCGTAATGGTAAATCCTGTCCCAAGGCGATGCCAAGAAATAGTAATCCAATAACTGCATAAATTCTGCTATTCTTTGGAGCATCCTTTTGAAATACAACAACGAGAATAGTGAGTAAGGAGAGCACTCCAAAATAACAGTTCGTCATGGAGAAGTCCGCGCCCCAAAAGGCCTGATCATTTACCGTTGTTGCTAGCGGATAGACGTAAGAAACGAGTGATTGTGGAGTCAGTGAACCATTAAGTGTATTCCAAACATCCGTGCGATCATTCAGTCCAACACCTCTAGTAATCAGGGAAGACATATCAAACGAAGAAATAAGAACGACCAGCCCGAGAGCCATGAAAACGCAGCCTGCAATACTGAAATAAAGTAGCTGTTTTTTTAGAAGATTCGAATCCTTCGCTCGGTACTTTTTCCAAGCATTGATTATAAAGTAAAAGACCAGAATATAAACCGTCACGATAAACATGCCGGGATAACCACCAGAAAGCATGAGAAATAACACGAGTGCTAGCTTAAGTCCAGACGAAAGGTTAGGCTTATTTAGGATAGCTCTGAAATATACAAGTATCCATGGTAACCATGCAGCGCTGACGACCCAGCCAACGTGTTGAGCGTTCCCGATCATAATTCCTGAGAGCATATAACCAATTCCGCCAACGAGACATGCTGCCCGGAGCCAGCCATGTGATTTCCCAAGGAGGTAGAAGCCAATTCCACCAATGTACAAGTGAAGTAAGTATTCAAAATGAAGGCTCCCCATGCCATACGAGCCAGAAAGCCATCCAATTACCCAACTGACAGGATACCAACTACCAGGGTCACCCATTTGGGAAAAACCAGCATTGATATAGGGGTTCCAGAGTGGGAGTTGACCATGCGCGATTCCATCTGTGACAAAATATTTCCATGGGAGATACAAATCCATTGCATCCCATTTCATGACCGCGGCTCCGCTAACTAGTGGCCATAATGCGACAACCAATACAATCAGCAGAATAACATAATCCAGAAATTTTGGAAGCCTTTTTATCATCAGTAGCTCGAAAGTACAAACAATCTGATTCAAAATGATAATTAACGGAAGTTGTTATTCTACCTGAAATTGGATAATTTGCGTAGCATTCAATTAATTTCTTGATGAAGTTTCTCTTAGCTACATTCTTCTTACTATTAACGATGACTTCTGTCGCTCAGACAGACAGGAGATATGATTTAATAGTCACTCGAAGTGATGGTCAGGTTAGAGTTCTTGAAGCCGGAAGAAAAATAATCGTTGTTTTAAAGGATGATTCGGAAGAAAAAATTCGTGGAACTTTTCAAAATCTAAATTCTCGGCAAATAAGTGTGTTGGGAAAGACGGAACGGATTATTGACATTTCTGATATTGCTGAAATCACCGCAAGATATGATCCACTCCTGATTGGAGGTGGTGTTCTTGTTCTTGCCTCGTCGGCTGGAATCAGTGGCGGATTTTACCTCGCTACTCGGGCTGAGACTATCGGAGATGTCTTTGGAGGTGTTCTGATAGCAATAATATCAATACCGCTTATATTTGTTGGAGTTGGATTACTGACATCAAAAAAGAAGTACAATTTAACTGAGGATTGGACCGTGTCGCTAGTTGAAGTTAGTCTATAAAAGGCTCTAGAATTTCTCGAATTCCTTTACCTTTGTGGCATGGAGAAATTCACCAATGAACTCATTCACGAGTCTTCGCCGTATTTATTACAACATGCGCATAACCCTGTAAATTGGGTGCCGTGGTCGGATGATGTTTTTGAAAGAGCGAAGAAAGAAAATAAGTTAGTACTCGTGAGTGTTGGTTATTCTGCTTGTCATTGGTGTCACGTTATGGAGCATGAATCCTTCGAGGATGAAGAAGTCGCAGAATTGATGAACAAACATTTTATCAATGTTAAGGTGGATCGCGAAGAACGGCCAGATGTTGATCAAGTTTATATGACTGCGGTTCAGTTGATGACGCAAAAAGGTGGATGGCCATTAAATTGTTTTACGCTTCCTGATGGTAGACCAGTATATGGTGGAACGTATTTTCCAAAGGATCAGTGGATGCACATCTTGCAATCATTGAATCACACAAAAGAAAACGAACATGACAAGATGTTGGAGTATGCTTCCAACTTACATGAAGGGATAATCTCAAGTGAATTAATAGCCGAAGCTGAAGATAACAGAACGTTTAAAGAAGAACAACTTAAAGAACTAATTCAACGCTGGTCGAAAAATTTCGATCGTTACGAAGGAGGGAACAGTCGTGCTCCAAAATTCCCCTTACCCTCCAACATTGAGTTTTTACTTGATTATGCCATGCATTCAAAAGACGACGCGGTTAAATCCCATGTTGAATTGACATTAGATAAAATGGCACTTGGCGGTATTTATGATCAAATTGGTGGAGGATTCTCGCGTTATTCTGTGGATATGCTCTGGAAGGTTCCGCATTTTGAGAAGATGTTGTACGATAATGGGCAGCTGCTGAGTATTTATAGCAAAGCGTTCCGCATATTTGAAAAACCATTATATAAGCGCATTGTATTGCAAACCGTGGCATGGATGGAGCGAGAGATGTTAGATGAATCGGGTGCTTTTTATGCGGCCTTGGATGCTGATAGTGAAGGAGTGGAAGGTAAATTTTACGTCTGGACGAAAGCCGATTTGGATGAGGTACTTGGAGATGATGATCAGTGGGTACTCGATTTTTATTCGGTGAATCAACGTGGATATTGGGAAGATGATAATTACATATTACTTCGTTCTGAAGGTGATGCCGATTTTTGCAAGAAGTTGGGTTGGTCTGGAACTCAGTTGGAAGAGAAAATCACAGAAATTAATCAGCGCTTATTACAAACACGTTCGTATAGAATACGTCCTGGTTTGGACGATAAATCCTTGACCTCATGGAATGCAATGGCACTAAAAGGTCTGTGCGATGCATACATGGTTTTCCAAGAGGATGATATGCTTCTACTGCTATTAAAA
>JBLHPQ010000020.1:0-44295 GCA_047624355.1 Flavobacteriaceae bacterium | reverse complement strand
ATATCCCATACCTGATCACCTGAGAGATCTGTATTCTCACTCGCCCATTCATTGATGTATTTTCGATGTAAACCAACTTTATACTTAGCGACGTCTGTGGATTGAATTATCTCCTCGTACAATACGTCATTTGCAATATTTTCAAAACTGGATTCAGCATTTGTTACGTCAATCTTACCCGCTGGAGTTTTCAAGTAGCAGTGTGCCTCAGGAACAAATGGTAATTTATGTTTTTCAAGCACCGATCCAACACCATTCGTATTCCGAGCACTCATTTTGTACATGCAAAGTATCAATGTGATATCATCAAGCTCATTGAGGTCGGCAACATGTTTTAGAAATGCATGCTTTGAACTACAGGTTCCTTTTCGTTCTGTCCAAACTAATTCTAAGTCCTCTCGGTTCTGATTTCTACCGTAATGAAATTGCTCTACTACGCGGATCAGGTCTTGCCATGAAACTACGCCTGACTCAACAATTGACATCGTAAGATCATCGCTAGAAGTAAGTTGTATTTGCGCCATAGCTAAAAAAGCCCACCTTGTGTAAATCCTCTATCCTTTCCAAGGTGCTTGTATGCACGCTCAGTGACTTTCCTTCCTCTAGGAGTACGCATCAGAAATCCTTCCTGAATCAAGAACGGTTCGTATACTTCTTCAAGAGTTCCTGCATTCTCACCAATAGCTGTTGCGATAGTTGTCATTCCCACTGGGCCACCAGCAAACTTATCAATGATGGTGGATAGAATCTTATTATCCATCTCATCAAGGCCACTCTGATCCACATTCAGGGCCTCTAAAGCTATATTCGTAATTTCCAAGGTGATTGTTCCATCCCCCTTAATTTGGGCAAAATCACGTACGCGTCGTAAAAGAGAATTTGCAATACGAGGCGTTCCTCTACTTCTAGATGCGATTTGATAGGCCGCGTCTTCCTTTATTGGAATGTCAAGCAAACTTGCGGAGCGCTCAACGATCAGGGTTAATGTTTTCGAATCGTAATATTGAAGCCTTGAGTTGATTCCAAACCTAGCACGAAGTGGCGCCGTTAATAATCCAGATCGCGTTGTTGCGCCAATTAAAGTAAATGGACTCAATTCAATTTGAACCGTTCGCGCATTCGGTCCACTATCAATCATGATATCAATGCTATAATCCTCCATGGCCGAGTACAAATACTCTTCAATCACAGGACTTAAACGATGTATCTCATCAATAAATAGAACATCACCTCTTTCAAGGTTCGTTAAAAGCCCCGCTAAATCGCCTGGTTTATCAAGCACCGGGCCGCTTGTTACCTTACAACTTACTCCAAGCTCGTTGGCAATAATATTTGCTAGGGTAGTTTTCCCAAGTCCTGGCGGTCCATGTAATAACACATGATCCAACGGTTCATTTCTTAGTGTAGCTGCTTCAACGAAAATCCGAAGATTAGCAACCACTTTCGGCTGACCTGCGAAGTCTTCCAATTTTTTCGGACGCAAGACTTTATCATAGTCATGTTCTTTCGCTGACTGCTCTTCCTCTCTATAATCAAATGATTCCTCTTCTTCCACGCTATAAACTTATTCGTCTTGGAAATTTCCAATGCAACTCAAAAATACAAAAAAGCCCCCTGACAAAATTTATCAGGGGGCCTTGTTATTAAATATTTTAATCTAATGCTCTTCTTCGCCTTCTGCGAGTGGAACATTTTGAGGTATAAAGTCAACGTCTGAACCAGGCTTAGAGTAATCATACGGCCATCTATGAACCGTTGGTAATTCTCCTGGCCAGTTACCATGAATATGTTCTACCGGTGTTGTCCACTCCAATGTATTTGATTTCCAAGGATTCTGAGGTGCTTTAGGCCCTCTAAAGACACTGTAGAAGAAGTTGAATAGGAAGATTAGCTGCCCAAGTGCTGCAAATATTGCAAAGGCAGTAATGATCACATTCAAATCCATTATTTGCGCCAATGAATCTTTATCAAACTCTCCATATACAGAGTAATCATAATATCTACGTGGTGCTCCTGCTAATCCAACAAAGTGCATTGGGAAGAATACTCCATATGCTCCAATTATAGTTACCCAGAAATGTGCATAGCCCAATTTTGTATTCATCATCTTACCGAACATTTTCGGGAACCAATGATATACCCCGCCATACATTCCAAAGACGGCCGATAATCCCATTACCACATGGAAGTGGGCGACAACAAAGTAGGTATCATGCGTTGTAATATCGAGTGCAGCATCTGCTAGTATAATTCCAGTAACACCACCTGTGATGAATGTTGAAACCAATCCAATTGCAAACAACATTGCTGGAGTGAATACAATAGATCCTTTCCATAACGTTGTGATATAGTTAAACACCTTCACGGCGGATGGGATGGCAATCAACAGAGTTGTAAAGACAAAGACACTTCCTAAGAAAGGGTTCATCCCGGTGATAAACATGTGATGCGCCCAAACAATAAAGGATAAGAAACCAATGGCTAGAATAGATCCAATCATCGCACGGTAACCGAAAATAGGTTTTCGCGAATTGGTGGAAATAATTTCAGATGAAAGTCCAAGTGCGGGAAGAAGTACAATGTACACCTCCGGGTGACCAAGGAACCAGAATAAATGTTGATACAGTATGGGGGAACCGCCATGATTGGTGAGCATCTCTCCATTAATTATTATGTCCGATAAATAGAAACTCGTGCCGGCCAACCTGTCCATCATTAACAGTAAGGCAGCTGATAGTAATACAGGGAATGAAAGTACACCAAGTATTGCTGTCACGAAGAACGTCCATATCGTCAACGGCATTCTAGTCATTGACATTCCTTTCGTTCTTAAGTTCAATATCGTGACAATGTAGTTCAATGATCCAAGCAATGACGACGCAATAAAGACTGACATAGAAGCCAACCATAACGTCATACCTAAGCCGGAGCCACTAATGGCTTGAGGCAGGGCGGAAAGCGGAGGATATATTGTCCAACCAGCACTTGCCGGTCCAGTTTCAATGAATAGCGAACTAAACATCAAAAGTGACGATATAAAGAAGAACCAATAAGAAAGCATATTCAGGAATCCTGATGCCATATCACGTGCTCCCAACTGCAATGGAATTAGTAAGTTCGAGAAGGTTCCAGACAATCCACCTGTTAACAGGAAGAAGACCATAATTGTTCCGTGAATTGTCACCAACCCAAGGTACATGTCCTCTGACAGAACTCCTCCCGGAGCCCATTGTTCACCTAAAAAGAACGACAAGAAGTCAGAACTCTCTCCAGGCCACGCTAATTGAATTCGGAATAGGATGGACAATAACATTGCCACAACTCCCATGAATATTGCAGTCATCAAGAACTGCTTTCCGATCATCTTATGATCCTGCGTAAAGATATATTTGGATACGAAACTTTCCTCGTGATGCCCATGGTCATCGTGTCCGTGTCCGTCGATTGCAACTGCAGCCATTCTATCCTATTTTAAATTATTATCTATTTTCTTAAATCTCTCGACCAACTATACCGCTGGATCAACTACTACCGAATCAGCCACGGCATCTGCTGGCATTGCGCCATCAGCTGCATCTACAGCATCATCCCCAACTGGAGCTTCAGCTTTAGCGTCTTTATGGAATTGAAAATCAAACGTAGCAGGTTCAATTCCCCATGATCCGTCAGCATTCTTAACTCCTTTTGATTTGACATCCATCCATTTGTTGTAATCTTCTTCTTCCATTACAACAATCATCATCTTCATCTTGTAATGCGATGTACCACAAATCTTATTACACATCAAGATAAATTCAAAATCATCAACTCCACGAGAAATTCTCATTTCCTCCGTTGTCTTGTCTGGAGTAAATTTCAAACGAGTTGTCATGCCCGGTACAGTATTCATCTGCTGTCTGAAATGTGGGAAGTACGCAGAGTGCAATACATCCTTAGATCTAAACTTAAATTCGTACTGCTTCCCTTTACATAGGTACAATGTATCTTTCAATACAATGTCATCTTTCAACATCTCATCTCCAGCAGTATCGTGCGATTGGCGCATTTGATACAGAAGACGAATAAGTTGTTCTTTTCGACCCAAATCAACAGAATACTTATCGCGGTCTTCTGGAGTAAGCATGATATGGCGATCGTTCAATCTATCTTCCAACCATGAAATACCTCCGGTACCCGTTTCCATTGAATCTATTGCCATTTGGATTGTCTCCGCATTCATTAGACCGTATGGATTCTTAGTATCTTCAGTTAATTTGTAGTCAAACTTCCCAAGTTGGTTATCAATACCCGAATAACGAGCAGTCCAATCAAATTGCTTTGCAAAAAGTTCAATAACAATCGCTTCATCAGATGCTGCGTCAGTAACTTTATTCCAACTTCTCAATCCGAAGATGATAATCACTGCAAGAACAACTGCTGGGATTACTGTCCATACCATCTCCAACTTGTTGTTGTGAGGGTAGAAGAATGCAGGAACTCCAGGCTTCTTGACATATTTCCATGCGAAGAAGAAAAGTAAAAAATTCGTTATGAAGAAAACCGCAATTACGATGACATAATTTAAATTCAATAGCCAATCTAATTCATGTCCATGAACCGACGCCGATTCTCCACGACCTGCCCATCCATAATGCAACATCAACCAAATAAAGCCGATGAATAGAACTATCATGAATATCAACATAAGCGCTGCATTCATTCTATTATTTCGGTTACTGATTTCGTGTTCTCCAGTCTTTCGCAGTTTCGCGGATAGTTCGTACACGCGCATCAATTGCGCTGCAGCGATTATCCCTGTAACTACGACTAATAATATGATCAATTTCGTTACCATCTTTATCTGTTATCTATTCAGTACTAAAATTGTTACTTAAATTTCGTGATGAATACTTTCATCAAGGAACGGGTGATTGACTGGCGTTAACGGCGCCTTGGTCAAATTATTCAGAATGACTCGAATGAAGAACCCTAAGAATAGTATTGCCATTCCGACTTCGAGAATTCCGATTGTTGCTGTAGGCCCTAATGACCCACCTGCAACCATAATGTATGTATCTAACCAATGTCCTATCACAATGATCAATCCAACGAACGTTAAGATCCCAGCATGACGTTTAGCATCTCTTGACATCAAAACCAGCATAGGGAATGCGAAGTTGATAAAGAACATACCAAAGTACAACGCTTTGTAATCTTCAATTCTTAGAATGTAGTATGCAGATTCCTCTCCGATGTTAGCATACCAGATAAGCATGAATTGTGAGAAGAATAGGTACGACCATAGGAAAGATGTTGCAAACGTCCATTTTCCAATATCGTGAATGTGACTATCATTTACTTTAGGAAGGTATCCTTTCTTTTTCAAGTAGAGTACCAACATAACAAGAACCGTCATTGTTGTACACCACATTCCTGCGAAGATATACCAACCGAATAATGTAGAGAACCAGTGAACGTCAATAGACATTATCCAATCCCAACTAGAAGATGAGATAAATACCGCAAAGAAAATTAAGAAGTGAGCCCCTCTTCGGTAGTTTTTGAAGTGAATTTCTGTTCCTCCTACGCGATCCTCTTCGAGTGAACGATTCTTAAATCCTCGGTAAAACAAGTAGTAAGTAATCAAATAAACCACTGTTCTCAATAAGAAGAACCACCAGTTTAAGTAGGCCGATTTGCCATCAATCAGTTTATCATAATGGTGACTTGCCGGATCTGTCATCTCTGGATCCATCCAGATATAGATACCAGCTCCATCCATAAATGTAATCGTCAATAGTACAACCAATAGGATTACACTAGCAATAGGCAAGAAGCCTGTTAATGCTTCGATTACCCTTTTAACAGTCGCATACCATCCAGTCTCTGTTGCGTACTGAAGTGCTAGGAAGAATAAGGCTCCTAGACCAATACAGAAGAAGAAGAAACTATTCACTAACGTGTTTCCCATGAAACGCGTAATGAAATGGTCTGCATCATAATTCAGTATTATCCCTATCACGGTGAATAGCCCGCCGACAATCATCAGTGTGATTGTAAGTATCTTGGCTTTATTTTCAACTTTGAATTCCATTTTCTAACTCTTAATTGACTTGAATTACTAATTAATGTACTGGCATTTGCGGAGCAGAACTCGCCCCTACATCAGCTCCATCTTCAGCCTCAATTGGATCAGCTTCTACAACTTCACCACTATTGACTAAACCATCTACTACTTTACCATATTCCGGATCTTGGAATCGGCGAATGTAATGAATGAGCGTCCAGATTTCTTTTTTGTTGACAATCGACGCGTGAGAGCCCATCATACCCTTTCCATAATAAATCGAGTAGAACAATTGACCATTACTTAAGTCACTCTTATCAGCATAATTTGGTACTCCAGTGAATGTTTCATTCACCATCATTGGTCCTTTACCATCACCTTTAGGTCCGTGACAATGGGCACAATTCGCAGTATATAACTTTTTTCCACTCGCAAAAATAGCTTCAGAATTTTCGGCTGTCAATGTATATGGATTTGTTTTCCATGCTTCAGCTTCTGTCTCGTAAGTATTCACCTTTGAAAACTCAAATCCTTTCAGACCATGCGTTTGCTTCATTTCCAAATAAGGTAATACACTCCATGGAAGCATCAATGAAATCGCCGACTGCTCCGTACCGTAGTAAGGAATAGCACCCGCCGGTGGCGTCATTGCTGATTGCGTCATTTTCAAATCCATGTCTACTGTTCCTTGCACTTCACCATAATCAACATATGGTTCAATTGCAGGCGAGCGGTACATATCTGGCATGTATTCAAGCCCTGAACTATCTTTGTCGGAAACACATGACACTAGCATCACAGTCGTAACTGCCGCTAACATCAATCCTCCCACCAATCTGATTCTAATTTTCATTTTCCAAGTCTAATTATGTCTATCGACTATGTCTAATTAAATTTCTTTCTGATCTAATTCTGTCATTCCAGTCTGCTTAAGCAAACCTTCCAAATCACTTTTAGTAAAGCCATTATTCTCTGACATTCTGAACTCCATGACGAACTTATCATCGGTTGTTCTAGGATCAGGGTTTTGAGCTGGCATACCAGGAAGTGTTTTATTCACAATAAAGTATGTGATTGCCATTCCGTGCGCTGCGCAAAGAACAGTGAACTCAAACGTAATTGGGATGAAGGACAAGAAGTTCTCCATATAAGAGAAACTTGGTTTCCCTCCAATATTCATTGGCCAATCATCAATCATGAAGAACCACATTCCAAACGTCGCTAGTGTAAGTCCACAGAGCGCATAGATAAATGCCATAATTCCCAAACGTGTATTCTTTATTCCAATAATCGGATCAATTCCGTGAATTGGAAATGGAGAAAACACATCGTTCACTTTCACTCCTTTCGACACCAACATCTTTGCGCCATCTTTCAGCACATCATCGTCGTCGTACATCGCATATAAAACTGTATCTGCCATGATTTATGAATTAGTATTATTATTTACTTCAGAATCGTTTGATGCATCATCATCCGAACTTTTCTTTTCATCTGACGCTGTATTCTTCGGCTCTTTAACTTTTTTCTCTGCTTTATCTTCAACCAACTCCTTCACTGGAGCAGATACTACCGGAGTAGGTATAGGATTGTTGTGTGGCAGCGCTGGTCCGTTCTTGTAAGACTCTCCTGACGATTTCAAGATTGACTTCACCTCATTCAATGCTAATACAGGGAAGAAACGAGCAAACAATAAGAAGAATACGAAGAACAAACCAATTGTTCCGATGTAGACACCAATATCAATGTGTGTCGGGAAGTGCATACTCCATGACGACGGCAGGTAATCACGGTGTAGTGATGTTACGATAATTACATACCGTTCAAACCACATTCCGATATTTACTACGATCGAGATAATAAATGTAAATACGAGACTTCTTCTCAATTTTTTGAACCACATCAATTGTGGAGAAACTACATTACACGTCATCATTGCAAAGTAGGCCCACCAATAAGGTCCCGTTGCTCTGTTAATGAATGCGTAGGCTTCATATTCAACTCCTGAATACCAAGAAATGAATAGCTCCGTGATATAGGCTGTTCCTACAATTGAACCTGTCACCATGATGACAATATTCATGTATTCAACATGTTTAGTATGAATATAGGCTTCAAGTCCCATCGCCTTACGCATGACCAGCATAAGTGTTTGTACCATGGCGAACCCTGAGAATACGGCCCCTGCAACAAAGTAGGGCGGGAATATTGTCGTATGCCATCCTGGAATTACCGAAGTGGCAAAATCAAAGGATACAATCGAGTGTACAGAGAATACAAGTGGTGTAGCTAAACCGGCCAAGACCAATGAAACTAGCTCAAATCGGTTCCAATGTTTCGCTCGGCCAGACCATCCAAAGGAAAGGATGGAGTACATTTTTTTCGAGACTGGCTTTTTTGCGCGATCACGAATAGTTGCAAAATCAGGAATCAAACCTATATACCAGAACACTAATGATACAGATAGATAGGTAGAAATGGCGAATACATCCCAGAGCAGTGGTGAGTTAAAGTTCACCCAAAGAGATCCAAATTGATTTGGAATTGGAAGTACCCAGTATCCCAACCAAAGACGTCCCATGTGAATCAACGGGAACAATCCTGCCATAAATACGGCAAAGATCGTCATTGCTTCTGCCGATCTATTAATTGCCATACGCCATTTCTGACGGAACAACAATAGTACTGCTGAGATAAGTGTACCGGCGTGACCAATACCTACCCACCAAACAAAGTTAGTGATATCCCATGCCCATCCAATGGTTTTGTTTAGACCCCAAACTCCGACTCCAGTACCCAATAGGTACAAGATACATCCAACACCGTACAGTCCGATGATCAAAGCGATCCCGAACAGAATGTACCACGTCTTAGGTGCTTTATCCTCAATAGGACGACACACATCTTCTGTGATGTCGTGATAGGTCTTGTGACCTAAGATGAGGGGCTCTCTAATTGCTGCTTCCTTATGCATTACAATTTGGTTTTATTTATTCAATTAATGCTGACCGTGTTCTGCATGAGCGTCATGCTCATTACCATGCTCTTCGTGATGCTCTTCCGCTTTTTGCAATTTCGCAAGAACAGCATTCTCTTCATTTCTAACTTTCACTTGGAACCAAACATTTGGCTTAACCCCAATTTCTTCAAGTGCTTGGTACGCTCTATCATCACCAGAAACTTTTCTGATCAATGAACCTGTATCGTTCCAATCTCCTGTTGTAATAGCGTTCGTTGGACATGCATCTGCACATGCAGTTGCAAAATCACCATCTTTTACCGGACGACCTTCCAATTTAGCATCAAGTTTTCCAGCTTGAATACGTTGAACACAGAATGAACATTTCTCCATTACACCACGCGTACGTACTGTAACATCCGGATTAAGTACCATTCTTCCTAAGTCATCCTGTGAAGGATTAATTTCTGTAAATTTCTTATATGATGGGTAGTTAAACCAGTTGAATCGACGCACTTTGTATGGACAGTTGTTTGCACAGTAACGTGTACCGATACATCTGTTATACGTCATTTGGTTCAAACCTTCATTGCTATGCGTAGTTGCAGCCACTGGACAAACCGTCTCACATGGAGCATGGTTACAGTGATGACACATCATTGGCATGTGAACAACTTGAGGGTTTTCCTCAGGCACTTCAGCAGCACTAAACGAGAATGTATCTGCATCCTTTCTCATTCCAACCGCAGCCTCTTCACCAGAAGCAAAGTAACGGTCAATGCGCAACCAATGTAATTCACGACCTCTTCTTACTTCATCCTTACCAACAACAGGAACGTTGTTTTCAGATTGACAAGCGATCAAACATGCGCTACATCCTATACACGAAGAAAGATCGATTGACATTCCCCAACGATGACCAATGTGTTCAACTGGATGCGCATCCCACAAATCAAACTCACCAACTGGTGCTTTCACGTGATTACCATGCTCATCCAACTTAGACAACATATGTGCCGGGTTGTATGCCTCTTTTCCTTGTGATTTATATATTCCTAATGTCGTTTCTTTAACTACTGAGTGACGTGCCATCACCGTAGAGTGAATTTGCGTCGCTGCAATAGGATAAGTCTCATTTTTAGAAGTTACCGAACCTCCAGAAGTTGTATAAGACATTGTCCCATTCTCCATTCCAGCGAAAATGAATGCATTCGCTCCAATAGGGATTAGGTTTCCGTTCTCATCTGTATCATGTCCACCATACTCTTTAGTCTGGTAGGCCGATGTTCCGATTTCTTCACCGTTCGCACCACGACCGTATCCAAGAGCTACACCAACTGTTCCTGGCGTTTGACCTGGAAGTGGATATACTGGAAGCGTAACTTCGTTCTTACCAACTTTCAATGTCGCCAACGTCAATCCAGTTTCTTGATCGAAAGACGTAGCATACGTTCCTTCCATCTCTGTTGGATTCATTGTGATATAGTTGTCCCACGTCACTTTGGTCAATGGATCTGGAAGCTCTTGCAACCAAGGGTTGTTCGCTTGAGTTCCAATTCCGATTCCAGCTTTTTGATAAAGAATGACTTCCGTTCCTTTTGATTTTGGCAGCTGACTGGACAAACCAGAAAGTACAGCGTCATCAAAAGATGGAGCAGTCGCAGCAGCGATATCATCTGTTCCGGTACTGTTATGTACCATCATATTCCAGAATTCACCTTCAGTGTTGTATTTCTCAACCATCTTAGGATCCATGTTGTATCCCGATTTCATCCAAAGGTTTTGAATGTAATCGTAGCCCACTTTAGAATCTTTTCCTCCACGAGAAGCTTCTCCAGCAAACACAAGCATTGTTTCCAATGAAGATGCTGTATTCCCTAGTGGACGAATTGTTGGTTGTGCTAATGAGTAATGTGCTTGGTTTGGATTGTAATCCATCCAATCTTCCAATGCATGATGCGCAGGAATAATTATGTTACAAAGGCTCGCAGTTTCATCAGCATATCCTGCTAATGAAATCTTATGCTTAACGTTTGCCAATTTCTTCCCGAAAGCTGCACCATTTGGTAAGCTATAAACAGGATTTGTATCCATGAAGATAACTGCTTCTGGACCTTTATTATTCATTACGTTAGAAACAAACTTGCTCATCTTCGCATCTTCCGACACGAACATGTTGATTGGATTGTTAACGTTGATCGTTGTAGTATATGCTCCTAACTTTGCGTTAATCTTATTCGTTAAGATTTGCAATGCAGTATTGTTTGAACCACAAACAACCAATGAATGGTTCTTTGATTTCTTCAGCGCTTTTATCGCTAGGTTCACAAAATTCTTTGTTGAGCTATTTCCAATCTTCATCGAAACATCGCTAGAACCGCCAAGACCTTTTAAGATCAATGCAAGAACCGCACCTTGTTCAGAAGGCTTGATCATTCCACGCGTATCAGCATTAGAGCCAGTAAGTGTCATCACAGACTCAAACTGGAAATGCTGAGACATCCATTCTCCGTCAGGATTTCTTCCTTCTGCATACTGAGCACTGAACTGTGTTGGCATAAGCCAAGAGTTCAAGAAATCAGCTCCTACAGAAACAATCGTTTTTGCTTCAGCAAAATTGTAATCAGGAATAATTCCGTTGTCTTTATCGGCAGCAGTCGCTAAGCCAAAAGACTTCAGATTCGCTGCACGCATACCAGCATATGAAACAGCATCGTACTGGATATGCTCAAAGTTCTCGTTAGTAACTCCTCCAGTTTCTTCATTGACCGTCCCACCAAGTGATACAGACAATTCGCCAATTGCAGCCAACATTGATGGACTGATAACAGTATTAGATACCAACGTCACCTTCTTAGATGATTTTAAGGCAGCTTTAATCTTTTTATCTGTCTCAGAAAAATTCGCTCCACTCCAATCAGAACCCGCCTTCATTTGAGGACGCGTCAATCGAGCGCTATCATACAATCCTAAAACAGAAGCGATGATTTGCGCGTTCGTTGCACCTTTTGAGATACCATGATCTCTATTTCCTTTGATGTAAATTGGTCGCCCTTCTCTCGTTTTCACTAAGATACTTGCGAACGAATTACCATCGTAATAAGTGGAAGCATACCATGTTGGCATCCCTGGAGTCACATTCTCTGGTTTGTTTACGTATGGAATCGCCTTCGTAACGGGCGCTTCACAGGCCGCAACTGTTGCCGCAGCAACACTAAACCCTAAAAACTTAAGAAAATCACGACGTCCAGTAGAGGATTCTTTCAAATCTTCATCACCCAAAAACTCTTCAACAGATGTTTTCACAGGAAACTCTTGATCTCCGGACTCGACAAATTGCGGAGACTCCGCTAATTCATCTATTCCTTTCCAATATTTTCTATTTATTGCCATATCTATAAGTAGACTTCTAAATCGTTATTAATAGTGACACTTTGCGCATTCCCATCCGCCAAGTTCTTTAACTGTCACCTTACCATCTTCCAGGTACTTGTTATATAGTTCCTTATCACCATATAAAAGTCGGCGATGAATCTCACTGTAGTAATCTCCACCTGCATTGTCAATTGACCCTGTAGAAATTTCTTTTTCAGCATGACACTCAATACACCAACCCATTGTTAATGTAGGTCGAGTAAGTTGAATATTCCCTTCAATTTTGTTTAAATCAACAACTGGCTGAACCATCGCCGTTGCTTCTTGCTGTGTCATATCACCATGACATTGCTTACAATCAATACCACCTATCTCTACGTGTTGAGAGTGATTAAAATAAACGTGATCAGGAAGAACGTGAACTTTGTTCCAAACAATTGGAGATGTCTTACCAGTATAAACTTGTCCTTCTGCATCCCATCCAGCTGCGGCGTAAATCTTTGCGATCTTCGCTTTTTGCTCCTCATCACTTCCAGCAACTTGCTTATGACAGTTCATACATACGTTTACTGTAGGAAGTCCCGCAGTGCGTGATTCCGTTACAGAATTGTGACAGTACTTACAGTCAATGCCGTTAATACCAGCATGCGTTGTATGTGGGAAGTCAATAGGCTGAGAAGGTTGATACCCTTCCACAACACCAATTGAATAAAGACTTTGGAATAGAATTACAATTAACGAAATGAACACAATCACAGAACCCATAACCATATAGCGAAGATTACCCCATGCCCATGATTTAAATTCTTCCGCATAGCTCAAGCCATCTTCTGAAGACGATTCACCCGACGCTACCTTTAATTGACGACGCACGCCACTAACAGCAAGAATGATCACAACAAAAAGGAATCCAACAACTAACCAGATCCAAGGAAAACCTTCCTCCTCTCCTCCAGCAGCACCACCACCTTCAGTAGGAGTAGCACGAGGACCACCACCTTCATCTTGAGAATCAACCCAATCAAAAATCGCTGTAATCTCTGGCTTCGTTAAGTCCGGAAACTTATCCATTGCCGTAGGTTTCTTTGTCGCAACACCCGCAGCATACGGATCACTAGCTGCCGCAGCAGACCAGTTGTTTACCCATTGAAAGATCAATCCAGCAGCAGCTCCACCTTCTTCCCACGCAGAACGCACGTTGTAAAGCTTTGGCCCCGTCCCATCCTTGAATGGATTGTGACAAGTAGCACACTTGGCGCTAAATAATTTACCGCCATCAATTGCAGCCTCTGCGGGCTCTTCTTGGGCGTTTACTGAAAATGTCCCCAACATTAGCATTGCTGCAATTGCCCCGAGACACCATTTGTTAAAGTTTCTAAACATCTGACTACTAGATATTTTCATGTAAAAAACTGTTCGTCCTTAGTCAAAAACAGACGTTTTGACGGTAGCAAATTTAGTAGAAATCAGAGATTCTATGACAGTATTGTGACAATTTCGGTGGTCTATGTTTTAATTTAAAATGATTCTAAATAACATTATTTAACATTTCCTCCAGAGAGTCAAAAAACTCAGGCTCGTAATTGCTTCATCAGGTGATTCTTTCGATCTCGGCACGGTGATTGATCGAACATTTTTGTAATTTCGCTGTACCATTAAACAAACAACATCATGAAGTTCATCGCCGCTTTAATTTTAATCTGTTCATCCACCATCGCATTTTCGCAAAATGGGGACGTAAAAATTATCAAGGATAGTCGAATTGATGGTCTAGTGGGTGGACAGGGTGTTATCGTTCCTCCTGCCATAAACCCTCAGATTAAAGGATATCGTATTCAGTTGTTTTTCGATACTGATCGATCTGCATTAAGCGATGCACGTTCTACCTTTTTCGCGAAGTATCCTAGAGTTGATACCTATACAACCTACAAGGCTCCTAATTTTTTCTTACGTGCCGGAGACTTTAGAACCCGTCTAGAAGCAGAAAAGATAAAATCAGAAGTTAACGCGTTGTTTCCAACTAGCTTCATTGTTGAAGAAGATGTCAACCTTCCTCGTTTAGAGAAGGATCGCAAAGACCCGTAAGATTATAATGAGTAACACCTTTGGTAAGAAATACAAGCTGTGCAGTCATGTATTGATTGAAGACGTATTTGCAACTGGGCAATTAATTAAGGCTTATCCGTTTGTTGTACGCATGAAATTCGTAGAGCTTCCGAAAGATGTACCTTTTCAAGTTGTTATATCAGCTCCGAAGCGCACTTTCAGAAAAGCCTACCAGCGAAATCGCGTTAAACGACTTTGTAAGGAAGCCTTTCGAATGAATAAAAATGAATTAGAGTCGGCTCTGGTAAACTCGAATAAACAGCTAGCTTTGTTTATGATGTTCACTTCAAAAGATGACTTCACAAAAGAACTCCTTGAATCCCGGACGAGAAAGCTGATCAAAAAAATAATAACGCAACTAGAAACCCATGATTAGACGTACGCAACACTATATTTTTGGATGCTTTCTATCGATTGCACTGCTTCTTCCAGCTAATTCTATTGGACAATCCAATGGGTTTGAGGTCTTAAAAAGTATGGAGCTCATGGATCAGATCTATGAGCATCTAGACAAGTATTATGTTGATGACATCCAAGCAGGGAATCTATCTAAGACAGCGATAGATGCAATGCTGAAGGAACTCGATCCTTATACTGTGTATTATCATGAATCGAATATCGAAGACTATCGTCTCCTGACCACCGGTCAATATGGAGGTATCGGGGCTTTGATTCGTAAAAATGGTGATTTCGTATATGTATCAGAGCCTTATGAAGGTAATCCAGCTTCAGAAAGCGGATTGAAGGCAGGCGATAAAATATTGGAAATTGATGGTAAAGACATGACAGGATTGAGTTCTGCGGATGTTTCTACCGCTTTAAAAGGGCCAAAAGGAACAGATGTTGAAGTTAAAGTTGAGCGCATCAATAATGAAACGAAACTTATCAAGATTAATCGCGATGAAATTAAACTTCCCGATGTTCCTTACTCTGGAATGTTGAAGAACAAAGTTGGGTATATCAAATTAAATAGTTTCACTAGATCAGCTTCCCCAGATGTCAAAAAGGCCTTTACAGAATTGAAGGAAAAAGGGATGTCGTCATTGGTATTAGACCTTCGAGGAAATGGAGGCGGATTGCTTATCGAAGCGGTGCGAATCGTTAATATGTTTGTTAAAAAGAATGAAGTGATCGTAAACACCATTGGCCGTGTGGAGGATGAAAACCGTGTCTATAAGACGCTTGATGAACCGATAGATCTTTCAATTCCTATCGTTGTTCTTATGAACGAGGGATCCGCATCGGCAAGTGAAATTGTTGCGGGCAGTTTACAAGATTTGGACCGTGCGGTAATTGTAGGAACTACATCTTATGGTAAAGGACTTGTACAACGTACTTATGACCTCGATTATGGGTCCAAGGTAAAATTGACGATTGCCAAATACTATACGCCATCCGGCAGATGCGTGCAACGATTGGAATATTACGATCGTGACAATGGTGTTAAACCCGAAGAAATTGCAGATTCACTTCTTAAAGTTTTTAAAACTGTTAATGGAAGAGATGTTATCGACGGGCGTGGAGTTGAACCTGATATCGAAGTCGAACTACCTGATTTAAGTAGATTAACGGCGACGGTATTCAGAAATAATTTCATTTTTGATTATGCAACGAAGTACTATTATGATCACGCAACAATCGCGGCAGCGTCAGAATTTAATATTGATCCGACAACCTATTCGGATTTCAAGAGTTATGTCTTGGAGCAAGATTTCACTTATTCCACTGCATCTGAAGAAATGCTGATAAAATTGAAAAAAACTGCCGAGGAAGAAGGGTTTTATGAAGAAGCATCCGCTGAGTATGATGCCCTACTCGCCAAGGTTGTTCCTTCGAAAGAAAGAGATCTAGAAAAGTTTAAGGATCAAATTATTAACCTACTTGAGAATGAAATTGTCTCTCGCTACTATTATCAAACAGGACGCGCGGAACATCGCTTCGAAGACGACAAATACATCCAGGAATCTATTGAAATATTAGAAAATTCTAGCGCCTACAATACTATTCTTGGAAATTAGCCGTTTGCAGTCTAACTATAAGCTC
This sequence comes from Flavobacteriaceae bacterium, assembly GCA_047624355.1. Taxonomy (GTDB): domain Bacteria; phylum Bacteroidota; class Bacteroidia; order Flavobacteriales_D; family Crocinitomicaceae; genus UBA4466. The sequence goes on along the minus strand of JBLHPQ010000020.1, from coordinate 27,766 downwards.
CTGCACTTATGATGAACCGAATTTTCGGTGAACACACGCATACTTACCTCCATATTCTTGGTTTATCCGGAATAGCATTCGCACTTCCATGGAGTAAGGCCCTGATGTCTATCAGCATGATGTTTATTGTGCTCAATTTACTGCTCGAAGCTGACTTCAAATCTTACTGGACGAATCTAAAATCCAATCGCATTTTTTGGCTTGTTGCCCTCCTTTTCTTCTTTTATATCGCAGGTATGTTATGGTCGTGTAACATGGATGAAGCACTACATACTTTCAAACAAAAACTCCCATTCATAACCATTCCAACTGTTCTTTCCGCCAAACCATTGAAGAAGACTTGGCAAATCGACTTGGTGCTTTTGGCCTTTATGCTTCCATTGCTGTTCACGTCTTTGTTAAACTTTGGCTACTACCAGCATTGGTTTGGAGATAAAAACTATAACGATATCCGCGGAATGTCACAATTTGGATCACATATCCGCTATGGATTGTTGATCTCAATGGGGGCTGCTATTGCACTCGACTCTATTAGACGTTATCGCAAACTAACTATTCCATTTCTGTTGCTTCTTGTCTGGTTTAGCTTCTACACTATGTACAGCCAGGTGATTTCAGGTATTATTACCTTCAGTGCTGTTGTAGGCGTATATCTATTGTATCACCTATGGTTGCGAACCAAATTATTGGCAACCATTTTCCTTTTTATCTGCGCTGGAATAATAGCTGCTAGTGCTTTCTGGCTTCTAAAACCGCTAAGTTATGATGCCTCAAAGTATGAGAACCTTCCAAAATTGACATCTGAAGGCAATGAATACGAACATAATTTCGGGTTTATTTCCTCAGAAACGGGAGAACCGGTACTCATATATCTCTGTGAGGAAGAGCTAGAAACAGAATGGGAGAAACGTTCTAAATTCCGTTATGACGGCTCAACGATCAATGGAAACCCAATTAGTCATACACTGATTCGCTATTTATCTTCTAAATACCTACATCGTGATGGCGAAGGAGTAAAAGCACTAACAATTGATGACATTGAGAATATTGAACAGGGCTGTTCAAGCGTTAATCATTCAAGCTTTATGGCAAGAATGCACAGCGTCCGTTTTGAGTTGAACAATGCCGAGGATCCGAATGGTCATTCTCTATTACAGCGCTTAGAATACTGGAAAGCAGGACTGAGCATCGCAAAAGAAAATTGGCTTATTGGTGTAGGAAGTGGTGACGCACAAGTTGCCTTCGACGCCTATTATTCGAGTAATGATTCTTGTTTAACCACAAAAAACCGTCGCCGAGCACATAATCAATTCCTCACTTTCTTTCTTACGTTCGGTGTTTTTGGATTAATCCTATTCGTATTAATAATTGCTGCATTTATCCGATACAATTTGAAAAAACGTCAATTGCTTGGCTTATTGTTCATCACTATAGCTACACTCTCTTTTCTCATCGAGGATACGTTGGACACCCAAACTGGCGTGACATTCTTTGCGTTATTCTTCGGAATCTATATCTCTTCAGTTGTAAATGCGAAAAACGACGAAATTTATACCCGCTGATTATTACATTTGTAGAACATTCAAAAGCGACCATTAATGTCAGTACAGCGGAAATGTTCTACCTGTCAAACTTGGAATTCTGACGTGCATCATTGTTCTAACTGTGGAACCCCTATTTCTTCTAGGATAATTGAGGAACATCGCGAAGCAAAACGCGAAAATCGTAGGCAAAATAAGCTCCCAAGTAATCTAGAACTTTTCATTCTGAAGTGGGAAGGATCCAACTATTTCATCCTCCGTGTTCTCTATAAAATAGTATACACGATCGCATTCATCTTCCTTGCCATCGCTTCATTTTTTGCCTACTTAGCAGCCGCGCCGAATGGGTAAATACAAGCCACATATCGTTTTCGTTGCGCTTATGAGCTGCTATTTTCTGGTAAGGTATATCCGATCGACTTTTCACACAGTTCCAGATTTCATTCACTTCTACTTAACAGATCTCCTCTTCGTTCCCGTCATGGCAACTGTTGCACTAATAATTGTCCGCCTCATAAAGCGTAATCAACGCATAATGATCAATCCTAGATTAGTCTTCCTTCAGACAGCATTAATATCCATTTACTTTGAATGGTACCTGCCTAGATACGATTCAAGTTCCAATGTGTATACGGCTGATTTATGGGATGTTGTCATGTACTTTAGTGGTGCAATTTTATTCCTCCTACTTCAGAAAAAGCTTTTCTTGGCAAGTAATTGATGCTTGGATTACCGGATATTCACCACGTATTATTTGCGCTCAAAATAATCTGACTATCTTTGCACCCAATCGAAAGCGGGATGCGGTTTGAACTCACCAAAGAATACTTAGAAACACTCCAGGAGGCTATAGCCTCTGAGAACAACACGTGGATTAATGAGAGAATCATTGAACTTCACGATGTTGACGTCGCTATTATCATCAATACCCTTGATCGCGATGAAGCAGAATACCTCTTTGGTACGCTCAGCAATGAACTTCAAGGTGAGGTACTGACAGAGTTAGATGATGAAGTAAGAGATCGTCTTCTCAAAACATTTTCCTCAAAGGAAATCGCTGAACAAATTAAGCATTTAGATTCTGATGATGCAGCAGATGTCATTGGAGAACTAGAACAAGAGCGGATTGAGGAAGTAATCTCCTACATTTCAGATAATGAGGCAGCACAAGAAATCGTAGATCTCCTTCATTACGATGAAGATACGGCCGGCGGATTAATGCAAAAAGAGTTCATTCAGGCGAACATTGATTGGCCCGTAAATCGTTGCATTATTGAACTTAGAAAGCAAGCAGAAGATGTAGAGAAAGTGTTTACGATATATGTTGTAGACGATAATAATATCCTGGTTGGATTCTTATCCCTGAAGCGCCTATTGTTTGCAGGGGTCACGACTAAAATTTCTGACCTATACCAAAGTAAAAACATGATTTCGGTGAAGACCGGCGTTGACAACGAGGAAGTTGCGCGTATCATGGAAAAATATGATTTAGTTTCAATCCCCGTAGTTGACTTGCAAGGGAAATTAGTGGGTAGAATTACCATTGATGATGTTGTAGATGTCATCAAGGAAGAAGCTGATAAGGATTTCCAGATGGCATCTGGACTTTCTGAGAAAGTTGAGGCAAGCTCTAGCGTTTGGAAAATTTCGCGGGCGCGTATTCCTTGGTTGACAATTGGTATGATTGGCGGAATTTTAGGAGCATGGGTTATCGTCGGATTCGAGGGAGGTATTAGTAAAGTACCGGCGCTCGCATTTTTCATCCCGCTAATTACTGCAATGGGAGGAAACGTAGGTGTACAATCCTCAGCTATTGTTGTTCAGGCGCTCGCAAGAGGAGATTCTCAATTTGGATCCCTATGGAAAAAATTGGGTAAAGAAGCCGTCGTTGCGCTCATCAATGGATTACTTCTATCCATCATTGTATATGCTATCACTTTGTTCTTCGGATCATCAACACTGGGATTAGTAGTAAGCGTTTCGCTGTTCACTGTAACAATCTTTGCAGCTGTATTTGGAACGTTGATTCCTCTGGTTTTGGATAAATATAAAATTGACCCAGCTTTGGCAACAGGCCCATTCATCACTACTTTGAATGATGTTCTCGGTCTTTTTATCTACTTCACTATAGGAATGCTCTTTTACGGAATCTAAATGAAAGTCGTTTTCCTAGATACCGTTCACTCAATTCTCAAAGAAAGATTATCAGCTCATGGTTATACATGTATTGATGCTACTGAATTGAGTCGTGAAGCGTGTAAACAGGAAATAGTGAATGCAATTGGCATTGTTGTCCGATCTCGCTTTAGCATGGACTCCGAGTTTCTTGATCAAGCTGTTGAACTTCAATTTATCGCTCGATCTGGAGCTGGAATGGAAAACATTGATGAAGTTTATACTAGTAGCAAAGGCATTTTACTATTTAATGCTCCCGAAGGAAATCGAAATGCTGTTGGAGAACACGCGCTAGGTATGTTGCTCGCTCTTTTCAATAAACTACTCGTTGCTGATCGGGAAGTAAGGAATGGAAAATGGGAGCGTGAGGCTAATCGTGGTGTAGAATTAGATGGAAAAACCGTTGGATTGATTGGCTTTGGAAATAATGGTCAGGCATTTGCAAAAAAACTCCAAGGTTTTGAGGTAAAAGTTCTCGCCTATGACAAATACATCTCTGGCTATCAGACGGAATTTGTTGAAGAGGCATCAATGGAGCGCATATTTAAAGAAGCTGATGTTCTAAGCTTTCATATTCCGCAGACAGAAGAAACGCTCTTCTTAGCAAATACTGATTTTTTCTCTTCATTCGAAAAAGCGATCTACCTCATTAATTTATCGCGGGGAAAAATAGTTGATACCAAGGCGCTCGTAGCCGGACTGAAGAAAAATTCTGTTCTTGGTGCATGCTTGGATGTCTTAGAATTTGAGAAGAGTAGCTTTGAAACATTCTTCACGCAAGATCTACCTGATGAATTTAGCTATTTACTGAATTCAGAAAAAGTCATTTTGTCTCCACATGTTGGTGGCTGGACGCATGAAAGCTACTTTAAGTTGAGTGATGTTTTGGCTGACAAGATTCTCATGCGCGAAAGGCTAGATTAATTGTCATTCGTTGTCAATTTACGTCAGACCCAAGAGACTTTAGATATTTGGTGATATTCAACAGGATAAATAACAATTCGTTAACGAGAAGTCATTGACGAATTCTGTAGTTTAGAAGATCAAACCCTTGATATATGGAAAGAAAAGATTTTTTAGTCAAAGCGTCCCTTGCTGCATTTGCAGTTTCTGCATGTGGAACAATTAAACCTACCCAAGTGGGAACGGAAGAAGGTGTTGAAGGATCAGGAGGGTTTGAAGGTGATTGCGCAACGACAAACGACATTTTAGGTCCGTTTTACCGCGCGGAGGCACCGACACGAGCTGATTTAACATTCGAAGGTTTAACAGGGTCAGTCGTGGAAATTAAAGGTCGGGTCTTGGGCCCAGGTTGTGCAACTCCAGTTGAAAATGCACTTGTTGAAATATGGCATTGCGATACCAATGGAGATTATGACAATGATTCAGAACGCTTCGATCATAGAGCTAAATGGACAACAAATAAAAAAGGCGAATATTCATTCACGACCGTTCTCCCGGGAAAATACCTAAATGGTGGACTTTTCCGTCCAGCGCACGTTCATTTTCGGGTTTCAGGAAGCGGGATGCAAGAACTCATCTCTCAAATTTATTTCACCGGTGACCCTCACATAACAAAGGATCCATGGGCATCTCAACCTAAAGCTGAATTAAGAGTACTTCCGATAATTCTTGAAGACACGAAAGGGAAATTAGCTGTGAATTTTGATGTGTTCTTAAATAGTCAAGCATAAAGCTTACTAGCTAAATTGCACTATACTTTCATCAATAAATTTGACCCCATTTCATAGTAATTACGTACATTTCTCCTGTGAAAGTCAAGTTAATCGTTTTCCTATTCATCGGAGTCAGCTGCGCCGCTGCAGGTCTTTTTTTCTATTGGGATGAATTTTCCCTGATTTTCACTCACCCTCAGAATTTCTTTGACAAACTATTAACCGCAGGCGGATTTTTAAATACTACCCTCTTTGTATTGATACTGAACGTGTCGATTGCGCTAATCAGTCTTTTCATCGAACTTATTATCGTCGGTTGGGATAAATCGGCGCTAAAACGCATCGTTGGACTAAAGGACAGGTCCACCATTGGAGATGTGATGTGCTGGGCGCTAAGTATCGTTGGGCTTTACGATTTCATCGCCTTTATAAGTACGTTCGGGCTTTTTTACTTGATAAGCAGCGTGATTCATTCGACGCTTTTCATTGGAATAGGGCAATCGATGGGAAATGACATCATATTATTCGCTATAATATTCATTTTGAGCGATTTTAAACATTATCTCTGGCATTGGACGATGCATAAGTTAGCACCATTTTGGGAAGTCCATAAGTACCATCATTCGGCTACATCGATGAACTTAATCACGAATTCACGTGGTCATTTCTTAGGAAAAGGCATTGCTATGATCTTCGATGCGCTCCTTTTCGCATTAATTGGCGCTCCGCCACTTCTTTATGCCGGACTTTATATTTGGCGCGAAATATGGGCGATGTGGTTACATGCTGATGTGCGCTTTCCTCTTGGCTGGATGGGCCGATATATTTTAATGACGCCTCAGCTTCACAAAGTACATCACTCCACAGAAGTCACGCATTATGATAAAAACTTTGGGACCTTTTTCGTCTTTTGGGATCGAATCTTTGGAACCTTTCACGAAGAGGACACCGTTGAAGCGATTGGAATAGAAAACGATCCTTATAATAAGTCTGGATTTTGGAAGGACATGCTGCTCGGGTTTAAACTATTCACAAAGGCAATAATGCCGAGAAAATTTGGATCTTAAAGAGCGCTAACTTTTAGCTTGATTCTAATCTACACGGAGTAGATTCCCGTAAAACAATTCTTTACCTGTAGTTGTCTTCATCCACAATTCCCTTAAGGTCCACTCACGTTTTCCAAGGAACCTTTTCGCGTGAACCATAATATCGCTTGCTTCAATTTTCGGAGAATACGTATTTAGAATTAAGAAGCCATCCTTTCCAATCAATTGGGCAGCGTTTCCAATTAGATCGTCGAGCTTTTCTTCGAGTTTCCATTTCTCCTTCTTAGCTCCTATTCCCCAAGCTGGAGGATCCATGATTATTCCCTTATAGTTCCGATCTCTGATAACTTCTCGCTGAGCAAATTTGAGTGCGTCTTCATGTACCCATTTGATATCATGCAATTGACTTGCTTCCATATTATCACGTGCCCAAGAAATTAACTGCTTTACAGAATCTACATGTAAGACTTGAGCTCCTTTATTTCGAGCTGCGCAAGATGCCGCTCCAGTATAAGCGAATAAATTTAAGAAAGCATCATCGGTAGCTAATCGTTCATCGATAAAATCCCAGTTGATCCTTTGTTCAGGAAAAAGTCCAACGTGTTTGAATTTCGTCAATTTGAGTTGAAAGGTTAAACGCTTATAGCGAACACTCCATTCTTTCGGTGCTTTATCCTTCAGCTGTTTCCAAACACCAGTTTGACCGCTCTTAGGAATAAACTCCCAGTGTGCCATCGTTTTCCACTCCTGAAACGACTTCTCTGATTTGAAATAAGCCTGGACTTCGGGACGAATCGTAATCACTTTCCCCCAGCGCTCGAGTTTCTTACCACCTCCAGCATCGATGAGTTCGTAATCTTCCCATCCAGTGGTGTAGACTCGTTGTGTTGTCATCTATCTCTTACGAGGAGTCTTTTGACGTCCACCCATCATTTGCGCCATACGCTGTTGATTCTTAGATGGAGTACCTTGCATTTGCTTTTGCATTTGAACGATTTGTTCTTTCATCATTCCTGACTCGTCCAATTTCTTTGCCTCCGCTAGTAATGAAACAGCTTCTTTTCTGCGGTTCGTCTGTGCACAGATTCCTGCTAGGTGCATTCTGGCAACAGCGTTATCTTGTCCAGTTCTCAAGCCCATATCAATAGCCTTTCGCAATAATTGCTCACTTTTAGTAAAACCGAGCTCCTGCGTATTCAAGACTGCTTTCAAAAACAATACATAAGCATGTTGCTTCTTAGGAAATACCTGCGGATGTGTGATTTTTGCAATGTGCTTCTTAGCTTTGTCAGTGTTTCCGAGACGCATTTGATTGAGGGCCATAATCATTCGTTCATTTCTGAAGAATGTGAACCCTACAATTGCGGTGAATAATATCATCATAATTGCCCATCCCCAAGAACCTTGGTAGAACAAAACTACGGTAAAGAATATCGATGCTGCAGCAAGTAGGCAGCGAATAATAAATGCAATCATATTTTATTTTTCAATTGTTGCTATACATTTTAACTCAATGGCAATGGGTGTTGGAAGTGAGTTAATCTCCACGGTTGTACGACAGGGTAAGTTCTCTTTGAAATACTCTGCGTAAATACGGTTATAGGCTTTGAAATCGCGTTTCATATCTACCAAGAAGACTGTAACATCAACTAATTGGTCCCAACTTGATCCAGATTCTTCCAGAATAATTCTAACGTTATCAAAAACACTTCTGCATTGCGCTTCAAAGTCGAATGCGATGAAGTTTCCATTTTTATCCAATTCAAGTCCAGGAACTTCTGAATCTGTAGCATCAGAACCAGCAACGCGCGGTCCTACACCAGAGAGAAAGAGCAATTCTCCCACTTTTCTAGCGTGTGGATACATCCCAACTGGCTTTGGAGCCTTTTCCGTAGATATTCGATGTTCGTCTGACATTGCCATAATTTCTGGCAAAGATAAGGAGAATTGGGGATTTTCCGCTGCTCCTGCACGCCTCAATTTTCGAAACTTTAACAACTTGTAAGCAGGCATCATTCTTGCAGACCATGAATTGACTAACTTTATAGTATGAAACACCTGTTTACTCTTGTAATTCTAGGCTTGATGTTGGGTATGACCAGCTGTTTAGAAATCATCGATGATCTCTCATTAAATGAAGACGGTACAGGTTCATTTAAATATACCGTAAACCTTAGCTCAAGTAAGGTGAAAATCAACTCTTACCTCGCCCTCGACAGCTTGGATGGAAGGGAGGTGCCTTCCATGGAAGAAATTACACGACAGTTGGATGAAGTAGTGACCCTCTTAACAGGTAAAGAAGGAATTTCAAATGTTCGCTTCGATTCCGATTATGACAACTTCATTTTTAAGTTGAATTTAGATTTTGCGTCAATTGCAGAACTGGAAAGTGCCATTAAAACGATCGTAAAAGAAAAGAACACAGGCCAGAGAATAGAAGAACTAGATCGAGAGTGGCTCAGCTATTCTGGGAGTTCGTTGAATCGATCCATCCCGCAATTACACTTTCAGAGATCACAGCGCTTAAAACCAGATGAGATTGCAAAATTGAAGAAAGGAACTTACACCTCTATCACCCGCTTTGACCGTGAAGTAGAACGTTTTGAGAATGCGTCTGCACTCCTTGCAAAGAATAAAAAAGCCGTGATGGTACGCACAGACCCATATTCGCTCATCCAAAGAACTGATCTGCTGGATAACGCTATTTATCTTCATCCATCAGCAGATAATAAGTGAGAATATTCTTAACTTTGATCGACATACATTTTACCCTATTTAACGGGCTAAAACACAACCAATGAAACTATTTATAACTGCCACGATTCTATCACTGAGCGCATCAATTTTCGCTCAACGGTCTGAAGAACTTGTCCCAAAAGATGCTGTATCAGTGTTTAGCGTGAATAACGTTATGCTTCTACAAAAAATATCAATGGATGAACTCGTCAAGTACGAATTCATGGAAGAGGTCCAACAAGAATTATTTGATGGCTCAACATCTGGCAAGACGCTTAAGGATGCAGGATTTGATTTTGATCAGCGATTAAATTTCTTTCAGGGAACTGGAGGAAGGTTTAAGGTAACTGGATTTACATTTGGGATTGAAAACCAAGATCAACTTTTTGAAGTTTTCGATGATTTTCAGCAAATCGATAGTGATTATGATGGCGTAACCTTCTATGAATCTTATTTCAATAGAATTGCGATTAAAGGAACCTCCGCGATACTTTTCCGTGTTCAAGGCCATAGCCGGCACGTTGAGAAGGTCACAGATTCTATCTGGTATGCACGCGGCAATGGATATCCTTGGTACAACGACATCTATGAAGAATGGTATGAAGAGAATGAAACAGAGAAGATGGATGTTTTTGAAGGCACTGAAACAGAAGAAAACACCAATTCACCTGCGGATATGAATGATTTACCCTTGGCAGATGAAGACCCGACTGAAAAAACCTACTATGAGCTGCGCGACTCTGTGGAGTTAGAATACCACGAAGAATGTGTAAAACGCCTGTGCGATGAGCTCTTCATGCGCAACGAGACACTGATAAATGAAGATTCAAGATTTGGCGAGCAATTAACACACGACGCAGATGGAATCTTTTACCTGGACAACGAACGCAGTTATAGACGTGATGAATCGATGAAGTACTTTGAAATGCTCTATCCGATTTTTAGTGCAAACATGGAACAACTTTACGAGGGCAATATCATTTTGGGCGATATCAATATCCATGACAACTCTATTGCACTCGATTTAACAATGAACTACTCGGATGATCTAGGTTCGATCTACACAGAGATGACCGACACAAAATTCGATAAGAACGTGCTCAAGTATATCCATAAAGACAATAATGCGTTTTTCACACAGAATATCAATCTGCGTAAAGCATATGAGAAGGCCTATGAAATTATACTTCCGATGCTCACAGAAGCTGAAGGACGCGTTTCTCTTAGTGCAATCACCCTAGAATTAATGGATGAGTTGATCAACAAGGATGCCGTTTTTGGCGTCTATCAAGGAAGTATGTTCGGCGCATACAATGGCGTAATGACGATCAAAACAAAAAAGATCATTTTCGATTACGATGAAGAAAACTTCGAATATATCGAGCAAGAGGTGGAAGCAGAAGAAGACATGCCTGTTTTCACAATGGGGTTCACCACAAAGAGAAGCGACATTCCAGAAATGGTGTTGAATCGTATGGCAAAGATTCACGATGGTTTGACCTTCATGGGAAATTATTGGGTGCTTGAAGATGCAGTTTTAAATTCTGCCCCGCTCTATTTTATTTCAAAAAACAACCTGTTCATTGTTACCAACGATGGTGAATTGGCTAAGCAAAACCCGAACGGCTATGGATCACTCGCTGTGAGTAAAAAAGACGCTAAACGCGCTCGGAAAAGCGGTGCATTTTATGGTCATGTAGATGCAGGAAAAGCACTGAACAACCTTCCAAGAGGCTTGTTCTCCGACTCAGAGAATGAAATTATTGATGTTGTTCGTGGAAAATCCGGAACGATGGAGATAACTAGCTCAGAAGCGACTAGCAGAGGGATGAATTTCAAACTTGATTACCAATTTGAAGGAGAGTATGAATCCACAGGAACGTATTTCCTTGATCTAATCAACAGTCTTTACGTTATTTCGAAATAGCTAAGCATGTACAAAAAATTAGGTCTTCTCCTAATCGTTGTCGTCGGACTTACGGCACTTTTTACCTATCTCTGGATTCCTGAGAAAGTCGAGCCTACCCGATTCATAGACAGACTCCCTGAGGCAGACATTATTGGTAAAGCTGATCTACTTGAACTTGTGACAGAGATCATGCCGGCCTTATATTACTACCAAATACCTGCACGCGAATTCATCTCTCCTGACTTCATTTTGAGTCAAGGTAAAGCATACGGAATTGAGTTTCAAAAACCGCTCTACTTCTTTGGGACTGAAGATGAAGACACTATTAAAGATTGGGGCGCACTTATTCCCGTTGATGATAGCAGCAAGGTACTTGATGGTATCTTGACCTTAGCTGGACTCTTTGACGTCCATGATTCAACGATCTTTGAGAAAAAGGTATTCGTAAGTAACTCTCTTCACTTGGCAGTCACCTATGGAAAAGATTGGATCTTGATTGGTTCACCCAAAAAATTCGGAACCTACCTGGATCATGTATTGCACGCAAAATTAAATAGTATATCTTCCCGCTGGAAAGAGTTCTTAGCAGATGAGACTTTCGGCGAAAGAGCATTGGTTATACGCGCCATTTCGCCGCGATTAAAAGAAAATGGCATCGCTTCCCTACTGCTTGCAACCACCAATGATTCATCAAGTCTTACTCTCCATGCTAAAATTTCACAGTTCGATTCACTTTCCTTTAAGCTGAAACCCCAAGGACCGACCTTTGATGAGGAGGACTACACAAACCGAACGATCAACGCTCACTTCGATATTGATAAATTGCGTGGTAATACCCGTGACCCTCTCTATCGATTACTCGCTTCTGCAGGAAAAAAAGTAAGCTTCCCAATTGACCGTTTTCTTGATGCCTGGGATGGAGACGTGGCGTACCGACAAGGTGGACTTCAGAATATCTCAGAGAAATATATCGTTTCTGAATTGGATGAGGATTTCAATATTACAGAAGTTGTGAAATACAAGCAGATCAAAGTTTCGGGATTCTCCTTGTACCTATCAATGAATGAGAACAAAGATGCCTTTCTCACCGACGTTTTTGATAAGGGCATCCTAACTTCAGAGGGAAATAAATTTCGGTTGTTATATTTCCCACCGATGCGCATGAAGGTGAGTGACACAAGTGTACTCTTCCATACGAGTAGGTATGCGCCTGCCGTTCGGGTGGATTCTCTTCAAACAGGACTTTGGACGATGAACTATACGCCTGCCACATTTCAAATGGATTCGGCTAAAGTAAAATCCGTCTATGGGAAAGTGACTATTCCTCTCAAAAAAATTCTGCAAGATTATCTTCCGCAACCATGATCTTAGAAAACTTTATTAAAAATAAATGGCGATGGCTTTTCTGACGTTTTTAGGCGCGTCGATCAATTGATCCTAAGCGCACATCCTGCCATAGTAAGAATACGAAAATACGGTTACCCATTTTACGTACTCAAGAAAAACATATTCTACCTAAATATGAAGGGAGGAATCCCGCGACTTGAAGTGGTCCGCATTTGCATTGCGGATATTTCTGAACTACTAGATTTCACGGGCCGCGCGCAAATTGACCATTATCCCTAGGATACTTTCAGTGAGGATCGATGTGAAGAACTAGTCACAATTATCGATGCTGCGATCGACTACAATTTAAAGAACCAGTAGAAATTTTCATTAACATTTCACTGTCTATAACTCCAACTACGAGCATTGATTTCAATGGTGAATTCGGGTAATTTCAATACAAATATATTGCCTATGCCCAAGAAGAATAAAGTATATGTAATTGATACTTCCGTACTATTACATGATCATCAATCAATAACCTCTTTTCAACATCATAATGTCGCGATTCCAATCACGGTTTTGGAAGAGCTCGATAAATTTAAAATCGGAAACGATACGAAGAACTTTTCCGCGCGCGAGGTTATTCGTTTTATTGATAAGCTTTCGGGGCAAAATGGATTACAGAATTGGATTTCACTCGGGCCAAAACGTGGTGACTTCAAAATAGCAATGCAAACTACTCCAAAGGGGGTGAATGCAGAAGATGTATATGCCAGAGGGAAAAATGATCATAAAATCATCAACTCTGCGCTGCATTTACAAGAGAGCGAGAAGAATACTGATGTCATTCTAGTAACGAAAGATATCAATCTTAGAATAAAGGCCAAGGCGCTTGGAATTAACGCCCAGGATTACGAGACGGGGAAAGTTAAAACGGATAGCGTACAAAGAAACACCATTCGCGTTATTGAAAATGTTGACTCAGAGCAAATACGGCAGATTTTCACCAAAGGCCGTATTGATGAAGACGGAATTTTGGGGGAGCACAAAGTTGCGAATGGTTATTATATTCTAAAGAATGGTAAGTCGTCTTCACTCGCCATGTACAATCAGATTTTAAATCAAATTGAACGAGTTGAAAAGGAGTTTGTCTATGGAATTAAACCGAAAAACGCTGAGCAAGCCTTCGCCTTCAATGCACTGTTGAATTCAGAAGTGAAATTAGTTGCACTTCAAGGCGTTGCTGGAACAGGAAAGACGTTATTGGCTTTAGCATCTGCTTTGGAACAACACAAGAAATTTCATCAGATCATTTTAGCCCGACCAATTGTTCCATTATCGAACAAAGAGATCGGCTTTCTCCCTGGAGATGCAAGTGATAAGATAGGTCCGTACATGGAGCCTCTCTGGGATAACTTGAAATTTATCAAGTCTCAGTTTGGACAAAATGAACGAAAGCATAAGGCGATAGAGGAACTAGAAGAAAGCGGTAAAATTATCATCGCTCCGCTGGCATTCATCCGTGGAAGGAGTTTATCAAACATCATTTTTATCGTTGATGAAGCTCAAAATTTAACTCCTCACGAGATCAAAACAATTATTACGCGTGCTGGAGAGAATACAAAAATCATCTTTACTGGGGATATAAATCAAATTGATACGCCATACCTTGATGAACATAGTAACGGACTCGCCTATCTAATTGATCGTTTAAAAGGTCAGGGATTGTTTGCACACATAAAATTAGAAAAAGGGGAAAGATCAGAATTGGCCAATTTGGCGAATGATCTTCTTTAATATTCCCGCTTTGTTAGGCATGTTTGTTTTGTAATGCGCAATTATATATTTACCTTGGTAACAATAAAAAATCCAAACATATAGTTATGTCAAAAAAAATAGCTCAAAAAGCACCATACGTTCTAGAAGTTGAAGCGGGAACCTACGCTTGGTGTTCATGCGGAAACTCTTCAAATCAACCTTATTGTGATGGTTCTCATCAAGGAAGTGAACACGCGCCAATAATTGAGAAGGTTGAAGAGAAAAAAACGGTTGCATGGTGTGGGTGCAAACATTCATCAAATGGCCCGTTTTGTGATGGGACGCATGCGAAGCTATAATTAAGCTTTGAAAATATTGCTGTATTCAAACAGGCTAGTTGAACACAACACCTTTGCGGAGTTTGCATTTTAGTATGTACTAGCAACATTTCTATCCAATTCTAGGGAAATTCATCCCTAAAGTTGATGAATATATTAACGTTGTCAAATACATTGAAAAGACTATTCCTGATACTAGAACAATTACCCTTCCAGCACTTTTTTTGGTGTTAATTTTTAAATAGTAAACCAATAATAATTCAATTCCCCATCCTATGCAGTACAATAGATTAGCAACAAAGAGGTAAGCTAATGAACCTGCAACCGCGTTGACTATTCCAAATTCAGCGGTACTCTCTTCATTCATAATCAGAAAGAATAGCTGCACTGCAAGAATTGAAAGATTAAACCAAAGTCGTTTTTGTTCCCACCACTTCAGAACTTGCCTTAGAGGTTCTTCATTTTTTTCTAAAAAGTGATCGTCCAAAGATTCCTCCATAGTTTAAAAGCAACTAGTAAATTCTGTTCGTCAATTACCTATAATTAGCAACTAAACTAGATGAAACGGCTGATAGTACTGATCCGTTCAAGAATAAATTCAGAAAAAAAGTCTTCCATTGATCCATTCTTCCTCAAGAACAGCCTCTTTCTTTTGATAGAACTTAATTGCCGGTTCGTTCCAATCGAGCACTTGCCAATCCATCCGAGCATAACCACGCGCTTTACAGATAGCAACGACCGCGTCAAACAGGACATCTCCCAACCCTGACCTTCTGTGATCAGGGAGGACATAAAGATCTTCTAGGTACATGCAAGGGCCTTTCCAGGTCGAATAAGAAGTATAGCAAATTGTAAAAGCCACAACTACGCCATCTACTTCCGCCACTAATGCTTCACAATATTTGTGTTCGAATAAATCAGCCCGAAGTCGTTCTGGCGTATTATCAACTGCATCCGGCTCATTCTCATAGGTCGCAAGCCCTTGAATTAAATCAATTAAGACTTGCTCATCTCCTGGCTCTGCAGCGCGTACGACCATTTATTGAACGCCAGCAAGGTTAAATCTCAACGTGAATCCTGTTGAAAGGTTTCCTGTTGGGTAAGACGTTGCAATTTTCGGCGTGTTGAGTGTCTGATCGTAATAGAACTCAATCACCAAGTTGTTCGTCAAATTGTAATCAATTTTAGATTTAATAGAAATCACACGTTGACCTGCTGTTGCTTGGTTACTGTTCTCAACCACCTTGCGGATTACCGTTAAATTATCTCTAAATGACACATCGATCCGAACATTTACCGGACTTGCTTTCTTTACAAATTCGAACGGTAATTTCACCTTCGCAAACTTGTAACCCGTTCCGAACACCCATTCGTTTCCTAACACTTCGGTTACCTGGTTGTTGTTCAATGATAATGATGCACTTCTATCCTTCTTATATTCAAACTTAGTAATCAATCCTTGTCCTTTAATGTTCCATGTTGCATCAATTCCAATTAAAGGAGAGAAGCGCTCGCTAACAACAACGTTCTGAATCTGAGTCCCAGCTAAGAAGTTATCGTTCAAATCTCGGACAGTCGCACCACCAGAAGCATCGAATGCTGCATTTAAGTTGGTCTGCATACCAGATACACTAACTGAAGAACTGTATCCGTGACGCATTACAAAGTTTTTCAATGCATCCTTCATGAACGGGAATTTCTTTAATCCATTATAGTTGATTGACCAGTTTGGCAGTGCCAAGTTCTTAACCGGGTTTATATTCTTTTCACTAACGTCTCTGTTTGTATAAGAAGTTAAGAAAGCTCCCATAACAACTTCTTGCTGCGAACCATCGTACCCATCATAATATCCAGAGGATAACAAACTTGAGTTTCCGTTAGTACCGCCTAGGTTTTCAGAAACAGCTATACGATTAGCCAGTAGGTTGTCAAATACAGATGATTCGTATTCCTTACCTAGCGTCGCAAATGCTGAACCAATTGAAACATTTGAGTAGGTAAGCGTTGAAATTTCAATCTTACTCTGCCCTTCATATTGAGTTGTTACAGGATTCCATCGGAAGAACTCGCTTGAATTCTTGCTAAATGTTCTATTTGCTGTCACTTCGATTGACATATCTCTAATTGGCTCTAAGCTTGCACGAATGTTCAAATTAGTCGTATGGGTCGTAGTAAATGGTGTATTCAAATTTTCATTTTCTACCAACCAGTCATTATCTTCACGTATAACAATGGATGAAATATCATATCCATTGTCCTGACCCCAAACATTGGTGCCTTGTTGCCCAAAGATGAAACCAGTCATTTGGCTATCGAAACTCGAATTATGCCCTAAAATCCCGACTTCTTGATTATATCCAGGAAGTAATGTACCATCAGTAATTGCATATGTTCCAGAAACATTTCGAACCGTCATGACCAACCTTGCAAGGAATCCAGATACAGGATGTACTTTTCCGCCACGCTTCTTCTCACGCTCTGCGCGTAATTTCTCACGTTCTTTTTTGCGTTTTTTCTTTGCCTTCTCACGCTCAGTTAAATCCGCTTCCGGCTCCTCTGGTTCAACTTCACTCCCAGGTTTCTTTACTCCGTTTCTATCAACAGCTCCTGCTCTTCCACGCGGGTTTCGACCATTGTTATTGACCTTCTTAAAGAATTTAACCTTATTGTATAGGGATGTGAAATTCAACTGTGCCGCCATATTAACATCGCGACTATTTTGAATAGTGTTTCCATATTCAGGTTGAGCCAGTGGCCCACGTTGCCAGTTGTAAGAGCCTTTCCACGTAACATTTGCACTCATCCAATTTGTCGCTGGGATCTTATCTAATGGCAATGTATACTTGAATGTATAATTATGAGAATAGTCCATTGCGGTACCTCCTGTTTTCAATTGTCTTTTGACATCGCTTTTGAAAACTTGGTACAATGAGTCATTCTGATTTCGATCTACAACACCTTGTCCTTCTTCAAAGATTGAACGATTATTGGCATCGAAAGAAAATTTCAATTTCTTCGTCAAATCCCAAGCGAGAGAATAATTTCGATTCCAATTGAACTGCTTGAGATAAACTGCTCCGAATTTATGATCTGGAACAAGGTTGTTTCTGATCTGTCGTTCGTTATAGTTTCTCATTACATCCGATGAGAAAGCAACATTCTTCGGTGTCAAGTAGAAGTTCATGTCGCGAATTATCGCCCACCATTTTGACTTCTTCATGAACTTCACCTTTTTAAATGGCGTTACTGGTTTAGTAGTGAACGAATACGAATAGTTCAAGTTCGTAGTCCATGTTTTCGTACGATCGTAATTCGTATTGAAGTCTCTTCTAAGATTTTCCGAATGTGCGTAACCTGCCGTCCAGTTCGTTAATCGCCAGAAGTGGTTCTTAGCCCCAGCGCGTAACTCTTTTCTTACGTTCGTAAAATTGTACGACCTTCTTTCAGTAAAATCCTGTCCAAGTTTCGCCCGTTCCTTTCGTGTTGCAATATCGTCGTAATCACTTAGGCGAATATCTGGATTGAAAGGATCGTACTCGGGGTTAATGATCCCAAGTGAATAACTATAGAAGAATGGTAAAGACACTCCAGCTTTCTTACCGAAGAACTGTCCTAACTGAACATTGAAGTTCATGTCAAAATTGATCTGCTGATTACGTTGTCTTTCTTGTACTCTACTATCGACTGCCCCCCAGTTAATTCCCGAATAACTTCCGGACATATTTACAGTAGCAAAATCGGCCAAGGTAACAAGCATTTGAGCAATTGCTGCAGATCCTCCTTCCGTAACGAAATCAGTTAATCTTAATTCATTTACCCAAACATGAGCACATTTCGCCAGTGCATCATCTGCCCAAGCATTCGTACTGTTTACATGAGGATTACGAATTCCGATCATGATCACCTTCATCCCTTGCAGGTTCGGGTTACCTTTCACTTTAATTAATCGCTGTGGATTGGCTGGATCTATTATTGAATATTCAACTACGGTTGAAACAGCGTTACTCCCACCTTCAATCATTTCATTTCGATCCTTTTTCAGGTTGAGCAGATCATCAAAAACTATTTCCACAAAATTATCCTCTGGCCAAATATCCGTATCCACAGTGGCACCCCATTGCGTTACTTTTAGCGGTAGTTCGTATTCATAATAGTTATCAGTAAAATCTGTTCCCATACGAACGAAGACAGTTACATCATCATCATTTAATGGATTAATGGCATCCAATTGTTCAGCGTGAACAAACATTTTCAATTTCTTGTACGTACGCACGTCAAACTGCACATTCTTGTAACCAGCTCGTGCATCACCATCCTGAAGTCCACAAACCTCAAGTGTCAATGACTGCTCGTTCAGTTGGCGTTCATAGGTCTGTGACGGATCAATTTCACGTACAATTCCCGGTGGAATTTCATACTTAATTGGCGTTCGCTGATCATTTTCCTCAACGTTTACTGCTCCAATATTGAATGTAGTAAGATTAGGATCGATCTGAACACCAATTCCCGGTGCGGTAAGGTCATCTCGGTACTGTCTCCACTCTCCTCTAATAAATTCAAGTCGCGCAAAACGCAGAACTACTTCTTCATCAAAGTCTTTTAAGAACATTCGCATGAAACGGATCGTTCTAAAATCTTGAATTCCATTAATTCTTTTCTCGTAATCTCTTACAGGGACTTTGAACTGATACCAAAGTTCTGTTTTATTTCCATTTTGAAATGGTTGAACATTGGTAATGAAGTTCGTTCCAACCTGCATATCCCCCGGACGTAGACTAATCTTGTATTGGAAATAACTTTCCGTTTCATCCAAGGTGTTATTATTGTTGAAATCCTCTATATCTGGAGAGTTCGTCGCTTGTGTTGGATATCCTTCGGCATTAATGACGTTGGACATTTCAATGGTTGGAGAATTTCCTTCCATCCCGTTGAATTTCTTGTAGCGATCGAGAATATGCTTCGCGTCTGTATCGTATTGATCATCCCTGTAGTAGGTATAATCATCATTGGATGGATCATTAATCATCCTAGTTTTCGTCGCAGCTGACAACGTTCCATTTGATTGAACCCAGTTTACAAATGCTAGGTAATAAGCGCGTTCACCATCATTATCCCAACCGTCAATTCCAACATCTTGATTTGCTCTGGCAACAGGGTCGTTGTCAAATGCATTAACCGTTTGTTGTAATGTTGATACTCGAGCCCATGCCGTAGTATCCAAAGCATCATCTATTGTCGCCCCAAATGGTGGAAGACCATTTTCAAAACTTCTTCTTGAATCCGGCAACACATCTTCAGAGATATTCCCAATGTTGATATAGAAATCTCCACCGCTATGCGTTGATCCTGGATTTGCATCCTCCGCATCTGGATTGAAGGGATCAAGCACCCAGAATTGAATATATTCGATGTTGGTTTGCTCAAAATCATTTGTTGTTAATGAACGCATCACTCCACCCCAACGATTTTCAGGATCAGTAAATCTACCATCAACATCAACTGTATTGGTCGTATCATAATTGTACATTCCGCGTTCTGTTGGATAATAACCAATATCGAGCACAGACACGTTAGGAATTGAGCCGTACGATTGTTGCAGGTTCGGGAAAATATCTGTTTGATTGACCAAACGAACACGGCTATCAGAAAGCATCGTTGGATCATCAACTATATGCTGAGGCGTGAGGTTGTCATTTCTAAAGAAAAGCGGATCTACCACATACCAAGCGATCTTTGAACGTTTGAATCCAGCAGACAAGTCCAAATTACTTGCTTCTGGGAATAGATCAGGTTGACCTTTCGGAACTGACGCCAATCTCCAAGCAGTAACCGAGCGTAGATCAATTGAACTCTGCGCTCCTTCAAAATCATCAATGTATGAAGTTCCATCTTTATTTATCGCTTTTGGCGACCCTGGAATCAAATGAGCAAACTCACCTGTGAATGAAAAAGTAGAGCGCTCTTTGGTCGATATAACCGGAAGAAAATCCACCAATTTTGTCAAGAACGGAATATCCGTTTTGTAGGCTAAATCAATTCCAATTACATTGTTCTTATAAGGTTCACTTCCAATATCTACTTTCTGTGTAA
The DNA here is from genome assembly GCA_047624355.1 of Flavobacteriaceae bacterium. GTDB lineage: Bacteria > Bacteroidota > Bacteroidia > Flavobacteriales_D > Crocinitomicaceae > UBA4466. The sequence continues at coordinate 7,168 of JBLHPQ010000020.1, read as the reverse complement.
CCGGACGTTCCATCATTCTCATCCACGTTGCTCCTACATTAAAGCGCTCGCTAAATCGATGGCTTACCCTACTACCCAAAAGAGACTTCGCTTGAAAACCAAAGACGGAATTACTTTCAATCGAAATTTTGATCGGCGTGTTTGCATTCAAGTAAGCCTCATTCAAAATCTTCACACGACCAAGGTTGTAATCCACAGTAAAATCCTGGCCTTCTATTAGTTTTATATTTCCGGCTGTAACGGTAACAGCTCCTTCTGGAACATTCAAGGTATTTAACGGAATATCCGAAGTTATTGAAGATTGGTACTCGCCCTTAAAGCTGAATCTATTTTTTGCTGGAATTTGCTGGGCCGCAGTTTTTGTAGAATCATAAAGTTCCGTAAATGCCACTTGATCAATCGTAACTTGAGAGACAGTACCCGTCGCGGCTAATTTATTCGCGAGCGTTTGTCCAAAAGGCTCTACAGTAGAGAAGTAAACTCTACCATTTCGTGTATTTATTGTTCCAGCTGTTTCCGCACGGTTCCCATTGAAAGTAATAGGCACAAAATCAAACACCCCATCGTTAAATGGTTGATTGTTCTGATTCAACTTATCCATTTCCAACAATGTGACCAATTGTTGTTCATCAAATCCATTTATCGGGAAGAATGGCACAGATACTGAAGTCTCTGGGTTGTTGTATAAAAGATCTAATCGGAACCCCTGTTGATCTACTTGATATGCGCCAATTGAATAAACGTTTTTCATCATTAGGTCCCAAACTGCATTCTTAGGATTAGTGATCGTCGGCTTCAACAATTTCACCATCAACGCCTCTTGTCCAGCGATACCATCTGTCGAAAACTCACCTACTTGATAAGTATCACCTCGGTACGTATACTCGTAGGCCACGGCCAAAACCTCATCATTGTTTAAGGGCATATTCAAGGAAACGAATCCCAGCATAGCATTATAGCTGAATTCGCTATCTTGAAGTTTTCGAGCGTTTTCTACTTTTTCATAGTGAACAGCTTGCTGAAATGGGCCTGGTGCGACGAATTGTGAACTTAAACCAGAAACAGCATTATTAAACCCACGAACTAAAGGGTTTGAAATTGCCCAATTGTAGATACCATTTGCCTCGTTATCTGGTAATTCTGACAAAGAGTACCCGCCTGGATCACCCTCACAGTCAACTTCACGGGCTTCTCCTAAATCGGAAAATGCAATAATATTTCGTGTGTTCTCAGTTTCGTTTGTTCGATTCATTACCCAAACCTCAATTCTCGAGAGGTTGATCGTTGTATTGGGTATCGGAAGCGTAGACATGCCCTCATCGTAATGATTGTGATGATACATGTTCACGAAGTAGTGTCTGTTCGCTTCATAATTATCAGCGGAAAGATCAAATTCCTGTACCTGAGATTTTCCTGTGATATTTATTTCTTGCTTTCTCCCTTTTGATGAAGCCGCAATCATGTCAACTGTCGTTTTACCAAATTTCAGTTGTGTTTTAGCACCGAAGAGGACTTGCGAACCTTGAATTAGCGAAGTTGGTAGCTCGAAGGCTACATTTCCTAACGCTATTTGTTGAATAATCTGATCTTCTTTCCCCGTATATTCCAAGGTAGAAATGTTATCAAAATCAAACGCTGCCTGTGTGTTATAGCTTGTACCAATTTTCAGTTTCGTTCCAATTTGTCCAACAAGATTCAAATTGATTTGCTGCTGGAAGTCGAAACGCGTAATACGACGTTGGCTTACTGGTAAGATTGGGTTATCGTAGCGCGACGAGTTCACACCTAATGAAATCTCAACACTACCCGCTGGCCGAATCGTAATTTGATCAGATCCAAAGAAGTTTTCAAAAACTTTACTCCCAACCTTAATAGGCAATTCAAACGGCTGACTTTCCTCCGTTTGTTCATCAATTTTTTCTTTCCAGTTATCTCTGAGTGCCTGTTGTTCCTCGTACTCAAGATATTCTTCCAAGGTCATCATGGAAGGATTTCTAAAGTTCATGTCGGATGTCCCGATTGTTTCGGTGAAAACGTAAGTTCCTGTCGCAGGATCGTATACTATTGTTTGATTAACTCCTGTAGGGTCACCAAGATCAAAACTCTGCTCAGTTGATTGCGTCGGGTCGTAGTTATTTTCGATTGGGAAAATTAGACTCGTATCAGGATCTTCAGGCTGCGCCCAAGATTGCAAGATGCTCATGCAAAACAACAGTAAGATAACTGTCTTATTCATATGTAGTAAACTGGTCGTTCTCAATATGAGTCCTGTTAAAGTATTCTTAACGCTTCTTTAATTAATTGTTCCACGGATTCTTCTCCAGTGGAAATCTTGTCTATTGCTTTTTCCGCAGCCTTCTTCACAAAGCCTAAGGAAATCAATGCTGTTAACGCATCAAATCGATTAGTATTGTTCGCGCTAAACATATTTTCAGACGAAAATGCAATTTTTAACATTTTATCCTTTAAATCGACGATAACTCGTTGTGCCGTCTTCGCTCCAATCCCTTTTATACTCTGGATGGTGCTAACATCGTCATTTTGAATTGCACCTGCGATCTCTTCAGGAACCATTGACGACAACATAATCATCGCTGTATTCGGCCCAATGCCTGATACTGAGATCAAATGAACAAACATATCGCGTTCAATAGTATTCGCAAATCCATACAAGAGTTGTGCATCTTCTCGGACGATGAGTTTCGTATAGATTCGTACGCTTTCCTTATCTCCGATTTCGCTAAAAGTGTTCAATGAAATGCGCACGCTATAACCAACCCCACCACAATCTATGATAAGCTCAGTCGCATTCCTTTCAATCAGCCTTCCATTCAGTTGCGAAATCATAATTTATTTATTTTGAGCGTCAATAACAGCCACCTTCACCATGTTGATGATCTCTCTTACAGACGATCCCATTTGTAAAACGTGTATCGATTTTTTCAAACCGACCAAAACTGGACCAATTGCATCACCTTCTGTCATTTGTTGAAGCAGCTTATATGCAATGTTTCCAGCAGATAAATTAGGAAATATCAGCGTATTAACTTTTTTATTAGCGAGCATTGAAAACGAGAACTTTTCATTCATTAACTCCTTACTCAATGCAAAATTCGCTTGAAGTTCGCCATCTACAATTAAGTTCGGCTCATTCTCATGCAGCATTTTCGTCGCTTTTGACATCTTTTCAGAATCTTCACCTGGCGATGAACCAAAGTTTGAATAGCTTAACAACGCGATCCTAGGGGTCACTTTTAACTTTCGAATGGTCTTCGCCACATTTGAGGTGATTTCAGCAATTTCTTCGGCAGTTGGGTTTAGATTTAACGTCGTATCTGCTAAAAATAATGGACCTCGTTTCGTGTCAAGAATGTACATTCCCGCAACTTTCGTCGTATCCTTTTCAATCCCAACAATTTGTATTGCTGGCCGGACTACATCACGATAATTGCGTGTAATTCCGGAGATCATTGCATCCACATCACCCGTTTCTACCATCATAGCAGCGAAGTGATTTCGTTCACGCATGATTTGAATTGCTTCGAACTCAGTAAATCCTTTTCGTTTTCGCTTTTCAAAGAACTCCAATCCGTAATTTTTGCGTCGTTCTTTTTCCTCTTTCGACTTCGGGTCACATATTTCAACATCCGTAAACTCGATGCTGTATTCCTCGATTAAATCAAGAATCACTTGTTTATTTCCTAATAACACAGGAAAACAAACGCCTTCCTCTTGAGCAGTCTGAGCTGCCTTTAAAATTTTAATATTGTCTGCCTCTGCGAAAACTACTCGTTTCGGAGAATTTTGTGCTTTTATGGTAATATTTCGAATCAGTTTATTGTCCAATCCCAGACGATTCTTCAATTCCATCTCGTACGCATCCCAATCTTCGATAGGGTTATTTGCCACACCAGAGTCCATCGCTGCTTTTGCTACGGCCGGTGCCACGGTATAAATTAACCTAGGATCAAGTGGTTTAGGAATGATTTGATCTCGTCCAAATGAAATATTCTTCTCGCCGTATGCTTCAATTACTTCTTCTGGAATACTCTCCTTTGCTAAAGCTGCAATCGCCTTAACTGCTGCCAACTTCATTTCCTCATTAATCGTCGTTGCACGAACGTCCATTGCGCCACGAAAGATAAATGGGAATCCGAGTACATTATTCACCTGATTTGGGTGATCAGACCGGCCTGTTGCCATGATGATGTCCTTCCGAACAGATGTTGCATCTTTATACGCGATTTCTGGTTCAGGGTTTGCCAATGCAAATACGATTGGATCTTTAGCCATCACCTTAATCATGTCTTTATCGACCAATCCACCTCGAGAAAGCCCTAAAAAGACATCGGCCTTTTTGAACGCTTCATTAAAAGAAACATCTTTTATATGTGTTGCAAAAAACTTCTTGTAGTCATCAAGACCTTCTCTACCAGCATGAATTAAGCCTTTAGAATCGAACATGAAAATGTTCTCTAATTTAGCCCCGAGCGAATGGTACAATTTAGCACATGACAGTGCTGATGGTCCAGCTCCAGAAACAACAATTTTCACTTTTGCTATTTTCTTTTTTGCCAGTTCAAGTGCATTTAGCAGGGCCGCAGAAGAAATAATTGCGGTTCCATGCTGATCGTCGTGCATGATTGGAATATCTAGCTCTTCCTTCAACCTTCTTTCAATCTCGAAAGCCTCGGGTGCTTTAATATCTTCAAGGTTAATCCCTCCGAAAGTTGGAGCAAGCGCCTTTACCGTTTGGATAAACAATTCTGGATCCTCTGCGTCAAGTTCAATATCAAAGACATCGATATCAGCAAATATTTTGAACAGGAGCCCTTTTCCTTCCATTACAGGTTTCGAAGCTTCAGGCCCAATATTCCCAAGCCCTAGGACAGCTGTTCCGTTAGAAATCACGGCAACTAAATTACCCTTACTCGTATACTTGTAAACATCATTCTTATCTTCTGCGATGCGCAAGCACGGTTCCGCAACGCCTGGAGAATAGGCAAGGGAAAGATCTCTTTGTGAAGCGTATGGCTTAGTTGGTACCACCTCAATTTTACCAGGCCTTCCTGATGAGTGATAATCCAATGCATCTTGTTTTCTAATTTTCGCCATAACGGGTCGTTTGAAGCCGCTAAAGATACTAAAATCGGCTGTATAACTAGGGTTAACCACAAAAACCTGAGTTCAATAGTTTGGGGCAAAAAAAAACATCCACCTCAGTAGAGATGGATGCCTTTTTAATCTTAATAAGAGCCTTCCATTTGGAAAACATAGAAGCTACCTAGTGGGCTTCTTATTGAAGACTTATGAAGCTCGCAGCAGGTCTTCTACCCGAAGACTCATCGAAGCTCCGCTTCTCTACTTCATGTTTGATACACGCGTAGTAATTTTCTTGTCTCCTGTTACAACATCAACAAGGTAGATTCCAGACTCAAGGTTCGTGAAATCAACATCAAAAGTATGAGCTCCTTCAGTCATTTGACCTTTGTCAGAACCTACTACTAATTGTCCAAGTGCATTGTAAACCATCACTGAAACATCAGATGATTGAGTAAGGTTAACATCAACATGAGCAACACCACTTGTTGGGTTAGGATATACAGCTAATCCATTTACAATTGAGTTCTCATCGATACCCGAAAGGCTAACTTGAAAAAGTCTTGTTTCAGTATCAGTAAATTCACCACCAGTTACTAAAGTAGTTCCACCTCCTACAATTGTGTAAGAACCAGTTCCCCAAGCACAGCAGATACCATCACCGAAAGCATCATTAATAATGAACTCGTAGCAATCAGTTGCTGTAAGCATCATGTTCGTTACTTCAGGAGTAGTTTGTCCATCCGTATAAGGTCCACCTGAGTACAATGTAGTTCCACCACTGTTTTTAACTTCCCAAGTAGTTTCAGAACCATAGTTGTCAGGAATAATGGTTAAGTCAACAGTAGCAGTGTTAGAAGCCACTGCTTCGTTAAAGTTCTGTGTCGCAACATTATCACTTGCATCCTCATCAGCAATCCCATTAGGATTTGAAAGCGTTACAGTAACAGTATTTACAGCAGCCATTGTGAATCCGATAGCAGGAAGAGCAATCTCTTCAGCACTTAAGAAAGCCAAGTTACCAGTCCAGTTGTAAGTACTAGCAGCCCCACCGTTCACACTGTAATCAATTTGTAAAGATGTAAGATCATCTCCACCGTTATTCTTGATACGAATAGAAGGAGTAATTGAATTATTACAAACTTCAGCAGGGATGTTTGTAATTACATCAGCAGTAGCATTTGTAGTGAAGTTAGCCGTAGGCCCAGAATATCCAGCCTGGTGAATTTCACCACCTGAAATATCTTGAATCCAAGCTATAACAGCTAATTGGTTATCATCATATACATTAGACAATGTCCAGCTCTCATTAATAGTAGCATTATCAGAAACAGCCCATGAATTAGCAACTGACGTTCCAGAAGTACCCCCTAAGTACTGTTTCAAAACATTGTGAAACTCTGTTTCTCCATTTGATCCTGGCGCAGAAGCAAATACAATTTGAGTTTCAACAACCGCAATAAACAAGCGCATATCAGAACCAGAAATAGCCTGTGTACATGATGCATCAACAGTCACGTCAATTTGTCCACCAGTAACAGAATGAGAAACATTTAATGTAAATGGAGAAGGAACTGCAGCGCGAGCAGCAATCGTCCCAGAGGTAACAATCGTATTCGGTGCACCTGGAGAACCTCCGTCAAGTGTAGTGTTCGGAACACCTGTAATTCCATAATAGCTACGTCTATCTTCAGGACCAGCAGGATAATGAGCATTCATTGGATCAGATCCTGGCCAAGAAACTTGATGTTTTACAGCAATCACAGTTCCTGCAGCAGCATTAAGAGTAGCTTCTAATGTTGGGTTTTGTGAAGCACATGGCCCACAAGAAGCTTGTGTAAAGTGATCTACCAGTACTAGTCTTTGTGACTGTCCGAAAGAAACTGTTGTCGCACAAATGGCCATAATTGCCAATGCCGAAGTGTAAAGTCTTTTCATTTTTTAAGTTTTTAATTATTAATCATGTCCAAATTACTTCTTTTGTCTCTGAAAGAGTTCAAAGATTGACAGGTAAAACGATTTATCTTTGGATTCCTTTTGCGCTCAGGTTTTATTTACCCGTTCAATT
>JBLHPQ010000019.1:0-44810 GCA_047624355.1 Flavobacteriaceae bacterium | reverse complement strand
GTATACACGAATGTTATAGCGACCTCGAGTCATCCTACTTGTCTAAAATCGACTTGATGTTAGGTTTGAAGTATAATTCCGACTTCATTACTTTTCCATCTTCACGATAGATCGGTTTCCCATCAGCATCTAGTTTGCTCATGTTTGAACGTTGAATTTCTTCAAAAACTTCTTCAATTTTGTGTTGCATTCCGTGTTTAAGGATTGTCCCACACAAAATATACAGTTGATCACCCAAGGCATCCGCAATTTCAATCAAATCATTATTCTTAGCAGCCTCTAGGTATTCATCATTCTCCTCTTGCATCAATCGATGTCTGAGGTCAATATCCTTTTCTGATAGCTCAGTCGTAGGGGTGTGATTATTGGAAATGCCGAATGCATCGTGAAAAATTTCTACTGCCCCAATAGTGTCTTTGATCGTCATGCGAGTTATTTTTTAACAAAGATATTTTTTATTAAAGAATTCTTAGCTTTGAATTAGAACTTAACACAACTACTTATGATTAAGAACCTCTTACTATTTTCATTTACTTCGCTTTTGATCCTTTCTTGTGGACCGTCCGAAGAAGAACAAGAACAAAGCGCATTTGATGCAACGGTAAATGCCGTGTGCGAGTGTGCAAAAGCAAATGAAAGCGATTTCCTAGGTATGGACGGATGCTATCAAATGGCGAATGCAGCTCTAGAGCAATACAAGGATAACGATACAAGATTAGCGGAAATGAAGAAAAGTTTTTCTGAATGCCTTCCTTCTGAATAGACAGATAAACAGTGAGTCCTGTTTTAGTTTATTCAACTTGAAAGGGAAGCTTTAGTCTCATTTATTGTTCCAACAATAAAGGGCCGGATCCTAAGACCCGACCCATGAAACCAGGTTTATTCAACCTGAAAGGAAATCTTCTGGCGTGACCTTTACTCCGTTCTCGCCAAATATGTTGCTACGATTCTAAAACCAACCGTAGGATGTGTTTCTTCAAACTTTTTTACACTCTGATTTCTAATGTCATAACCGGGTGAATTCCAATCTCCTCCTACAGCTAAATCTCCGTCTGACACCATTTCAGCAACGTTGCCATTCATGTTGTACAATCCATAATCATTTGGGAAATATGATTTCGCTGGTGCTGTAAGATCAGCGTCTCCAGTAGATGAATTAACTGACCACACAATTTGGTATTCACCAGATTCTTCATTTCGAGTGATGTTTTGGGCTCCCAATTTTAAATAATTGGCTAAGCAAATTCCTTTGGCATCTTTCAATTCGGTACCGCCCCAGCTATATGCCGAATTGTTCAAATCACCATTTGCTGCTCTAATCCATTCGGCACGGGTTGGAACTCTAAATTTCAATTTCAAATCACCATTTGAGAGGCTATCGTATTGCGCGGATAACCACTCACAATACAACTCGGCTCCAGCCTTACTTACATTTACAACAGGGTAACCTTGATATGCAGGGTGATCGTGATAATAGTCCGCCATCGGCTCCAAAGATGACGAGTTAAATGCCGTATTCCACCTATCGTTATTTATGGCCGCCACAGCGTATTTATCTGATTCTCCACGTTTCTTAAGATCATATAAAAATTCGGCATATTGAAAATTAGTAATTTCGGTTTCGCTCATATAGAACGACTGAACGGTTATTGTATCCTGCTCAACTACAACACTTCCACTTGGTATGTAATTACAAAACCCCTCAAGCGCTTTCATCGCAGATTTCAAAGTTGGCTTGGTGTTTAGTGTGGAGCTAATTGTTAGCAGACCAATTGATAAAAAAGCAATTAAAAGTCCTGGTTTGCGCATTTTCTATAGTTTGGTTCAGGGAAATAACGAATCCTCCTGAATTGGTTACGGATAATAAATTGATTTCTTAGAATTTGATGTTAGCCGTCGAAATTTCTATTTTTAGATCCGTTTACTAATAGTATTAAATGCGTGTAATTTTTTTCTTCCTGACGCTTTTCATGTTATCGGCATGCTCAGAACCTGAAAATAAAGCTGTCGAAGTCGTACGTGCATTTTATTTTTGGGAGAATAATACATTAGCCCTCAATTCATCTGAAGAGAAGTCATTGAAAGAGTTGGATGTATCAAAACTCTATGTGAAGGTCTTCGAGGTTGATCGGGTTGATGGTATGAATACGCCAATCGCCAAGACATCCTTGGAATTAGCACCGGATCGGACAAAAGGGATCGAAGAATTAATACCATGCATTTACATTCAGAATAGTGTGTTTTTAGCGTCGAGTAAGGAAGAACTTGAGCTACTCGCAGAGAACCTCACCTTCTTAGTTGATAAGTACACACTGAAAAATGTTGCTGCAGGCACGGGCAGTTATGCCTTCAAGGAGATTCAAATTGACTGTGATTGGACCAAGTCTAGTAAGAAAAACTATTTCTATTTCTTAAAACAACTGAAGAAACAATCTAAGAAAGTGATCAGTTGTACCTTACGCCTTTATCCCTATAAGTATAGTGACGTCATGGGAATTCCGCCATGCGATAAAGTGATGTTGATGTGCTACAATTTACTGAATCCCTTAAATAACGAACGAAAGAATACGATTCTAGACACCCACGAGATGAGTAAGTACCTGGATACAGAAGTCAACTATCCCTTACACATAGATGTTGCTCTTCCTGTATATTCATGGATGTTGTGCTATGAAAACGAACGCTTTCGAGGTGTAATTCACGGCGTCGATGACACAATTCTAGCTTGTATGACTCAAGACGATGGATTATGGTATACGATGGAAAAAGACACAGTCGTAAAAGATGTTTACATGCGCATGGGAGATCGTGTTAAGGTCGAACGCGTTACAACAGATCAACTTAACGAAGCGATTGAGCTAATTCAATCTTCAGGTGTACTTGATGGCGAAACGGTCGTCTCATTCTTTCATTTGGAAAGCAACGAACTAAATAATTACAGACATGAAACATTGGATTCTCTTTATAGCGCTTTCACTCTTTAGCCAAGTACATGCGTGTGGACCATGGTATCCCTATGGTGACGATGTACGTTTCTCACTTTTTAGCCCGGAGCTCTTCGACAACGGAACGATGTCGCGGTTCTATCATACGGCTAACCAGTATGGTGATCACTTTCAAGCGACTCCGGAAAACGATTTAAACACTAAAATGTGGTTTGACTTCTGTAAAGGAGCCGTTCCATTAGATGCCATTTTCAATGCTATGTATGCCGTTTCCTTAGAGGATTTTGAGAAAAATAACACCTCTGATCCAATGATTTCGTACCTGGTAACCAACAAGCTAAATGCCGTACTAAACTATATTATATTCGCGAAGAGCTGTTCCAGTTACAATTCTATGTCAGGTGGATGGGAGCGCGAGGAGTCTAGCGGAACTAGTGAACGATCAAAATTGATCAAACAGGCACTAAAACAAGCAGATAATTCCGCAGATATAACACTTGCGAAGCGCTATCGTTTTTTAGCATTGCGTTTGGCATTTTACAATAATGAAAGAGAAAAAATAGAAGAACTATACAACGCCCATTTTAATGGTACAGAAAACAAAGATCTCTTAGATTATTGGGCAATGCATTACTTTACAATGAGCTCACCCTCCGACGCTCGAAGTAATTTCCAATTTGCACAGGTATTCGCTCATGCTCCTGGAAAACGATTTGCAGTTAATCAGGCTTTCAATCGTAGGTTGAATATTGATGATGTTTTAGCGCTTGCAAAAACAGATAAAGAACGTGCGAATATCTATGTTATGTATGCATTGCGTGAAAAAGGCAGAGCGAAAGAAAGCTTAAAAAAAATATATGAATTAGACCCTACCTCACCGCTCCTGAAATTTCTAATTGTCAGAGAAATCAATAAAATTGAAGATTGGGTATACACACCACGCTATGGCATGTTTCCTCCTTCCATGGAGTCGAGTGAATTTTATCCATCCAAAAGTTCTACCCTCGTCTCAACACGCATTGAAGCTGACAAAGAATATGCTGAATCTCTTGCGAGCTGGATTTCTTCTTGCCCTGCTTTGAAGAATACTGTTGTAGGTGATTTAGGATCAGCCTATTTATATGGCATCAATGGGAACCTTGTCCTTACCAACAATTTGCTAACCGAAATGATGCTTTACAGGGGCTTTAGTGAATTGCAAAATCAATTGTCAATACTGTTTAAATTGCAGGCTGGAAAAACACCAAAATTTAACCAAACAGCTCAAGAACTAATCATGAATTCTTCTTCGGAAAACCATGAGGACTTTCTATTTGCAGTTGCGCGCGAGTTTGAATACCAAGGAAAATCAACGATGGCAGCGGCATTTTTCAGTCATTTGAATGAGGCAAAACCTTACTATTATCAGGGAACTGTATGGAGAAGTCCAAAAGGTAATTCAACGCTCTATTCAGATTTTTATCATGACTGGTTCTTTTATCTGGATGGTCAGTACACGCCAGAAGAAGTAGAGAAAGTGATCGAATTTGCGAGTGTTAAATCCAGTGAGTTTGATGTTTTCGGGAGTTGGCTACGGGAAAATCTCCAATTAAAAATTAACCGATTACATGATTTAGTTGGTACAAAGTACATACGTAAAAACGACTTGGAGGCTGCTATCTCAGCATTTAAAAACGTTCAACCGGGTCTTTGGGACTCTAACGATTATCCTTACATGGACTACTTGGATGCGAATCCTTTCTATACTGATTTCAATTCTGAGCACAATAAGACTCCCGGTGATACGCTGACTTACAATAAACTTCAAATTACCGAAAAACTTCAGGCAATGCTCCAGAAGGCCGAGAGTCGATCTACAAAAAATCGGTCGTACTATTATTTCCAAGCCGCAAATTGCTATTTCAACATGAGTTACAATGGCAACTCGTGGATGATGAGTCGTTATTACTGGTCTCAAGGTTCTGGCTACTCAAACCTCGAAGACGATAAAAATTATTACGGCTGCACAATTGCGAAGGAGTACTATCAAAAAGCGATGGAAACAACAAAAAACAAGGACCTTAAAGCACTCTGTTTGCGAATGGTTGGTCGATGCGAAGGCTATCATCTTCTAAACGACACAAAATTTAGTTGGGACGAAGACTACGACGAGTACGGTGGATTTCATGGCTATCTGAAATCGAAAAATGAATCCTACAAGAAACTGAAAACAGATTATCCAGATCATTATTCCACGATGGTGGGCTATTGTACCTCGTTTGAGCATTATTACGCGATGTACAAATGATCTTCTTTCATTCGGTGTCGTAGATTAATTAGTTGGAGAATTTCGAATGATTTCTCTTCGTTCTAGTGAATTTTTCCATTAACTTATATGGAAACCTAATTATCTACCACACTAACCGATGAGAGAATCACTCATAAATGCGGATATTCTATCCAGAGCGATAGAATTACTCCAAAATGCACGACAATCAATTGTTAGGCATATCAATACTACTATGATCAGCACTTATTTCGAAATAGGACAGATGATCATTGAACAAGAACAAGCGGGTGCGAAAAGAGCTCAATACGGCAAAGGCCTAATAAAGGAATTATCAATAGCGCTTACAAATGAATTTGGTAAAGGATTTTCCCCTGATAACCTTGAGAACATGAGACGATTTTATTTGGCTTATGGAAATTCCGAGACAGTGTCTCGGAAATTGGAATATCAGAAAACGGAGAGAGCCTCTAGACAATTCATATTGTCTTGGTCCCACTATGTCAAGCTAATCAGGATTGAAAGTGAACCTGAGCGGAAATTCTATCAAACTCAGTGTGCCGAAAACAACTGGAGTGTTCGTGAATTGAGTCGTCAATGTAATTCGGCACTGTACCAAAGATTGGCAATAAGTCGAAAGAAAGATCCCATCGTGAGGCAATCAGAAAGCGAAGCAGTCGTAGAATTTACGTTACCAGAGAATAACGAACAAATTTTTGCGAGTAAATACAAAACGATATTACCCAGCAAAGATGAACTAAAATCCGTCATCAACAATTAAATCTATTCCGACTTCATTTCCCGCGTTGATCTCTTAACTTTACATTTAAGAACAATGTAAGGATGATCAAACACTATCTAAAAAAGTACCTGAAATATTACAAGGTCAAGGGGAAAATCAGCTTGAAAGTAAATTTTCAACAACTACGATTGGTAGAACACTATCAAGCATTGCGTGATGAAGAATCACTGCCTTCCATTGATGATGCTGGCCTGAAAATATTTTCTCAATTCGAGGAAGATGGCAAATTATTGTACTTGTTTAGTTTACTGGATATGAGTCATCGAACATTTATTGAGTTTGGCTCAGACGATGGGATCAATAGCAACTCGGCAAATCTCTACTACCACCATATGTTCACAGGCTTGTTTATGGATGGAAATCCTGATGCCATTGATCGAGGGAAGCACTTTTTTAGCCGACATAAGAATATAAATCCTGATCCGGTAATTTTTAAAGAAGCGCATGTTAAAGTTGATAACATCAATCAGCTAATTAAAGACGCGGGGATAGAAGGAGAAATTGGCCTGCTCTCCATTGACATTGACGGTAACGACTATTGGATTTGGAAGGCAATGAACGTTGTACAACCTCAAGTCGTGATTATTGAAACGCATAACGAATTTGGGATGAATGACATTGTTGTTCCCTACGATCCAGAGTACATATATCCTGGAAAGCACCCAACCTATCATGGGGCATCACCTGTTGCAATGACAAAATTAGCCAAACACAAAGGTTATCGATTGGTGGGTTCAAATGATCTCGGTTTCAATTTCATCTTTCTAAGAGACGACCTATTGAAGGATGACGTTCCCGAAGTTTCTGTTGAATCTCTTTTACAGCACCCGTCAAATGCTGAGGCTAGAGAACGCTTTAAAGAAGTGGAAGATTGGGAGTTCCAGACAGAGTCATTTTAATGACTGAATCTGTAATAAGTCAAAACAACGAAGCTTCCTCCTGTAAACAAGGCACTTACACCTACTTCTAGAAATTCTTTTTATTTTTTACTTCCAAAAGTGCAATGGAATTGAAATGTCCCGTCTTTATTATTGAAAGGCGCTTAATGAATTGAATGACTTCTAAGAAAGAAAATAAAAAGACACTGGAAACCTTTTTTGAGAAGGAGTATCATTCGCTAAAAGCATATGTCAAATCACGCATTCAAGTTGGGTCGGATCGTGATCCAGAAGACATTATTCAAGATGTTGCTCTCAATTTGTTCGCAGGAGCCGAAAGGTACTCGCCCATAAATAATGTGGCTGGTTTTGTTTATCGATCGATTAAAAACAGAATCATCGATGTGATGCGAAAGGGAAAACCTAGTTCAATGGAGCAAGATGAGAATGATCTTAAACTAATTGAATTTACCGAGCTGCTTTATGGTTCATCTGACAATCCCTATTCTGACGAGATGATGGAAGAACTCAAGCAGACAATACTCAACCTAAAAGCGCCTTTTCGGGATATAATAATTGCCGTTGACTTTGAAGGATACTCTTATAAAGAGATCTCAGCTGAAACTGGAATTCCAGAAGGAACGCTCATGTCACATCGTCATCGAGCAATTGCACAGCTGCATAAAGAACTGCAGCAAAAAATGAATTAGAAATTAAAATTATCAGCTATGAAAAATTATTTCAAACATAAAATGAGAGGAAAGAGTCCATGGGCGATCGCAGGAATGATCGTATTTGGAATTGTCGCGATCACAGGATTAGCCATTCTATTTGGCTTTGTTGTCATGTGGTTATGGAACTGGTTGATGCCTGAATTATTTGATCTTCCAAAAGTTACCTACTGGCAAGCTGTCGGATTAGTCATCCTTCTTAAAATCTTGATTGGCGGATGTGGAGGAAGAGGGAAAAGCTCACATTCGCATAGTCATAAAAAAGGGGGGGCCTGTGATGATCGTTCTGATAAGAAGAAAGACTTTTCAAAATGGGAACACTATGATAAATTCTGGGAAGAAGAAGGAGACAAAGCTTACGACAATTATATCCAGCGCTTAAATCCCGACTCAACAGATCCTGGTGATGTAAGTAAACTTGAAGATTCAACGGAAGAAAAAAACGAAGAATGAACTTAGTCATACTACGTACAGATATTGGTTCAAAAAGCAGGGTGCAACAGATGCGCCCTGCTCTGGATAATCACAGGTCAATTCATAGATGGTCGATAGATCTAGAAGATATTGATAACGTATTACGCATTGAAGCGGCTGATTCGCTCAACGAAAATGAAGTGATCAAATTGATCGATTCTTATGGGTTCTATGGCGAAGAATTAGAGGATTAAGAGCTCATTCTACGATCAAGGCATCTAAGTCATCCCAAAATCCTGGATAACTTTTCGAAACGGACTCAGCGCCTGTAATGTCCAATCCTCCGTCGATAAGCGAACCAGCGATTGCCAAACACATCGCAATACGATGGTCATTATGAGCATCCACTTTAGATGAGTTCAATTTGACACCACCAAAGATGGTCATCGTGTCTCCCGATAAGTCAATCTTCAATCCCAATTTGCCGAACTCTTTTTGCAAAGCAATCCCTCTATCACTTTCTTTATTCTTCAATCGGTGAAGCCCCATAATCTTAGATTCTCCAATACAAAACGCCGCAAATGTTACTAATGCAGGGAAAAGATCCGGACAATGCGTAGCATCGAACTCAAATGCGTGCCGCTCATCACCATCAATTAATAGTAGATCTTCATCCAATGAAATCATGCATCCCGCTTCATTTAATGCATCCAAAATTGCGACA
Source organism: Flavobacteriaceae bacterium (assembly GCA_047624355.1). Lineage (GTDB taxonomy): Bacteria > Bacteroidota > Bacteroidia > Flavobacteriales_D > Crocinitomicaceae > UBA4466. The sequence goes on along the minus strand of JBLHPQ010000019.1, from coordinate 36,050 downwards.
TCCGCCTGTAAACTAGCGAGACTCAATCCTTGAATTATCACCGAGTGATCTAATGCAGCTGCAACCAACCAATAGCTCGCTGAACTCCAATCTCTTTCAATCTCGTAGGAGTGACATTGGTATTTTTGATTGCCCTTGATGACAAATCGCTCGAAATTTTCGTTTTCTATCTCTATGCCAAAGAGCTGCAAAGTATTCAAGGTCATTTCAACATAGGGAATGCTCTTTAAATTTTTGACATTTAAAACCGTATTATTTTCAAGCAATGGAGCAGCCATGAGCAAACCGGATAAAAATTGGGAAGACATACTTCCATCAACTTCAATTTCTCCCCCTGTCATTGGGCCATCAATTTCAAGCGGTAATTTGCCAGAATTCGACTTCACTTTTGCCCCTAATAACGGCAAATGATTTTCAAAGAAATCTTGAGGTCGCAGTAGCAGTGAACCTTCACCATTAATTGTAAACTTACCTTGGTGTGCTGCGCAAACACTAGAAATCAATCGAACGCCAAGCCCACTTTCTCCAACGTTCAACGCTGCAGTCGGCGGGAATTTATCCACTCCATGAATTATCGTTGAATCTCCGGAAACGAACTCAATAGACGCACCAAGCTGACGAATATTCTCCAACATGCACTGCTCATCATGGCTTTTTCCAATACCAACAAGCTCTGTCGTTCCAGCGCTCAAAGCAGCCGAAAGAATTGCACGTTGCCCATCACTTTTCGAGGAAGGAATCAATATTACGCCAGAAAACTCTGTCTGTTTAACTTTTTTCTCCATCGTCCTTCTTAGGTTCAGCATTCATAACTTTCGTCTGATGACGGATTGATTCTAAGTGAATCGCATCCATAAATTGCCGCACAAATTTCTGTGTTAATCTATAATCTCCGCGGCTCTCAATTCTTTGAGCAATGACTTTCGTCCAATGTTCTTGTTGAAGAATCGTAATACTGTTTTCGCGTTTTAATTTCCCCACTTCTTCACTCAAACGCATCCGATCTCCTAGTAGATCGAATAATTCATCATCCAAAAGTTTGATGTCAGAGCGCATTTCTTCCATGACAATTTGCACCGCCCCAGAAATTTCCTTTGAGCGCAGTACAAGCTGATCTAAGATCTCCTTAAGGCCGTCCCCTGTTACTTGCTGTGCAGCATCAGACCAAGCTTCTGCAGGATTTGGATGGGTTTCTATCATGAGCCCTTCAAAATTCAAATCCATCGCTTTTTGACTTACTTCAAGCAATAAGTCTCGATTTCCCGTGATGTGACTTGGATCACAAATGATTGGTAAATCCGGACGTTTTTCCTTCAGCGCTATTGGAATTTCCCAATTTGGAATATTCCGGTACTTCGGATGATTATACATCGAGAATCCTCTGTGTATTGCCGATAAATCAGTTACTCCGACATTTTCAAATCGTTCGAATGCACCTAACCATAATTGTAAATCTGGATTCACAGGATTTTTAATCATTACGGGAATATCTATTCCTCTAACGGCATCTGCAATTTCTTGAACCGCGAATGGATTTACGGTAGTCCTTGCTCCTATCCACAAAACATCTACGCCTGCTTTTAGGGCTTGCTCAACGTGTTTCGTATTAGCTACTTCAGTAGTCACCGGAAGATTATTCTCTTTCCCAGCTCGTACAAGCCATGGCAACGCAATAGCTCCTAGACCTTCAAAACTATTTGGTCGGGTTCGCGGTTTCCATATTCCTGCTCGCAACAATTGAACTGAATCATTTGTAGCGATTTGCTTACAAATACTCAACACTTGTTCCTCACTTTCTGCGCTACAAGGTCCGGCCACAATAAATGGTCGAGTTCCTCTTTTAATTTTCTCTGAAAATTTCATCAATCTAAATGTACCATTATTAAATAAAAAAAGTCCTGACGGGCTACGTCAGGACTGATATTGAATATTATTCTACAGCGGATCCGAACGTCTTAAAGTAAGTCGTGCCAGAACCAGCTATATGTGTTTTTTACGCTCATTGGTTTTACAAAGGGAAAAAAAATAATTGAATAATCGCTGTTTTTCGGAAAAATAATTCAACATTTGTATTAATGTTTAGAACAACACATATTACGAGCTGGCAATGGCAATCAACTAAAAGTTGGTGTGCCTGGCGTTAGTGTGTAATATTTCTCACATATTTTAAAACGACTTGTCATACACGACAGGTCGTTTTTTTTACCCCCATTTTTTATTTCAATCCTATGTATTTACATACAAAATCAACTCCGTTCAATGCGGACATATATACTCCTGTTGAGCTGTATTTGTCGCTTCGGAATAATTACAGAAAGACCTGTTTGCTAGAGGCTAACGATTATCATTCCCGGCAGGACAGCAAATCGATTATCGGGTGTGAACCCATTGTAGAGCTGCAACTTAATGGTGATGAACTGACCATCTCTTCTCCTGAAGCTGATCAAATCATTACACTGAACAATGATTCACCAATCGCCGAGCAAATTCAGAGTATTCTCGAAGGATATAACTTCCAAGAAGAAGCATTCAATGGTTTCTTCGGTCGATTAAGCTTTGAATTTAATGTTCGTGATGAAACTCATATTACGAAGGTACATTCAGACCAAGGAATTCCAACCTTACACCTGTTCATTTTTAAATACATCATAGTAATCGATCATTTCACAAATCAGGGGAAGGTGATCGAAAATAGTATTGAGCAATCATTTGAGGCAAAAACAATTCATGACCTCTTCCAACGAAATAGCTTGATGGAACTTCCATTTGAAGTTTGCGGAGACGAGGAAGCTGAATACTCTGACAAAGAATTTGCGGCAATGGTGGAAAAGGGAATCGAGCATTGCAAACGAGGTGACGTATTTCAACTTGTACTCTCAAATTCATTCCAACAGAAATTCTTTGGAGATGATTTTCAGGTCTACCGACAGTTGCGCCAATTGAATCCATCGCCGTATTTGTTTTACTTCGATTTTGAGTCCTATCGTTTATTTGGATCGTCTCCCGAAGCACAATTAATTATCAAAGCTGGGAAAGCAGAAATTCATCCAATTGCGGGAACAATTCCAAAAACAGGAGTTGATGAAGAAGACCTCATTCAGCTCGAATTTTTAAAGAATGATGCCAAAGAAAATGCCGAACATACTATGTTGGTAGATTTAGCAAGAAACGATTTAAGCCGTGATTGTTCAACTGTGAAAATTGAAAAATATAAAGAGGTGCAGCACTTTAGTCACGTCACACATCTCGTTTCTAAAGTGACTGGACAGCTAGATAAAACGAATGCTTTTGAAGCGCTGAGTCATTCGTTTCCGGCAGGAACTTTATCGGGAACTCCGAAGCCAAAAGCACTCGAAATAATTCATCGTTATGAAAGCACGAGCCGAGATTTTTATGGCGGGGCATTGGGACTAATTAGCGCCAACGGTGATGTAAATACAGCCATCGTCATTCGAAGTTTTTTAAGTCAAAATAACGTGCTTCACTATCGCGCTGGAGCCGGTATCGTTTTAGACTCGATTCCCGAAAGAGAAACACAAGAAGTTCATCACAAATTGCGCGCATTGCGGACAGCTTTAAAGGTGACACACGAGCAATTTTCAATCAAAGAAAAACAAGTAACATGAAGCGTATAACAGTTATAGATAACTACGATTCATTCGTATACAATTTGGTTCGTTACCTGAAGGAAGCAGGCTGTATCGTAGACGTAAAACGCAATAATCAATTGAATTTTACGGAAATAAATGATTCTGACGGTATTTTACTATCTCCTGGGCCAGGAATCCCATCGGAAGCAGGACGCTTATTAGAAGTAATTGAGGCCTTTGGAAGCACTAAAAAGATACTCGGAGTCTGTCTAGGGCATCAAGCAATCTCTGAGGTTTACGGAGGAACAATCGTTCAATCAGAAAAGGCAATCCACGGGAAATCATCGACGCTAATTCACGATAATTCCTCTTCGCTTTTCACCGAAATACCGACCAATTTCAGTGCCGGCAGATACCACAGTTGGCATGTAGATAAGGTGCCATCAAATTTCAATATCACTGCCAAAACAGAGGACGGAATAAACATGGCGATGGAGCACAATGAGCTTCCTGTTTACGGGGTGCAATTTCATCCCGAATCGATCTTAACTCCAACGGGCAGACAGATAATTACAAACTGGTTAAATCAATAACATGACATCAATATTATCGAAAATAATAGCGCACGAACATCTGACCTATGATGAAGCTAAAACATTCATTTACGACATCGATGCGCAGCGTTACTCGAACGAAATAATTAGCGGAATTCTCGTTGGAATTCAAATGCGTGGTTTACAATTAGAGGAATTATCAGGACTGCGTTCTGCCCTACTTGAATTGTGCGAACCAATCGAATTAGACGCATCTAATGCCATTGATCTATGCGGAACAGGTGGAGATGGAAAGGACACTTTTAACATTTCAACTACGGCATCTTTTATACTTGCTGGTATGGGAAAAAAAGTCATCAAGCATGGAAATTATGGCGTAAGTTCACTTTGCGGGTCATCAAACGTACTAGAAGAAATAGGAATCAAGTTCACCACTGATAATGGAGAATTAGAGCGACGATTAGAAAAGAAAAACATTTGCTTTCTACATGCTCCACTCTTCCATCCTACCATGAAAAAGGTCGCTACGGTAAGACGTAATCTTGGCATTAGAAGTGTCTTCAATTGCCTTGGGCCACTTGTCAATCCAGTGCAGCCAAAGTACCAACTCACCGGAACCTATTCCCTCGAACTCGCTAAAGTATACCAACATGTGCTACAGACCGAACGAACAAACTTCAACGTAGCTTACAGTATGGATGGCTATGACGAAATCACACTCACAAATGATACGCGAATATTAGGAAAGAACGGCGATGAAATAGTCAATGCGAGATCATTCGCTATGAATAAACTATCAGCCGCTCAACTAAAGTCAGGAAAGAGCATCGAGAGCGCTGCTTCTATTTTAACCTCAATATTATCTGGAAAGGGAACAAAGGAGCAACATCAGGTAACCGCAGCTAATGTAGCAGCTGGATTAAGAATCTATCACCCAGAAACACCAATAACGGATCTATTCAAAGAAGCGATGCGCTTTATCGAATCAGGCCATGGAATTCAACTATTAAATTAAGAAAGATGAACACGATATTAGATAAAATAATTGCCACAAAAAAGGAAGAAGTGAAAGCGCTCAAAAAGCGATATACCTACCAGGACTTTGAGTCAAGTGAGTACTTTCAACAAGAAACTAAACCGTTCGCGTCGGCCCTCAAAAGAAATAATTTCGGAATCATCGCAGAACTCAAGCGCCGTTCTCCAAGCGCAGGAATTATAAATGCGAACCTGGATATCATTAAGCAATCGCAGTCCTATGAAACTGCAGGAGCAGCAGCAATATCTTGCCTCACTGATTCCACGTATTTTGGAGGATCAACAGATGATTTAACCAAAATTCATGGTGCCGTACACATTCCTATACTCAGGAAGGACTTTATTATTGACGAGATGCAATTATTTGAATCGAAAGCGATTGGTGCTGATGCGATCTTGTTAATTGCCGAGGTCTTGACCAAAGAGGAAGCACTGCACCTTACCATCATGGCACAAAGCTTAGGAATGGAAGTGGTAATGGAGTTTCATCATCAAGAAGAATTATACAAAATAAATGATTGTGTTGATATCATCGGTATCAACAACCGCGATTTACGGCGGCAAGAGACGGACATTCAGAAGTCGTACGATCTATTTAAGTATTTACCAAAAGATGGAACCTTCATTTCAGAATCAGGAATTAAAACCGGATACGAACTCAGAGGTTTATACAAATGTGGTTTTCACGGAGCATTAATCGGTGAGAGCATTCTCGAGCAAGGAGATCCAACGACATTTATTCAATCACTCAACACTAAAATTAACGCTGCATGATGATCAAGGTTTGTGGGATGAAAGATCAGCATCAGGTGACTGCACTGCAGCCAATGGTCGATTTCATCGGATTTATATTCTATGAGAAATCGCCACGGTATGTCGAAACAACTGTAACAGTTCAGGGTGCCAAAAAAGTTGGTGTATTTGTTAATGCCTCCATTGATAGCGTTAAAGAAATTATTGAGGCCAATTCACTTGATTTCGTGCAACTTCATGGCAGTGAATCTCCAGAATATTGCGAAACAATTAGTGACTACGCCAAAGTTATCAAGGCTTTTGGGATTCACTCAGTTGATGATTTCGAGCAATTATCGGCTTATGAAAACGCAGTAACTTATATTCTATTTGATACAAAAACGCCCGATCACGGAGGCTCTGGGCGGCAATTCGATTGGAAAATTTTGAGCAAATATACTGGACAAACTCCTTTTATTCTAGGAGGCGGTATCAATCCAGAAGCGGTTACTCAGCTATCACAAATTAAGCATCCAAAGCTGATTGGCTTAGATTTAAACAGTGGTTTTGAAATTGAACCAGCAGACAAAAACATCGATCAATTAAAAACATTCATTCATGAAATTAAGAACACAGCCCTATACTCAGCCTGATGACCTAGGATTCTATGGCGAATTTGGTGGGGCGTTCATTCCAGAATTGCTTCGTCCAAATGTAGAAGCATTGAATCTTGCATTTCGCAAATACATTGGTGACGAAGAATTTCAATCGGAATTCATCCATCTACTGAAGGATTATGTAGGCAGGCCTACCCCACTATATCACTCTGAGAAATTAAGTAACAAACACGGCTGCACAATTTACTTGAAGCGAGAAGATTTAAATCACACAGGTGCTCATAAAATCAATAATGCTATAGGGCAGATTTTACTCGCAAAGAGAATGGGGAAGAAAACCATTATTGCTGAGACAGGCGCAGGACAGCATGGTGTCGCGACAGCAACAGCGTGTGCATTAATGGATATGGAGTGCATCGTTTACATGGGAGAAATAGACATTAAACGTCAAGCACCCAACGTAAAAAGAATGGAATTTTTAGGCGCAACTGTTGTTCCTGCTATAAGTGGCAGCAAGACATTAAAGGATGCTACTAACGAAGCAATTCGCCATTGGATTAATCACCCTGAAGCCTATTATTTAATTGGTAGTGTTGTTGGACCTCATCCCTATCCAGAAATGGTCGCCTATTTTCAATCTGTAATATCAGAAGAAATGCGGATGCAGTTATCAGAAAAAACAGGATCTGAATTACCAACGAAAGTAATCGCCTGTGTTGGTGGAGGAAGTAATGCTGCCGGAGCATTTTATCATTACTATGGAGAAAGATCCGTTGAATTGATCGCGGTTGAAGCGGCTGGACTCGGTTTGAACAGTGGAAAATCAGCGGCGACGTCTTTTTTAGGATCCCCAGGCGTACTTCACGGCAGCATGACTTTATTAATGCAAGATGAATTTGGTCAGGTCACAGAACCCTATTCAATTTCTGCAGGCTTGGATTATCCTGGAATAGGTCCGCTACACGCTCACTCGATTCAAGAAGGAAGAACAAGCAGCATAGCCGTTTCTGACGCTGAAGCACTGGCAGCGGCTCGGGCATTAACTAAAAATGAAGGCATAATTCCAGCGTTAGAAAGTGCACATGCACTCGCGGCATTGAATCATTTATCCTTGAATTCAAAAGATACCGTCGTGGTCAATTTATCAGGACGCGGAGACAAAGACATGGAACACTATAGCGCATAGAAATGAACATATTCAAAAAAAATAAAAAGCAAATCAGCATCTTCATTACAGCAGGATATCCAAAGCTTGAAAGTCTAAATGAGCAACTTGACCTCCTAGAATCTAGCGGAATTGACTTTGTAGAAGTTGGTATTCCTTTTTCAGATCCACTCGCTGATGGCCCAACGATTCAGGAGACGAGTCAAATCGCCATCGAGAATGGAATGAACTTGCCCCTACTATTCGATCAACTCACGCATCGCACTACTAAAATGCCCCTTGTCATCATGGGATATCTCAATCCTGTGCTCAATTATGGAATTGACAATTTTTTAGATGCATGTCAGTCTCTTGCTATTTCAAGTGTGATTTTACCTGACCTAAGTATAGAGATTTACGAACGATTCTATCAAGCAAAATTCGAGGCCAGAGGGGTTTACCCAAGCTTTCTCATCACGCCAGAATCGACGGAAGAAAGAATCATAAAGACAGCCGAAATTTGTAAGAATAGCTTCGTGTATTTAGTCTCCTCAAATGCAACCACTGGAGGAGAAAATGATTTCGACCGACTGGAGCGTTATACCGAAATAAAGTCGCTATGCGGTACTACGCCCATGTTCATTGGATTTGGAATTAAAACACGTGAAGATGTCGCTAAGGTTCAATCTGTTTCTGACGGAGCCATTATTGGATCAGCTTACCTAAAGGCAGTTTCTAAGGGAAACGAACGTTCCATGTTAGATAAGTTGACGAAGAAACGTTGACTACTGTTTGGTTGGTTTTGCTTTTTTCCCAGCGATGAAGTCTTTTAAGTAGAATGGCTCGAAGTAAGCAACATCTTCAAAGCTTTTATTGCTGAATTTTTCGAAGGCCAACTTCACTTGACCGCGTGCCGAAGATTTGATTTCAAGGTCAACTATACAATCTCGATTCGACCAGATTTCTTGCAATTTTTCAGCACCGTCGCCAAAATAGACGTAGGGTTCAAAGGAAGCATAACTATCTTCTTCGATGATATCCGCAGATATGTCTTTTAATTCGATCCCTTCAGGGGAAATGAACAAATTATACACTTCCATGCGTCTAGCGTCGATCACAGCACACAAGTTCGTGGCGGAATGTTTCTTTTTTGCTTGCTCCGTTAAAGAAGTTAGCGCATCAATTGCAATCAATGGGATTTTCAAAGCATAGCATAATCCCTTTGCCGTTGCGGTTCCTATTCTCAATCCTGTATAAGATCCAGGACCTGAAGCTACAGAGACAGCAGATAAATCTGATGCTTTAATTCCTTCCTGAGCAAGAACACTTTCAATAAATAGTGTGAGATTTTCCCCGTGTGAATAGCCATCTTCCTCGATTTCCTTCTCTGCACAGAGAATTCCATTTTTGGATAGCGCAACGGAACAGACTTTTGTAGCTGTCTCTAAGTGAAGAATGTAACTCATTAGATGTCTTCTTCGATGTTCTTAGGATTATCCCAGTCTTTCAGGTATTCACATTGATCGTGTTCTAATCCCATAATTGTTCCGATCGTCTTGTATTTAAACAACCCCTTTTTCCAAACATACGCAAGGTCTAGCGCAGCTGTCTGAATCACCCCGTCTTCATCGTAATAATCGACATAAACCTCGTAATAGTCTTCGTAGTTCGTGAACTTCGCGTAGACTTTGAGGGGTTTGATTTTTATCGGTCCCGTCATACTACAACATCCACAGAACAGATAAAGTGCTTTCATTTTAGAAATTTTCTCAACCGCTAAATTCGCATCTGTTTGAGAAATATAAGCTAGTTGATCGGCGTACGAAAATGAACAGATCCAAAGACCAACAATTGTGACTAGTAATTTCATTCGGCTATTTCCAGTTTAAATCCTATACCGTGGACATTCGTAATTTGAATTCGCTCATCTTGATTCAAGTATTTACGCAATTTTGTAATGAACACATCCAGACTTCTTCCTACAAAGTAGTCATCTTGTCCCCAGACAGCATTCAGTACAACTTCTCGCGCTATCACTTGATTCATAAATTTACACAAGATCTTCAAAATCTGAGCTTCCTTCTTCGTCAATGTCTTTTCAAAGTTGGTATGCGTTAATTCATAGTTAACCGTGTCAAACGTATAATCACCAATGGAGTAGGCATCTTTCTCCTCAGATTCAGCTTGAATATTAACGCGTCGCAGAAGGGCCATCACGCGCAGCTGTAATTCCTCAACGTTGAATGGTTTGGTAAGATAATCATCCCCTCCAGCTTTAAATCCTTCAACTTTATCTTCGTCCGCAGATTTAGCAGTTAAAAACAAAATCGGAATTTCCTTATTCACTTTTCTAACGTCTTGCGCCAAGGTAAAACCATCCTTTTTCGGCATCATAACATCGAAGATGCACAAGTGGAATTTCTCATTGTTAAACCGCTGTAATCCCTCAACACCATCGGCACATAACGTAACGTCATATCCGTCCGATTTGAGTTGATCTGAGATAATAAACCCCAGACTCGTGTTATCCTCTACAAGTAATATTTTAACTTTCATCACTATTCCTTAGGTTACTAATATAAGTGATTTACCAACACAAATATCGAACCGGCATGCCTCAGTTGCACATTTAACAGGAATTTAAGAAGTTCCTAAAAACAAAGAAGCGCTCATCCTAGAATGAGCGCTTCAAAAATGATCTGTTTAATTCTTTCTAGAAGTGGAAGTCGATTTGAAGACGGTACATTAATTTGTCATTTGGACTGTTGTCCTCCATTTTATAAGTAACATCGGTCTGTATTTTCAACGAATGTCCTACAACGTATTTTGATACACCAAAAGTATAACGTTGCTCAGCATTGTCCGAGTAATCATCATGTGGATTATACGAAGTATACCTCGCAGCCACCTCCCAGTTGTTCTTAAACAAGTATCCAAGATTAAAGTTCATTGAACTTCCAGCCATTACGGAGGCAGAAGATGTTGAATCAGCTGAGAAATGATTGATGACATCCGCATCTCTATTAGCGTATTCGACCATCACAGAAATACCTTTGTACTTGAACATCATATCTGCGAAAATCGTTGTAATGTTGGAGTTAAAAAAGCCATCACCGTTTGAAGCAGTAGCGTCATTCATGTAGCTTCCTTGATTACTTCTTGTTTTAACAGCTCTATCGTTAAAGTCATAGGTTGCAGCTAACGACAATTTTGGAGATTGCTCTCTTTTCATATCTCCACCAATATAATCTCCTTTACTCGCAAAATTTCCAAAGGGCAAAATTTCTAATCTACCCGTGTATTGAAAGCCCCCATGGTTATTTTGCACAATATTTCTTCCTTCACCTTGGGAAACTGAGAACATTTCACGAATGGTGAATTTATCTCCCAAAACGGTATGGTGACGCAATTGCATTCCCATGTCACGGTCAATATTAAAGTAGCTATTTAACATTGAGCGATCCACGAATTGCATGTTAGCAGAAGAAATCACACGTTCTCTATTTCCTGGCAATTTTGTTTGACCTGCCCACAATACAAAGTTTTCATAGAAATTCCATTTCAAAACAGCATCTAGAATCATTTTAGGTGCTTGATTCGTTGTTGCATCTGCTTTGCCTAGATCTTTGTTTGAAAGACCCAATTCAATTTTATACTTCAATTTAGGTGAATAAATATGTCCACCAAATTTTAGTCTCGCTCTTCTAATTAAGAATGAAGACGTTCCCGGCATAACACCATCTGTTTCATTGATCACATTTTCGCCAACGTATAAAGATTGAACTCTCATTCCGAACTTCATACTCCATGAGCTATCAGCCGCAACAACATTATAGAGACCTTTTCCAAACTTAGAATCAATTTTACGCTGAGCGAAACCAAATCCTGTTAATACTATTAGTAGTGATGTTGCTATTACTTTTTGCATCTTCTAAATTGTTTAAATTATGGTGCAAAGATGTATGAATTTAATCTCCCCTTAACATGGGACATAGATGCTTAATGTAATGGTAAAGTTAGGGTGATTTGATAACATTTAGATAATATTGAAATTAGTTTTAACTCACTTTGTTGAGATATCTTCGCACCATAATTGATACATAAACCATGTCCATAATGTTGAAGAAATTAAATTTATTGTTCCTTGCGCTTGTAGCACTTGGATTCACAAGCCTCAGTCAAACAGTTGGCAATCAACCTGAGGCACTGGCATCAGAATTGGACGGTGAATTCTCCAAACGTCGATCTGATATATTCAAGAATGATATTAGTGAAGAGGACAAAACTGAAAAATTAGAAGTCGGTTCTGTTAAACTTCACTGGGAAAGTACAGTCTCCGGTGAGGATTTGAAAATTAGATTCAAATTGGATGGTGATGAAAAGTGGACTTATTCTAAGGCTTTCTCTTCAGACTCGAACAACTATGTAGTTAATGGAATCGATGAGAATAAATTCTTCGACTGGGCTATCGGTTATCAAGGTAAGTGGACAAGCACTGAAGAGTTCCATTCATTAGGAATGCATCTATTCGATAACTTCGTAGCAAAGCCTGGTGCTGAAAGCATGAAGCTATCATGGAGTATTGATTATGATATCGCGACTAAATTAAAAGATCGCAATATTGTGGCCATCGTTAAATATCAAAATGATATTGCAAAGCGACGTGGTAAGAAAGGCCTCGAAGGTGGTGGATGGGAATACACAAATTCGTTTTCTATTCTGGATAAGAAAATTGAAATAACAAATTTAAACGGTCACGATAAATATGAGTTCAAAATTGGGTTTGCCCCTTTTGCGGATACTGATAAGGTAAAAAGTGAAAAAGACGAGATGATCTGGTCTGATAAAGTCAAGATGAAGACTGAAAGAGGATGGGGAGTTGCTAAATTTCTTATTCTGATCGGAGCACTGGCTTTCTTTATCTTTGGTATGAAATTGATGAGTGAAGGACTCCAGCAAGCAGCGGGAAGTAGGCTTCGCTCAATGCTTGGATCAATGACATCGAATCGAGTTAAAGGAGTATTCACTGGTTTTGGGATTACGTCAATTGTACAATCTTCGTCTGTAACCACAGTAATGACGGTGAGTTTTGTAAATGCTGGACTAATGTCACTTAGACAATCCGCTGGTGTAATGATGGGCGCTAATATTGGAACTACGATTACAGCATGGATCATTGTATTTCTCGGTTTCAAATTAAGCATCGGTGATTATGCCTATATGATGATCGCGCTTGCCGCGCCAATGTTGTTCATCTCGAAAGGGAAATCGAAGGCTTGGGTAACAGCAATTTTTGGATTCTGTATTTTATTCTTAGGACTGGGAGTACTTAAAGATGCGGTGCCATCATTAGATGCTGATTCAGCAATTGTTCAATTCTTCGTCGAATTTAAAGAAGCTTGGTATGGACCAGGGATGTTCGTTATGTTGGGTGCACTGGTTACGGTTGTAATTCAATCCTCATCAGCGGCAATGGCTTTAACACTTGCCATGGTAGCATCTGGATCGCTGCCATTTGATGTTGCCTGTGCGATGGTATTAGGGGAGAATATTGGAACTACGATTACAGCTGAATTAGCTTCGCTAATCGCTAACGTTCACGCAAAGAGATCTGCACGTATCCACTCAATGTTCAATATTGTGGGAGTACTCTGGATGTTGCTCATTTTCCATTGGTTCCTAGGCGGATTAGCATGGATGGTGACAGGAGATCCTTATACGGATGTAGCTGTTGCTGCGACTGCAATTGCTCTCTTCCATACTGCCTTCAACTCGATAAATGTATTCGTCTTGATATGGTTTGTACCACAGCTTGTTCGATTAGCCGAGCGCACTGTTAAATCAAAAGGAGATTCTGACGAAGAGTTTAAACTTGATTTCATAAGCGGACCTTTAGGATCTACTGCTGAACTTTGCATCTTGGAAGCGACCAAGGAAGTGGCGAAATTCGGGAATCTAACAGGTAAAATGAATGGTTTTGTAGAAACGTTCATCAACTCTTCAGACCGAAAAGAGAAGAACAAAATGCTTCGAAAAATTGAAAAATACGAGGAAATTACAGACCGCGTAGAAATCGAAATTGCCGAATTTCTTGGAAAGACAGCGCAATTGGAAATGAGTAATGAAGCATCCACAAATATGAGAGGAATGTTAAACATTACAACTGATCTAGAGCGCATCGGAGATATCTTTTTCCAAATGAGTAAAACACTTGAAAAGAAAGACAGCGACAAAATATACTTCACGCCTGAGCAGAGAAATGGACTTAATGCAATGCTACAATGTGTCCATAGATCATTCGAAGTGATGAATGAAAACTTAAATGCTGAGTATGGTTCAATCTCATTGGATAAAGCAATCTCAAGAGAACGTGAGATCAATCAATTGAGAGATCAACTGAGAGAAGAGCACCTTGCAAACATAGGTACTGGGACTAATATTGATAACTCACTAATCTATAGCAATCTATTTTCATCACTTGAAAAAGTTGGAGATCATATTATCAATGTCTCTGAACAAGTAGCTTTTGAAAACATCGATTAATTTGAATTACACTAAAAGAGGAGCTTCGGCTCCTTTTTTTATGTCAAAGAATCATCTTACATGACTAAGAAAAAGAAATTACTTGAAGTTGCCAGCGTCTTCTTTCGCATGGGTGCTATAGCTTTTGGAGGGCCAGCAGCGCACATTGCTATGATGGAAAGTGAAATCATCACGAAGCGAAAGTGGATGGATCGCCAACATTTTCTTGATTTAATGGGAGCCACAAACCTAATTCCCGGCCCGAATTCAACAGAAATGACGATGCATTGTGGTCATGAACGTGCAGGGACAGCAGGACTTTTTGTTGCAGGGATTGCCTTTATCGTTCCGGCTGTATTAATCACGGGCTTTCTTGCTTGGCTCTATGGCGAGTATGGAACAATGCCAGAAGTAGAACCATTTATCGCGGGGATTAAACCAACTGTTCTAGCAATTATTGCAAGCGCCATTTACAAGCTGGGGAAGAAAGCACTCAAAAGTGTCGAGTTAGGGATTTTGGGAGCCTTAGTGGTCGTTGTAACGATCTTAGGAGTAAATGAGATTATGGCATTGCTCGGAGCCGGCTTTCTTGGCATGGCGTACTTTCAAATGCGAAATAACCTTACCAGCTCTGATGAGGATAAGAAAACGCGAAATAGATTCTTGCCACTACTATTATTGAAAGCCCCAGTGGCGATAGGTGGAACGGCAACAACGTTAAAAATATTCCTTAGTTTTCTTAAGATTGGGGCAATTCTCTACGGGAGCGGCTACGTTCTTTTTGCCTATTTGGATGCGGAGTTGGTCTCAACAAATTTATTGACGCGCCAACAATTAATTGATGCGATCGCCATTGGTCAGTTCACACCAGGCCCTGTACTTTCAACGGCAACATTCATAGGATATCAACTTGGCGGTTTCTGGGGAGCGGCTGCAGCGAGTGCAGGAATCTTCCTTCCATCCTTTCTATTTGTATTGATTCTCAACCCGTTAATACCTAAAATGAGGAAATCGAAAGTACTTCGATACTTCCTTGATGCTGTCAACATTGCTGCGGTAGCAATTATGGTTACCGTTTTGTTCGAAATAGGACGAGAATCGCTCGGAGATTGGAGGTCAATAACGATCGCAGCAATGAGTTTTTTAGTCACTTTTGGATGGAAAAAAATCAGCGTAATGTGGGTCGTTTTAGGCGGTGCTTTGATGGGGTATTTGCTCCATCTAATTTGACATTTCCCTTGAAAATCTGAAAATTGAAGATTTGTAAATACTCGATGAAAAGTCTATTATAAAAGAATGAGAGTCCAAGACGGGAGTCCGGACTCTCATTACACTAATCAACCTAACCTACTACTACACGACAAAGTTAACGGATGAATCGACATATCCAAGAGCCTGAGCAATGTTTTTTCAGAGGCGCATATTTTAGCATCAATATCTTAAATGGTTGTGAGGAAATTTCAAAGATTAAATCAAAAAGGGGGTTAACGCCATTAAGTGGTACATTCAGGGCGTTTTTAATCCAGTAAACCGTTTTAGTAAGATTGGAAATTCCGTAATTAACCCTAAATAAGAATCCAACAGTCCTAAACATAAATTCCATTAATCTGGTTATCTTCACCCGAGAATTAGGATCTTACTTTCGTAAAATTGTACAATGGAATCCGTTTTAATTATTGATGACGAGGCTGATATTCGCGATATATTAGCCTACAATTTAAAAAAAGAAGGCTTTAATGTCCTCACGGCTGAGAATGGGCCTAAGGGAATTGAGGTTGCGAAAGCGTCTCTCCCAGACATTATAATCTTAGATGTAATGATGCCGGAAATGGATGGCATTGAGGTTTGTCAACTACTACGGTCAGAAGAAGCTACAAAGAACATCCTGATCTGTCTACTGACGGCGAGAAGTGAAGATTATAGTCAAATTGCTGGCTTGGATGCTGGAGC
Source organism: Flavobacteriaceae bacterium (assembly GCA_047624355.1). Classification (GTDB taxonomy): domain Bacteria; phylum Bacteroidota; class Bacteroidia; order Flavobacteriales_D; family Crocinitomicaceae; genus UBA4466. The sequence goes on along the minus strand of JBLHPQ010000019.1, from coordinate 19,906 downwards.
AGATGATTACGTTTCAAAACCTGTGAAACCTCGAGTACTCATCAGTCGAATAAAAGCTATTTTACGTAGGAATCTATCTTCAACTGAATCTCAGCTTGAAAATAACGCATCTGCTTTAATCATTGATCGTGAAAAATTCATTGTCATTAAAGAGGGTGAACCTATTCATTTACCACGAAAAGAGTTCAATCTACTGGCATTACTCGCTTCTAAGCCAGGAAATGTATTCGATCGAGATTTCATCCTTGAAACTGTTTGGGGGACTAACGTCATTGTTGGAGATCGCACGATTGATGTTCATATCCGAAAACTTCGTGCAAAAATCGGTGACGATTATATCAAAACCGTGAAAGGGGTCGGCTACAAGTTCGTTGAACCAATCTAGAGCTACTATTTCGGCATTTCAGTCTCCATACAAGTATCTTTGGCACTGTTATTGTTTTATCTCAAGTAATTAGTAAATAAGTTATGCATAAAGGAAAAGTAAAATTCTTCAATGATGCCAAAGGATTTGGTTTCGTTATTGATGAAGAATCTAGTGAAGAATATTTCATCCACATCTCAGGATGTATCGATGAAATTCGCGAAGGTGATGAGATTGAATTCGAACTAGAAGAAGGAAAAAAAGGATTAAACGCCGTAAACGTGAAAGTAATTTAACACGGCTTTATATAGTTTAGTTAGAAAGCCTATCACTTGTGATAGGCTTTCTTTTTGTTTAGACAATTCTTTCTCGGATCGTACATAACCGCCAGTGATTAAATAAAAATGGGACGAGAAACTCCGCGTCATTTGGATAATCACTCGCTCTACACTATAAACTAGCGTATCGTATAAGCTATTGATCCTGATATCGTCATCCCTTGGTGAAAATAATCAAAGACCTGACTCTCCGCATTGTAAGCCTCATAAAGACGTACACGTGCAAAACTCAATAGATTTTGGCCCTTCAGACTAGCACTCCACCTTGGAATTAACTCATTAGAATGGCGTTTCCCAAATCCTTTTGTCACTTTAAACGATAGGTTATGAAATGGTTGTTCGTAAACATCAGGAACAGAACCCAAACCAATGACAGAAAGCTTCTTCCCTTGAACATTGTAAGATACATTGCACATCAAATTCAAGGAATCATTACTGAAGTTCAAAAATGCATTAATCACATACGGCGACTGACCGTACATAGATCTATAATCACCAATTACTTCACCCGTCCGTGCATTCGCCTCACGCACCTCTTTTTCCGTCATAATGACTCCACCAACTGTTGTCTCAACTTTGTTCATATCGATGAACGTTTGGACATACGTAAAGTTTGCTCCAAGTACAAATCGAATATGCTCCTTTGACGGCCGATTAAATCCAATCGTTTTCCGCAATTCTACCTCTGCACCATACATATTTGCCTCACCTGCGTTCACTGGCATAAATTCATTTGGTGCTGCCACGTTTGCAACAACCTCAATTGGATTAATGAATTTTTTGTAGAATATACTTGCTGACACTAACTCAGTACGCCCGAAAAAGCTTTCCCATCGCAAATCAGCATTATGAATCAACGTCTGTTTCAGATCGATGTTACCTAAATATCGTCTTCCTTGAATCGGATCATAGATTTGCGAAATTGAAATTTCTCGGAAAGATGGTCGAGCAAGAGTTTGCGTATAGGCTCCACGAATGTTAGAATTTATTGCTTCACGCAGGCTGTCCTTACCTTTTCTTAGCTTGTAGACCATATTGATCGACGGGAATACATTTATTCCTTCCAACACTACTTCATTATTATATCGGGGCTCTGACGGATCAAAATCTGCATTGCTCGATTGGCCTGTATATCTATTCACACTTCGTTCCACTCGAGCTCCATAAGTGGCGCTGAATTTCTCTGAAAACGGTAATTGATGCATCACATAACCGGAGTTAATCATTTGATTTGCTTCATAAATATTCGCCTTTTCTTGCTGACCAGTGGCATACGTTCCTTGATTAGATTCGGGAGTCCAAATATTCTCTTCTTGAAAGAACCAATCCGGATCATTTGGAACATTGTTCGACATACCATATAATCGAAAAACATACTCAGAAACATCAAAACTTCTACTTTTATAGGTCGTTAAACCGCCAAATGAGATCACAGATTCCAATGAATCCCATTGGTTGAATTTATAGTCCAAATCAAACCGACTACTCAAATTAACTTCTTTTAATCCTCTAAAAATTCTGCGCACTTCAGCTCCAACAGATTCCTCAAACAAATACAATGTTTCTCCAAGTGGCCCCTTAGCTTCTGAAACCTCAAGTGCCGTAGATCTGATATCTGGATCGGAAATTGACGAAATTGTTGGACTAATCTTCCAAGATAACTTCCAGGCTGCTGCTGAATCCAGAAAGTGAAGCCCAGAAAGATTAGCATTGGTAACAGACCGTTGCGTATACTGAAGACCTTCCTTAGCAAGCACTGCTTGATTACTATCGTAATTTTTTTCAATCAATTTCGCCGCTGAAGATGTCCCGTTTTGAGTATGGAAAAGAACTAGGGAAAGCTTATTTCTTCCCTTCTTAATCGATTGACTAAAAAGAGCCGTCCATAGAACGTCTTTTGTAGCTTGTTCACCACGAGAAGTTCTGTCGCGAAATAATGTTGTTTGATCAACATCAGGATCTCTGAGGTATTCATTGTACTCCACATCAGCGAAGTACTTGTTAGCAGTACGATAATTTAACACAAAATTGTATCCATACTTCAACCCATTATCTTTCTTCTTATTGAATGTTTTTTGATCGCCATATGCAAATGCATAATTTTGATCTAGAAAACTTGAAGCCTTTTCCGTAGCCATGGTACTGCTAAAACTTCTTGTGGCAGCTTCTGTAAGTTGCGAACCAACTACTGGATTTGGAATCGCTTGATTCGGGTTCAATGAAAGACCTCTTGATCCGTCGCCCATACCGAGAAAATCAAGTTTCCCGCCTTCGTAAGAAATAAAGTCTGAATTTAATGATGCATTCGTATTATACCCTAACCCAGCTTTTACGTATAACGTTTTTCTCCCTGGAAACTCTTTAGTTGTAATGTTCACTAATCCGCCCGTGAACTCAGCGATTAAATTTGGCGTAAATGTTTTGTAGACAGTTATGTTTTCAATTAGAATTGCTGGAAAAATATCGAGCTGTACAGAATTCTTATCAGGATCTAGTCCAGGAATTTCCATTCCATTCAAAGTCGTTTTTACATAGCGATCTCCTAAGCCTCGAATGTAGATGTTCTTTCCGTCTTCAACAGATGCACCTGGTGTTTTCCCCACAGCGGCTGCAGCATCAGAAACTCCCGTTCGCTTAATTGCTTCTTCTGTAAGTTGTTCTGAACTTCCAATTTCATCAAGTCGAGCCAAGTCACCCCCTTCTTCCGTTTTCGGAGTCCCTATAGATTGAACAGCAACAATCTCGATTTCATCAATTTCTTGAACAGCTTTTGATTTAGCCATCTCGATTTTCAGGTCAATTGGATTATCCTTCTGGACAACTACTGATATTTTTTGATCGAGGTATCCCTCACTGGTATTGGTCAATGTTAACTCGTGCGTACCTACTCCTAATTCCAATGAAAACAAACCATCGAAGTCGGTACGTGCCTTTCCGATACCATCCACTTTAATTACGGCTCCATAGATCGCTTCTCCTGAAACATTATCCGTTACTGTACCCGTTACATTTGCTTGCGCTGCTGCAAACAATGTAAGGTTTAGCCCAATTATTAAAATGAAAAATCTTTTTAATCTCATAACTTATATTTTACTCAAAATGCCCCAGACAAAAGTCTGGGGCGTCAATTCAAATTTCTTTGTTTAGAAAAAATGAATCACTTATTATATTTTACCATTAACAGACATCCAAGTCCAGGCAGCAAAGACACTTATATCTGCACCCGTAGCTGTTACAGAAGTTGCAACCCCTTCCGCTGCTGTTTGGTCTGCACTGAAAACGACACAATCTGTTGAACCCGCGTCATTCTGGGAAGCCGTATAAACGGTTACAGTCGCAAATTCAGAACCTGCAAAGACTAAGATCGGTGCACCATCAGTTAAGTGAGTGAAAGCATCCGTTTTCGCGTCAGCACAATCATTTTGATAGGAAGCACGTATTTTTAACCCACCTAGAGAAATGTTAGTAACAGTCCCTTGCGCCTTAGATTTAAAATCTGCTGATGCTGCTGACCCTCCGAACGTATAGAGTGTTCCATTTTCAAGAGTGAATACTCCTGATGTGTATGTTGAACCTTCTGGACCATCGGCCTCAATCCCTTCATCAGAACTAAGTCCACTTACGACTAGAAAATTAGATACGGTACCAGAATAGTTCATGTCAATATCAACTCCATCATCTCCTTGAAATCCAACTAGGATATTTGAGACAGAAACTGTACCGCCAAAGAACTCAATTCCGTCATCCAAGTTTGAAACAATCTCAATGTTAGAAATGTTCGTAGCAGAACCGACACCTCCAAGCGTCAATCCATTGATTTCGTTTCCTGCACCAATTAATGCTCCACCATGCCGTATCGAGATATAAGACATCGTTCCTGAGTTATCCGAAGCATTCGATCCACCAAAAGCACCGTAAGTAAGTGATACTGGAATTCCTTCAATCTGAGAAAGAACATCGCCATCCGCGGCAGATATTGGTGCATTTCCTAGAACGATAATTCCTCCCCATAACCCTTGATTGGCTTCTGTTAAATTAGTCCCAGTTAATTGACCAATAGCAATGTTATCTAATACTGATGTGAAGATAATCGGAGAAAGTGCAGTTCCAACTGCGTTAATCATACCACCCTGAGCTATCACAAGTGCAGAAGCAAGTGTTCCTGTTCCCTCTTGTCCTTTAATTATGGTCCCTGGTTCAATAGTTAAGGTTACGCCACTCGTAACTACAACCTTTCCGGCTAATTCATATATATTGTCAGCTGTCCATGTTTCATTCGCGGTTATTGTCCCAGATTTCAAAACGTTCGTATTTTCTTCTACAATAACCCCAGGTATACATGAATCATCATCTTTCTCTGCATTAGCATCATAGTTAGTAGATAATGGGTCCGTACAACCTTTCTTTTTACAAGAAGTAGCTCCAAGGGCGAGAACAGCGACCATTGCCATTACTCCGATTTTTAGTTTGTTTGTTTTCATCTTTTTATTTTGTATCATTTTAACTGATGCAAATATCAGGGAACAACATTACTATCATCTTCCCTCATAATTATTGTTCCGTGATTTATCTATTAAGGCTATGTTAAGGCGTGGTCAGATACACTGGTGAGATCTCCAGATACGTAAGAAATTAGCCAATATTTGGAAACGATAACGTAACATGAAAAGGGAAGCTTAACATAAGCTTAAGGTCTAGATAAACATGCGCAGCAGAGTTCCGTGTATTTTTGTAAAAAAACGACTATGGTGCAGAAGGAAATTCAAAATAAAGAAATACTCTTGATTGATGATGAAGAAGATGTGCTCGATTTTCTATCATACAATTTGAAAAAAGAAGGTTATCGTGTTCATGTCGCAAAAAACGGGTTAGAAGGAATTCAAAAAATTAAGGAACTTCAACCTGCTCTTGTAATATTGGATTTGATGATGCCAGAAATGGACGGAATAGAAGTTTGTCAGATCATTAGAAGCGATGCAAGTATTCTCCAGCCAATAATAACGCTTCTCACCTCTCGTGCTGAAGATTACTCTCAAATAGCTGGATTAGATTCTGGTGCAGATGATTATCTCACAAAGCCAATTCGACCAAGATTACTTTTAAGCAAAGTAGGATCGCTACTACGAAGAAACGAACGCGATAATGTCATTAGTAGATCTGAACATCTTATAATCGACCGTGATCGTTTTCTTGTAATCTTCAATGAAGAAGAACTTTCACTGCCAAAAAAGGAGTTTGAATTACTGGAACTCCTGGCGAGTAAACCAGGGCGCGTTTTTAATCGTGATCAGATTCTTTCGACAATATGGGGAGATAGTACCATTGTTGGGGAGCGGACAATCGATGTACACGTCCGAAAATTGAGAGAAAAGTTAGGGATTGATTATATTCGCACTATAAAAGGAGTCGGTTATACATACAACGAAAAGTGAAAAATTTAAGACCATATCAAATTTTACTTGCCGGAAGCTCGCTTGTGGGACTCACTGTATTTATAGCCCTGCTATTAATTGATCTTTCAGGATATCCGATAGGAGCAATTTGTCTTGCTTTTTCACCAATACTCGTTGGGCTATTCACGTATATCGTATTCTATTTTTTTATCAAGCGCTTTTTAACACAACGATTAAACCTCCTCTATCGATCTATTCGAAAGGGCAAATTTAATCGAGAAGAACACAAAGAATTTAGCATGACAAAGGATGTCATTGCAACAGCAGAGCAAGAAACTACCGACTGGACAGAAGAAAAGAATGCGGAAATATTAAAACTGACAGAACAGGCCGAATTTCGTCGTGAGTTCCTCGGGAATCTAGCCCATGAGTTGAAAACTCCAGTATTCTCTGTTCAAGGCTATATCCTTACTTTATTGGATGGCGGATTAGAGGATGAGACTGTCAATCGAAGTTTTCTTGAAAGAGCTTCAAAAGCAACAGATCGAATGTCGAGTATTTTGGATGATCTCGATCAATTAATGAAATATGAAGTAAATGAAATTCATTTAGACCTGATTAATTTTGACATTAAAGAATTAGTGAATGAAATTTTCGAAGACCTTGAAATCAAAGCAAAAACCAAAAATATAAAATTGACCTTTGCGCGTGATTTCGATAAAATTTACGTCAAAGGAGATCGTGGGAAAATCGGCCAGGTTATAATGAACTTAATCATCAATTCAATCAATTATGGATCTGATGATGGAGAAACAAACGTGCGTTTTTATATTTTCAATGATATAATTACGGTTGAAATCTCTGATAATGGCGTAGGCATTGAAGAATCCCATCTGTCCAGATTGTTTGAGCGCTTTTACCGTGTCGAAAAAAGCCGAAATAGAAACGAAGGTGGTTCTGGTCTTGGATTGGCCATTGCAAAACACATTATTGAATCACACGGTCAAACAATTACCGTTCGAAGCACACCCGGTCTAGGCAGTACATTCACGTTTGGCATGGACAAAGGAAAAAAGTAGCCTTACGCATTATTTGGCGTCTCCCTCCTCATTTCAATCTGGAGGGCCTGGCTATTTACTCTATCTTTTTCACTCGCTAGTAGATCCATCATTCAAACCTAAATAGTACGAAGAATGACGAGTTCGAAGCCTTAACTGCGCTAAACCAGAAGAGAAAAAGGATGCCGTTATTATCCCTAGCCGTTAGACAGTTGATCAAATTCAATTATCGACTAAGATAATCCTGAAATTTTCCCGTTGTTATCAATGTGCATTCCTTCCGAAGCTGGAGTTGCCGGTAATCCAGGCATTCGCATCATCTTTCCTAAGATTGGAATAATAAATCCCGCTCCTGCTGCAAATTCAAATTCTCGCACAGAAACACTAAATCCAGTTGGACGCCCTAATAACTGATCATTATCAGAAAAGGATTTTTGGGTCTTCGCCATACAAATAGGCAGTTCATTTAATCCAAGCTGATCGATCTTTTTCAAATCAGATTCAGCTTTCTTGGTGTACTCAACGCTATCAGCACCGTAAATTTCTTTTGCGATTTTCTCAATCTTTTCTCTAACAGAAAGTTTCCAGTCGTAAAGTTGTACGAAATTATTTTTTCCTGATTCAACTTCTTCAACCACAGCGTTAGCTAACTCAGTCATGCCGTTTCCACCTTCAGCAAAACCATTCGCCAAAATAGCTTGAACCCCCATTGCTGCACATTTGTCAACTACGATCTTAACCTCCTCCTCTGAATCAGTTGGAAATGCATTTATAGCAACCACGGGATTTAATCCAAATTTCTTAATATTCTCTATGTGCTTTTCAAGGTTTGAAAATCCATTCTCAACTCTTTCTGCATTAGCAGTATTATACTCTTCTTTCTTTGCTCCTCCATGGTGTCGAAGCGCACGAATTGTCGCAACCAAAACAACTGCTTCCGGTTTTAATCCTGCTGACACACACTTAATATCTAAAAACTTCTCAGCACCAAGATCTGCACCAAAACCAGCTTCAGTGATAACATATTCAGATAAGGACAATCCCATTTTTGTTGCTAGGATCGTGTTCGTTCCTTGCGCTATATTAGCAAAAGGTCCACCATGAATGATTGCTGGATTTCCCTCCATCGTTTGAACGAGGTTTGGCTTGATTGCATCTTTCAAAAGAATCGCCATGGCATTCTCTGCTATCAAATCACGCGCATAAATTGGTTCCTTCTTAAAGGTCATCCCAACGTAAATATTTCCTAATCTGCTTTTCAAATCTTCAAAATTCTCAGCCATACATAATATGGCCATAACCTCAGATGCAGGCGTAATATTGAAACCATCTTGTCTCGGTATACCATTCAACGTTCCACCAAGTCCTATGGTAATATCTCTCAACGCACGATCGTTCATGTCCATTACACGTTTCCAACCGATAGTTCTAGCATCAAGGCCAAGATTCTTAGTTTTGCTCTGAAGGTTATTATCAATAAGAGCAGATAATAAATTGTTTGCCTTTTCTATTGCCGAAAAATCACCTGTGAAATGCAGGTTAATGTCTTCCATCGGAACTACTTGCGAATATCCACCACCAGCAGCACCACCTTTGATCCCAAATACAGGCCCCAATGAAGGTTCACGTAATACAACAGTAGTTTTCTTACCAATCTTATTCATTCCCTCCGTAAGTCCAATAGACGTCGTGGTCTTGCCTTCTCCAGCAGGAGTTGGAGTCATTGCCGTAACAAGAACCAAATGATTCTTGGAGATACTACTCTCATCGATGAGTGTTAAGGGTAATTTCGCTTTGTACTTTCCGTACATCTCAAGATCATCCTCCGCTATGTTTAAATTTTCTGCGATATGCTTGATGTGTGTCATTACACACGCTTGTGCAATTTCAATATCTGATTTGAATGCGTTACTCATAGTTATAGTTTTGCGTTTGTGGTTTAGCTCCACTCCGATTCTTTGCTAGAATCTAAAATTCTCAACAATATACTAGATTTTTTAACATCCGAAGCTCCAACTAGATGAATCAGTCGATGACCAACCAAGTATAGTAAAAACGTTGTTACGGAGTCCATCTGCAGCAACGAGGCACTTCACTGCATCTCGAGTATTAGCAGAGTATGCGCGGTCGCTTCCAAATTCGTGGGATTCAAAGAAGCTTATTCATTTACTATTTCCACTTCCACACGTCTATCACTAGATCTCCCAACAGTGAGAATAATGACCGTTGTCTAATTGATTATCATAATCATTACTACAAATGCTCTGGTCGAAGCGTCAGCATAGGTATTTGGCTTCATTCTTTAGGCATAATAGTCACTATTTTCAAGGAATCATTTTTCAATCAATTCAATTTACACTTGCATTTTTGTAATGAGCAAGCCCTATTGTGATCAAAAAAAGAGAAAGGACATAATGAAAGTAGATCGATAGAAAACTTGTGAACCAAACACTTTCCGTATAGATTGTGAGCCCTAAAATATGTCGACCCAACATTGCTAGGAAATAGACGGCTCCCCAAATCAGGTACAAATATCCTCTCCATTTGACATATCGCACGTTTCGCGAATTGAATCTTCTATAGGATAGGATCATGAACAGGAGGATCAGGAGTTGAGCGACTAATAATCGCCAATAAGGTACGCTCGCACTGTGCCATTCCTCAAAATCTGGAATGAACGAAATATCGACAAAAGCTTCAACAAATTGGGCAAGCACTCTAAGTGAAAAAAGAATAATGGTCAATAGGATTATTCGCGTCGTGTAGCTCTTGACTTTATTTGTCATTGTTTCGCTTTTTCATCTTCCAAGGTAAGAGTAGGAGTTCCAAGAAATTGTCATTTGGTTTATCTCCCAAGGTATCGATTCCAAATCGAACTTTCTTTGGATTTTCTCTGACAAGGGTTCCAAAAATTCTATCCCAGAAAGAAAAAATATTCCCATAATTTTTATCCGTCCATGGAAGGTCTTGATGGTGATGGAATTTATGCAAGTTGGGCGTTACGAAAACGATTGACAGCCAATTATTGAGTCTTCGCGGTAAAACGATGTTTGAATGATTAAAATACGTGAAGAATATCGAGCAAAATCGGAACAAAAAGTAATAAGCGCTAGGGATTCCAAGTGAAACTAAAATCGCAAATGAAAACACTTCTCGCAGGGCATAATCGATTGGGTGATGCCGTGTTCCTGATGTGGCATCAAGGAATCGATCACTGTGATGGACGATATGGAATTTCCACATCCACGAAAATTTATGGAGACAAACATGAATGACGTATTGAGCAACAAAGTCTAAAATCAATACTGCTATAATCAACTCGACCACTTTTGGTAGGTCAAGCAATTGAAAGAGTCCGAAATTAAATCCTTGGAAATAATCCAATCCGACAACTAGGAAAAGACCAAACACAAAGTTAATCACCGAAATCATTAATAAAAAGTAAAGATTAATTCTTCCGTGCTTAAATTTAGAATACTTGAAATTAAATAAAGGTTTCCTGTATTCAAGTGCCCAACAAAACATCAAGGAAAACGAGATAAAGGCCATCTTGTAATAGGGCGGCATGAATTCAAAAAAATCTAAAAACTCTTTCATTGTTTGTCAGATTTTGGCTTCTTGTAAAAAAGTGCCAGTAGAATAGGTAAAAGCGTAAGGTCCGCTAAAAGCGCGATAAATAGTACTGAGCTTAAAAGGAAGCCAAGATAAAACGTTCCCATAAAACTTGAAAATATCATTATGATAAATCCTGAACAAAGCACTGCTGTGGTCAAAATCATTGCTTTTCCAGTCGTTAGATAACTGCGCTTTAAAGCATACAAAGAACTGCTGCCTCGTTGTAATTCAATATTGAATTTTCCAAGAAAATGAATTGTGTCATCCACTACAATACCAAAAGCAATACTGAATATTAATACGTTCGACATTTTCAATTCTATTCCCATGTACCCCATTATTCCGCCGATAATTACCAGTGGGATTAGATTTGGGATCAAGCTCAGAAAAGCCATTTTAATCGACTTAAATACGATGCCCATAATCAACGCGACCATCAGAACAGAAATACCCAAGCCTAGCAGCATGCTATAGACCAAATAGCCCATATTCTTATCCAGCAAATGAGCCGTCCCAGTAATTTTGGTCTTAAACCTTTGATTGTCCTGAGAGGCGAGAAACTCATCCAGTTTTATGTTCTTTAAAGACACATTATCTCTGCCTTCATCACCAATGAATCCTACTAACTGAAGCGTCGTTCCAATCGAATCAATAAAATTCCTAATTGTCCTACCATCTTCTCCTGTTTCAATTATTTTTTTCAATGGCGCTAATCGTTCTGGCGTTTCAGGCAAGCGATATTCATTCGTCTTCCCACCATGCATCCCTCTATTTAAGATTTTAATGGCATCGATTAAAGACGACCTGATTTTGACATTATATTCTTTCTCTAGATAAGTTTGAATGGTATCAATTTCCCTTAGATTCTCTAGCTCCCAGAATTCATCATTATCGTCTGCTAATTCGACAGTCATGACAAATGAGCGAGTTCCTCCATAGTTCTCATCAATGTATTTAAGGTCTTTAGCAAATGGATCATTCGGAGTTAAATCATCCATTAAATAGTTGTTCGAATTCAGCGATAATGCACCAATTATACTCACGATCGCAATTACTCCAGCAACTACTAATACACTCTTCCGTCTGCGGAGAACATAAATTAACGATGCAGAAAGTTTATTAGGCCAGAAATCAGCTCTCTTCACCTTGTTTTTTCCCACGCGGCCTGGAAACCAATAGAACAGAATCGGTAAGAGTCCGAATGTCAATGTAAAGGCAAAGAGCACACCTACTCCCATGATAATACCAAAGGACTGAATTGGTTGAATTGGGACGATATAAAGTGAGAAGAATCCAATGGCCGTAGTAATTGACGTTAACATTGTCGCAAAAGCAACCTCCTTAATCGCTATTCTAATTGCTGCAAAATTGTCCTTACTATCCTTCAAAACATCCAGGTAACTCGACACCAAATGAATCACATCGGACATCGATACAACGAACATAATTGTAGGCATCACAGTAAGTAGGATATTGATCTTTTCATCGAATAACCCCAAGGTCCCAATCAACCAAATGAGTGTAAGAAAAAGAACGATCTGCGGGATCAAGATGCCCCAAACTGAACGAAAGATTATCAATAAGAAAAGAACAACGAGCAGTGCACTGATGCTCAAAAAGAACTTCATCTCGCTAGACATTGTCTTTATTATATAATCTTGACCAAACGCCTTTCCAAACATTCGGACGTCATCAAACGCGTATTTATCGATTTCATTTTGAACATTCTTGACTAGCTTCGAGGACTCTTTTACAGGTAAGTAATCCTCATATTTGACGAACATACAGATGGATTTTGCGTCCTCTGAGATAAGCGATTTAACGAGTTCTACATTTTCAACTATGCCTGCAGAGTCACGTGAGGGTGAGAAGTCTGATAAATCGATGTAAGGTTTTTGAATCACAGCTCCATCTGCATCGATCAGGTTCTCAGCTTGATTCGTTAAACTCACGACGTAATTAACATTCTCAATCCTTTCGATTCGTTTAGTCAGACGATCAATTTTCTTGAAGAATGAAAGATTGAACACGCCTGAATTTCGTTGAATGATTATTGGAAGCTGATCATTCTCTGGACTAAATTTATTTCTGAATTCATTAAAATACGCTGTTTCTGCATCATCAGCGGGAAACAATTTTTCGAAATTAAATTCGAACTTCGTATTGCTCATATTGGCCCCGAACAAAACAGTTAACCCTACAATTAATACGAGGCTAATCCAACGGTATTTTCTAAAGTTCGATTCTTTAAGATCCATGGCTGTATTTTAATAGCGTTTGAATCTCTATTTCGAGTTGATTTCCTTTGTCGTCTATAGCAACAAAATCTTCTAAATTGAGAACACCTCCCTTTCCAAATTGAAGCGATTTTTTAATTAAATCCTCTACTAAAAAGAGCGTTCCAAATGCTCCTTCCATCGTTTTAACGTTGTTATTAATACATCTAGCCAGCGCAATAGAAGCTCTTGTCAGAATGGCCGTTTCCCCAACTTGAGCTCCAATACTTAGCTCTAGCTTTTGAGCTATGCACGCTTTTGCTATCTCTAGTGAATTCAAAAGACCACCTTGTTTCGAAACCCTTAAGTTTAGAATAAATTGCTCTGAATGCAGTTCAATTAAGGACAGATCGTCTATTGTTCTGAATGATTCGTCTAAAACAATTTTACATTTTAGCTCTTTCGATAATTCAATTAACTCGTCCAAGTTTTTCGACAATAATGGTTCTTCAATCCCACTAAGTTCAATAGGCGAATTATTCACGAAATCTATAACATCCTGGCTATTATGCCATAAATTATTAGCGTCAACTCGAACTTGACTGCCCGGAATTGATGTTTTTATATGACTCAACTTTTTATAGTCGTCTTCAATGTCGCCACTCAATTTCAACTTAAAATCAGCGAATCCATATTCTTTATAGCTACTCACGTCCTTTGCAAAACCTTCAAATGACTTATCTCCTATAACCGCTGAATAGCGCGTTGGTTGATTCCCGAATTCAGTATTCATTAGCTCCTCTAAGGTTTTCTCTTGACGCCTTCCAAAGAAGTCCAGGAATGCCAATTCAATGGAGCACCAAGCGGCAAAATTAGCTTTGATTTTCTCAGTGTTTTGAAGTCGAAAGGCGTTTAATTCTTTGATAGAGTTAACCGATTTCAGAAGATCATCTTTTACTAATTCGAAAAACAAGATGACGCTATTGAGTGATTCTCCGGTAACATACTCACGTGGACATCCTTCACCAAATCCTGACAACATGCCATCAGTTACCTGAATAATAACAGATTGCGTTTCAGACCTAGTCGCAGACGTATGACTGAAGCTATTTCGAAACGGAATTTTCAGATTATATAATTGTAATTGAAGTTCCTTGTTCATTTCACATGTTTGCTTAGATCCACCATTTTATCATTTTTAAGCTGCAAGAGTACTGGCTTGTACTGACCTTCTCTCTGACCTTCTTCTATTGCCGTTCGTTTTACAATCTCAAATGTGCCCTTCTTCAGCATTGAAATTTGTATTGGTTTTAATCGATTACTCTTTCTTTTCTCCAAGTACTCATTATTCTGTCCACACAAGAGCTCATCCAATTTTGATTGCAAATCAGTCGTATTCACCTCTTCTTCCTCAAATTCGGCATACATATCGTATTGTACTTTTTGTTCATCTCCAACTACCTGGATAAAGCTTGTCTTCAGATTCAATGTTTCTAAAGCACTTAGTAACTGGCCTTCATATAGTTTTTCACCTGTAATGTTACACACGCCCTTTCCTTTCTGAATGAAGCATAACAAGGGACATTTATTTTCAAAATCAACCACTTTCATTATATCGTTCATGTGGTATCGATACAACCCAGCTTTCGTGGTAATAATGACGTAATATTCCTTTCCAAGTTCCAATTGATGCAGAAGTAAATAGTCCCGATTTCCATCCTCAAAATTTGTTTTTTCAACGAATTCAAAGAAATTATCCTGGTACGTTGGAATTCCTCCTTGAGAAGATTGATTGGTTACAACGGTGCCTCTAATTTCGCTAGCAACAAACCCTAAATCTATGCTCGTCACGTCTTGAGGCATTTGTGTCAAGAGTGCTTTTAATGCAATTCCACAGCTACCTCCTGTCCATGTTCCAACAAGTTTGATATTGGGCCATAAATCAATAAATCCAATTTTCTCCCCTCTATTGAATAACATCTCCAACTCCTTTAATCTACCCGCGTCAATTTGGATCAGACTGTTGATATATGCTGCATGTTCGGAAGTATCATTATCCAGTTTATCAATTTTCCCAGTCGCTAAATCCTTCAGTATTTGATTTTTATTTGAATTGATAATTTCAACTATTTTCAATATAGTAGTTGGATTTGCAGTTGCTATGTAGGAAATATCCTTGCTCATTAGACAGAACAAAGCAATCGCAAAATATTTAACCTCGTAGTCTTCAATTTCAAAGACCTCATAAGGAATCACGTATTTCTTTCGTACCATTTTTGAGACACTCTTGTAGAAATGACCAGATGCAGCGCCAATTGGAATTCCAAACTCGCTCATTTCCTCCTCCGCAGGACTTGCAATACCAACAACTCTCCCTCGGAAAGCGTCCTTCCTGTTATAGTACTGATAATAGATCATCAATGCCTGACTTCGTTTCAGTCCACGCATTACCGTCTCTGTAACTGGAATTAACTTAGGCTCAGACGTTGTTCCACTCGTTTTATTGAAGAACAAAATCTTATCATTGACGATGGCTTTGCAATTTTCATCCTTCGCTTGCTCAAGAATATAAGGTCGGAAATCTTCGTATTCTCTAATTGGTAATTTGCTGCTGTAGTCTTTGTAATTAGCAATTGTAGAGAATTGATTATCAATACCGAATTTAGTCTCGGCATTATGTTCGATAATTTGTCGCAATAAGTTCAGCTGAACCTGTTCACATGACTTTGTTCCATGAATAAATGGTCTAGCTGTTGTAAGCTTAGTGATAAACATCTTTAATTTGAAGAGTAAGTTGATCATGATTCATTTCGATTTTGTGCCTTGTCTAAGTTCTTTTTGAAGGGCGAAAATAATTGTCTAGCAAATGATGATGGATAATCAGGATTAATCAACCCTAATGTTTTTACGCTTTTATTTTTGGGTAGAAAATAGGAACCAAAGATTATATCCCATACGATAACATTGTTACCATAATTACGATTTGATTCGTGTATCTCCTTCGAGTGGTGCCATCTATGATGCTCGGTACTACTCACTATATAATTCAGCCAACCAAACTTTAGGTCTATATTACAATGTTGGAAAAAGCCATTTACGCCATAAACAACAAGATGCAGCGCAATTACATCCTCAGATACGCCGAGTAGCATGAATGGGAAAACATCCATTAGAAATTGTAAGGCCTTTTCAATTGGATGGAACCTAGAAGTATTCAACCAGTACATTTTTGTCACTGAATGATGCACTGCATGTAATCGCCAAAGAATTGGAATTGTATGGGATAATCTGTGCAGCCAATACCTTAGTAGGTCTGATAAAAACACGATTAGAAGACCTTGGGCCCATAATGGCCAATTATGCGGCCATAAGCCATCTACTTGAAATGAGCTGCCATTCATTATTGCCAACAACCCTAAAGCCGCCATCCAGACCAATATTTGGGGTAGTAAGGTTTGAACAAATAGAAGATAGATTCCGTCTGTAATATAATCTTTCAATGATGGTTTCCATTCTGAATTAAATGGCATTACCCGTTCAAGAATAATTATAAAGAACAAGCTTCCCCATACAGAAGCGAGTGTAGCTATAATAAGTTTATCGCCCACATCCCTAAGTAATATAAAGAGTATTACAGACATCGCCATGATCATGGGATAAATGATGTATTTCAATGGACGATATGAAGTTTGTTTGCTCAATTAGCTCGTGAGATTAGTTGGGTTTTCTAATAGATTGAAAAAAGTACGAGCAAATTTAACAGCGGGAATCCCATCAATAAGGTCATGATTCACCTTCATTGTGACGCAGAGAATATTGCGCTCCTGGTTGCTATAAATGGATCCCATTGCCATTGTACAAGTGTATGGACTAACAGGCTGCGGCCAAAACTTTCGATCCTTAAGTTCTCGTCCAATACTGGTCAGTCCAACTGTGCCCATAACCTCTTTTAACTTATCAGGATTCTTCAGAGCACGTCTCATCATACTCATTCGTAGACGCTTTGGCAGGCCAGACAGGATTGCCGTCTTTTTTTCACTTTTTAGTTCAGCAAAACTGAGCGTTCGTACTCTAGTGATTTCAGCATTAATGTCAGCATAAGACTTATTTTGCGCAGCTCTGATAATATAAGGAAACGGGATTTTTGTACCATCTTCCATAGTCTTTTCAATCATCGTAGCGACATCCACATTATTGAAAAGGATCAGTTTTTTCTTACGTTTAATTGCTTGCATTTCAGGATGCTCAACCATTGCTCTCGATAGCGCCCATATGAAATAAGCAATTAAGGATGCTTTATCTTCTCCCTCAGCTCTCATCGAGTCAACCTGCCGCATTAGTTCCGTTATATCCACTTCAGATTGACCGCTTATGAAATTTATTCCATGCGATAGGTCCAAAAAATCTTTCAAATTATTTCGGAACTCTGGAAAGGGGATTTCGCTATAGTTGCTCATCGATTACTTCTGTTTTTCACGTTCACCCAAATTTTCTGTTCAGGTTTGATTGTTATGGATAGATTAAGTCCAGGCTCTTGAGTTGATTCAAGATCAAATTCATACAGCCCAACTGATCTAATGACGGTCAAAATCATCTCCATCATAGCATAATGTTCGCCGATACATTTTCTTTGACCACCTCCAAATGGAAAATAGGCATACTTGGGTCTCTCTTTTACTTTTTCAGGGAGGAAATGTTCTGGATAGAAATCATTGTGTCGTTCCCAGAATTCAGGATTCCGATGAATGAACATTGTGGGCAAATTCACCGAGGTATTCGCTGGGATTTCAAATCCATCAATGACGTCCATCTCGATCGTTTTTCTTCCAAAGGCCCACACTGGTGGTCTAAGGCGCATACTTTCAAGCAGTACCATCTTCGTGTACTCGAAGCCCATGACATCTTGCAATGTTAGGTTCTCAATGTCACCTTTCGATTGAATTTCATCTGCTATTTTTTGCTGTACGCCAGGGTGCTTAGCGATAAAATAAAACGTCCAATTAAGCACAACCGCTGTGGTATCATGTCCCGCGACGAAGAGTGTCATAACTTCATCCATTAGCTCTTCATTGGTGAGTTTCTTTTGATTCTCTTCATCAACAGCTCCCATCAACATGGACAAAAGATCATGGTACTCATTTTCCGTTTCACGTCGGTTCTCAATTATTGTGAGAATCGTTTCCTTTAATTCTGCAATTGCCTTTCTACCTCTAATCTTGGTTGGCGTCGGAATGTCGATAGACTTTATCGCTCTAAAACGCTTGTTTGAGATATACTTAAAAGCGTCATTCAAGTTCCGACGGATTTGTTGAGATTGATCATTAAGATCTGCCTTAATAATTGATGTACACAGCATATTTAATGCAAGGTAATTCATACTAGCATCCAACTCAATCCTTCCAGAATGAGCATCTGAATGATCCTTCCAATACCCCTTTATTGTACTATCTATATCCTTAATTAACAAATTGAGACTCTGCTTAGAAAAGGAAGGTTGAGATATCCTACGTCGCTGTCTCCATACTTCTCCCTCAGACGTTATCAGTCCAGTGCCCAGCATCTCTTCGAATATAGTATACGTCTTTTTCCGAGTATAGTTTTTCACATTATCAACCAGCACGTGCTTCACGTGGTCGGGATGATTCAGAACAAAGAATTTTCTATTCACGACTCTAAACGTGAATACCCGTCCTAATTGAGCACAGTTCTTTTCGAAAAAATTGAACGTATCATTCTTGAGGTCCCTCAAATTATGAATTATAGGCGTTCTACTATCCGCTATTGGAGGCTCCTTAGTACTGACATTCTTTGTCATATGCGACTACTCTTTAACTTAATTTCTTAATAGCTAAATGTATGAATATAAAATCATGCATTAATCTTTTCGATCTAAATCTAACTAGAATTGGTATAGCTGAATAATTGAATTGAACATATAAGGAATAATGAGTTGTGAATATCGCAAGGGTAATGAGCTCAGCGAGGAAAATTGCCACAATGGCAAATACCGCATTGATGTGAAAAGGAGAGTTCTGAACAAAAAACGTCTATCAAATAAATGATGAGTGTTCTTAAATCCCGATAGCTATCGGGATACTCTCCCAACAGAGAAAGCGATAGCTTTTGAAGACCAAAGGGACAGAGAAAGCGATAGCTTTTGAAGACCAAAGGGACAGAGAAAGCGATAGCTTTTGAAGACGAAGGCTGGTTTGATAAAACCAAAGCCTGAGAAGAGAAAGTATAACTTTCGAAGACCAATCGTTAGCGCTGGGACAAGACTTGTTTTGAGGGTATTATAAACAAAAAAACCTCCATCAAATAAATGATGAAGGTTCTTAAAAGTGGCGTCGACTTACTCTCCCACCCTCAAAAGGGCAGTACCATCAGCGCAAGTAGGCTTAACTTCTCTGTTCGGAAAGGGAAGAGGTGGACCTTACTGCTATAAACACCTAAGACGTTAAATATCTTAAAGTTGCTATATACATATTGTACATATTGCTATGTAGACAGTCATAAAATGACTATCGGATGATTGAAGTAAAATTAGTTGGAAGTAAAAACTATAAGTCTACGGGTAATTAGTACTACTCAGCTATGACGTTACCGTCTTTACACTTGTAGCCTATCAACGTGGTAGTCTTCCACGGCCCTTAAAAGAAATCTCATCTTGAGGCGAGTTTCGTGCTTAGATGCTTTCAGCGCTTATCTCATCCGAACGTAGCTACCCTGCGATGCAGCTGGCGCCACAACAGGTACACTAGAGGTTCGTCCACCCCGGTCCTCTCGTACTAGAGGCAGGTTCTCTCAAATTTCTAACGCCCACAACAGATAGGGACCGAACTGTCTCACGACGTTCTGAACCCAGCTCGCGTGCCACTTTAATGGGCGAACAGCCCAACCCTTGGGACCTTCTCCAGCCCCA
>JBLHPQ010000018.1:0-48692 GCA_047624355.1 Flavobacteriaceae bacterium | reverse complement strand
TTATTTGCCATTTCGGCGAATCGTGATTTACATTAAACATCCCAATTTGAGGAAGTATAATACCCGCTCGGAAATTGAACGCTGAATGCAATTCGAAATCCAAGAGCGCCGTTTCCAGTGCAATCTCTTCTGTTCCGTGCTCGAACTCAAGTTCAGCCAACATTTTTATTCGAGCCCCGATCGCTGAATAGAAAAGAAGTTAAACCTTCGGAATTCCATGGAAAAACAATCTTCGGAAAAACAATTCGTATTTCCTTCGAGGTAACCACCAATGGCTGAACTCCTGCGTTGCATCCCAATAAATGGACGATTGTAAATCGCATCTTGATTGGTCAGGTTAGTGGAATCATCCATGCTAATTCGCACAATTTTATTCTTCAGTGTATCTGATATGACCTGAGAAAAACTGTTAGAAACAGTAACAAGGACGATCAATAATAATGAGATTCTACTCTTCAATGTGTCTAATTTTAGTAAGATCAATAATAATAATCTCTGATTCTTTTACCTCGACTTGATAAGAAGTCAATGCCACATCCGCTGACCCATTTAAGACTTTTCCCTGATTGGAAAATTCACTGCCATGACAAGGACAGGTGAGAAAAGACCCGGTAGGTTTAAGTTCACAGCCCAAATGCGCACAAGTCATTAACGACGCTATATAATCGTTTTCTTTTTCGCTAAAGAACACATAGATTGGTGCTGGCAATTGTTTATTAATGGCGATCACAAATTTGTGTTCAGCAAATTCCGTTTTACTCAGGATGATTTTTTTGTCGACCAATTCTTTTGGAACAAACTTTATCGTAGCGCAACTCTGCAGCATGCTTGTCAATGCTACTCCACATCCTAGAGCGGCACTTGCGGTAGATATGGTTTTCACAAACTCACGTCTAGAACTCACTAAAGCGACATTAAGAACTTTATCACTTATCCTGTTCAGCTTCTGTTAATTGGTAATAATTAGACGCTACTCCGGCTGCTTCACCGCCATGATAGCAAATAGTAACCTGCTGCACTGCCTTCCGGATAGCCATCATCTAGAAGGCCGCCCATATTATGCAATAAGAGGTCAGTATAGGGATGGAATGTGATTTGACTTAGCGCATTGATCTCAGAAATATCTGTTGTTAAAGTTGGTTGATGACATTTAACACAGCAAACAATTGCTCGCCAGCTAGTAAATCAGGATCAGCCATTGATAGAATAGTGTTATCGTGCAATGCCGCAAGCAGTCCCGTACCAATTACAATTGGCGCGATACAATCACTTGAATGTGTATATCCGCTCGGCAATACTTCTGCCAGGTAATTATTAATTGCACGCTGCTGTAATTGATGCCCGCCTTGAATTAGCATGCAGTCAAAACCGAAAGGCGACGTTTTCTCGAAGCGCGTAACCGTATTTAGCGGATGCCATTTTCCATCACCAATATGACAACCAGCACATGCCTGTTGAATAAAAATCGGGCCTAGGCCAGCTTCAGGAGTATAGGTATGATCGAATGATGCGTCACCTTGCATAAAGATTGCCAGGGCGTTTGTTAACCCCTCTATTGGTTCAGCAATCGTTTCGGATGAAGGCGGAGCATCGGGAAGAAACTTTTTACATGCAATAAACGTCACTGCGACAATGATAAACAGGACTAAAATTTGGACAGACTTGAATTCTTTCTTCAAAAAAAACAGTTTATTATCTGAACTTACAGATTGAAACTGAATCACTACCCTAGGACAAGTTTTAATTGCCTATCAAATATAGTTAGATAAATCTAACTATTTATTTCAGAGTATTGAAACCTACTCCATTTTAAACACTAAATCTCCTACTTCTATTCGATCTCCTTTAATCAATTTAGCACGTTTTCGAAGTTCGACTTCACCGTTTCGAAAAACCTCACCTTCAGAAACAATCATTTTGGCTTGCCCGCCTGACTCAGCTACACCAGTAGCCTTCAATAACTGAATTAACTCGATGTACGCTCCTTCGATAACAAATGCTTCAACTTTATATCCTCCCATTCTTTTTCTTGTAAAATTCGTGTATTTTTTCAGCACCTTGAAAAGATGTCATTTCACCATTCAACACTGCTTGCTCTATTAACTTTAACTCTTCATTCAATTCCTCATTTGCAAAAAAGTCGCTTAAGATTAGCTCCTTAAGCGTTTCTCGTAGCCATAACTTATCTTGCACCCTTCGATTTCCATCAAAGTGACCGTTCCCCTTTACATGATCTGAAAACGAACTAATTACTTCGATGGTTTTATCGACATTAGCCCCAGTCAGAGCACTGCAAGTATATACTTTTGGAATCCAATCGTTCGCATTTGGAGGAAAAAGATGCATGGCGTTCTTATATTCCCTTGCCGCTATTTTAGCTTTAGATTCGTTATCGCCATCTGCTTTTGTAATAACCAACGCATCAGCCATTTCCATTATTCCTTTTTTAATCCCTTGCAACTCATCACCAGCTCCAGAAAGCATTAACAATAAAAAGAAATCAACCATAGACTTCACTAGCGTTTCCGACTGTCCTACGCCAACTGTCTCGATGATAATATAGGAGAATCCAGCCGCCTCGCAGAGCAAAATAGTCTCTCTTGTTTTTCGAGCGACACCTCCCAACTTAGACCCAGCCGCTGATGGACGAATGAATACGTTCGGTGTCACAGAAAGTTCATTCATGCGTGTTTTATCACCAAGTATGCTTCCTCCTGAAACCCCACTCGATGGATCTACCGCCAGAACCGCTACTTTTTCATGACTTTCTGAAAGTACTTTCCCAAACGCCTCTATAAAAGTGCTCTTACCCACACCAGGCACACCTGTAATTCCTACTCTTACTGAATTACCAGTATGAGGCAAGCACAAATTAATAAGTTCATCGGCTTGTTTCCTGTGCTCTTGAAGCTGGCTTTCCACCAAGGTAATTCCAGAACTCAACGCGGTAATGTCTCCTGCGAGAATTCCATCGAACAATTCTATAGGAGTCATCTTAGAGCGATGTTCCTGTTTCTTCTTAATCCAATCTTCAATTTTCTTCTCCTTCATATTCCAGAATACTTATCAAAGATAATTCTATTGTGCAAATAGTCGTTATTCCTTATTTGTTTAGCATTTTTGTTCAGTAATTGTTGCACGATCAAAAATTATGGAGAAAGTCATTCTTGTTGATGAAAATGATCACCCGCTGGGTGAAATGGAAAAAATGGAGGCCCACAGCAAAGGACTTTTACATCGTGTATTTTCAATATTTATCTTCAATGAAAATAATGAGTTGATGCTTCAGCGTCGCGCGCTACGCAAATATCATTCTGGTGGCCTCTGGACAAATTCATGCTGTAGTCATCAAGGCATGGGAGAGACTACTCTAGCAGCAGGCTATCGAAGGCTCACGGAAGAACTTAATTTCACCACAGAATTATCAGTTTATTTTTCATTCATTTATAGAGCCGAATTGGGTGGTGGGATGATCGAAAACGAGTTGGATCATTTACTCATTGGTCACTATAATGATCACCCTACTCCAAATCAGGAAGAAGTGGATGACGTTAAATTCTTGTCGCTTAAAACAATCGAAGAAGACATTGTTATAAATCCCGACGATTATACTGCTTGGTTTAAAGTCATTTTTAACCGTGTCAATAATTCAATTTTATCAGAAAAAAGGCAGTCATGAATTACCTTTTTATTTCCCTCGATATTGCTCTATTGTTTTTTGTCCTCGTCCTAGGAACCTATAAACCAGTAAATTTTATGCGGAGATGGAAATCTGCTTTCTTGGCAGGTAGTATAATGGCTATCGTGAGTAGTTTAATGAGCCTTCTATTGACATCCTCAGGAATTATTGGTTTTAATCCTGAATTCTCCCTTGGTTTGATTGTCTACAATCTTCCAATTGAAGAATTGCTTTTCTATTTTAGTTTTCCACTTTTCAGTATCTTCATTTACGAAAACCTCAAATATTACTTCCGAAAAACGCCAATGCGCTGGACTAATTTAATAGTGAAATTATTTATTCCAGGATTTTGTTTGTTCATTGCACTCCTTGAAGATTCTGGAACGTACACGCTAGCTGTCCTCGGATTAACCACGCTCACTTTTGTACTTTGGAGTCTTTATCCTTCACTTCAAAAGATTGCCGCTACCTATTTAATTTGTTTGCTACCTTATTTACTAACAAGATACCTCTTGATTGGGACTGAGATTAACCCATCTTCCATTTGGCACAATGAATCGCATCAACTATCTATTAAAATAGGAACACTACCTATGGAAGAAATAGCGGATGGTTTCGCCCTGATCGTGGCGAGTACCATACTTTATGAGATCATTCAAAAATTAAGACTTAGATGAAGCGAATAGGATTACTCTCGGATACGCACGGCTACGTCGATCCTAAAATCTACGAATACTTCAAGAATGTTGACGAGATTTGGCATGCTGGAGATGTAGGTGAAATTACAGTAATTGACGAACTCAGAAAATTCAAGCCAGTGGTGGGAGTTTACGGAAACATTGATGATAAAGACGTGCGCATGGAGTTTCCAGAATTTCAACGCTTTAAATGTGAGGAGGTAAACATATTAATGACTCATATCGGTGGTAAGCCGGGTAAGTATAGTAAACCAGCCCATGAAGAGTTACTTAAGGGTGCACCTGATGTTTTTATCTGCGGACACTCCCATATTCTTTTGGTCAAACGGGATCCAAGATATAAAATGCTTTGGATGAACCCAGGAGCGTGTGGTTATAAAGGATTTCATCAAGTTAAAACTATTTTAAGATTTTCAGTGACAGGTGATAGACTACATGATTTAGAGGCGATTGAATTAGGAAAACGTGTCTAATTGTGAGAACTGAGTGTCTTTCGTACTTAAAACCTGAGCGCTATTAAAATTTTTCAAGTTACTTTGCGTTACTGCTTTATGAAAATTAGACTTCTCCTTATATCTTTCTTACTTGGCTCGGCCGCGTTTGCTCAAACAGGCGGCAGTAATGCCTTTCCATTTTTGGACTTGATGTACAATGCTCACGACGCAAGTTTGGGTGGAGATTTTCTTACAGGATATGGTGATGATGTCAATATGGGCGTTCTCAATCCATCTCTATTGAATGAGAAAATGCACAAGGGCATTAGCGTGAATCAATCATTACAAGCAGGAGGAATTAACTATGGAATGTTCAATTACGGATTTGGAATGAAGAATCCCGACAATGGAACCATGGTAGGATACATTAAGTACGTCAATTATGGCAAATTTGATCGAACTTCAGTCAATGGGATTAGCGAAGGCACCTTTAGTCCTTTCGAAATGATCGCTGGAGCAGGCTATGGAAAGCAGTTAAATCCAAGACTCTCTGTTGGAGTTAAGGCAAATTTCATCTTTTCACAGCTCGAAACATATACCGCATTCGGTGGAAGCATTGATCTGGCCGGTACTTTTCACAATGAAGAAAAAGGAGTAATGGTGACTGCTAATGTCAAGAACGTCGGTTATCAGCTCAAGGCGCATACCTCTGGGAACCGTGCACCACTTCCGGTTGAATTTCAAATGGCGGGAGCGTATAAACTTAAACATGCTCCATTTAGACTCACTTTATTAGCTCATCACTTAAACTCGTGGGACATCACCTATACAGATCCGAATCTTACACCAACGATTGATCCACTAAGCGGAGATACCATTCCTGTCAAGACACCTGGATTTCTTGAGAAAGTAGGTCAGCACTTGTCCTATCAGTTAGAAATGGACTTTACCCAAGTTCTACATTTTCGGCTCGCATTTGATTATCACAGGAGGAAAGAATTAGGTCTAGCTGTACGACCTGGAGCTGCTGGATTTTCCTTTGGATTGGGCTTACACTTCAGTAAATTCAAGCTCGATTATGGATTTGTTGTATACTCGCAAGCAGGCTTTAACAACATTTTAACACTCTCCTCAAACCTCTCTAGCTGGCGACGCTAAATCGTTTAAACAAAGGGATTAAAGGCACACGACCTCTTTTCCACTTCTTATTGTTCAATTCTTTTTCGAAACCTTTTATAAAAAGATGAGTACATTAGTCCAAACCAAACAATTTAAATTTTTATGAAAAAATCAATTTTAGCAGTTGCGGTTCTTTTGGGAACGTCAGCAACATTTGCTCAAGACCTCACATCAAAGAAAGGTGAATCTTATTTGCCAGAATCAGGAGACTGGTCTGTTTCTATTGATGCTACACCTTTACTCGGATATGTTCAAGGTATTTTAGGTTCTAATGGTACCGCATCTAATGGATCATGGTCATTCTTGAATGGCAACAACACAATTACTGGAAAGTACTTCGCTTCTGATGACATGGCATACAGAGGAGGAATCAACATTGGTATGACCTCGACTACAGAGAATGCATACACAGCTGACGTAGCTTCCACTACTGGTGCACTTGTTATCGATGAAAAGAAAACTACAACAAACCAAATCATGCTTACGGGAGGTATGGAATGGCGTAAAGGTTCTACTCGTCTTCAAGGATTCTATGGTGCTGAATTAGGTGTCGGATTCGGTGGTGGTGCGAAAGAAACGTACACTTTCGGAAACAACTATGATTTCACGACAAATCCTACACAGAATCATGCTGTTGATGGAACAACTGATGTTCAGAGCACTGAGCAAAAAGGTGGTATTATGTTCGGATTAAGAGGATTCATTGGAGCTGAATACTTCGTATTGCCAAAATTGGCGATCGGTGGTGAGTTCGGATGGGGACTTGGTCTTATGACAACTGGTGAAGGAACTTCAACTGTTTCTCAACTTAACGTAACATCTACTGCTCTTGAAACTGTAACAAACGAAACTGTAGCTAAAGGTTCTGCTTTCAACTTAGGAACTGATAACTCAGGAATGTTCGGACCAACTGGTTCACTTAGAATTTCTTTCTACTTCTAGTAAGCGGAAATATTATTCTTTTAAAAGGCGTTCGTTAATTCGAGCGCCTTTTTTTGTGTATAAAACAAATTAATTCCGTTTCTTTGTAAGGATGATGGGACATAAAATCACCATAGCAATTGACGGTTACTCATCCTGCGGAAAGAGTACTCTAGCAAGGGAATTAGCGAAACACTTGCATTATGTTTTCATAGATTCTGGAGCGATGTATCGAGGCGTAACGCTCCATGCACTGCGGTCGGGATGTATTGAAAATAGAGAGATCAATCGTGGAATGCTAATCCAAAGTTTATCAGAGATCGATCTTAAATTTCAACTCAATCCAGAAACAAAATCGCCTGAGCTGATCTTGAATGGTGAAAATGTTGAACATCAAATTAGAACTCCAGAAGTTTCCTCTTTTGTATCACCTGTAGCGGCTATAAAAGAAGTGCGCGAAGTTTTGGTAGCACAACAACAGGCTATGGGATTGAGTGGCGGAATTGTAATGGATGGACGTGACATTGGTTCCGTTGTCTTTCCTGAAGCTGAATTAAAATTATTCGTAACTGCAGAAATGTCCGTTCGCGTGGAACGTAGATTTCAGGAATTGAAATTCAGAGGCATCATTTCAACGCGTGAAGAAGTCCAGAACAATCTCACAAAACGAGATCACATAGACAGTACTCGAAAGGAAAGTCCACTGCACCAAACGGATGATGCCGTTGTAATCGACAATACTGATTTCACAAGAGACGAGCAGCTAGAAGTAGCCAGAGAACTCGTCGAAAAGGCACTTTCTGAGTTAGCTTAATCTCGCCTTTGTTAATTAAATAACATAAAATTACTTTTTTTCACCTTTTTTACTTACATTGTCCAATATCCATGTATTCATTATGAGTTCAATTAGCAAAGTCACTGAAGACATTATCAATCGGAGCCCTTTTTTGCGCGAAGCAATGACGGAAGATTTAATTAATATTTCCGCACTCGCGCGTAAGATAAAACCAGAGATTGAGAAAGCCACTGGAAAGGACATCAAAGAAGGTGCTATTGTAATGGCTATAAAACGAATGTCTCCAGGCATCTACCACAAAGTTGATGTGAAAATCAACAATGTCATCGGCGGAATTGGAGACTTCTTGGTTCGAAGCGATCTTATCGATTTTACTGTTGAGAATTCTGATTCAATACAAAAATCTCAAACAAGTTTAATTCAATTTCTTCAAGAGGATAAAGACTGTTTTTTCACACTATGTAAGGGTATAACAGAGACAACCTATGTCTTAAACGAAAAATACACTGAAGACGCCAAGAAATTATTTGCTAATGAAACGCTAAAGGCTCAGAATCTAAATTTATCATCAATTACAGTAAAATTACCTACTACTAACATTGAAACATACGGCGTTTATTATTACATACTGAAACATCTAGCTTGGGAAGGAATCAATATTGTTCAAGTCGTTTCGACAGCAAATGAGTTCACAGCAATTGTACACTCTGATGATATAGATGAAGCATTTAAAATCTTAATGCAACTTAAGAGAAGTATTTAAGCAGTAGCCACTGTATCGGACTTACATTTTTCCTCTGGACTAGCTCCACAAAGCCCACATGCAGCACCTTGTTCTTGTAACATTGGATTATTGCTTGCGCACGTTCCGGCGAATTCCCCACCTTTTTTGGCCCAAATTTTAATAGCAATTCCAGCGAATGCTAACGCTAATAAACCGATTGAGAGAAGTACCAATTCCATAATTCAATTCTTTTATCAAAGGTACGATTTTTTAATTAGGACAATGGCTAATTCTTGTTAACCAAATCGCCTTCTCCATAACGATTATACACGATTGAGGATGGTGCACCAATGTACCAAACATCACCATAGGAGGAAATCTCTGCTCTCAATGGAATTCCATTCGCATCAATTTTCACTAATTCGGAAGTAGAAGAGATGATGTGAAGTGAGTCCGTTACATTGATATCATATGCATTTCCAAAACCATTCGTTCTGATATCAAGACGCATATATTTCGCAACGCCGTGTAATTTAAAATTACCCCATCCATTGTTGGCCACCAACACGAAAGTTTCACTGTTTACATTCAAATCACATAAGCCAGCTCCTTCATCGATAATAAAGGTCAGATTTGGAAGATTTAATTGATTTCTACATGTAAGAGATTTAGTCCCCCTAAAGACGACATAATGGACGGATTTGAGATGAACTTCAACTACCACTTCAAGGCTTAAATTTCTTAAAAAATTACACTTATTGGTATTCTCAATCGTCAGAATCCCATCTTCAATATTCGTTTCAATAAAGTTTATCAAGTTCTTGCCTCCCGAGACGATCACCTTCTCAACTGTGTCTTGAACTAATATATAACGGATTCGTGGTCCCAATTCAAGTTGGTTGAAAGCACCAGGCGAAATCTCCTTCACCGCATGCTCTCCACCACTCTTGAAGCAAGCCCTATCTTCCGACTTCTTACAACCAAGTAGAACAATAATTCCAAGAAGTATAATCAATGCTTTTATCATTATCTATTGAATGTATAGCCAATACCGTACTCAACATAATCAGCACGTGCCCAATGTGATTTTAGTACTAAATTGAGATTAATCCCATTATAAAAAACGTACCTCATACCAACCCGATGATATAGGGCATCTTCTGGTTTAAATTTATCTCTAACGTAGGCCCCCATCCCAATAACCATTTGATAGCGCCCCATTGGAACCAAATAACCCGCAAAAACACCCAGCTGAATTATTTCTCCCTGCGTTTTTTCAACTTCAGGATGGAAATTCATTATTGATTGTTTAGACATGATATCGAAACTCACCTCCATGCCTGTCCTCCTACTAAAATATTTTCTTGCAACAAAATTTAGTCCGATAACAGGCATTTTGGGTCCACCCGTCGGAAATAATTCTTGCGCTGAGCCAAAGACTATAGCGCCAAACTCGAGTGATTTATATCCGAGTCCTGCAACCAGGCAAGTATCACAATAAGTAGACTCTTGGATCCTGTAACCATAACCTGCACTCAAAAAGGGTAAGTTCAAACCTAGATTAGGAACCTTTATGGCTCCATTAGAAAAGTGGGTCATGTCTAGTGAAAGTGTGGCCGAATGATTTCCAACATGTATTCGACTTTCCAGCGCAAAAACGAGTAAAGCGTTTAATTTAGTAGAGAGTGCTATACTTAATATATTGTTCTCAGGATCGTACACTTTTGTTCCATATCCCAATCCTGCAGAAGATTTGAAGGATAAAGTATAGGCCTTCTTTTTTAATATAGGAAGATTAATAAATGCGTAACCTCCGAAATAATGCCCGAGTAATTCTCGATTTCCAGCAGTCCCAAAAAACGCTGTCACGCCTAATGTTGGATTGCGATAATGACCATGCCAAGCCCTTTGTCCTTTGGTTTGAACGAGGTAACTCAATTCACCCGCATACGCATGTTCAACTGCCAAATGACCTATCGAACTTCTGTGTGCAGCGAGGAATCCAGCCTTAAACCTTCCTTCAACCCAAACCTCATTATTTCCCGACTTTTGAGAATAACTTATAAAGAAGAATGACATAAATAGTACGCTCAATATTAATCGCATAGGACGCAAATTTACAAATTACATGGGTCTACTGGAAGTTTATTCTAATTTTGAAAATAAAAAAAATGGATCCTCGCCTTCTAGCCTTCAAACGACTTCTCGATATCATGGATGATTTACGTGAAAAATGTCCTTGGGATAAAAAACAAACGATGTCCTCGCTGCGTCATTTAACGATTGAGGAAACCTATGAGTTGGCGGATGCGATTACCTCGAACAACATGGATGAATTGAAAGGCGAGGTAGGCGATCTATTTTTGCATTTGGTCTTCTATTGCAAAATTGGAGAAGAACAAAATGACTTCAATGTAACGGAGGTACTCAATGCTATCTGTGATAAACTAGTGTACCGCCATCCACATGTCTACGGAGATGTTGAAGTTAGTTCTGAGGAAGAAGTTAAGACCAATTGGGAGAAACTAAAATTGAAGGAAGGACGGAAATCTGTACTTGGTGGAGTACCTACTTCCCTACCAGCATTAGTAAAGGCATATCGAATTCAGGAAAAAGTAAAAGGAATTGGATTTGAATGGAAAGAAACTCAAGACGTTTGGAATAAGGTCCAAGAAGAATTGGATGAACTCCACGAAGAGGTGAAAACTGATGCGCCTATAGAGAAGGTAGAAGACGAGTTTGGCGACGTGCTTTTTTCCCTGATTAATTATGCACGCTTCATCGGAATAAACCCTGAGGATGCACTATCGAGAACTAACCAAAAGTTCATTAATCGCTTTAAGAGTATGGAGGAACTGATGCATGCAGACAATCTAGATTTGGCTTCCTCAGACCTTGAACTCATGGATCAATATTGGGATAAAGCTAAATTGAAAGAACGCTCGTAAAACAGTTAACTAAACGAATGATACCTTTTAAGGACTTTCGTACTTTTTTGATCTTCGAATTCAAGCTTTGTTGTATCTTCGGGCCTTGGAACAAAGAATGTTTAAACTTATGAAAACTCTTTTTACGTTATTTCTGTCATTGACACTCTCCTCAATGGCATTTTCACAGAACCATACAATACGAGGTTTTGTCTACGATGAAACCGGCCAGGCCATGCAAGATGAGAAAGTTCGTCTCCTTGATAAAGACAGCTCGATCATTGAAGGAGCCTTCACTTCTGTGAGTGGAATGTTCCAATTTGCAAAGGTGGCAAAAGGGAACTATATCATTCGCGTTGAAAACGCAGAATACAATGTAATCTTGAGGGGCGTTAACGTAACAGCTGCTGCTGGAATTACTGATTTAAAATTCAATCTTGCAAAACGCTCAGATGTACTACTAATTGATGGTGCTGTAGTTCGAGGAATAGATAAACGCAAGAGAACACAGGTAGGAACTTCGGAAATCAGTATGGATCAGAAAGGTCTTGAGCGAATTCCAGGGATGGGTGCGGAAAACGATATAATTGGCGCATTCAGCATTACTCCTGGTGTTACAACGACAGGTGATCAAGGTGGTCAACTCTACGTACGTGGAGGAACGCCAATTCAAAATAAAATATTGTTAGATGGTATGACCATCTATAGCCCCTTTCACTCTATTGGCTTCTTCTCAGTATTTGAGACAGAGTTAGTTCAAAACGCAAAGATTTTGACCGGTGGATTTAATGCTGAATATGGTGGAAGAATATCATCAGTAATGGATATCACCTACAGAGATGGAGATCGTGTAAATTACGGTGGAAAAGTTTCTGCTTCGCCTTTCTTAGCCAAATTAGTCTTAGAAGGTCCAGTAGGAAAGAAAATCAATGATAGTACCCCACGAGCTGGATCGTTCATCTTCTCTGCTAAACATAGTTTATTAGATTACACTTCTAAAGATTTATATCCTCGTGTAAATAACGGGGAAGGAATGCCATTCAACTTTACAGATGTATATGGGAAAATGACATTTAAAGGAGACGGCGGATCTAAGTTTAGTGCCTTTGGATTTCACAATCGTGACAGTGTCAACTATGTTGTAGCAGATTTAGACTGGAGTTCTTCAGGTGGAGGAATCAACTTCTTACTCGTACCTAATAGCTCTCCAATTTTAGTGATGGGTCATGTCACAGGAAGTAACTACCAAACTTCATTCAATGAAACGGGTTCTGTACCAAGAACAAGTTCAATTGGTGGGTTTGATTTAGGATTTGATTTCACCTATTTCCTTAAAGGAGAAGGTGAGTTTAATTATGGAATTAACTTGGCTGGGTTTAATGTTGCTTATGAAACAACGAACGAAGCTGGTCGAACAATTAAGGATGAAAACTTCTCGACTGAAATTGGATCGTACTTCAACTACAGGTTTGTTTCAACTAGATGGGTTGTCGAACCGAGTATTCGCTTCCAAGCTTATGCATCGCTAGGGACAATTTCTCCAGAGCCGAGAATAGGAGTTAAATTCAATGCAAGTGATAAGGTTAGGTTGAAAATGTCTGGTGGGCGTTACTCTCAGAACTTCACATCAGCATCTTCTGATAAGGATGTCGTTAACTTATTCAATGGTCTGCTTTCAGCACCAACAAATGTTCAAGAAACATTTGTTACGCAGTACCAGAATGAAAAGAATCCAAAGAATGGACTTCAATATGCATGGCATGCGATTGCAGGTGCAGAATTTGATTTATCAAAACGCATTACGCTTAATGTAGAGGGTTACTACAAGTACTTCTCACAATTGAGTAACATTAACCAAAATAAGATTTACGAAGACATCGCGCAGTTTGCTAACATCGATGATATCTTTAAAAAAGATTTTATTCTAGAGAATGGTGAATCTTATGGTGTTGATTTCTTATTAAAGTATTCTGCTCCACGTTTATTTCTTTGGGGTGTATATTCTTATGGAGTTTCGACAAGATGGGATGGATTTCAAACGTACTCTCCAGTATTCGATAGACGACACAATATCAACCTTGTTGGAACATACCTGATCGGTAAGGATAAAAATATGGAGGTTAGTATCCGTTGGAACTTAGGTTCTGGACTGCCATTCACTCCAACAGCAGGATTCTATCAAGAAGAGAATTTCAGTGGTGGGGTTACGACAGACATTACAGAAACGAATCCAACGTATGTATCGACCTTTTTAGGTGGTTTTAATAGTCAAAGACTTCCGTTTTATCATCGACTCGATCTCACAATTAAGAAGCGTTTTACTTTGAAAAACAATGATATCCTTGAGGTAATTGGATCAATTACAAATGCTTATGATAGAAGAAATATCTTCTATGTGAATCGTATTACTGGTGAGCAAATTGATCAATTCCCAATCCTGCCAAGTGTAGGCGTCAGCTACAAGTTTTAAGCTCAACGGCTCATGAAATATTGAATAGTTGAATCTTCGGGTTCAACTATTTGTTTTTATAAGCTATAGTGATCGCTGGCATCTCCTAGCTCTCTAATTAGAGCAATTGACATACTCTTTTCATCTCTTGATGTAATTTACGGAAATTACTACGGATCAAATTATTGATTTACAATTAATTACTGGGACAACTAGTAGTTTCGAAATAGATTGATATCAACTCCGCTTAACATTCAGTTTTATTTTACCTGTAGCCAGATCGATTTATTCCTTCATCCACGAGGATTGAATATTATCAGTCCTTATTTTTGGTACCCAGCTCTCTGGAAGAACGAAAGGAATAGACTATTCGTATTATACTAATTTATGGAGTTTTACTGGTAATTCTGTTTCTTATCATTTATTAGGCACTTCAACTTTGACGATTTGTCCACCTGTTAAAACGTTTTACTTAGGCCTTTCAAAATTCTGAGTCTCACTCAGTGTAAATAGTATGAATTGGCAAGTGATAACTTTCGCAGAACACGTAGTATTGAACTGAATCATTTTACTATTTTTAGATTAATTGTTAACCAAAATCAATGTAAATTCGAATGATCTCTCGTAACGAAATAAAGAGAGGATAGCATCGAGAATAGTTGATTTTTATGCAGTTCAGCCCTTTTCGATACAAATTTCTTAGAGAAATTAGCGCGAATCGACTGAACTTTACGAAGGACTAATGTATTACTATGGAAGAGCATATAAAATTCATGAGAGAAGCGATTCGAATCTCAAGAGAGAACGTCGAATCAGGAAAGGGAGGCCCATTTGGTGCCGTGGTTGTTAAGAATGGTGAAATTATCGCCAGTGGCGGCAACGAAGTAACCAGTAGTAACGATCCTACCGCGCATGCAGAAGTAGTTGCAATTAGAAAGGCATGTGCTGCACTGGGATCTTTTCAATTGGATGATTGTGACATCTATTGTAGCTGCGAGCCATGTCCAATGTGTCTAGGCGCTATCTACTGGGCACGACCGAATAAAATCTTCTACGCAAACACGAAAGTCGATGCAGCCGAGATCAACTTTGATGATCACTTCATTTACCAGGAGATTGATCTTCCAAATCATAAGCGATCGCTTCCAACCGTTCAATTATTGCGCGATGAAGCCATTGACGTCTTCCATAAATGGAAATCAAGTTCAGTAAAAACAGAGTATTAATGATCAGTTTTATCTTAAATAACGAGCTTATTGAGACGAAGCTTCCTTCAGGGTCACTCCTACTCGATTTTGTTCGTTATCACAAGACCCTAACCGGTACAAAAATTGGTTGTAGAGAAGGCGATTGTGGTGCTTGCACCGTTTTAATAGGAACTCCTATTGAAGATGGTATTGACTATAAACAGGTCACTTCTTGCTTGACACCAATGGGCAATGTAGCCGGCAAACACGTTGTTACCATCGAAGGTCTAAACATGCCTGAACTTAGTCCCGTTCAGCAACATATGATTAATGAGTCAGGGACGCAATGTGGATTCTGTACCGTTGGATTTGTTGTTTCACTTGCAGGATTCTGCTTAGCAACGAAAGCACCAACCTACGAACAAGCAATTGCATCAATTGATGGAAATATCTGTCGGTGTACGGGATATAAATCAATCGAGCGAGCTGCTGGAAAAATCACAGCTGACCTCCACGATAAACCTCTCCAGAACACGACAGAATGGCTTGTAGCCAATAAGTTTATTCCCGCGTATTTCACGTCAATTCCAGACCGAATTTCGGCGATACAAATTGATAAACCGGCCTCAGTAGGTCAATTGATTGGGGGAGGAACTGACCTGTACGTCCAAAGACATCTCGATTTAATCGATGACGACGCAATTCATATTTCAAATCTACCGAATGCGAAATTCATACGCCTTGAGAATGAGATCATTCATATTGGAGGAGGAACTACCGTCACGGAATTTCTCGAATCTGATGAAGTCATCCATGCTTTCCCAAGATTATGGGAACATATTAAATTAGTTTCCTCTTCTCCGATTCGTAATATCTCTACCTTTGCTGGAAACTTTGTTAATGCTTCACCGATAGGAGATTTTACCGCGTTTTTCATCGCTCTTGATGCTTCGATCACACTGAGGAAAGATCAATTTGACCGTACTATTCAGCTTAAAGACTTCTACAAGGGATATAAGGATTTAGATCTGCTGGAAGGGGAACAGATAGTGGCTATAGCTTTCAAGGCTCCCTCTGCGAACAGTCAATTTAACCTAGAAAAAGTCAGTAAAAGGATTCATTTAGATATTGCCACTGTTAACACCGCTGTTTTAATCTCTGAAACGGATAATGCTATTGATACAATTTACCTGTCTGCCGGCGGCGTTGGACCTACACCGCTCTATTTGAATGATACTTGCAATTTCTTAACTGGCAAAAGAATATCGTCTCAGAACCTAAAATCTGCTAATGAAATCATACAGAACGAAATAAGTCCAATAAGCGACGTTCGTGGCACTGAAGCGTATAAACGACTTTTACTTCGTCAATTATTTTACGCCCACTTCGTCAAATTATTCCCTAGTCAAATAACCCTAAAGGATCTGATATGAAAAACATTGATTCAAAAGGACACGTAACAGGGAAATCTATTTATTTGGATGACATTCCAGTGATTCAAGGAACATTATTCGGCACTGTCTTCTACTCGACCTGCGCGCACGGAACAATTGATTCAATTGACTACAGCGAGGCATTGAAATTGACCGGTGTAACTCGAATATTAACGTGGGAGGACATTCCTGGTGAGAACCAAATAGGTGGAATTATACCAGATGAACCGCTTTTCGCGCAGTCGGAAGTGCATTTTCAAGGACAACCAATCGCTCTGATAATCGCCGAATCTGAAGAAATCGGACAAAGAGCTAGAGCATTGATTACAATTTCATTCACGAAAAAACAAATTGTCGTAGATCCTCGAGAAGCACAGAAAAAAGACCTCTTGATTTTTCCTCCTCGCACATTTAAATTAGGAGATGTAGCTAATGCATGGAACGATTGCGCCCATATTTATGAAGGAACGGCTGATACCGCAGGACAAGAACATTTATATATAGAAACGCAAGGAGCCTACGCAGTGCCCTTGGAAAATGGGAATATTCGGATTTCATCCTCTACACAAGGGCCAACAGCTGTTCAAAGAGCTGCTGCAAAAGTATTGCAGGTTGGAATGCATAACCTAGAGGTCGATGTCGTTCGTTTGGGCGGTGGATTTGGCGGAAAAGAAGATCAGGCTACTCCATGGGCGATTATGGCTGCATTGGGTGTTCAAATCCTCAACAAATCTGTTAAGGTAGTCTTACATCGAATGGATGACATGAAAATGACAGGTAAGCGTCACCCTTATGCATCTGACTACAAAATTGGATTTTCAGCTGACATGAAAATACTCGCTTATGAGGCAACATTCTTTCAAAATGCAGGTGCTGCGGCGGATTTATCTCCAGCAGTAATGGAAAGGACGTTATTTCACGCAACAAATTCATACTTCGTCCCAAATGTGATCGCAACAGCCTATAGTTGTAAAACGAACCTACCACCCAATACCGCCTTTCGAGGATTTGGCGGACCACAAGGAATGTTTGTTATTGAAGCGGCAATCGTACATGCTGCCAAGGATCTCAATATTCCGGCACATGAAATACAGAAAAAGAACTTACTCGTAGATGGCAATGAATTCCCCTATGGACAGATCGCAGATGGCGTTGAATTAACCAATTGTTGGAAGACACTTGAGGATAAATTCAATATTGAAGAAACAGAAAACCGAATCTCAAGTTTCAATAACGAAAATGAGGCTTTCAAGAAAGGAATGTCGTTGATGCCAATCTCCTTTGGAATATCCTTCACAAAGACACCGATGAATCAAGCCCGCGCTTTGGTGCACATCTATAGCGACGGAACGGTTGGAATCAGTACAGGCGCCGTTGAAATGGGGCAAGGCGTAAATACGAAGATGTTGCAGATTGCAGCGCAGTCCTTTTCAATAGACGCATCGAAACTTAAACTGGAATCAACGAATACCACTCGGGTTGCGAATACCTCACCAACAGCCGCAAGTGCCACTGCTGATCTCAATGGAAAAGCACTTCAGAATGCGTGTGATGCACTAATAGCTAGGTTAAAGGCATCGGCTGCTGCAAAAATGAATACCGAAATCGAACACCTTGAATTCAAAGATGGTCTGATTCGGTCAAAGAATGGAGAAGCGCAAATGACATGGGAAGAAATTGTTGAGCAAGCATTTATAGAACGCGTATGCCTCACCGAAAATGGACATTATGCGACGCCAACGATTCATTACGATAAGGACAAGGAAAAAGGTCATCCGTTTGCCTATCACGTCTATGGACTGGCATTAACTGAAGTTACGGTTGATTGCCTTCGTGGGACATATGAATTCGATTCAGTTCGACTCGTCCACGATTTTGGGAAGTCCATGAATTTATCAGTAGATCGTGGTCAAATTGAAGGGGGACTGATACAAGGAATTGGTTGGATGACGATGGAAGAATTGAGCTATAATGACGAAGGTCGGTTGTTGTCCAATTCACTGTCAACATACAAAATCCCAGATATTTATTCTGTACCAAAAGAAGTGATCATTGAGCACCTTGATACAGATGGAACCGATATGGCCATATTAAAATCAAAAGCCGTAGGCGAACCGCCATTAATGTATGGATTAGGAGCATATTTCGCGATTAATAACGCCGTCATGGCCTTTAATCCACGTGCTGAATTGAAATTCGACGCACCATTCACGCATGAAAAAGTTCTGATGGGACTTTACAGCTAAGAAGATGGGATTCGAATTTAAACTTTCAAATAGCGTTAAGGGCGGATTAATCTATGCTGCAGGTGACACGATTGCTGTGCTTATCGTTAATGGATTTGATTTCTCGACGCTTAGTTGGATTCGAATCGGAGGGATTCTTTTAATTGGCGCTACTCTGTACACTTTGGAAATCCCAAACTACTTTAAATGGATCGATAAAAAACTTCCACAGAGTGGCACCGGGAAAAATGCTTGGCTCAGAGCTTCCATGGCCATGCTCTATTTCAATCCGTTATGGATTGCCAGACACATAGTGTTCATTCAATTACTCGCTGGCGGTTATGAAACCATTGGGTGGACTATTTTATTGACTGGCGTCATTTCATTTGCCGTAAACATTCCAGTATCTCTCATTGCCAATTACTTGATTCAGAATAAGGTTGGTAGCAAGCATCGATTCTTAGCGAGTGCTATTTTCTCAGGATTAATGGCGATCTATTATTCACTCAGTAACGTATTATTTACCTAAGATGAAGCTCTGGAGGATTCTATACGACCACCTAGTGGATGGGCATGATGTAGCTTTGCTATACGTCCATAATAGTGACGGATCAAGTCCAGGAAGGCAAGGCTTCAAAATGCTCGTATCAGATGATGGAAAACTTCATGGTTCGATTGGAGGAGGCCCGATGGAACACAAGTTGGTAGAATTAGGGAAATCCAAACTGAATGAAGGTCACTTCCCCCCTTCCTTGCATCGACAGATTCATAAAAGCAACATTCCAAATGACAGATCAGGCATGATATGTTCCGGTGAACAGACCGTTGGAATCTATCATATATCTCCTGCTGACAAAGAGATGATCGGCGAAATAATCAATAGTAAAGGAGATAAAACGATTGAATTGAGCAACCTAGGAATTGCCCTATGCACTAATTCCACCACGCATAAAAAGCGGATTCGCTACGTAGAAGAGGAAAGTACATGGAAAGTATCAGAAGACTTCAAAACGCGACTAGAATTACACATCATTGGTGCCGGACATGTTGGCTTAGCACTCTCAAATCTAGGACATCAATTAGATTTCAATGTCTACATCTACGACACAAGAGAAAATTTAAACACGATTTCAGAAAATTCATTTGCGCAATTCACCCACATCCAAAGTTATTCTGAGATTGGAAATCACATCTCTTCTGGTGAAAATAAGTATGTAGTATTAATGTCTTTCGGCTTCCGAACAGATAAAATAGCACTTCAACACCTACTGAATAAAGAGTTCAACTACCTAGGAATGATGGGCAGTAAAGAAAAGATTAAGACATTAATCAACGAACTAAAATCAGAAGGAGCAGATAGTGAGCGACTTAATAATGTCTATGCACCCATTGGTTTGGCGATTGCGAGTAAAACGCCAATGGAGATTGCTGTTAGCGTAATGGCCGAAATTATCCAGTTGAAAAACGGGTAAAGCTTAACCCCTATCGCAGCCATTTATCGAACGCTCTTACTTGATTTATATCGCGTTCGGTCATCTTACTGATTGTATAAGTCATGTAGAAATCACGATCTAAGACAGGTAATTCAAGTGTAGTATGCATTGAGTGTAGAGCACTTGAAGTCAGGCTTATATTTTGTAAATTTAGAACCAAATTCTACTATTGAGTTGATGTCCAAAAAATGGATAAAACTATGAAAACAATCATAACAACAATATTTTTGTCACTATCGTTCGTTGGCTTCAGTCAAACATGGAAAACGTTAGATGGGGTAGATTATGGATTAATTTTCTACCCAACCCATCGATTTCTTTTTGGAACTAGTCATAGACAGGGATTTAAAATAAATCATACCGATTCATCGATCTGGATGTGTCAAGGACGATCTATTATGCAATTTGATGGTAATGGTGACTTTCATGAATACAATGCGGACCATGTAGACTTTGATCTACTTGCAGATTTTAAAAATATTACATTTATTGATAACAAAGTTTATGCGTGTAACCGATATTATGGTCTATATGAATTTGATGCTGGTAGCTGGACTAAAATCTCAACTGTGCAGGATGGTGTGTATCTAGCAAGTGACTTAGATACATTATGGATGGGGCAACAGTTGTCAGGTGGTGATTTAATTGTTGCCGATGGCGCTCAGAGTTTTGGAATTTCATCAAATAGGCGTTTAGCCTCTAAAAATGGAGAATTCTGGGGGGGATCTCCAGGATTTTATATAAAACGTTATCAGGTTGGCAATGGCAGTTATGATTATATAAGCGCTGATACTATTCCATATCTTCTAGATAATAGCCATAACTATTTCTGCTTTTCGCCAAACGACAATCGCTTTTATACAGCTGGGGATCTTGGAATCTCAGTAGCCTTGAATAAAGTATTCATTGATACAATAACTCCATTTAACACTATAGGTATGCCAATGTTACCTGTAGTAGAGATTGAATTTGATAGTCAGGATAATATTTGGGCGATGTTTGGAACTGATATAGCTTCCTCGTCTGTAGTTTCCTTTGGTTATTTGAATCGCACTACAAATGAATGGACAATCTATGATACGAGTAATACTGGAATCGCTGATTTTAGAGGAATAGAGGTTGATCCCTGCGACAATCTATGGGTGAGTGAAGATACTCGTTTACATGTACTAGATGTTGGAGGCTGTGATTTGGGATGGCTGGGAAGCAGTGAATTGACAATTAAATCAACTGTTGAAATATATCCTAATCCAGCAAGTGATCAAGTTGTCATTACTTCAGAACAGCTGATTACAAAAATTGTACTCTATGATGCTAGTGGGCGTGAACTACAGCAGTTAGTTTTAAGTGCCTTCCAAACAGAGGTAAACGTATCCAATCTTTCATCAGGGACATATATTGTAAAGATTTTTACTGATGTTGGTTTAGCGACAAAGAAGATCGTGAAACTTTAATTTTTAAATACCCCACTAGATTATTGCCCGAATGAATGTAAATACGCTCTTATCGTAGCCATTTATCGAACGCTCTTACTTGATTTATATCGCGCTCGGTCATCTTACTAATCGTATAGGTCATGTAGAAGTTTCGATCTAAGACAGGTAATTCAAGTGTAAGCACTCGACCGTCTCGTATAACTGTCAGAACCTTCACTTCATCATCGAAATAGTCAAGCCATTTGTTTAGCTCACCTTCGCATGAATACCCGTTTACGCCAGTGATCTTATCACCTAACATTACTGCCCCCATCTCGGCTGGCCCTCCAGGATACATCGCAGTAACTCTATAGTCATTCCCAGTTTTAATGGCTTTAAAACCAAGTCTTCCTTCAGAATATTTCTTCGATGGCTCATGATCCATAGCTAATCCGATCGACTCGAAACAATCAATCAAAATAGATTCATACGGCCGTGTTCCATTGATATAATCATCGAAAAAGGATTGAAATGAAATCCCTGCGGATTCTTCTATAGCTGCCTGGTAATCCTTTTCCGAAACCCCTTTCCCATTGAGTGAAAGATCAAAATAAAGTCGACGCATCACTGTATCAAGTCCGTTTTTTCCTGCAGACGCACGACTAATCATTACATCCGTGCAAAAAGCGAGCAAGCAGCCTTCTGTATAAATAGACACTTTTCTACCAGGTGCACCAACTACATAACCATCGAGCCAAGTATCCAAGGAAGAATCAGCCACAGAATAGTGAAAACGACCAGGATTATCGAAATGTCGCTGTACCTGCTGAGTAATCTCCTTTAAATATTGCGTTTCATCATAAACGCCACTTTTATAGAGCATTAAATCACCTTGATAGGTGGTAACACCCTCACAGATATAGCCCAATTTCGAGTAATTCTCTTCTCTGAATTTATATGGGTACATTTCAATCGGACGGATCGCTTTAACGTTCCAAGTATGGTATAATTCATGAGAACTAACGCCCAAGAGTTCAACATAGAGCGACTTAAACACCTCATAAGAAGGGCCTAAAGAAATCACGGTAGACTTCTGATGTTCAACTCCATGGTATGATTTAATCGGGAGAATTTGATTCAAGAAATGATATTCCTTCACTGGAAACTCTGTGAATCGTGCAATTTGCAATTCCGTAAACGCCTTGAAATCCTTAATCAATCGATCCCATTCAGGCTTAACTTCGCCGTTAAACCAAACATGAAATAGCGTGCCCGCACATTCGTAAGAACGATGTTGCAGTTGAGACGAAGCGATAAAGGGTGTATCAAGTAATTCCTCTGTATTCTCGGCAGTCCAATGAGTAGGATGTTTGACGAGCGAAGTTGCCACTTCCCATTCTTTAGGAATAGCGAGATAAACGGCAACTTCATCATTATAGGTTTCTTCCGTATAAACACAACAATTTACTGGGTTTACATAGAGTTGCGTTTCATCTAAATAAGTAGACCCGCCGTTTAGCTCATGAGAATAGTAGTTATATTCAACACGAATCGTCTTCGTACTTGAGGAGTTAACTTCCCACGAATCCTTTGTCAATTTTGTGACCTCTAGGAGCTTGTTAGTATCATTGAACACACGAAAATTTCGAATGTTCTTAGCAAAATTGGCTAATTCATAACGTCCGGGACGCCAGCTCGGCAAGAGAATCTGAGTCAAATCGCTCGATGTTGAAAAAGTAGCCGTTATTTGGGTGTACTGAATAGTGGGATTTTCGCACCCGAATGTGAATTTTACCATGGCGCAAAGATAGTCATTTGAATTACTGGATAACGGATCTTGGAAGTAGATTTAAATGACAAAAGTTGGCTGTTCTATTGGGTGCTCGGGCGGGCTATCCACTCTATCTTTTTACTTTTCGGGTAGAGAACCAAGTTCAGCCTCAAACTAAAAAGGATGCCGTTACTATCCCTAGCACGGATCGATTTTGAATGCGACGGTTAATTTACTTCTCGATAAAATTCTGAATTTTCGTTCATCAATTAAGCATCACTCGAAGTGACATTAACCCAATCATGGTGTGCATTTCAAGCTGAATCTATGCGTAAAGTGACTCTTGAATGGATGTAATCTTATCATCCTTCAAATAGTCAGAATAAGACATCATCTTATCAATCCCACCGTTTGGAGTGATTTCAATAATTCGATTGGCCACCGTATTCACTAACTCATGATCATGAGAAGTAAAGAGCATCGTTCCTTGGAATTCAGTCATGCCGTTATTCAGGGCAGTAATTGATTCTAGATCCAGGTGATTCGTTGGCTCATCCATCATCAATAGATTTGCTTTCGCCAACATCATTTTTGAAAGCATACAACGTACTTTTTCACCTCCAGACAAAACGTTCGCCGTTTTCAAGGCTTCTTCACCAGTAAAAAGCATTCGACCTAAGAACGTACGTAAATAAACCTCTTCGCGTTCCTCATCTGTGTGAACATACTGACGAAGCCAATCA
Organism: Flavobacteriaceae bacterium; assembly: GCA_047624355.1. Taxonomy (GTDB): domain Bacteria; phylum Bacteroidota; class Bacteroidia; order Flavobacteriales_D; family Crocinitomicaceae; genus UBA4466. Next base: position 24,618 of record JBLHPQ010000018.1, on the reverse strand, counting down.
ATTAGCTGTAACTTTTCTTCGAAGAACTGATGGTTTTCGTTTGGCATATAAGCTGTACTGATTGTTGTTCCATAAATGAACTCACCAGCATCGGCTTTAGAATTATCTGAAAGAATCTCGAAAAACGCAGTAAGTGCATTTGAATCACGAGAAACAAATGCAATCTTATCTCCTTTGTTAACCGTGAAAGAGATATCCTTGAAAAGCTTCGTTCCATCAACAGATTTAGACAATCCTTCAACGTTCAATATTTGATTTCCTGCATCGCGCTCCTGGTGAAACGTAATACCAGGGTATTTTCTACTCGATGGCTGAATTTCCTCAATATCAAGATTAGAAATCATCTTACGACGACTTGTTGCTTGCTTTGATTTCGCTGCGTTTGCGGAGAAGCGAGCAATGAAATCCATCAACTCCTTCTTCTTCTCTTCCGCTTTTTTATTCTTATCAGAACGCTGTCTTGCTACCAACTGAGACGATTGATACCAGAATGAATAATTCCCTGTAAATAAGTTGATTTTACTAAAATCGATATCACAAATATTCGTACAAACGGTATCCAAGAAATGTCTATCGTGAGACACAACGATAACCGTATTTTTAAACCCAAGTAAAAAATCCTCTAACCATGAAATGGTCTTAAGATCTAAATCGTTCGTAGGCTCATCGAGAATTAATATATCTGGGTTTCCGAAAAGTGCTTGTGCCAATAGAATTCTGACTTTCAAATCATTTGAAACATCAGACATCTTCATAGCGTGCTTCGATTCATCAATTCCTAAACTCGAGAGCAAAGAGGCAGCATCAGTTTCAGCATTCCAGCCTTCCAAGTCTGCAAATTCTCCTTCGAGCTCCGCAGTACGCATTCCATCTGCATCAGAAAAGTCAGGCTTAGCGTACAAAGTATCTTTTTCATTCATGATCTCATAAAGGCGATCATGTCCCATGATCACTGTATTCAACACTTCGTGCTCATCAAATTCAAAGTGATCCTGCTTCAAGAATGCAACACGCTTTCCTGGCTCAACATGTACATGACCTGTTGTAGGATCTTGATTTCCAGTAAGGATCTTTAAGAAGGTCGATTTTCCAGAACCATTTGCACCAATAACGCCATAGCAATTACCGTTAACAAACTTCGCGTTAACATCATCAAAAAGAATACGTTTACCGAACTGGAGAGAAAGATTATTTACTGAAATCATACTAATTCAAATTTGCCGCAAAGATAGGTGTTTTCTCTCAGCTCAAGATAATCACAGCCAGTATTTTAAAGCTTAACTAACTTATGGATGTATGATTTACCGTTATCGAGGATCAAATTCACCAAATATGTACAGGAAACAACCCGACTTAAATCAACAGAAGTTTTCCCTTCAACGATCCTTTGCGTGCATTTCATTTACGACATCCTTTGTCTCGTAGTAATAGTTATGCTTAATCGCTAAGAACGCAACTGAATCTTGTGCAGCATTCTGTCCATTGAGAATTTTTTCTCGAATAAACTTATCGAGTTCAGGCCCATTTGCCTTTTCTTTAACAGACCACTGAAAGACTTTCTTAATCTTCTTAACATCTCTACGATGCGCTGCTCCATCATACAAACTGATCTCATCTTGGGCATACGCAAAGCTAAAGCATAGCGGTAACATCAAGATAATAAGCAGTCTGATCATGAGGTTCAATTTACTTCATCCACCGTAGATTTCTAGCATAGAGGAGAATAAATAGTCCAGAGAAGACAACTGAAACGATCGTTACTATTGTCGGAATATTCGCCGGTGAAATATAAAGGTAAGCGCTTCCAAGCGCAATTAGACAATAAATAATGTAGATGTGAAACCCGATTTTTCGCCCTTTCCACATCATAAGTACTCCAGCCAAACCTGTAGCTGAGACAACGATCCCCAGAAAACCAGCCAGATAGATACTTTCATTCGCTTGAATCGACATAGCCTCTAACTGATCATAGATTCTCGTCCAAGATTCCATACCCAACTTGCGCATTTCAGATTTAGCCTCAGCCATTTGCACACTTTGCTCTAGCATCTCCTCCTCAGAAACCTTACCGGATAATAACCCGATGAGTGTCCCAATGAATGAAAACCCAATGCTAACCATACTTAATACACCTAAAGCTGTTAGGCCGCCTGGTCGTTTCTTAGATACTTCAATTTCTTCGTTCATACTATCAATTCTTATAATCTTACAATTCTTCTTTTACAAATGCAATGCTCTCGGCAATTAATGGATGCAAATACGTATCCTCAGAGACATACGGAACATGCACACGATACCGTTTACGCAAATCTTCAATCTTTACAGAAGACTTCTCTGACCTGAAATCCATAGCTTGTGCCGCGTTCATCAACTCAATACCCTGGATTGAGTAGGTGTTCTGAATAACTCTATATAATTTTGTAGCGGCGTTAGCTCCCATACTCACATGATCCTCTTGACCGTTGCTGGAATCAATCGTATCCACAGACGCAGGCATACAGAGCTGTTTACTCTGACTTACGATTGATGCTGCTGTATATTGCGGAATCATGAATCCTGAATTCAATCCCGGTTCAGCGACAAGGAATGCAGGTAAACCTCGTGTTCCACCAATTAATTTGTATACCCGTCGCTCAGAAATACTTCCCATTTCCGCAATTGCAATTGCCATAAAATCAAGAATAAGCGCCAAGGGTTGTCCGTGAAAATTTCCAGCAGACACCACATCATCTTCATCTGGAAACACTGTTGGATTATCCGTTACAGCGTTTATCTCGCGGTCGATGACCATTTCACAATGCTTAAGCGAATCATAGCTTGCACCATGTACTTGTGGAATACATCTAAATGAATAAGGATCTTGAACGTGTTCTTTCTCACGCTTAATCATCTCACTTCCAGCCAATGCTTCACGCATCACTTCTGCCGCATGAATTTGACCCACTTGATTTCTAATTTCGTTCACATTGGCCTGAAATGGATTGATTCTTCCATCATACGCATCCAAGGATAAAGCAGCAATTGTATTGAACTGATTCCACAGTTTATACCCATTCGCTAGACAATAAGTAGCATAAGCACTCATAAACTGCGTACCATTCAACAACGCCAAACCTTCTTTCGACCTAAGACGAATTGCAGTCAAACCGTAACGGATCAACAGTTCATTTCCGCTGATGCGTTCTTCTCCTAAATCCACTTCACCCTCGCCAATGAGCGGAAGAGACATGTGTGCCAACGGCGCTAAATCTCCAGAAGCCCCAAGACTTCCTTGCTGGTAGATAACAGGAATTATATCCTCATTATACAACCAAATTAAGCGCTCGATAGTCGCTAATTGCGCTCCTGAGTTTCCATGAGACAATCCCAAGACTTTCAACAATAACATTCGTTTTACAATCTCTCGTGGAACCTCTTCTCCAGTGCCACATGCATGTGAAACAACTAAGTTTCGCTGTAATTGCTCCAAATCATTCGATGATATTGCCGTATTGCACAAAGATCCAAAGCCCGTATTCACGCCATAAATTAATCGATCAGCGCTTTCAACTTTAGCATCCAAGTATTCACGACATTTGATTATCGCTGCTTTAGAATTATCACTTAACCGAAGTTTCATTCCCTTCGAAATAATGTCCTCAAGCAACGTTGGAGTCACCCATTCATTGTCAACTATATGCATGCTTAATTTCTATTTAAATGCTTCAATAATCTCTTCAATCGTCAATAACTGCTGATCTCCAGAATCCATATTTTTCAATTGAATATGTCCAGCCTCAATTTCATTTGCACCGAGCATCGCGACATGCCTTACCCCTCGTGCATTTGCGTATTTCATTTGCTTCACCATCTTTGCGGCCGTAGGATAAACTTCTGATGAAATTCCGGCTTCTCTGAGAGATTTCACATAACTAATACAATGCTTTTGCTCCATCTCTCCGAAATTCACGAACAAAATCTCTAAACGATTATCAACTGTTTTAGGGAATAAATCCAACTCCTCCAAGACGTCATAGATCCGATCAGCGCCAAATGACACACCAACACCAGAGACATCCTTCATTCCAAAGATACCGGTTAGATCATCATAACGTCCACCTCCGCATATACTTCCTATGGAAACGTCATCGGCAGCAACTTCAAAAATTGCTCCTGTATAATAATTTAAACCTCTCGCAAGCGTCACATCGAACTCAACCTTGGCCGCCTTAACTCCTAACTCATCAACCTGATCAAGGATAAACTCCAATTCATTGAGTCCATCCAATCCAATTTGACTTGTAACGAGGTACTTTCTCATTTGCTCCAAACGGCTTCGAGTAGTTCCAACGATTTCGAAAAGTGGTGCAATTTTCGTGAGCGCTTCCTCAGACACACCTTTATTCGTCAATTCTCTGACTACTCCATCGACACCAATCTTATCTAACTTATCAATTGCAACAGTGATAGGAATCAAATTAGCTTCTTCGCCACAGACTTCTGCAATTCCACTAAGGATCTTGCGGTTATTTATTTTGATAGTGATATTTGGAATATTCAAATTGGTCAACACCTCGTCAAACAGCAATACGAAATCCACTTCGTAAATGAGCGAATCACTTCCAACGACATCAGCATCACATTGATAAAATTCTTGATACCTCCCTTTCTGTGGTCGATCAGCTCTCCAAACAGGTTGAATTTGATAACGCTTGAATGGGAATGCAAGTTCATTTTGATGCTGCACAACGAAGCGTGCAAATGGCACCGTAAGATCGTATCTCAATGCCTTAGAAGAAATATCAGAAGTAAATCTATTCAATTCTTTCTTCTCCTCTGAACTTAATCGGTCAAATGATTTTTCGACAAATTCATTCATTGATTCAGGAATGGCAACCTTTTTCTTTTCGTAGAGGTAATTTCCAGAACGTAGAATCTTGAATATCAACTTATCCCCCTCATCACCATACTTACCCATCAAGGTTGATGACAACTCAAATGATGGAGTTTCGATTGGTGAAAATCCGTATGTTTCAAACGACTTACGTATCGTATTGAATATATAATTTCGCTTCGCTACTTCAGCCGGTAAGAAATCTCTAGTTCCTTTAGGTGTAGACGGTTTTTGCGCCATGCTCTAATTTTTGATGTAAAGGTAATAAACGGAAGAAAATGATAATCTAATCGGACCGAATTTATTGTCTCGAAATGCAAAGCACAAAACGCGCACGATTTCAGTTAGTAGAGAAGATTAACAAAAAACTCATAGAAAACGATTAGCAGATAGGAAAACAGCATCCAAAATGGCGCGTAATCGAGTCGAATAAAACCATGTATATGCATCCCTTTTGAATACTCCCACGGGCATTTACCAGTTAATTTCTTTAATAAAAAACCACTCAAATACTCAATAATAAATATTGATACGGTAACGATTAAGATTTGTATTGGTCGACCCAGGTTAGCAGCAGCTTCATAAAAGATTCTAAACAGAATAAAGGCCGAACCATAAATTGGAATCATCCAAGCATAAATAGTAGTAGGCAACGACCAATTTATCTTTTCCCTTTTAATCAAACTAAGGAACACATCTTTCCCGCTGCGAAAAAGCACTTCAGTAAGCATACCAAAACTTGCAAAAAAGATCGTTCCGATAATCAAATTCATACAACTAGGTTAATGGGTAGATGATATTTTATTTGTGCAAACCTTCGATGCGCTCTTTCCCTAGCCATTTCAGTACATTTGAGTGCCAAATATTATCAGCTTCCTTTTGCGTCAAGATATCTATTTCCACAGCAAAATCTACTACTCGACCTGGATAAGACGTTCCAACTCCCTCCATCTCACCGAGAGGATATGGATCATCCAAGCCGGAAACAATTTGATCTACTCCAACGCGGTGTTTAAGTAATTGAAGCGTATAAGAATCGTGCACTAATGTATCAAAGAAAAGATTTGGATGACCAAGCGATCCTCTAGGATCATTGGCATCTTTAAATAAATCAGGTCGACCATCAAACCCTTGGATTCTTCGTCCATAATTCGCCTGCCCTAGCATACATCCATGTGCAAAACACGTTCTGATGTTTGGAAATCGATTAGGAAGATCTCGCAGCGCAAAAAAGTGAAGCGTATCCGCAGTTTGCGCCATCATCCATACCAAATGGAATCGCCAATACTCATCCTTTAACTTAACCATCTTCTGCCCATCGTACGGATGAATTTCTATCGCTAGCCTATATTCATTTGCTAATTCGTAAATGGGGTCACAGCTTTTATCCGCCACTGTGAGCCACTCTCCGTCCGCATCCAAATAATGAGATGGCAGACAAAGTAAATTCATTTTGAGCTCATTTACGCATCGCTCAATCTCTTTAAGCGCATCGTCAATGTATAATGGCTGCACCACAAATCCACACGTAAACTTATCGGGACGACGCTGTTGAACGCTGTAATTGAAATCATTTTGCCAGCGAATGGAATCGTATGCATCCTGCTTACTCCATCCATTACAATATAGTTGAGATAGATTTAACATCACAGCATGGTCAATGCTGTACTTCTCCATCCAAAGCAACTTTTCATCAAAGAAAAAACTAGAATCTGTAATTGGACGTGACCACTCCCCTTGTCGCATGAATGATCTGTCCTCATCTATAGAAAACAGTTTCTTATCCTTCATAAACTGAGGGATTTCATTTGGTTCAGGAAGAATGTGCCCGTGGCCGTTAATTCTAATTTTACGCATAGGTGGATCAATTGGTCCCGATACTCCGGAAATAAATCATTGGATAAATAGCCTTGGTCAAAAGTACAAAAAACAAATCCCACGTGAGCTATTCACGTGGGACCTGATCTATTTAGTAGTGTAGCCAACTATTACTAGTTTCTTATCAAACGTACTGTACGCGTCTCGAATTCAGTAGTTATCGTTAACATATACACGCCTGCCTCATAGGACGAAGCATTGATAATTTCTTCATTTATACCTGCGCCCTTCGCGACAACTCTTCCGCGTACATCCATCATCAAGTACTCAAAGTTACCTTCCAATGTTATTGCAAATCCTCCAGTAGTTGGATTCGGGTAGATGAGCAATCCACTCATCGCGTCTAAATCACCCAAAGACGAACAATCTTGAACTACAATAGATAGTGTACTTGTTCCTGAACATGAGTTCGCATCTGTGTAATCGTAGCTAACATTAAATGTACCTTGTCCTGAAACTGTAGGATCAAATTGATTACCCGTCACACCAACACCTGTATACGTTCCTCCAGCAGGAGATCCTGTCAATGCAATGTTTCCAGCAGCCACACATGTCGTATCCGCTGAGATTGATAACGTTACCGCTGGCGGCTCGAAAGCTGTAACGGTCATTTGATCCGTTGCAATACACCCGTTTGCGTCTGTTCCAGTTACAGTATACGTTACTACACCTAATAAAGGATTAAATCCAATACCGTCAAGCACTCCGTTATCCCAAAGGTAAGTTGTTGCACCAGAACCACTCAAAGTAACAACAGCTCCAGCACAAACTTCTTGATCAATACCAGCATCTACGATTGGCAATGCATTCACCAGAACTGTTGTTGAACCAGATGTTGAAGAGCATCCGTTGGCATCTGTATACGTTACATCCCAAGTCCCTGAAGTAGTCACTGAGATCATATCTGTTGACTCAAGCGATGACCAAACATTCCCACCGGTATAAGAGGACGTTAATTCTACTGTGTCACCATCACAAATCGTTAATGAATTATTTGCTGTGATCGTTGGATCAGTAGGATTTGCATTCACAACAACCGAGATTGGAGACGAAGTTGCCGAACATCCTGCAACAGTAACGACAACACCATAACTACCGGTTGAAGTAACCGTTATTGATTGAGTACTTTCCGATGTCGACCACGCGTTACCTGATACAGCTGACGAAGTTAAGATTACCGAACCTCCATCACAAAACGTTGTCGATGTAGTTGGTGTAATAACAGGTGTCGGTGGCGGCGTTGGATCACTGAGTGAAGCACTCACTGAATTTGACACACATCCATTAGGATCTGTATAGGTCACGTTATAGAAACCTGCAGTATAACCAGTCAATGTGTAAGGCAAAGACACTCCAGTTGCCGTCCCAGCACCAGACCCTGACCACGTCAAGTCACCTGTACCAGATCCCGTAATTTCAATTGTTCCAGTAGCTGATGCACAACTCGTAGGATCAACAACTGTTCCAGCCGCAATCACTGGTAAGGCATTCACTGTAATAACGATTGGACTTGAAATAGCAGAACAGCCATTCACGTCTGTATGCGTTACGCTGTACGAACCAGCTGAAGTTACTGTAATCAAATCTGTTACTGCCGCATTTGACCAAACATTACCACCTGTTTCAGAGGATGTTAAATCTACTGAAGATCCTGCACAGAATGCAGTTGCTCCACTTGCAGCTATTGATGGCACTACCGCCGATGGGAATATTGTCAACATCTGGGATGAAGACAATGCGCCACCATTAATCGTTAAAAGAACTGTTGAAGTCCCACCTGCCGAATAGGTTACGTTATGTGGTCCGACACCAGTAGCATTTGCGGGCGAAGCATTCGCTCCAAAATCCCACGCCCAACTCGTTGCGCCAATAGACGCATCGTTGAAGGTTACCGTTTCAGTAGGACAGAAGCCAGGAGCACCGCCCCAGTTGAAATCGGCCAAATCAATTGATGGGACACAGAAATTATGAATGGCTTGTGTACCATAATCAACTGCTGGCATTGCGACGAGCGTATCATTGAGCTCTGTAATAACATAATAATCACCATCGTCATTACACGACCCATATTGAGAGCCAAACATTCCGTCACCATAAGTATCATTGATTACGAAATCGTAGCATGCTACCTGAAGACAAACAGAATCAAGGTTTAAGTTCAAAGGATTCCCATCACTATATGGTCCGCCAGAAGCAACTGTTGCTCCACCTCCATCTAGAATCGACCAGGTCACTTCCGATCCCCAACAATCTTCAATAATTTGTGTATAAACATTGACACCGTTGATTACTGCTGTAAAGCTCGTAGTAGATGTATCGTTTAAGGTGTTAATTTCCGCAACACCATTTGGTAGTGTAGTCCAACAAGTAAATGCATTGGTTCCAGATGCCGTCATTGCTGGGAGAATCACTTGTTCTGACGTCCACGAAGCTAAACTTCCCGTCCAATTAAATGTACTCACTGGACCAGCACCAACTTGATAATTGATATCTACTTGCGTTAGCGTATTAGTTCCAAAATTTCGAAGCGTTACTTCAGGCGTGAAATTATCACCACAAAAAGAACCTGTTGGACTTTGAATTACCGGAACTCCTGCATCGTCTGCAACAACAGCTACAGAATAGGATCCCGATTCCCAGACACCTCGACCGTAAGTACCAGCACGAATGATTCCTGAAGCTTCATTGAGCTCAAGGTCATTCACAATTACATTTGGTAGATTAGTCATAAATGGTGTGAAATCTCCAAGTACGTCATCTCGGTAGTAACAGCCGATATCCATACCAACATACAGCGCATTGGTTGCAGCTGCGGACGCTTCAAACTTCACAACATTACACGGTAGATTTGGCAAAGAACCAGAAACATTCGACCAAGTCGCACCACCATTAGCGGAATATGCCACCTTATTACCAGCCGACCATCCTGAAATGGACACCCAAACGCGGTTTTGATTTGCTGGATCAATTTCTATCGAACTAACAACGTTCCCTGATAAAAATGTAGTAAGGTTGTTGGTTACGTTCGTAAATGCTCCTCCGTTATTTGTCGTTAAATACATATCAGCCCCCGTAGAGACATACATCACATCAGAATTTCCTTTGTAAATTTTTATACTTCTCAGTTTTGCAGGGAAATTGAATGTCGATAGTTGATTCCAACCAGTAGTGTATTCATAGAGGTTATCATAACCAGCAACAATTCGTTGTGTGACATTTGGATCATGCTCCATTGGAGTCACCCATCTTCCAGATTGAGATCCAGGCGTTCCTAATGATTGAAGATTAGTACCACCGTTCGTTGTTCTATAAACATCACCATATTGAATCATGCCAAATACTCTATTCGAATTGGTTGGATCAACTGCCGCCTCCATTCCATCAGCGCCGTAGTATACCTTCCAAGAGCTGCTGTTGTATAAATATCCACCATTATCTTGTAATCCTCCTGCAATTGTAGTCACATCATTTGGAGAACCGCTAATACGGTAGAATTGGCTGATTGAAATTCCATCTGTCAAATCTGTAAATGAATTTCCGTCATTGGTCGTACGGTAGATACCGCCATCAGATCCGCAGTAAAAATTCCCTCCATATCCTTTCAGAAAATGAATATCGGCATGCGTATAAGAAGCTCCAGAAGGATTACTCCAACTATTAATTTGAGAAAAATTTGATCCGCCGTTCGTGGATTGCCAGACATCAAGACATCCGGTATACACAATATTTGCATTTGTTGCAGAAACACCTATGGCCATATCATACCAAGACTGCGTTGATCCATCAAAAACATCTGTTGTTGTGTTTCTAGGTGTAAAGGATGTTCCACTATTTCCTGATCTGTAAACACCTTGGTAGCCACCACCACCATCAGCAACTAATATATAGACATAAGAACTATTGGCTGGAGTAACAGCTAAGGCTATGCGACTTGCACCGCCAGGCACACCTGTTGAAGTATTCCATGATAAACCAGAATCGGTAGAATAATAAACGGCCGTAGAAGTTGCAGCATAAAGTGTTGATGGTGTCCCAGGCTTCATTTCAATATCACGGAAAGATCCACCTTGAACGTTCGTCCATGATGAACCACCATCGGTAGACTTAAGAATACCACCATTTGAACACACATATACATTGTCTTCATCTGTAGGATCAACGACAATATCTCGAAGGTTTCCACCAACATTTCCTGCATCGGCCCATGTTAGTCCTCCATCAGAAGATTTTTGGACACCAATACTATATGTATCTCCTCCATCAGCATCGCCAGTGGCGCAGTAAATCACGTTACTATTTGCTGCTGAAATTGCGATTGCAGAAATTCCTATCACTGATATATCGTCCCCTAAAGGCGTCCATGTTGATCCAGAATCGATAGATTTCCAGATTCCACCGGCTGGAGCTCCAATATAAATCGTATTCGAATTATTAGGATCCTCCGCAACGAAGTTTACACGTCCCAACCCAGGACTCCAAGAGTTTGTATTTGTATAATTAAAAGGCCCTACAGGCGACCAGTTTCCACCAGCCGCTTTAGCATAGCTATGATCTTTTATATATTTCTTTTGAGCATTGAATGCTTGTTTGAAATTTGGGAATTTTCCATTCGGAAGTAATCTTGTTTCCCAGAACGATTCCCATCGATGGAATTGTTTCCAGCCATGTCCTTTTGTATAGGAAGTGCCACTCCAATCTGAATAAAATGATTGTTTTACTGTTTCAAAATCTGGCCTTTTCGATAGCATTGCATCTACCCAGTTTGACTGTTGGGAGAAGGATATACTGCTAAAAAATAGAATAAATAATAAAGATACACGGAGATTTATCGCGCGAAGCGATTGGTTTGAGTTTTTCATAAGTATAGCATAATCTAGACTTCAATATACGAAAAAATCAAAAGGACAAGCTAAACCCGATTAGTTCAGTCCGAAATACTCGACAAAAGGGGATTAACTGTAGACAAATAGAAATTAGCTTACTCTGAGAACAGAGAGTCGACAAATTCACCTCGATTAAAGAGTTGAAGATCTTCGATTCCTTCTCCAACACCGATGTATTTAACTGGAATTTTCATTTGATCAGAAATACCGATCACTACACCACCTTTAGCTGTACCATCCAATTTTGTGATCGCAAGTGCCGTGATATCTGTAGCTGCTGAAAATTGTTTGGCTTGTTCGTAGGCGTTTTGTCCTGTAGAACCATCTAGCACAAGGAGAACTTCATGAGGCGCACCTGGAATTACTTTACTCATTACACGTTTGATCTTGCTCAACTCGTTCATGAGGTTTACCTTATTGTGCAATCGACCTGCAGTATCTATAATTGCAACATCTACTTTCTTCGCCTTTGCGGACTCAAGTGTATCAAAAGCAACAGCCGCAGGATCCGCGTTCATTCCTTGCTCGACAATTGGGACACCAACGCGCTCTGCCCAAATAATCAATTGATCAACTGCTGCAGCGCGGAAAGTATCTGACGCCCCGAGAATCACCTCGTTTCCACACTGCTTCATTTGATGCGCCAACTTCCCTATTGTGGTAGTTTTTCCGACGCCATTTACACCAACAACCATAATTACGTGTGGGCCATCTTCATGCTTAGGGACATCAAAAGTTTCGGAATCTGTTGAGTTATTATCTTCTAAAAGGTTTGTGACCTCCTCTTTGAGGATATCATTGAGTTCTTCTATGCCCATGACTTTATCACGTGCGACTCTTTCCTCAATCTTCTCAATAATTTTCAGGGTTGTATTAACGCCAACATCAGAAGAAATCAGTAACTCCTCAAGGTTATCTAATACTTCGGTGTCTACTCTCGATTTACCAACGACAGAACGTGCAAGCTTACTAAAAAAGCTCTGCTTTGTTTTTTCGAGGCCTTTGTCGAGGCGCTCTTTTTTTTCTTTCGAAAAGAAACTAAAAACTCCCATAATTCTTTAAAATACAAAAGCTTCCATCACAAGGAAGGAAGCTTTCATTCAATACGTAAAACGATATTAGGCTAGTTTTTTTCCAACCAATCTTTAACGTTATCGTTATGAACAATTTCGTCCTTGAAGGTATAAGTTCCAGTCTTCTCAGACTTACTCATTTTAATCACTTTCGTATGTGATTTTCCTTCTCCTTTTTGAAGCGATGCTACTACTTTCTTTGCCATGTCTTATCCTTTATTTAATTTCTTTATGAAGCGTCATACGCTTCAAAATTGGATTAAACTTTTTAATTTCTAATCTATCAGGAGTATTCTTTCTGTTCTTCGTTGTAATGTAACGAGACGTTCCTGCCTGCCCAGACTCTTTGTGCTCAGTGCACTCAAGAATTACTTGGACTCTATTTCCTTTCTTTGCCATTTTCTTATTATTTATCCACTACCATCAAATTGATGGATTAGCGGAAGCTTTTTTTACTTGATAAATCCTTTAGCACGTGCCTCTTTCACACATACTCCAATTCCCTTCTTATTGATAGTTCTCAACGCTGAAGTTGAAATCTTCAATGTAATGAACTCGTTTTCCTCAGGAATGAAGAATTTCTTTGTAATCAAGTTTGGATAAAACTTTCTCTTCGTACGGCGCTTTGAGTGAGAAACATTGTTTCCTACCATTACCGATTTTCCTGTTAATTGACAAACTCTAGACATCTCTTAATATTATTATCCTGTTACTAAAACGGGTGCAAAGAAACCAAAAAAAATAGAATTTGACAAGGTTTCAAGTACTTTTCTTACCATTTTTTAGATCAACGTTAAAATTTCTTCGGCAATTGATAATCCAGTATTGGATTATCGCTTTCACAAAACCTCTCTATTGATAGCTATTCTCATGTTAGCCGACGCAAAACTACAAAAGAAAAAGGGAAAGCAATGCTTCCCCTTCTCTATTTTTCAACAATAGATTGTCATTAGTTTATTACAATCTTTTTTACCGACTTTCCATTTATCGTATGAAGTACTACATAGTAGATTCCTACAGACGATATATTAACCTGTGTAGTTGAATTAAAATCAACTATTTGGATTCGTTTTCCCAGGGTATTAATGATTTCAATTGACTCCGTAATCAGCGTTTCATCTACTGAAATAGTGAACTTTCCATTTGATGGGTTTGGAGAGATTGTCCAATGAGCCAAGTCCGAAATTTCATCCACTCCAACTTGACTATCAATGGTTACCAAAAGTGTCTCCGCACAGCCAAAACTATCGGTTACAGTAACTGTATAATCTCCAGCTGTCAATGAATCTGGATCTTGGATTGTCCCTGCGCCATTCGTCCAACTGTATGTATACGGTGCCGTTCCGCCACCAACTGTCAAGTCAATAGTTCCATCATTGCCTGTGATTTCATCAGTGGACGTTGCACTCAAGGTAATTTGCGGAGCTTCGTTAATGGTCACGGATGCTGTATTTGAGCATCCCACTGAATCAGTAACTATGACATCATAATTCCCAGGCGCTAATCCAGATGGATCTTCTCCTGCAGCTCCCCCCGTCCAACTGAAGGTATAACCAGCTGCTGGAACAACTCCTCCTGTAACCGTTAAATCAATTGCACCATCATTATCACCAAAGCAATTGATATCAGTAGAACCTGTCACCGCTAATTGGAAACTCGCACATGCTGAATAACCATTCGCCTCTAACATCAAATCCGTCGTTGTGTTCTCTCGATAAACTTCCCATGTACCAAGGAACTCAAAGCTCCTTCTTGAAATTGGTGCTTGTAGAACTGTGCCTAACTGCATTTGCCCTAATGGTCCATCCTTCCACAGGACATAAAATCCACCTGCCGCGATAACTATCGGCGAACTCATTGTGGAAGTATTCCATGCATTTACGGTATTCGTAGCCGCCAACATAGTCTCAGTATGTAACAAGGTTCCAGCAGAACCACCCGGGCCGTCATCCGCGTACACCTCTAAAACAGCATCATCGGCTATTCCAGTGAAGAATGCTCCAACAGATTCTAGAAGAAAAGGATAGTCATTCGGCTCTATGTAGACACCTCCACCTTGACCAGCTCCTCCTGTCCATGATAAGCTGCTGCCTGCAATATCTGATGTGTTTACGTACTTATAGCTAGAACTAGTCGCTAATGGATCTATAATCTCCAACTCTGTAACTAAACTATTATTTGTAGGATTAATATCTTCCGCATTAGAGACTGTTGTCGTAATCGAAAATTGCCCAGCAGTTGTCGGTATCCAATTAAATATTCTTGTAGAATCGGTACCGAATGCTAATCCACCTACAATTGTCAAGGAAAATGTGGCGACTGTAGTCAGCGTTGCATCTTGAATAGTAGTTATAGCACTTATATCGGTGGTAACGTCGACATTCCCAACACTAGCCAAGTTTATGGGTATCGAGACACTATTTCCAATGTAGTTAAACTCACCTCCATTAGCTGCGTTCATATTCCAATTTGCAGCAATGTCCGGCACAGAAAGTAGCACTGGATTCGGGTAAGTGAATTTGATTGCATAATTCGAGGCAGGAACTAAATCTGCAAAAGCAGATAAACCGTAAGCTCCCGTTGGTGCTTCAATTCCGATGACAGCATCTTGGAGACATCCTGCCTGATCATTAAAATTACCAGGGTCCATCGTTTGGTATTGATAGACAATTGACGAATCTGAATTATTTAATATTACTTGAAAGCTATTGAGTCCAACATAACCTGGAGTTAAAGCGCTCCACCACGGCACATCCATATAACTGACAATAAACCGGTCATTTACAGCGTCATACTCGTAATATACTTCGGCATTATTTCCAGCTCCATTAAAAATCAAATCGGTCATGAAGGGTGCTATGTAATTATCACCCGCCCCTCCAGCAGTTGGGATTGCTGGAAAGCAGTGTGAAATATTTGCAATGTTGTCAAATCCTAGCCAACCATTGGAGCCAATTTTAATTTGATTGTAATCACCCCAGTAATAATGGAAGTTCATTCCCATAGTAACAAAAGCAACCGAGTTATCATCGGTCAACCCACTAACTAGGGTCCCTGTTGTGGTAATATCGACCCAATTATAGACAGGTCCCCCTGGCTCGTTACTATCTGCCCAAACATAGCCATAAGCATCTGGGCCACCTGCTAATGCAGATGCCAGATAGGTTAAACATAGAGACACAAAGAGTGTAATAGATTTTTTCATATTTCCAGTATTAGTGTAGTCGATCTTGGTTTAAATCTAATCCAAGATACGCAATAATACAGGAGCTAACCAAATGAAAATTAGCGCTCAACCTATTCCTTAGATGAGAGGGGAATATTTAAAATCTCACATCTCAATAAGTTGAGTGCGGTTAGGACTGTTTTACGAATATTTCGGTCTCTATTCTCACCGAATAAGAATTTCTTTGCCATCACACCACTAGGCGTTGCCATAGCAATCCACACTGTTCCGACTGGCTTATCTAATGTTCCTCCGCCAGGCCCTGCAATTCCGGATGCTGCAAGACAATAGTCCACGCCTAGCGTTTTTTTACCACCTTCAGCCATTTGAATCGCAACCTGCTCACTTACCGCTCCATACTTTTTTATATCCTCAAGATCTACACCGACAAGGCTGGACTTAAGGTCATATGAATAAGTGACAAAACTTCCTTCGAAATATTGTGAAGAACCAGGAACAGCGACAATTTCACTTGCTAACGCTCCACCTGTGCAGCTTTCTATGGTTCCAACCGTTAAGTTTTTTTCGAGTAATAATTTTCCAACGACTTCATTCAATCGATCTTTATCACGACCAAAAACATAGCGCGCGAGTCTCGATTCAATCTGATGTAAGTATTTATCAATTTTCGCTTCCTTTTCTGGGTTAACATCTGACGTAATTCGCAACCTTAGTTGACCCGGAGACGGCAAATAAGCAAGACTAATCCCGTTCGCCCGAATATCATCTTCAATATCAGCTATACGGTCTGCGAAGAAAGACTCTCCTAACCCCTGAGTTTGTAGCGTTCTATGATAAATAGCTGTCATAGAAAATTGCTTTGACAGTTTCTTGAATACCCATTTATTCATCAGATGCTTCATCTCGTAAGGAACGCCAGGGAGACTTACCAAAACTTGTTCATCACGATCAAACCACATTCCTGACGCTGTTCCCACCTCATTTTTCAAGAGTGATGCCCCAATAGGAAGCGCCGCTTGCTGTGTATTCACTTCCAGCATTTCTCGGCCTCTTGCCTTGAAAAAAGACTGAACATGTTCGAGAACATCTTGATTAATTTCTAATTCAGCATCAAAATATTTACATAGTGTATGCTTCGTAATATCGTCTTTCGTTGGCCCTAACCCGCCAGTTAATATAATTACATCAACTCGAGAGAAGGCGTGATTAACAGCATCAATGATTGCCTCTTCGGTATCTTGAACAACCGTTGTAAAGATAACATTTCCGCCACGCAACGAAAATTCTGCCCCCAACCAAGAAGCATTCGTATTTACCGTTTGACCAATTAATAACTCATCACCGATAGAAATTAATTCAATCTTCATGCTTTATTTTTTAGTGAACTTTGCAATAGATTCGATATGTCCTGTATGTGGAAATTGATCCACGAGTGAAATTTTATCTACCGAATACCCAGCAGTAATTAACGTATCCATATCTCGCGCTTGCGTAGATGGGTTGCATGAGATGTAAACAATATTCTCAGCACCAAGCTCGATGACTTTGAGCAATGACTTAGGTGCAATTCCAGCCCTCGGAGGATCTAATATTACGGTTTTAATTTTCCCAATGAAATCTGGGTACTCTTTCAAGAATTTACCTACATCCGCTGCAAAGAACTCCACTCCATCGATTCCGTTTCGCTTTGCATTCTTCTTAGCATCTTCAATTGCATTTTCGACTATATCCACTCCAACGATTCTGACGTCGTTCAGTTTAGAAGCAAGAATCTGGCCGATTGTGCCTGTCCCACAAAAGAGGTCCATAACAACATCATCTTTCGACAAATCGCTCTCTAGGACATAATCAAGTGCCTTTGTGTACAATTTCTCTGCGCATTTCGGATTTGTTTGAAAGAAGCTCTCCATCGAAATTTCGAACTTCAATCCGAGTAATTCTTCAATGACCACAGGTTCACCATATAAAAGCTCGCATTTTCCATTCTCAATCTTAGCGCGGTCAGCAACATTATCATTGACAGTATGCTGTAATCCAGCCAAGCGATCTCCCAATTTTTCTTTCAGGAAATCAGCAATAACATCTTTATTAAAGTTTTTCAAGCCCTCAGATGAAGTCACTAGGTTAATCAATAACTTATCCTGATAAAACGATTTCCGAACTACAATATGTCTAAAAAAGCCATGCTTCCCAGGTGGATGCCAAGCTTTCATTCCAGTAGCCTTAAGTACTTCTCTCAATTCTGCAAGGATCGTCTCAAAATGCTCATCAAACATTCCACTAGGCTTATCGAGTGATTCAACTTTCCACCATGTTCCCCTTCTCTTAAAACCTAGCGCAAATGCATCATCTACTTCTTCACCTGTTGCACGATCATGCTCAATGCACGAAAAGCTATATTCCATTTTATTTCTGTAGAAGAAATGATCTGGAGACGAAATAAATTCATCAAAAATAGCTAATGGATCAGGCACACCGCCAATTCTACGAATCACTTCAAGCGTAGCGTCCTGTTTCGACTTCTCTTGCAATTCAATTGGCACATAAATGTATGGGCCTCCTGAAATTTCTTGAAACTTTGAAATCACCTCAACGTCAGATCTCTCCGTTACATCAATTAATTTAGCCTCAGCAAATCGTTTTTTCTTTTTGGTAATTCTGGCGTTCGCCGTTTGACCTGGATATGTATTATCTACAAAAACAATGTAGTCTCCTTCTTCGGTTGGAATTTTGGCGATTCCTTTTCCTCCAAAGGCGTAATCTGCGATCTTCACAGTAATTACTTCCCCTCTTTTGAGCTCCATGTTTAAATTAATCCTTTGATAATGCCTTTATCGGCCGCGGCAACAAAATCTAAAATTTGTCTTCTGATTTCTGAATCAGGAATAGTTTCTTTTACCACTTCTATTCCGTTGGAGACATTACTATTTTGAACATAAAGTGTTCTGTAAATATCTTCGACCACTTTAATTGAGCTATCATCAAACCCTCTTCTTCTTAATCCCACTGAATTAACCCCAGCGAAACCAAGAGGTTCTCGAGCAGCTTTTATGAATGGAGGAATATCTTTTCTAACCAAGGAAGCTCCAGCAACAAAAGCATGAGCTCCTATCCTCACAAATTGCTGCGTTGCAACTTTACCTTCAAGAATAGCGAAATCTTCAACCAGAACATGTCCACCTAAAGCGCAATATCCTGCCAAAATTACATTATTCCCAATTTGACAATCATGTGCGATATGGACATAGGTCATTAACAAACAATTGTCTCCAATTGTTGTTTTCCATTTGTCTTTCGTCCCTCGATGAATGGTAACACCTTCTCTGATGATGGTATTCTTACCTATTTCGACTGTTGTTTTTTCGCCAACAAACTTCAAATCTTGTGGATCTGCACCGATTACGGCACCTGGGTAAATCTCGCAACCTTCGCCAATTGTCGTTCCGGCGTATATTACGACATTGGGGTGAATAATCGTATTCGCTCCGATCTTTACATTATCAGCAATCGTTGAGAAACTGTCAATTCTGACATTCTCACCAATATCGGCACCTGGAGATATGTTCGCTTGTTTGCTTATCATTCTGTTTTGTCCTTGACAACTGAAGCTAACATTTCTGCTTCAATTACCGGTTTTCCATTTACATAACCTACACCATTCATGTGAACCAATCCTCTTCGCATTGGCGACACAAGCCCTAATTCAAATACAATCGTATCGCCTGGCACCACCTTTTGCTTGAACTTCACTTTATCAATTTTCATAAAGTAAGTCGTATACAAGTGTGGGTCTTCAACTTTATCCAAAGCAAATATACCACCAACTTGTGCCATTGCCTCTACTTGTAACACTCCAGGAAACACAGGGTTACCAGGGAAATGACCTGTAAATATTGGCTCATTCATTGTGATATTTTTCACTCCAACAATCCTATCTTCATCCAGCGCAATAATTTTATCGACCATCAAAAAAGGAAAACGATGCGGTAACATACGAGTAATATCGTTTATATCAAAGATTGGTTCAGATTCAAGATCAAAAACTCGTCTAGCTTTGGCTTTCGATTTCATATAGGCTTTCAAGACCTTAGCGAAACTTACATTCCCATAATGTCCAGGTCGTGCTGCCAAAATATGCCCTCTAATCGGTCTTCCAACAAGTGCCAAATCACCTATTATATCAAGTAATTTATGTCGAGCCGGTTCATTTTCGAATTTGAGTTTTGTGCTATTCAGCACCCCTTTTCCCTCGATCTTTATATCCAGATCTTCTTTACCAAGCAATTTTGCAAGGCCATCTAATTCCTCTTGTCCAACATTTTCGCGCTCTACGAGTACTATAGCATTATCAAGATCCCCACCTTTAATTAGGTTGTTTTTAGCCAAGAACTCAAGTTCTCTTAAGAAAACAAACGTTCTACATGGCGCAATCTCCTTGATAAAATCACCTATATTGTACATTGTTGCATGCTGCGTTCCAAGTACTGGAGAATTATAGTCAACCATCACAGTAATTCGATAGTTAACATCTGGTACTGCAAGAAATTCGATATGCTTCTCTGCATCTTCCCAGACTACATTCTCTTCGAGTTCGAGGTAGATTCGATCAGCCGCTTGATCTTCACACCCGACCGCTGCAAATTCTTTGACAAAAACGAGAGAACTCCCATCCATAATTGGAATTTCTGGGCCATCTAATTTTATCAGTGCATTATCAATTTGACTCCCGTAAAGAGCCGCTAAGATATGCTCGGTTGTATAAACTCTAGCACCATTTTGTTCAAGTGTGGTACCTCTGTCGGTAGCAACTACAAGATCACAATCAGCGTTAATTATCGGCTGACCTTCAATATCTATTCGTTGAAACTTGTACCCATGATTCCCTGGAGCCGGAACGACTTCAAGGTTAACAATTTCCCCAGTGTGTAATCCTACACCTGAAAACTTTACGGACTCTTTTAATGTTCTTTGCTTTTCAGCCATTCAGAATTAGTCTTTAGTTAGTGCTTTTATTTTATCCTCTAGGTCTTTAAGACGGTTAAGGATTCTAGGCAGCCTGCGGAAACCTAGATAAGATTGTTTGTATTCATCACTATCAAAGGCTGGCGATCCCATTACCTTCTTCCCGTCCTTGACATCACTGCCAAGTCCAGATTGTGCGGCTATTCTTACTCCGTTACCGATTTTAATATGGCCAGCCATACCGACTTGACCTCCGATGAGCACGTTATTTCCTACTTTCGTCGAGCCTGCAATTCCGGTTTGAGCCGCCATTGCTGTATTTGACCCAACTTCTACATTATGTCCAATTTGAACTAAGTTGTCGATTTTAGCACCTTTCCGGATGATCGTACTTCCCAGTGTGGCTCTATCGATCGTTGAATTAGCCCCGATATCAACGAAGTCTTCTAGGATGACATTCCCAATCTGCGGAATTTTTTGAAATTCTCCATTTTCGTTGGGAGCGAAGCCAAATCCATCAGCACCAATTACGGCACCTGAATGAATAGTACAATCCTTTCCTATACTACAATCTCTATAAACTGTTGCTCCAGGGTATATTGTTGTTCCGTCTCCAATGATAACATTTGGCCCAATGGTTACATTAGGATGTATGCTGACGTTGTTACCGATCCTCGTATTCTTACCCACATATGATGAAGCACCTAAATATAAGTTCTCACCTACTTCTGCTGTTTCATCAATAAAGCTGTTGGCTTCAATTCTAGGTTCTTCTTTCTGCAAAGTATCGTAGAACTCAAGAAGCTTGGCAAAGCAAGCGTATGCATCATCAACTTTAATCAATGTTAATGACTTTGGTAAATCTGAGGATGGTTTAAATGTATTATTTACAATACAAATACTGCACTCTGTCTTGTATATATGCTCTTCGTATTTTGGGTTTGCTAAAAACGAAAGAGAACCAGGAGTTCCTTCTTCGATTTTAGAAAGCGCGCTAACTTGCTCTGATGGATTCCCATCAATCTGCCCATTTATGATACCAGCAATTTGTTCAGCCGAAAATTTCATGTGTCAAAAATAAAAAAAACATATACTTCACCAGTAGTACAACGTGCGTTTTATCAACATCGTTGATTTGATATTTTTACTCGCAAGCTGTATCATAAGGTATGACAAACGAACGCAGGTTCAATTTGTTTTTATACCAGATCATATTTAAGCCAATTTCTTTGCCATCGATATCAATTATCAGGTAATGTTCAGGTTTTGGTGTGATCGTCAAATCTGTCTTAGCAAAGTCTATTCGTCCCGATTTTTTAAGTCGTGAGAGAATATCCTTAGGATTCACGAGGTCCAATTCATCTTGTTGACATGAGAGAAACTTCGTTGAGTCTGGAAAAACGAGTGTAGAATCTTGTGGAAATCTCCAAATTTCACCGTAACCCTCCGTTGAAGTTTCTACTTTACTCGCCTTCTCGCCGATTCTTACTTCAGATATAAAACTTTCAAACGGAAGAAGAAACAAGTACTTCTTTCCATCCTTTTCGATCACGTATACTTTGTCATCGCCATCTTTATCGCTTTCAGAGAATACTACATCTCCATCATTTAGCACTTGAATAAGATCGTCTTTAGAAACACCTTTTCTCTTTAAAATTGCGGCAGTTTCATCTGAGACAACCATTAATCTATCAAGAATAGAGTTCTTTACGCGATTACCTGGCAACCACGAGCACCCTCTGTTTTGAAAGAAAATAAACACAAAAATAAGTCCGATTCCGAAGCCAATACCGTAAAACTTCAATCTTCTCACCCAAGATTCCATACTGCTAATTATTAATTCCGTGGTTCAAAATTTGATACTCTCGCATCTAACCACAGAATAATTTGAAGCAAAGATACTAGTTCAAATCCAATCGATAGGTCTTTTACTCGAAGTATCAATAAAGAAATTATTAAACAACAAAAAAGCCGCACATGCTAATGTACGGCTTGGGTAAATCTCGTTTTGTTCTAGCTCTTCAAAAGAACTTCTAGCTTACTAACTAAAGCTGCTTCAGGAACTGCTCCAACTGACTTATCCGCTACTTCACCATTGTTAACGAAAAGTACTGTTGGAATATTTCTAACTCCAAATTTGGCTGACACACCTGGATTCTCGTCTACGTTCACTTTTCCGATCACTGCTTTCCCTTCGTAATCACCAGACATCTTCTCGATGATTGGAGTAAGCATACGACAAGGTCCACACCATTCAGCCCAAAAATCTACTACTACAGGAACTTTTGAATTAATTACTAGTTCCTCAAAATTTGCATCTGTTATTTCTAATGCCATACTACTTGTTTTTATTATGTTTTTCCATTGTTGTTAAGACAAGCTCAATGCAATGGGTATAAAGTTAATTCTAAATCCAAAATGTCAATAATATTGCCACACTATATTTTCCAGACAATTTGACATGTTATGCGTTAAAAACCTGCATTTTTTTCATGCTTTTCTGATTATCAGTCTGCAAACAATAGAAATAATGTCCGTTTTTTAGCTTAGACGAATCATAACGAATAATATTACCACCATCGAAGCATTCTTTTGACGCAACTGTTTCAACTAGCTCCATTTCCTCATTCAAAATAGACAAGGAAAATTTCTTAATCTGAGTAGACGTAAAGTAAAATTCTAGCTCTCCTGCTGCTGGGTCTTCTTCGAGATTAGACAAGACACAATAATCCTCCGTAAATGGAGTATCTCTTCCAAGGTAGCGCAACAATCGTCGATACCCGATAATAATAACCAAGATGATCAAACTAACCGTTAGTAAGTTCGTCATTGTTGTAACCCAAGAAACTCCCATTAGTACCATATACTATAGCGCAACGAGACCATCGATCTCAGTTGCTTTTTTATATTTATTGATAATCGATTCAACATCTAGCATTACTTCTTTCGCGCTTACACTGATGTACTTTCCATTTTTTGATGGCTGGTAATTCAAATCTACTCCTTCATCAAACAATCTTGTCACTTTAGCAACGAGTTCAGATTTATTTGACACGATAAATTTAAACAAATACACGTCTGGCCAATCCTGTTGAAGTAGCTGTTCACGTAGTTTGCCATAAGGATCTTCACTCATTCCCTTCCATTTTGAGCCACAAAGATAATCGTTTCGCTTCTCGTTTCAATGGGTTTTCTTCATCTAGCGAAGAAAGATCATCAAAAGACAAGTGACGAGTGCTTTCCACATCCTTGATCGCGCTAAGTATTTCCATCGGATCTGGCTCTTTACCAACAATTATATTTTCCATTGCCCTTTCCTCAACCCGCCAGAGAAGTGCATAATTACGCGTAACATTGAAAGATTGACGCATGATCCAATCAATTTGCGGGACACTTTTACTCCTATTCAATTCGATTTTAAGAATATTTCTTGATCGATTGTATTCACTGAAAGCCTCACTGATCGATGTTCTCGATACTAGGGCGTCAATTTCTATTGGCTCAAAAACATCAGAATGACCACCAAGTATAAGATAAGCTTTATGAACACGGCGTAATTTCTCCAACCTACCGTTCATAACTTTAGCGATGGGGAATCGATTTAAAAAAAACTGCTTAGCAGTAAATAGTTGCTCTTCATAAGCATCATGAATGTCTTGTCCATCTTCAACAGGAAGATAAATCATTGCCTCTTCACGCGTCATTCTGACTCCTTAGTTTTAGTCTTATTCTTTCGCATTCGGATGTTCAATGCCTCTACTA
>JBLHPQ010000017.1:0-51238 GCA_047624355.1 Flavobacteriaceae bacterium | reverse complement strand
ACCGTTTGCACTCCAGTATAAAAAAACAAAAACGACGTAATGAATCGCTTCAAGGGCTTAATCTGCCTAAATTCTTTGTACACCAACTTTAGTTCGTGAAACCCCTTCCAGATCATTCCTTTTTCCGGTTTGCGGTTATAGACGTTACTCGGAAGAACATTGTAAGTGATTTGACTGAATGCCACCCACCATATCCCTACGAATAAGAATGCGTACTCGATATCATAGCCAAGAACCTTATTCCATACCAGACAAACGATCAGCAAGATCATAGAACCGAAATAACCCATAGAGAATCCTCTAGCAGAGACTTTATCGTGGTCCTTTCGTTCAGCAATTTCCGGAAGGAATGAATTGTAAAAAACGAGACTTCCCCAAAAGCCTATACTGGCAAAAAAGAACGGAACCATGCTCCACTCCATAGAAGAGGCATCAAAAAAGAATAAGCCACAGCATGATATTGCTCCCATATAGCAGAAGATTCTCATGAACAGTTTCTTTTTACCTGAATAATCAGCAATACCCGATAAAATTGGGGAAAGGATTGAAACCACTAAAAATGATGCGGATAAAACATACGAATAAAGCACTGAACTCGTCATTTCAACGCCAAAGAAGAATGATGTAACATCCTCGGTGCGAACGGATAATTTAGAGAGCTCTTCTGGAAGTAAATTGGGATGCAACCTTGCCTTATAGACTTTGGTTGTCATAGCTTCAAAAAATATTGGAAATATCGCAGAGGCTATCACTAAATTATAGACTGAATTCGCCCAATCGTAGAAAACCCAGCCTCTGATTATCTTCTTATTTCCTTTTTCCATGTATTATTCTTCTCCTGCTAAGTAGGGTTCAAGGTACTCAAAATACTCTGTCAGCTGACCTTCGAGATTCGTTTGAGAACCTCTTGCAATGATCTTATCACTATCCTCCATTACCAATGCAGGAAAAACTTCTCTAATCAATTCATTACCAAAATCATCTGAAGCATCTAGTGGAAGCTCACAAGGGAGATTATCTACAGCCATAACAGCTATTGCGCCTTTTTGATTAAACGGAACCTCTGATTCCGTTTGTGGATCATAACCATATCTAGGATCCGAAATCTTACTTGGACGAATTGTACAAGCAATTGGTCCATCTATATCACAGCTAATGTCCGCGACAACTGATAAGCGAACATTCGATTTTTTTAGATCTTCACGCGTTACGATGAAATCTGCCTTGTCACTCCAGTAGTGGCATGAAATATACATATCAGTTTCTGGAAGATAGTTCGAGAAGGTAGATTTATAGACCCCGGGATCAGTATAAAATTCGCTTCTATCAAAACCACCGCCTTTTCGCTTGGTATAATAATCTTCTAATCCAAGGTGTGCAAAAACCGGCCCGTCGAATGAATCCGTTAAGAATTCTTCAGGCGCCACCTCTTTTATTGGCAACAAATCAAGTATTTCACGTGCTCCATGCCCTACTCTACCAAAACCTGATAAAATGATTTTCGTGTTTGGAGGCAATTGAACTTTTTTAAGCTCTTCGTGGACCTCTTTTCTATTTGCACATAAGTGTGCGGGTTTCAATTCGTAAAGGTCATGCTTAAGGCCGTAGGTTAAAAAACCATTGTAACAACCTACAATTCCAGCATAACGTCCGAAACCTATAATTCGTTTATTTTTCGTGTCCTTTAGAACTTCATAATCAATCAATTGAATTTTTTTCTCAATGATCGATCTCAAGAGATCTCTATTGTAACCTTGCTTTTTAAATGTATGCGAAAAAAACAGGTATTTCTTTTCTGGAATAAGGTCTTCAACATTCACCTCTTTCACGCCCATTAGAATATCACAACTGGATAAATCCTCATTCATGCTAACGCCCAAATCCAAATATTCCTGATCACTATATGCTCTAACACGGCTTGGTTGGACAATTATTTCAATATGCGGATACATCCCCTGCAATTGCTTGCATTGTTGAGGAGTTAGTGGAACCCTTTTATCTGGGGGCACTTTACCTTCGCGAATAATTCCAATTTTGGTAGTCATAATAAATTATTTATTCAAAGGTTCATTCAGTATAAAAAGATCGATTAACTCGCGCACACACCCCTCACCTCCGTTCTTAGATAACACAACATCAACCTGTTGCTTCACAACATCAACAGCATCATTTGGGCTAAATGATACGCCAACGTTTTTCATTACCTCAAGATCATTAATATCA
Organism: Flavobacteriaceae bacterium; assembly: GCA_047624355.1. GTDB lineage: Bacteria > Bacteroidota > Bacteroidia > Flavobacteriales_D > Crocinitomicaceae > UBA4466. The sequence goes on along the minus strand of JBLHPQ010000017.1, from coordinate 49,015 downwards.
TCTCCGATAATTGCTACTTCACTCAAAGATATGCCGTTTTTTTCACAAATCCCCTTAAGGATGTTAATTTTCGGCTCTCTACTAACGAAGCAATGTTGGATACCCAACATTTTTGCTCGCGTCTTTACAGGTTCTTCTTGAAAGCCAGAGGAAATTATTGCAACTTGAAAATCACTTTTAGTCAAGTGAATTATTGCCATTCCATCCTTGGTATTGAACTTCTTTATTTGTTCTCCTTTTTCAGTGAAGTACATCCCTCCATCGGTCATTACACCATCAACATCCAGGATTAACAACTTAATCTTAGCTAGTTTTTCAGTGAGGTGATTTCGAGAGAAAGTTCTTTTGAATAGCAGTGCGTGTAAATCTGTAGCATACTCGTCAGCGATAGCTTCTAGATCAAACACTGTCAGTTCACTTACGTGTTCTGCATCCATATCATCCATGAAATCGATAAAATCTAGTCCAAACTTTTCACAAATGCCCTTTATATTTTCTTCTAGGTAGTTCATTACATCATCTTATAACCAACCGCTTCTGCAACCGGAGTAACTTGTCTCAATAATTCTTTAAATTCTGGATGTGTCAATTGTTGAGCAGCATCAGATTTTGCCACTTTAGGATTAGGATGTGCTTCAATAAGTAATCCGTCAATCCCCATAGCGACGCACGCTCTAGACAATGGAGTTACTCCAAATGCCAATCCCATTGCATGACTTGGGTCTAATATTATTGGAAGATTAGTATGTTCTTGCAACCAAGCAACACCGCACAGATCCAATGTAAATCGCGTGCTAGTTTCAAAAGTTCTCAACCCTCTTTCACAGAGAATAACGTTTTCGTTACCTCCAGAAAGCACAAACTCTGCCGCCTGAACAAATTCTTTGAGTGTTGTACCAAATCCACGTTTAATCAAAACCGTTTTTGTCGATTTAGAACAAGCTCTCAGAATACCTTGATCGTACATTGCTTTCGCTCCCACCTGGATCACATCAGAATATTCTATTACCTCGTCAATATGGGTAGCATCTCTGGCTTCAGTAATGATGTTCAATCCAAATTCATCTCTCATCTTCGAAAGCAATTTCAGACCGTCCAACCCCATTCCTTGAAAAGAGTAAGGACTTGTTCTAGGCTTGTAACAACCACCTCTCAAGGTAGTCAAACCCATTTCTTTAATCAACCCAGCTGATTCTCTGATTTGCTCTTCAGATTCCACAGAGCAAGGCCCTCCTATTAGTATCGTTCGCTTTGAATCTCCGCCAATCAGCGTATTTCCAATTCTCACTTCACGTTTTTCGGATCTGTATTTCTTTGATGCTAGTTGGATATCATTGTCAAAAACCCAAGATTCTTCCACTTCTTGCGCAATCGCTGCGGGAACTTCTTTCATCGACGCACCAGTAATCAGTACATGATGTTCCTTTTTGAAGTAAAAAGCATTGATCGAATCCGCTATCTCGCGTGCTCGGTCATCTGTTGTAGTTTGCTTAAGGTGTAGTATCATAATTCGCCTTTAATCAGGTTGACAAAAGTAACAATTCCTTTGGCATTTCCACCTGTATCTACCACAGGCAAATACATAATTGGGAAGGTACTTTTCTTTATTAATTGGAGCAGCATTACGGCTGTACTCTGATCGCCGATGGTCGTTGGGTTTTCATTAATTAACTCTTTAGCTGTCAACCCATTTAGATCTCCCAAATGGCGAAGTAAGCCTTTTCTTACGTCTGCATTGGAAACTAATCCCGTCAATTTATCTGCTTGGTTTGTCACCAAGGTAAAACCAAGGTTCCCTTCCTCAATGGCTTGAAGAACCGACTGGATAGAAAGATCACTTTCTTTGACCACAGGACTTTCATCCAGCGGAATCATAAAATCGTTTACCACATAATGCGAATCGACTTCTCTAGCTGTTAGATTCATCAATGCATTTCCAATACTCGATGCATTGAACAAGTAGGATCCCGAAACGGAACTTGTTACTCCCATGTTTCTGAGAATAAAAGAAACTTCAGCATTCACCCCGCCATCAACATGAATAGATTTCCCTGGATACTGATTACGAAATGATCTGATTTTCCCAAAATTTACAACATCAAACTTCCCTCCACTCTGTCCAGGAATGGTAGCCATGATCAAGATAAAATCAAAATCTTTATACGATTCAAAAATCGAGACATCAGTAGGTGTAATAACCGCAATTCCTTTTTTTCCAGTGATAGACGCTGGCAGCTCCAAAGGTTCTTTCAAATCCTCGTACTGAAAAGTGATGTATTCAACAGGATTCTCCTCTAATAATTGATAGTATTTAGAAGGGTGCTCTGTTATCACATGCAAATCGATTGGGATATCACACATGGATCGAATCGTGATGATATCATCGAAAACGGAGAGGTCGTCATTACAATCTACATGTAACAGGTCAACCTGATGTTCTATTAAATCCTGAATAACTTCCTTTAGCGGTCGTTTCTTGTCGCTATATATTGATGCTGATATTTTCATTCTCCAACTGAATAAAGGGGATTAAATTTATTATCGGAAATCATAAGCTTGAATGTTTTCTTTCGAAAAACCTCTTTCCATAGCTTGAGTTTCAACTCAGAGAATAATTTCTTTTCCATGAAAGGCATATTCTGAATATTGGCCGTATCCTTCGCTATTATTGACAATTGGGGTATGCCTTTGCGTCGAACAAGCTGAAGATCCTGCTCTTTTCCACTCAAGAGATCATTGTCTCTCCAAAACATTAAGATTTTTTCTGCGAGCTCCTCATCACTTTCTGATTCATAATGCACTGTGAGTTCACCTCCAATCGCTTGGTGTAAATCATCACTCTCGCAACTAAACAAAAGTGCAAAAAGGACAATTTGAAAAAGAAGTAGGATACGTTTCATTGAGCACGAAGTTAATTAAATCTAGCATGAAACATAAGTTCATTAATCCATTTATTACTTTTAAGTTATGGAGAGAATATCGATAAGAAACGAGCGCTATACTGGGGCGAATAATCGAGAGAGTTTATACGATTTAACGATTCCAGAAAATTGGAACGACAAGGTTATTGTGTTCATCCACGGTTATATGGGCTATAAGGATTGGGGATGCTGGAATTTGGTAGAATCGTATTTTACAAATGCGGGATTCGGTTTCATCAAATACAATGTCTCTCACAATGGTGGAACAGCCACAAATCCTATTGATTTTGATGACTTAGATGCATTTTCCAAGAATACCTATTCGAATGAGATAGCCGATTTCGAAGCAATTGTTGAAGTGCTATCAGAGAAACTAACTTCTCCTCCAGAAATCTTATTAATTGGACATTCACGCGGGGGCGGCATTGCACTCCTGCAGGCTGAGCATCCATCCGTTCAAAAAATTGCAACGCTCGCTTCGATATCGTCTATTGCGTCACGATTTCCAACTGGTGAAGCTTTAGCAACTTGGAAAAAAGACAGCATACGTTATCGTAAGAATGGAAGAACCAAGCAAAACATGCCGACCCACATTGGTCTTTATGACGATTACATTTCGAACCAAGATCGACTCAACATTGAACGCTATTGTCGTGAAAGTACAATTCCTACGTGCATCATTCACGGCGCGGATGATACTTCCGTTATCATTTTGGAGGGTGAAACAATTGCGAAATGGCTCAATCAAGAACTGATCGTTTTAGACGCACAACAACATACTTTCGGATCGTCACAACCATGGGAAGAAAAAGAATTAGCTTTGGGATTGAAAGATGCATGCAAAGTCATTTTACATTTTTTTGAAACTTAACTCCAACGATGTCCGAAAAAAACGACGAAAAACTGAGCTTAATGTCTGAGCTTATTCAATTGGCAAAAGCTGACAATACTGTACAACAGGTCGAATTTGAATTTCTACTCACGCTCGCAACTCAGTTAGGAGTAACTAAAAGCGAATTCAAGGAGTTATTCGAGAAAAACATTGCTTTTAACCCGCCTAAACTTGAATTTCAGCGCATTGTGCAATTTCAACGACTTATATTGTTGATGAATGTCGATTTGAACATCGATGCATCAGAAATGAATTACATCAAGAATTTAGGCATTCGAATGGGTCTTCACCCGGATGCCACTAATGAGGTAATGCGTTTGATGATGACTTATGAAAATAAGGTAGTTCCCCCAGATGTGTTGATTGGAATATTTAAAACATTCCATAATTAATTGTGCATGGCTAAAGGACTAATTAGGCTTTCTAAATGAAAACATTAAAAACGCACTATCATCCAGACGTAAAAACGTTGAAAAACAAATCAATATTCACGAGGTTAGCCACTAGGAGTATCGCAATTCAAGGAACTTCCATTCTACTACTTTACACAGAAAGATATGAAGATTACAGTCTTCCGGGTGGCGGTTTAGATCTTGAAGAAGATAAAATCGCAGGAATGAAACGAGAGCTCAGTGAAGAAACGGGGGCAAAATCGATTAGAAACATTAAATCCTTCGGGGCTTATGAAGAATATAGACCTTGGTACAAGCCAGATTTTGACGTTCAGCATATGATTTCTTATTGCTACACCTGTGAGATCAGTAAAGAACTTGGTGACTCGAAAATGGAGAAATACGAGACAAACAATGGAATGAAAGCCCAATGGATGAACATATATGAAGCCATAAAACACAATAAAAACACAATGGCTACAAGTGACAAAAAAGGAATGTCAATTGAGCGAGAAACATTTTTATTAGAACTTATTGCTGAACGTATAATTTGACCACAGAATCTGAATTTTTCCCTCAACCAAATTATTAGAAGTTGTTTTTATTAATTTAGGGCAAAGTGTGGTCTGAACTAAATCGTTTAATGTTCTTTAGCCACTAGTTATGCACAATAAAGGTTTGGGTGTGGTAAGCTCGAGAAATGCCCAGAATAGGTACCACCCAAATAAAGTAAAAGCACGAAGATTAATGAGTGATTTAAAATCAATATTGGATGAATTGACCAAGTTCGGTGTTACTCCGAATGTTGAAGGTGGCAATAATCTAAATACGTTAAAATTGTTGCTTGCCAATATTTACTCACATTACCTTGAAGTATCATTCGAATATGATGAAAATGACTATGATGAATCGCCAGATTTTGACTACAAGGTAGTACGCAAAATTGCTGAAAGTAATTTTCCTGAATTAGGATTTTATCATTCACTATTTGAATCGCATCAAGTTTCCAGAGAAGCAGATGTCACATTGGGAGATGGTATAGATGATTTAACAGATATCATTAAAGATATGTTAGCCGTCAAATGGAGGTTTGAAAACACAAGCAACAATGACGCTTTGTGGTATTTTGAATTGCATATGCGTAGTCACTCAGAACAACACCTTGTTGACCTTCTTAAGTATATTAAAGATCTTGAAGGATAAGCGCTATTTAAGGCAGTGCATAACAAAACCTAAAATGCATGCTCCGTTTATGCTTCGTACAACTAATACATTAGAAAATACTATCTTTAATTCAAAACTTAATCTTGGGGAAATGGCGCACGTCATTTTAGCTAAGACCGTTATAGTTCACCCTGCCCATGACAAAGCGAAATGGAAAAATTATTGTATTTGCTCTTCTAACATGGTTCTTCACTCATGAGGTAGTTATTATTGCTGATGGCTTAAATGATGATAAACTAAACTCGGAAATAGCTGTGATCTTTGGAAATAAAGTGAATCCAGATGGATCATTATCAGATCGACTCGCCGCTCGACTGGACAAGGGAATTGAATTATACAAAGATTCAATTGTTTCAGAATTATTTGTCAGTGGTGGACTTGGCAAAGAGGGATATAAAGAAGGAGATAAAATGGCGGAATACTTAATAGTTCATGGAATTCCAGAAACCGTCATAACTATTGATAATAAAGGAAACACTACTCATTTAACAGCGCAGAACTTTGTGAAGAGTCACCCCTCTCAGCAATCTGTAATCGTTGTAAGCCAATATCATCATATAACCCGAGCAAAACTTGCATTTAGACAAGAGGGAGTAAACAATGTTTCAGGTGCACATTGCGATTATTTCGAAGCAAGAGATATTTATTCGTGCTTCAGAGAATTCTTTGGATATTATAAATATTTATTGTTCAATTAAGGCGAAACTATAACATCACCTACACCCCATGCTACGTTCATACTACGCACAATTAATACATTTGAAAATGACTATATTTAGTTCAAAAACTATTTAATACTAAAAGTCGCACGTTGTGTAGCTTTAACCGTTATAAACAATGATGCGGTGGATTTGCGCATTTCGCATATCCGATGTTTTGAATTGCAGAATCCAGTAGTTATACTGCTCGCTTAGCAGGTATATTTGGATAAAATCTAAACAAATTATTATGAAAAAATCATTTCTATTGTTTCCTGCTATTGCCTGTGCGTTTTCGACTAACGCTCAAAATGTAAATATTCCTGACCTAACCTTCAAAAATCTTCTTTTGCAAAACACTTCTATCAACTTGAACTGGGATTCTGAGATTCAATTGTCGGAAGCTAATACTTATACTGGTATCCTTGACGTTTCCCATACACTTGTTATTTCAGACATGACTGGATTAGAAGAGTTTACTCAAATTTCTGAATTAAACTGCTCTGCGAATTTTTTGACCGAATTGGATGTGACGGCAAATTCACTTCTCACAGTGCTTACATGCTATGGAAACTATATTACGACATTAACTCTTGGCGGTAACTTGAACTTAACTGTCATATCCGCAAGCTCCAATCTATTAACAGATTTGGACCTAAGCATTTACCCGAACTTGACGTTTGTAAATATCAGCGACACTCCAATGACTTCATTAAACCTTGCAAATGGAAATAATACAAACATGACATTTTGGGCAGTAGCAGCTCCCAATTTACAATGTGTACAAGTCGATGATCCCTTATTTAGCGCGGCCAATTGGTCCAATATAGAGCCGGGACTTACCTTCAGTCTCGATTGCTTTGAAACCATCTCAATAAATGAACTCTCAAATAATCCGAAAGAAGTAATACAAATACTCGATTTTATGGGAAGAGAAGTGGAATTCAAATCGAATACCCCTCTCATTTTCATATATAGCGATGGGAGTCAAGAACGCAAGATGGGAATTCAAAATTAAATTCAAATTAGCCTTCAGAAATGAGGTTTTATTAATGTGCATAACACACGTAACCGTTGCACAACCCAAAAACTAGGGAAACAGGAAGAATACATCAACATATTTAAAATTTAAACACCTGAATATTAAGCGGTTTACTTTGAAGTGATTTGTGTTTTCAGGTGGGAAACAGCGCATTTATAGTTGTGTAACAGCCACACTACCTAAAATGCGCGCTTCGACAGGCTCAGCGCAAGTGCTCCGTTTATTTACCATCAGAAGCTTAGTCGCTTCTTCTTGCACAGCTAATACGTTTCGAAGTAACTATCTTTAGTACCAAACTTAATCACGGGTACATCGCGCACGTTATTCTAGCCCGAGCCTTTATACACAAATAATGTAGGGTAAATTGAATTTCAAACGGTGTATACTTAAAAGTATACTAGATTACAATTAAAATAATTCCATGATTACAAAAAAACCTATCTGTACATTCATTTTAGCTATATTTCTATTTATGAATTACACCCTCCATGCGCAGGTATGGAGTAAGTCGTTCACCGCTGGAGATTATGATTCGAACAGCCAACTTCTAGGGGGGTCTGAGGTGCTGCAGTTGATTAGTCATAAAAACAAGCTCTTCGCGTCCGTAGGTTACTGGGAAGATGGTAATAACATTTGGTATGGAGGTTCAAACAACACCATTGGATGGGGTCAAATTAATCGCCTTGATGTCTCATCAGGCGAGTGGCAGGAAGATTTTTTTCTTGGTTCAAGTTATCTTCGGCCTGAAATTCTCAAACAACTAATTTTTACAAAAGATCAATTTGGTAATTCACTCTCATCTCCAGATACAGTTTTGATTTGCGCAGGTTACTCATCTAACTTTATCACTAGTGAAGTTACTGTGAAGAGTTTTGTACGAAATGATGTTAATGGAACTTGGGGAGAAAGTCAAATTGTGCAAGGAAGTTTACCCGGTGGGGAAAACTATTCAATAAGAGATATTGAAATCCATGTCGACCAGCAAACTGGTTTAGAATATGTATTTGCTACTGTTGGAACGCAAGGTATCTATAAAGGGAAATACAATTCGTCAAATGCAGGAAAAATCGATTGGATTTCGACTGCAGAGTTTGGTCCTTTAAGTACAAGACCTTTAGGAATTGAAGTAGCAAATGGGGCTCTCCATTTTTCATCTGGGAGTAAACTCTATAGACGAATTGACGGATTTTCACCAAGTTATGTCGTAGATCATGACTTTAGTGACCTTGCCGCAATAATCAATTCTGCTGTAGGTGGAATCAGAGGATTAACAACTATCAATAACCCAAATGGGATTGATGATGCCTTCCTGTTAATGTGGTGCCCTGATGGTCAGTCTCAAGGAATTATTTATCGACTCGAACCAGATGGTTTGGGAGGATTTAATCGTATTTATGAGACTAAATTATCCTTGCTGATATCGGATTTTTTAGTGGGGGCAAATGCGGATTATGTCCTTGGAGCGTACAATGAATTTTACGAGTATATAGACCCTATAAGTAACGATACAATTCATCTGGTAGGGTTTGAAGCAAATATATCAGGAGGTGGTCACCCAACATGGAACGGCTACTATAAAGGTGGTTTGTTCGCTAAACGAGATGCGAACGGCCAGTATTCAATAGAAGAGATAAATGGAACCATCGGCACAAATGATACGGCCTTAGTTGCTAACAGGTGCTATGTGTCATCTCCATTTTCAAATGAAAACGCTCTTTATTTTGGTGGTTTTGATCCCAATAGTAACACTTCAACAAACATGGCCTGGGTATTTAAAAAGGACTATCAAGTTAATTCGGTAGATGATTTTACCAATAATGATAACAATTTTGTTATTTATCCTAATCCTGCCAGTGATCAACTTTTTATCAAAGGTGAAATTCTGAAAGACTGTGAATTCACTATTACTAATCTATTAGGAGTACAAGTAGCCTCTGGATGGTTAAATGGAGAAGTTGAAAATATTGACGTCTCATCGTTACCGCCAAATATTTATTTTCTCAGAGTTAATAATGAGGCAGTTAAATTTATCAAAATAGACTAATCCTTTGCTAACTTAGGAAACCTAAACTACATTAAAAGGCAGTTTAGCCGAACGTTGTGCACCTTCATAGGCAAAATTATAACATTCTAAATTTCGCATAAAACATCGACGAAGAAGCGAAATATTTTTAACTAAAAACGATATGAACAAATTATTTTTTTTACCGAAAGACTTTGAGGTTCCACAAGAATTAGAAACGAATCGACTTCGCTTACGAATGCTAAAAGTCTCCGATGTAGTGAAAGATTATGACGCAGTAATGTCCAGTATTAAACATTTACAAACAACAATACCTTTTGGTCCAAATCATAATTGGCCTAAGGATTTGACCATTGAACAGAACTTAATTGATCTAGGCTGGCATCAAAAAGAATTTCAGCGGAGATCATCATTTGCGTATACAGTCATGAACCTTGAAGAAAGCAAATGTCTTGGGTGCATTTATATAGAACCTTCATCTAATCCTAATTATGAAACAATGATATTATTATGGGTAAGACAAAGTGAAATAGAGAGCGGATTAGATCAGCATTTATTCGAATCGGTTAAGGAGTGGATTTCTGAAAAATGGCCATTTAAGACTACTGCTTACCCCGGGCGAGAAATAAGTTGGGAGGAATGGAGTTGATGATTCAAAACTTCGAACTTCGGGAGATTTTAGATTATAAGTTTTGGCTATGACCTTAAAAGAAAGACGGTGTACAACAAAACATATACTTTCAGATCAACTAGCTGCTGAATTGAAAGAAAAAGGTCGGGCAGATGCAAGAGACTTTGAAAATGTATCCATTCTGTTTACAGACTTTAAAGGATTTACCGCGGCCAGCGAGAAGTTGAGTGCACAAGAGCTGGTGGCAGAGATTAACATTTGTTTCGAAGCTTTTGATGGAATTATGGAGAAGTACGAAATTCGCTTATGATATTTGGGGAGATACTGTAAATACAGCTTCCAGAATGGAAAGTTCCGGGGAAGTAGGCAAAGTTAACATCAGCCAAACCACCTATAAGCTTCTCGAAGAAGACCTCGATTTCATATTTGAAAGTAGAGGTAAAATTGAAGCGAAGGGAAAAGGAAAGATGGAAATGTATTTTGTTAAGGCTGGGTCAAAGAACAATACATAACATCATCTAGGATGTTAACTAATCAAAACCTCTCTCGCTCCTATCGTTTCCAACTATTGGTAACTCGTTTTTTTGATGCGAAGAAAATCTTATTCCCTTTTAGTATATTCGAGCGATCCGTGCAAGTAGAACTTCAAAACATTGTGACTAATTCATAAAATAAATGAACCCACTTGAAAATTTAAAAAAAATGGGACTGAAATTGCCTGAAGTTTCAACCCCGGGAGGCAGTTACCTATCCGTAAACGTACGAGGGAACATAGCGTATATAGCTATTCAGTTTCCAATTCTCAATGGAGAATTCAAATTTCAAGGACGTTTAGGAACTGGAATTTCGACTGAAGATGGGTTTAAGGCAATGGAATTATGTGCCTTGAATGTATTGGCCCAATTGGATGAAAAAATTGGTTTCGACAATATTGTGGGGTTAAATCATATTGATGCCTATTTTCAATCAGGAGAAGATTGGGATGACTCACCCGCTGTAGTTAATGGAGCATCGGATTTGTTTGTAAAAGTATTAGGGGAGAAAGGAAAACATTCTAGAGCGATTTTCGGAGTTGAGAAACTGCCTCGAAATTTCAGCGTTGGACTAACGACGTCATTTACGCTAAAAACTATTGGCAATAATACCTAATATGTAAACTTCGGCATTGTTCAGGAGGTTAATTTAGCCTGATCTCACATGCTCATTAGACAATGATACAAAATAGGAAACCAAAATAAAAAGGATCCCATTTTCAATATGAATGAACTAAGAACATTATCCACCTTCTTCGAAAGGTTAAACTCAAAGAACAACGGCAAGCTTCAAATAGAAGAAAGCACTTGGTTCAATGGACGCGCATACATGCCGAGATTCAGATATGCCCTAGAGTACAATTCCATTTCTGGAGAGATTAGTCTTGGCTACGACTTCCGTATGTCAGAATCTACTAGGTCAACATCGTTAAATTCAACAGCTGTTGACAGGCACCTGGTGAATGCTCAACTTAAATTTACTCAGAATGTTATTTCAGAATTTTCCATAAGCGATCGCAGTCTACTCAGCCGATTTTTAACGAAAAAAGAGTTTACCGTAAGTTCTAGAGATAAAAAATTGAGTCGGAATTTATTAGGAAACAAGTATTTGAAGGATATCTATAATCACTCTGCCAATAGCCCGGAGTTCGCTCCGCTAATTAGTGGCAAACTCATAAATAACGAATTCTACGTGTCTATTAAATTCAATACTATGCTCATGCCAATGGCTGAGATAACAATGATTCTAAAATTTCTTAAAGCATTCTCTAGCTCAATAACGCTAAAGGAATGATCTGCTCGCAAAACCTAAAACACTCATTACGGGCCACTTCGACAGGCTCATTTTTTGACTCCGCGCAACTCAAAATGGTAAATCACCTATGAAATACATACTAAGCATAATCCTTATCCTTTTCTCGCTGATTGGATTCTCTCAAGAAGTACACCAACAGCGTATGCTCGACAGTAGTAGTTTTGCAACACAAAAGATTGAGTTACGCCGTCGATTTGGCCATAATAAGGAGATCCCAGAAGATTTTGAACTCACCATCCTTACGGCACTGTCCTATTTCCCGGAATTAGATAGTACGACCATTATTTTCAAAATGAAAAAGATCAATACTTCGCTAAATGCTCGTCCAAAATTTGGATCGGCACTCTTTAGAAGAGGTTTTAAACGTAAATATGTCGTGCGGATCTGCCCACCGACTGCCGAGAAAAGAATTACACTAGATCAGGTGGCGTTTAACGGGAGAGTTGGCGTTCTAGGACATGAGTTTAATCATCTCAAAGATTATTCGAATCGAAGTTTCTTTGGCATAATTGGTAGAGGATTTGCATATATGACCAAGAAGAGCAAAGAAAAATTTGAAAAAGAGATTGATCGCAGAACGATAGAAATAGGACTCGGTTGGCAACTTTACGATTGGGCAAAGTTTGTCTCAGAAGAATCGATTGCAACTGAAAAGTACAAAGTATTCAAACGAGCCATCTATCTTGAATCAGCCGAAATTCGAGAAATCATTGAATCTAATTAAAGAAATCGGAGCCGCTGCTCGGGTGTAGGGATCACACAGTATCCCTTGGAAATTTTCTTGCGCCTTCGAGCCACAAAATTGTAACATCCGTTTGTGAAGACACGAGGTAAAAAACGAAAGATTCGTAACCAAGAGGTTGGAGCCTTCAAATGCCGCATCAACTCAAATGCCGCTTGCGAGCGTTCATACTTCTTCTCCCCTACTATGAAATAAAACGTATTCAAATCTGGAGCTGTCCAACCATTTTTTTTGAAGAGTTCTTCTGTGAAATTGGATTGAATAGGCGAGAATTGAATCAATTGATCTCGCTCTCGCTTGAGGACGAGCGCCACGGATCGGTTGCAAACTCCGCAATCGCCATCGTATAGAACCAATAATTCTGGGCTACTCATCATCCTACTAAATTAACATCAATTCGCCGAAGCAATCGCTATAATTGACAAATAAACTAATTTATTACTACGTCCTGTTTGAACGATCTATAGAATTTGCCCAGAAGACCTCATCGGTTCCCATTTTTCGTTTGAATCCACCAAAGACATTTTCGAGATCCTTTAGAAGAAATTCTTGTGCCTTTTCCCCTATTAGGTCCCGTTCCCCGTGAAAACAAAGCTCTCCCTCCACACTTCTGGCGATCAAAGAATTTATCATCTTTGCATTTACTATGACTACAACTTTTTTTTAACTGATTATAGGCTGTTAACCTGCTATTAAGAACAGCAGGAAACATTAATGAATTGTTATATTTGTATACTAAAAAAAATAGACCTTTATGAAGAACATTGCAGTTATTGGTGCAGGAACGATGGGTAATGGAATCGCCCACACATTTGCACAATTTGGATACGCCGTAGCGCTCATTGACATTGCACAAGCAAGTTTAGATCGAGGAATCGCGACGATTACAAAGAATCTTGATCGCCAAGTCGCGAAAGAGAAAATAACTGCTGATGACAAAACTGCGACGCTTGCAAATATCACGACCTACACTTCTATGGCCGATGGTGTAAAGGGTGTTGACCTTGTAGTAGAGGCAGCAACTGAAAACATGGATTTGAAGATGAAAATCTTTAGAGATCTGGATGCAATGACAGCGGAGAATGTCATTTTAGCAACAAACACTTCTTCTATATCAATTACCAAAATTGCAGCACAGACATCACGTCCTGATAAAGTAATCGGAATGCACTTTATGAATCCTGTTCCAATCATGAAGTTGATTGAAATTATCCGTGGGTATTCTACTTCTGATGAAGTAACGGATTTGATCATGGAAACATCGCGTAAGTTGAACAAAGTTCCCGTTGAAGTAAATGACTATCCAGGTTTCGTTGCCAATCGCATTTTAATGCCAATGATAAACGAAGCGATAATCACTCTGAACGAAGGTGTTGCTGGTGTTGAGGAAATCGATACCGTAATGAAATTGGGAATGGCTCATCCTATGGGACCTCTTCAATTGGCAGATTTTATTGGACTCGACGTATGTTTGGCTATTCTTGAGGTATTGAATGACGGATTAGGTAATCCAAAGTACGCTGCATGTCCACTTTTAGTGAATATGGTAACCGCAGGTAAACACGGAATCAAGTCTGGCGAAGGATTCTATTCGTGGGGACACGGCACGAAAGAACTAATTGTAGCTGATAATTTTAAGAAATAAACTGAAATAATATCCTATTAAAAACGTCTCATCATTGGGACGTTTTTTTTATGCCTAATTTCATAACGATGAGAGCATACAACTTATTATTTCGCAATAACAAATCTTTTTGAAATAAAACGCTCATCTAGAAAAAACTTAATGTAGTACAGGCATGAGGTAAGATTTGAAACATCTAATGTGCCCGTTTCTGAATTATAGTTACACGCTATAAAACTACCGAAAGAATTAAATACTTGAACATCATTTTGGCTAATGATGCGTTCTTTTTGAAAGCTAAGCTGAAGGTATTTATTAGCGGGTATTGGAGAAATATCAAGTTGAATTTGACTTAGTTCATCAGTGTTCAAGTATACTTCGTTACAGCCTAGAGGAGAAAACACCCCTGTAGTATAGATTGTCTCGATCTCATTTTTGACACAAATTAGCTTCGCGATTTGGAGCGACCAATGTCGTTCGATTAAACCTGAACTTGATCCATACCCTTGGATGAAGTAACCTTCGGATCCATCTGACCAATTGTTATAATGCCATCTTTTTCTAAAACTCCCGTCTATTTGAATCGAATCGATATTAGTAACTACTGTTCCGTTACCTGTAACATATGAAGCAATAGTATCTCCAATGGAAAGGTTATAATCATATAATAAATAGTCACTTGTGGAATCGGGATATTGAAAAAAGACTTTATTTAATAGAGAATCATCTCGAATGGCCCCTGTGTATCCTTCGTCAATGTCAAAATAAGGAAAACAATTTGGATTCCCAAAGTATGAACTTGTGTACACATAAGACCGATAGACTTTCTTGTAAAATTGAGCTGAAATCAGGGTGTCTCCCTCGAAATAGTAATGAGCATGATACTTACCACCTCATTTACATGGGGTTAAAGTAGAGTTTGTTAATATATCAAAACGCCAAATTAAGTTTTCATTTAGTGGATGATATGAATTGGTCTGTGCGTTTGAAATAAAACCAATTGCACTAATTAGGAAGGTAAATAGTAGTTTCATATACTGCATAACGAATTACATTTCCGATTAGTTAGCTAATTGTATATAATTAGGGCATAAGCGTTTGTTCAACTTGGCATCCCACGAATTGAATCACTGATTAAATACCCTCATTTGCTTAATATATAACTGCCTAGTATCCTTATCCAGCTTAAATTCTAAATCCAATCCGAAGTTAAAGTAAGACAGGCCAGTATAATGTTTGCGCAAGTACCTCCGTTTAATTTCCTCCAGAACATTCGCTAAATGCTGAATCTCACTCTCAGTCATCGTCAGTTTACCATCGTTAATGCTAGAATAGGTTATTATATCGATTCCACCTTTCTTCTTTCCATAGGTTGATGTGGTCTCATCAGGGTAGCAAATAAATTGATCACATTCTATACCGCTGGTAGGTTGGACGACATTCTCATTGCCCAATTGAGCGTTAACAACAAAGCCCATATAGTTATCACGGTATAAGTTCATTGTAATTGCAACTCCATTCACCTCTTCATCTGGGAAAGATCGATGTACGAGAACTCCCATAGCAACATACCTGTGATCAACATTAAAGGCCTCACGCTCCATAAAAGCACCGTATGACCATAGACTTGCCCAAACTGTTTTTATGGCCCTGTCAATCGGCTTTTTATCATTTCCGACTTCGCCAGTCTTAGAAGTATATAATCCTGCACCAGAAAACCCTTCACGGTCTTCTGCGTTTGTCGAGGATCGGAAGCGCATGCGTTTAAAGTCACCCAATCTTCCAATCATTGATTCTACGTCTGATAACAATTGTGGATCAAGTGGCGTAGACATTATTTTCCATCGGATCATTTTAAGATCAGCTTCGATAGCTTGCGAACTTCTATTCAGATTATTCTTTTGGAAGAGACTAGTGAGCATTCCTCGAATGCCAGACCTATCGATATGGCGTTTGTAAGGTCCAAATGGAATTGCGAAAGCTGACTCAGGCGTTTTGAAACCAATCTTTTCCGAATATTTGACTAAACTCCCAAAATTTGCGGCTTTATTCCCAACCACCTTCCCGAGCTTCTCAGACAAGTATTTTGCCGGAATCAATGAATCTACAGAAGTATCACATTTTAATTTTATCGCGTTTTTATTTTTCTTGAAATCTTCTAGCGTCACTGTTGAAGCTCTCAAATAGAAGGTGTCCTGCGCTACCGAAAATTCAACAACAGCTCCTTCTAATGCCAGCAACTCTTCGGAATTGAACAATTCAGTGTAGGCACAGATTGGAATTTTACGATTATGCCCTAAAAGCGATACATGGCTGAGTGGCGTTTGAAATTGCGTTACAATCACCCCAGCCACTAAAGGGAATACGAGCGGAATATCATTGAGCAGTAGAATATCTGTTGGGCGAATATCTTTGGACTGAGCCTCCCAATCAGTAATGACTCTTACGCGTCCAAAACGTGTGTTTTTTGAAATTGGTTGATAGGTCTGATTCGCATAAACCTCTTCTGGCGTAAGCAGTTTAATAGATGTTGCCAGCGTTGATTTAATATTATTTACATGCGTTGTACTCAGCATCAGGAAGAAATTATCCTCAAAAAACACTTCTTCCTGCACCGCTTTATAAAGCTGTTCAAGATGCTTTGCATTCATTCTATCTGATGGCCCCAGCTCAAGTGCATATTTATCTAGCGCTTGGTAATAATTTATATTTGCGAGTAAAAATGGCCGGGTGACATCTCCCGAATAATTTTCTTCATTGAACTCTGATAATGTCTTATAATACCCAAGTACATCTTCACAAAACACATGGTGAAATTGGAAGTTTGTTGCGTTTAAAAAGTAAAGCTTATCGTCGCGTGTATCTAGCACTACTTTAACGGCTGTAACCTGACCATACTTTTGATAAAGTGGTGCCGAGCTCATGTCCAAAAATTGACTGTGCGACTTTATTTGGAGCGGCGTTATTTGAGAGCACCCGATAACGCTCCAAAGTAATATTATCAGTACGCTAAAGATTCTTGACATTCTCCTCATTAGTTAACAGTAACCCCAGCGCCGCGAATGGTTCAACTCATGCATCTTGCCACCTATCGAGTAAAGATCCATTCAAGCTTGGAAGATAGGTTTTCATCGTAACGATAACCACTAATATCAAAGCCTTTCAGTTCCTCTACGTTATCGATATTGTTATCTACAATGTAGCGCGCCATGCTTCCTCTAGCTTTCTTTGCAAAAACCATGACAACTTTATATTCGCCATTCTTAAATTCTTTAAATAGTGGAGTAATCACATCAGCTTTCAACGCTTTTCTGTCAACTGCTTTAAAATATTCGATTGATGCGAGGTTAACAATTACGTCATCTCCCTCAGCATTTAAACTATCCGAAATTTTTGTCCCCCAGAATTTATAGAGCGAGGTCTTTTTAGGTGTCACCGCCCATTTTGTTCCCATTTCTAATCGATAAGGATATATCACGTCAAAGGGTTTAAGGATACCATAAAGTCCCGATAATATTCGAACTTTCTGCTGGGCAATTTTCATTTTTGATTCTGAGAGGGTTTCCACATCAAAACCACGGTAGACTTCACCGTTAAAAGCGGCGGCGGCATAATTATTCTCCCCATTCAATTCCACTTCAGGTTGCCAAGTTTGATAACGCCCAAAATTTAGATCTGACAAATCCTTCGATAAACTCATCATCTCACCGATTTTTCGAGAAGAAAACTTTGACATCTTTTTTGCGAGCAGTTCTGATTCCTCAATAAATATTGGAATCGACGCTTCTGTAGGCGCAATCTCTCTGGACATATCCAACGCCTTTGCAGGCGATAAAAGTACTTTCATAATTGATTCAATACGGATAAAAAGCTTCTGAACAATCCAACAATTAGAACCGTCAAATAGCCTTGAGAAAGGTAAGTCTTTTTTGTAAATTTAACTACATTTGAATCAACATTACGCCAACGTAAATTGAATGCAATAATGAATTTTCGCAACCTCGAGCTTGACTCGATTCGACCAGAGCGCTTTTTCTTGATCATTGCGTTTGTTTATGGCTTACTCTTTTTAATCATTACCCCACCTTTTCAAAGCCCTGATGAAGTTGCACATTTCTATCGCGCCTATCAGATTTCAGAGGGTAAGTTGGCATCAATTCAACAAGATGATCGCTTGGGTGGATACATACCAACGAGTATCATCACTTGTGTGGATGCAGCCCTACCAATTTTTGCCAATATTGATACAAAAGCAGATGTAGATGTCATTATCGATGGTTTAACTGCGCCGCTCAATCCTGAAAAAAGTAAATTTCGTGACTACCCAAATGCCGCT
The DNA here is from genome assembly GCA_047624355.1 of Flavobacteriaceae bacterium. GTDB lineage: Bacteria > Bacteroidota > Bacteroidia > Flavobacteriales_D > Crocinitomicaceae > UBA4466. The sequence goes on along the minus strand of JBLHPQ010000017.1, from coordinate 30,642 downwards.
GTCTATTCGCCTATTTCTTATTTACCACAATCCATTGCGATTGCTTCTGCGCGTATTCTGCACTTACCGCCGCTGCTTGTATTTTATTCTGGACGTTTAATCAGTTTACTTTTCTGGCTGTTTTGTATTTATCTCGCCATTAAAATCATTCCAATCTATAAATGGCTGTTCGTTTTACTCGCGCTCCTGCCCATGTCGATATTCACCAATATGTCGATGAGTGCTGATGTTGTCACAAATAGCCTTGCGTTCTTACTCATTAGCTACTACCTCTATCTTTCATTTTCTAAAACAGCGATGACGCGCAGGGAGTATATCTACGCGCTTGGTCTTGCATTGGTGTTAACATCTGCAAAGTTTGTGTATGCCCCTCTTATTGTCCTTTTTCTTCTTATTCCTACCAAACAGTTTGGATCATGGAAGAACAGAATTACTAAAATTGGTATCCTGTTCATTTTTGCAGGATTAACATCCATTTTTTGGTCCTGGATGATGAGTTCGCTCTATATTGACTACGATCATTACAACCCTGATTATCGGGCAGGTGCCAATCTCGTATTTGGAGCCAATATTGGCGACCAAGTAGCGTACATTCTAGGGCATGGGACTTATATCTTCAAGGTCATTTACGATTCTATAATTGAAAGCTTTAGCATGTTCACGCACGGTTACATTGGCACCTTCGGCTGGCTGGATTCTAAACTTCCGGTAGGATTAATTTGGATTTCTTATCTCGTAATTTTTATTATTAGCATTGCAGACGGAACCAAATCTATTGTCATTAGCGCTCGACAGAAATCAATTATTCTATTGGGCTTCATTTTTCTTTTTCTCCTAATGTTTTTGATGCAGAATTTAGCTTGGGGAGCGGTTGGATCCTTGATAATAAGCAATTTACAGGGGCGTTACTTCATCCCATTGTTCCCTTTATTCTTCCTGCTCTTTTATTCGAGAAAATATACTCTTGGTAGAATACTAATGCCACTTATTGGGCTGTTCTCGATCGTATTATTAACTTGGTCTGCGGGCGTTATTTATTCCAGGTATTACATCCCTACAGAATATGATGAAATAAGAATAGCCTGTGATGCTGAAACGTATAGCTCTTCCACTGGATTTAAGACGAGCAATTCGAACTACTCACTAAAAGGTGCGGATCGGTCTAGAGAGAAATACTTTGAGGGAAATTCGAGCGTAATGCTCACGCCAGCAAATCCATTTGGCGTAATCTTTGAGCTAAAAGATGCCACTTTAGGGGATAAGCTCTACGTAGAAACTATGGCTCAAGGAATTGGAGCCGAAGTGATCATTTCCGTCCAACCAAAGCTGATCTTCATGAATGCAAGAAACGCTGTACATGATAGTATTACTCCCTGGTCAAAGCTTACTCGATTTTATGTTGTAACTGAGGACATGGCAAATCAAAAATTCACGGTATATCTATACAATCCAAGTCCAACGGATACTGTCTATTATGATAATATTCTATTCATCCACAATAAAATTAAATAGCGTCTACTCTCTTGTATTTTCTGTACGCGTAGAATAAGAAGTGTACCAAAAGTGAGACAAGTGGTTATGTTTCTATAATCTCTAATCTCCGCAGTATGAAAAAAGCATCTCTCATTTTCCTAACATTCCTAATTGTCGCTAATGTTTCTGCCGGTGAAGCTACCTATAAACGGTTAAAGAAACTCTATGATAATGATTCAAAAAAATGCTTGATTTTAGCGAAACGTTATATCAAATATCGACCAGAGAAATCATCTTCGTACTTCTTTGCATCGATGATCTATAAAGACAAAGTGAAGAATGCACGAAATGCTAAAGGCAAGTATTTTCATATCACCAAATCACTCTCTTATGCGAATAAATTTATGGATCGCAGTGACCAAAAGATGATGAATAAAGTAAATTGGCATCAAGAAGTGGAGGCGCTACAATATGTTGCGCACTCAGTCATAAATGAATTGTCTGAATCGGAATTTGCAGATCTTGGCGTTCGATTGAATAAAAAAGTAGAGAACTATGAATTTCTGAATACAGCTTACATCGCTGTCACGGATGGGAATATGGAAACTGAGTACAACGCTACTGAAACAGAATTAGTTGACGCTAGTGATAATATAGAGAATAGCAATTCAAGTGGATTCGTTAAAGTCCCAGGGCAGTATTACGGTCTGCCACAAGGTACCGAGATGATTCGCAGTCATAACAGACAAAGTGAACAGGAAATGCTTCACATTATTAATCTTGCACGGAAAGAGAAGGGACTTGTTGAATTAGAGTGGGAGGAAAAATTAGCAAACGCATGTCGTTATCATGCGTATGATCTAGGGTCTCAAAACTATTTCGCTCATGATAGTCACGATCGAATTAATGGCGAACTGGTAGAAGTTGGTGGAACGTTCGAACGAATCAGAAAGTTTTATAGTGAATCGTTTGTGAATTCAGAAAATATTGCAGCTGGTAATGAAGCCGCATCTGACACTTACGATCAATGGTATAATAGTAAAGGTCATTACGAGAACATGTTTAATTCGGCAAGTCGTAAGGTTGGAATCGGTGTTTTTAGAGTTCCTGGAACCGAGTATGAATACTATTGGGTATTTTGTACAGCGCTGGATTAAGATCAGTAGCCATAGAAGGTTAATTATAAAAAAGAAAAGCTCCAAATGGAGCTTTTCTTTTTTCTTTCAAATTTATTTATTTTTCGGTGGAGTAAGTGTCGAATTCAAGTTTTCATAGTATTCAATAATTTCATTTTTCGTTTCACTCGGCACTTCTAATTTACTTTTCAATTCAGCAGATAGGTCGGCTGCTTTTACTCCAGAAGAAGCTTTCTTTTTAGCCATTGCAATCCAATCGAACTGTAAGCCGGGTGTTGCTTGTGAAACAACCACTCTAAATTGCGTTGCTCTTTTCTCCACGACACTAATGGTTACAGCAGGATTATTACTCGTTATAGTCACGACCGGAATTTGTCCTTCGAAATTTTCTGAAAACTCAACCCATAGCTCAGTAGTCGAAATTGACGATGACCCAAAATCCTGAATCGTCTTCACTTCATTCATCTCTTCGATGGCGTTCATATTGTGCTGAACTCCTGCAAGACTCAAAGCTGCTAGGCCATATATATCCACTCCAGAAAATCCTTCGTCTAAGATATAGTCTGGCGTTTCGTCAGCAATTAATCCAATTCGAAATGCAGGTCTAAAATGATTTTCAACTCCCTCTTTCATTTCGTCATACTCGTTATGATAATTGTAGAGAGATGGCTTCATACCTTTTATACTACTCACAATGTAGTCTTCAAGTTGTTCGTCCTCGTTAATTGTATGAATATTTCTTTTTATCTCACGCTGCGATGCGTTAATGAACCCTCCAGAGTACATTCTCCACCAATATTCTCCTGCCGCTGCAACATTGTATCCCACATATCCCCATCCACCATTTTGCTCTGGATTTACTTCTGGATCTGATCCACGATAGTAACCAATAGTTACTTGCTGTCCTGCATTTCCATCGTTTCCAATCTCGATTGGGTAGGCAACCGTATGAACAGGAACTCCAGCACCCAGGCTATATGGGGCTGCTGGCATGGCTGAAAGCCCAATCACATTCAGACTAGCATCAACATTTAATGTATTTGCATCTACGCGAAGATCTCCATTGTTGTCATTCTGGAGATAGAGCGTAGTGTTCGTATTTGTAATTATCTCATTGCCATCGAGACGAAGTGAATTGCCTATTTCAAGAGCACCAGTGTTTCCTACTCCCGATGCATCAAGAGTATACGGCATTTCAACCCTACCATTATCATAAACAATAAAACGATTAGTTCCATTGTCTTGAACTCTAAAATCACCTGTACCATTCAGGTTAAAGGTCATCAGGTTTCCGCCCTGAGTGATTGTAGTAGCCTCAACCAGCGGCCCGCCTAATCTAATTCGATCAACTGTAGCATTATAATACAATCCATTGTCAGCTTGAGGATCTTGAAAAGTAAGAACACCTCCAATCATTGTCAAGACCTGCCCATTCCCACCACCGGCTATATTACTTAAAACACCTGTTGCGTTTGACTGAACTAACCTATTTCCAACACCGGATAAACTAGTGATTCTGGCGCCCCCGACAACGTGAATTTTTTCGGATGGCGCTGCGGTTCCAATACCCACATTCTGTGCCATTAGGCCATTGGCTATAAATAACGCTGAAACGGCAGTAATTAATTTAATGAAATTCATTTTTCTATTTTTTGATAAACTTCTTATTGATTGTTTGTCCTGAGACTATATCGCGTATAGCTAGATGAAAGACTCCGCTTGACCATTCACTTGACACTAAGCTAAATACCGTATTACCTTCTTTTATGTTAGACGTTCGTTCTTGTATTACTTGTCCAAGTGAGTTGTATACTTTCATTGATAGCTCACGCTCTTCATCCGAGTAAATTGAGATGTTGAAATCTTCTGATGATGGATTTGGATAGACTGAAACCATTTCCTCGCTGAAACCTCCATTTTCATTCTTAAGATTTGCCACAACTATTGGTGTATACTCAGAAACTCCATCCACGTCAACTAGTTTTACTCTATAATAGAAATCCTGAAAGTAACGGATATCGAAATCTGAGTAATCATAGTATTGAGTTAGCGTAGTTGTTCCAACGCCATTTATACTTGTTATATACTCAAAGTCTACGCCATTCTCAGAACGCTCCAGTTCATAATGGCTTACATTCGATTCTGATCCTACGGTCCATGTTATGTCAATATGATCGACAACTCCTGTAGCATTGATATCAATTAATTCAATCGGTAAAAGAATAATCGCAGCTACAGCGTCAAATTCGCTTGGTGATAAAAATCCATTATATCCATCACTAGACAATCCAACTGGAGTTGGTCCACAATCATTTACAGTTCCAGTAAGTGCATTGTCTTTAGAAATCGCCCACACTATCCCTACTGGATAATTGTCATCTTGAGGCCAAATCCACATTTCGTAGGCTCCCGCTCCTACTCCTGTTATATCTTCCATCATCCACTCGCCGTGATCAACTCCTCCAAAATAATTCATCCATTCTCCTGAACACTCAACTACCGAAGAGAATAGATTTGAACTACCTGTCTCATAGTAACTCTCAAGAACATCATAGTTGTTTGCTTGAATGTCAACGCGCGTATATTGCATCCCTCTTTGTGCTCCTGCTCCTGCTGGCTCGAGTCCGAGAACAAAGTCATACTGTCCTCCGGCTGCAGCAATTGCACGTCTTAGTTTCCCTTGAACATAACCATCATCAACTCCAGACATGTTTCCTCCGGTTGTAACTGTATTGTCAATCATCCCAGCCATTCCGGCCGTTGGATTCATTATTCCAAAAACACTTGAGTATAAAGATCCATTCGCTGGAAGAACAACTGCTCCAAGCATACCCACATCATGAGTAAGGATTCTATTCTTCACCGCCCCCACATCATAGTCTACGCTGTTTCGAACATCTGCGACGTTTCCACCTCCTACGAGGTAAACGATTCCTTGATCGTTAGCCAATTGTAAATCATAAAACGATCCATCATTTACCCCAGTTGCTGCTTGTCCACCTCGAACCGCATAGCTTCCTTCAATAAATTGACGTTCTCCAACATTCACATCCGAATTTTCTACGCGATAAATGCCGGTACCAGATTGTTGAAATAAATTATCTGAATAGGTATTACCCTGTGCTTTTATTAAGCCATTATTTTCTAAATCTCCTGTCGCTCGATACATGTGGAAATCGCCCCGAACATGAATTTCTGCGCCAGCTTTAACGTGCACTAATGCTCCATTATTATAAAATTCATTGTTGTGCTGCGCGAAGCATGTTGAAACAGTTAAAACCACAAATAGGCATAGGAATAGTTTCACAGATGTAAAATATTAATTCATTAACAATATACAAAGTAACCACTCGACTAGTCTATTAAATCTTGTTCATCTTCTTGCAGATGAATATAATAGCGTTATTGACGATCATTCTGTTGAACTCTTCGAACTTTAAGCTATACGACTGATTATAAAGGACCTAAATGGCTGTTACGAATTTAACAATAATTCTAGCTCTCTTTAACTGCTAGTGCTCTTTTAATTAGATATGTTGTACATGCAAAAATGAACGCAGATGACGCAGATAACGCAGATAACGCAGATAATCATGATTTTGAATTAAAGTTGGAGGTAGGATGAGACAATAATTTCAAATTCAGTATTCTGCATGAAGAATGAAGCGTTGGAATTTATTTAGGGTTGATGTTAGGTAAAGTTAATCCCCTTTTTGCTTATTCCATTTCCATTGAGGTTATTCGCCCACCTTTTCTTAGTTCGCTTAATTTAGGTGCATCTTTTCGGTACCTAAACAATAGGTTTGTGTCGCTATCAAAATGTTCAAAATCTGAAACGATCCAAGCTCCTAATATTTCGCTATGTTGATTTTGAGCTACCCCAAAAAAAGATAGCGTTAAGATCAGTATAAACACGGAGATTTTCATGGTGTAGCGTTCTATTATTCGTGAAAAGCTACTTAATAAACAACATGGCAAAGGCTACGACAATGAATATCGCAAGTAAATTCAAAACGAAGCCAGTTCTTGCCATTTGACGAATGGTGACTTGACCTGAAGAGAATACAATTGCATTTGGCGGAGTTCCAACAGGGAGCATGAATGCACAACTGGCGGCCAAGGCAACCGGAAAACAAAGCGTTTCCAGCGGAATTCCTGCCTTCGTACAGAACACAGCAATAATCGGCACAAAGACCGTGACAAGTGCAGTATTCGACATGATTTCTGTACCAAAGATTGAAATTGAGACTACCACAATTAGTAATAGTAGAATGCTTAAGTTGCTGAAACCTTCAAACATCGCAGCTACTTGAACAATGACACCATTTACTTCGAGCATTTTTGCCAGTGCTAATCCACCACCAAAAAGAATCAAGATTCCCCAGGCAAGCTTAGTAGTATCCTTCCACACCAAGATTTTTTTTCCATCAGAGCTAGGAAGAATAAACATGATGATTGCGGCAATAACAGCAACGTTTTCGTCGCCGTAGCTAATTCCCGTCCACTCTATGATTAGCTTACGGAACGACCACAACAGAACAACTATAACGAAAATTAGAATGATTTTCAGCTGATCGCGCGACCATGGTTTCTTTTCTAGGTCAATCTTAATATCGTCTCCTTTATGTTCACCTCTGAGGCGAATTACAAAGAATAGAAACAACATTGTTAGTAAGATCATCGCGAGTGGAAGACCATATTTCATCCAATCTAAAAAGGTGATCTCAATTCCATAGTTATCACTAAGAACTCCTGCCATCACACTATTTGGTGGAGAACCTACCAACGTAGCCATCCCTCCAATGCTCGCTGAATATGCGATTGCCAAGAGCAGAAATAAGGGGAATTTAGATTTTGAATCGGATTTGAGATTACTTACAACGGCCATCGCCATGGGCAACATCATTAAGGTAGTTGCGGTGTTTGAAATCCACATACTCAGCAATCCTGTGCTGATGATAAAGCCCAATATAATGCGTGCCTTAGACTTCCCCACTACGCTAATGATAGAATGTGCTATTTGCTTGTGAACATCCCACTTTTCCATGGCAAGTGCTAGTAGAAAGCCTCCTAAGAATAGGAAAACGAATTTATTTGCATAGGCACCCGCAATCTGATCTGTGGTAAGCAATCCCATCGGGACGGCTAGCGCCAAGGGCAGCATTGCCGTAACATATATAGGCAGCGCCTCTACCAACCACAAAAAAACGATCAATCCACCAAGTGCGACGGCCTTCCAAAGATTTGAATCTCCCTTCAGGAGGACAATTGTAATGAAGGCTAAAACGCCAAACAGAAGCAAAGTATGTTTTGTGGATATGCGCATGGTATAAATTAAAAAGCGCCCTGACTAATGCCAGAGCGCTCAATTGAATAAAATTTATTATTGTTCTTGTGCCATTTTCGCCTTCAAGGCTTCCAACGAATCCTTTGCCTTAAGTTCTGCAGAAGATGATTCCAATGCATCATCAATTTCTTGGTCTAACGAACGACTTTCATTTGCAATTTCAGAATACGATTCTGCCAATGCTTCTTCTTCTGCCACTTTCTCTTTCATGCGTTCGAGCATAGAAACAGTAGATGAAGAATCAATTCCTGCCAAATCTTGATTAATCTCCTTCGTTGCTTTGCTCACTTTAGCGCGTGCTTTCAACGTTTTCAATTCATTTTCGTATTTATCAATGTTCTCTTTGAGGTCATCGATTTTATCCTTTAACTTCGCAGCATTCGATTCGAAATACGTTTGATTCTCGGTCGAGATGACTGCTAGCTTTTCATTGTCTTCTTTTCGCAGTAATGCTTCAGACGCTAAACGATCTCCTTCTGCACTATCCATTTCGCCAGCAGCTGCTTTCTTCAAAAGCAACACCGCTTTCGTTTCGTATTCGGCTCCTTTCTCGTTGTACTCTTTAGTTTCGCTTTTTGCACGAATCCCCATAGCTTTAACCTCTGCCATTGCAACTAGTGCTTTGGATAGATTTGCTTTTAGGTCACGAATTCCCTGTTCAGTCATCTTAACTGGATCTTCAAGGTGATCTAATGCAGCATTTGCTTCTGCTTTTCCAATCCTAAATAGTCGTTTAAACCAAGCCCACATAATCGTTTCTTTATTTGTAGATAAGTATAATCAGTGCTTATTTGAGTCCATCAGCTTTCTTGCCAAGACCGGCCAACGCTTTATCAATTTCTTCATTAATGCTTTTGAATGAAGCCCTATCTTTTGCTCCATTAATCTTAGGCATAATTCCTTCGTAAAAATCTACGACATCATCCATTAATTTATCTGCCGCTTTGCTTTCTTTTCCACCGTCTACTGCTTCATCGCACGCATCCATGATCAAATAAACTTTTGTTTGAACATTTTTCTTTAAATCTCTTTTACTAGCCATATCATTGAGTTTGAGCCTAAATATAGGAAATTAAGCGTACCGTGAAACAGATCCGTCGAAGAATTGGTTTGACAAGGCTGGTCAAAGCCCATATAACTATGTGTTAAAGCGATATTTACACTGCTTGTTCGCGAATGAACCCAGCCTGTCGATTCATCACCTCAAAGGTCACATATGGTGCGCCATGGCTTGCTAAAAAGAGAGATCGATATTCTTCTACAAAGCTTGTAAACAGTGGGCCAGTTACATGTGCATTAAATGCTTCAAGGTTCTTGTAAATTTCAAAAAACACAACCTCTCCTTCGGGTGGTGTAGGTAAATTTCCTTGAGTAGAATCAGGCGTATGCAGTGTACATCCACGTATCGGGCTCACCTTCTTCTACTTGCAATGCAAGTCCTTACAATGCGGTTATTGCTTCTTCTTCTCGCCCAGTAAGAATGGTCCATTTTGATAATAGTGGGTACATAGCTAAATGAGTTTAGGGTTAGATATCTCGTTTTTTAATTACGCGGTAAGAGATTATTACTAGAATTAGAATGTAGCCAAGCGCTAATAGAACTCTACCTCCCTGCCCCCAAATAAACTCAGGAGCCCCGTCTGGTAAAATTGGAATTGGCACTAAGTCTGCAAACGTGCTGAGTGGAAAAAACTGCACATACATATTGGTTGTTATGAAGCCAATGATTCCTTCTACAGTTGTTGACACTAAGTAAAGAACGATAGCCAATGCTGGCAAGCGCACTAAGTTGGCAAAGAAGAGTGCGAAAATGAAATAACCAAAGGTCGATACGAAGTAAGCTCCAACGTGCTGTATTCCGTCGAAAAGATCTCCAATATTACCATTGATTGCACCAAAGATTAGCGAAACCAAAAACGCATAAAAAGAAATAGCGAAAGCGAGTAGGAACACGACATAAAACTTTGCCATTATTACTTCTCGTTTATTTAAGCCGTCAATTACATTTTGTCGTTGCGTCTTATACTTCAATTCGTTGGTAGTGAATACAATTACAATTACACCTATCATTAGGTTGAAGAAACTGGCGATATACCCCACATAGTTGTACACTTCAGGGAATTGATACATTGAAGATGGCAAACTCACTTCCGTCCCAGGACCTACTCTTATGGAAATGTACGAGATTGCCCAAAATATTAGCGGAACCATAATTGCGTAGACAATCAAGATGACCTTCATGGTCATCAATCTTCTCAGCTTCATCCATTCTATTGTGATCAAATTTTTCATGCCTTGTTTACTATTGCTAAGAATTGATTTTCTAAACTTTCTTGGAAGAGTGATAATTCACTTAACACTATTCCTTTATCAAAAAAGTATTGATTAATCTCTGATGGTTTCGTACCCGCTTCACATCGAATGATTAACGTTTTAGCGTCCTCTTTATACACACTAATCGAGTCATCTGATTCGATCACTTTCAACAATTTTGGAGTATCGATTGAGCCAATCTTTATTAGGGCCACATCTTGATTCCCGATCAAATCCTCGATGGTACCAACTTGTAATAAATGTCCTTTCCGAAGAATGGCGCAATGCGTACACATTTTTTGAATCTCATCCAAAATGTGCGATGCAATAATGATCGTCTTGCCGCTTCTTCCTATTTCAATGATAAGTTCTCTGATTTCTGCAATCCCCTGCGGATCTAAGCCATTTGTTGGTTCATCTAAGACGAGCAATTCAGGATCACCAAGAAGTGTTGCTCCAATGGCTAAACGCTGCTTCATTCCCAACGAGTATGTTCTAAATTTACTGTCTTGTCGATCTAATAAGTCAACCGCCTTCAATACTTTCTGAATCTCCTCTTCAGGATTGGCAATGCCTTTAATCTTTGCAGTAATTTCTAAATTTTGTACAGCAGTTAGGTAAGGATAGAAATTAGGCGTCTCTAGGAGTGCACCAATTCGTTTTCTATTCTCATCCTTCTCACCGTTTCCAAACCAAGAATAAGACCCTCCACTCGCTCGAATGACCCCCATGAGCATCCCGAGAGTAGTTGTCTTTCCACTACCGTTTGGACCGAGCAAACCAAAAATCATTTGTTTCTCCACCTTCAAATTAAGATCGGAGACTGCATTGATTTTTTTATACTTTTTGGAAAGTCCGTTTATTTCTAATATTGTTTCAGCCACGTGATTGTTATTTGAAACAAATGTAGAAGAGAAACACGGTCTAAGATTTGAAATATGATGAATGGACAATTGAATGTTTAGAGGGAGACTGAAAGCTGTCAATAGAAAAGACGCTATGACGGAATAGTAGGATTATGCTAGTAACTGATAATCTATAGTGTGCTTTTTCTGGGCGTTTCCCTCTCGAGTGCTATCTCGCGATAACTATAACGAGGGTCGGGCTTTCCATTCTATCTTTTAGCACAAGGTGGGCTTCGAGAGACTCAGCTCATAGTGTACTAAAAGGATGTCATTGCAATCCCTAACGCAGCGTTTTTTTTTAGAGGAACTCCCTTGTTCTCTATACTTCTGCTGGCGTCGAAACTCAAACTGACGGGCGATGTAAATTAAAACGGACAATAGACCGGAATAGTGGATAGTAACGAAAAAAGCACCTCAATTGCTTGAGGTGCTTTTAAATATGGTAATTAGAAGTCTAGCTTCTAGCTTTCCGTTGCAGGTGCTTCAGCTCTTTCTGGTTTTGGCAAAAGAACTTTACGTGAAAGTTTCCACTTACGCGTTTTTGGATCTTTACCGACAACCTTGAATTTCACAACATCACCTTCTTTACAAACGTCTTCCATTTTAGTAATACGTTCGTGGGCAAATTCAGAGATGTGAATCAATCCATCTGTTCCAGGTACGATCTCAACAAATACTCCATATGCTTGAAGTGATTTTATTTTTCCTTCGTACTCAGCGCCTTCATCAACTGATGGTGGGAATGCAATCAATTTGATTGCTCCAAGTGCAGCAGCCATGTCATCCGCATTGTTTGACATAACTTGAACACGACCTTCACCAGTTTCCAATTCTTCAATTGTAATGTTAGTGTTCGTGTCTTTTTGCATTTGTTGGATAATCTTCCCTCCAGGTCCGATAATCGCTCCAATCATATCGTTCGGCACTGTTAATGCTTCGATACGTGGAGTTTGTGGTTTCAACTCAGTTCTTGGAGCAGCAAGTGTTTCAACGATCTTATCAAGGATGTGTAAACGACCTTCTTTTGCTTGCATTAACGCTTCTGTCAATACTTCATAAGGAAGTCCATCTACCTTCATGTCCATTTGACATGCAGTAATCCCAGCAGCTGTTCCTGTAATTTTGAAATCCATATCTCCTAAGTGATCTTCATCTCCAAGGATATCAGATAATACTGCAAATTTTTCACCATCAGTAACTAATCCCATCGCGATTCCAGAAACTGGAGCTTTGATTTGAATACCACCATCCATCAATGCTAGGGTTCCAGCACAAACTGTTGCCATAGAAGATGAACCATTTGACTCAAGGATTTCAGATACTAAACGAATCGTATAAGAATTATCATCCGGAAGAACTGGTTTCAATGCTCTAAGCGCAAGGTTACCATGTCCAATCTCACGACGAGATGTTCCACGAATCATTCTTTCTTCCCCTGTTGAGAAAGGTGGGAAGTTATAGTGTAACATGAAAGGAAGGCTATCCGTAAAGGTAACATCATCAATTCTCTGCTCATCCATTTTACCACCTAATGTAAGTGTTGTCAATGATTGAGTCTCACCTCTTGTAAACACAGCAGAACCGTGCACCATTGGTAAGTAATCAACTTCTGCCCAGATTGGACGAATCTCGTTGAAATCACGACCATCCAAACGAATTTTCTCGTTCAACATTACGTCACGAACTGCTTTCTTCATTGTTGCTTTGAAATATACAGAGAGGTATTTACCAACTACTGCAAGTTCTTCTTCAGTATGAGAAGCGATTAGTTCTTGTTTAACTGCACCAAATAGTTCAGCACGCTTATCTTTTGATGCCAATCCTTGACGAGCAACAGCAGCACATTTTTCGTATGCAAAATCCATTACTTTCTGACGAACCTCATCATCGTGATCTTCGTGAGAATATGTTCTCTTTGGTTGTGTTCCTGGAATCAATGCAGCCAAATCCAATTGGAATTGACATTGCTCTTTAATTGATTCATGCGCTACTTTGATGATTTCTACCATCTCAGCCTCTTGAATCTCTTGCATTTCACCTTCCACCATTACGATGTTGTCAATTGTACCAGCAATCATACAGTCGATATCGGATGCTTTCATCTCTTCCAACGTTGGGTTGATAATGAAATTTCCGTCTATTCTAGCCACACGTACTTCAGACATTGGTCCGTTGAACGGGATATCAGATACAGCAAGTGCACAAGATGCTGCAAAACCTGCCAATGCATCTGGACTATTTACTCCATCATACGCGATCAATTGCATCATCAACTGAATACCTGAATGGTAATCCTCTGGAAACAATGGTCTCAACGCTCTATCGACTAAACGCATCACAAGAATTTCACGTTCAGATGGACGTGCTTCTCTTCTGAAGAAACCTCCAGGGATTCGACCGTCTGCCGCAAATTTCTCTTTGTAATCTACTGTTAAAGGAAGGAAATCTACTCCTTCTCTTGCTTCTGGATTAGCAACCACTGTTGCTAAAATCATAGTGTCGCCCATTCGTAACACTATCGCGCCGTCAGCTTGTTTAGCTAACTTACCAGTCTCGATGGAGATTTCTTTACCTCCGATAGTGATGGACCTTTTTGTTCCTATATTCATATTTATTTATTTACATTTTTAGTTAGACCGTACTCTGAGAGTACTTTTAGACACATTCGCAAGCTCACTTTAGCTATTGGACACGCAAACAAGTTTGCTGTGCACTTTGATCGAGTGTGATTGTTCTCAGTGTTCGTTGGTCATTTTTTTCAAAAAGGGGCAACCGAATAATTTTCGAATGCCCCTTTAAATAATTTATATGTGATGAATCTTAACGACGTAGTCCAAGTTCCTTCACGATTGCACGATATCTTGCGATCTCAGTTGATTTCAAGTAATCAAGTAAACTTCTACGCTTACCTACTAACAATTGCAGTGCTCTTTGCGTTCCATAATCTTTACGGTTCTTTTTCAAGTGCTCAGTAAGATGCGTGATACGGTAAGTAAACAATGCGATTTGAGCTTCTGATGAACCAGTGTTAGCTTCTGATCCTCCATGTTTTTTGAAGATCTCTTTTTTTTCTGTTGAATCTAAATACATTCCAATATTTGTTTAATGATTTTTATGTACAGTCTCTATTAAGACGGGGCAAATGTAGTGTTTTAATTCGAATTATGAATAATTGAATGCAGAATTATGAATTCAACATTTTATTATGATCGGAAGAACTTCAATGATAACGCCAAAGTCTCTTTCAATTGTGTCCTTTCAACAATGTAATCTAGGAAACCATGTTCAAGAACAAATTCAGACCGTTGGAATCCGTCAGGAAGATCGCGTCCAATCGTCTCTCTTACGATACGAGGACCTGCAAAACCAATCAACGCATCAGGCTCGGCGATATTAATATCTCCAAGCATTGCAAAGGAAGCGGTAACTCCACCTGTGGTAGGATCCGTTAAGAAAGATATGTAAGGCAATTTATGTTCCGCTAATTGTCCAAGTTTTCCAGAAACCTTCGCCATTTGCATTAATGAAAGTCCAGCTTCCATCATACGTGCACCGCCAGATTTCGAGATAATCATAAAGGGGCATTTGACTTTTATGGATTCATCGATTGCTCTTGCAATTTTTTCTCCCATCACAGATCCCATTGAACCTCCAATGAATGAAAAATCCATCGCAGCAATGATGATATCCTCCCCATCGAGTTTACCTTTCGCAGTACGAATGGCATCCTTCAATCCGGTTTTCTTCTGTGATGTTTTTACGCGATCCGTGTACTTTTTAGTATCCTCAAAGCTTAGCGGATCTCCAGAAGTCAATTTTGCATTGATCTCCTTGTACTTTCCATCATCAAACAAAAGCTCAAAATATTGCTGCGAGCCAATACGTTCGTGATGATTACAACGATCACATACATAGCTGTTATTCTCTAAATCGTTTGATGAAAATATCGTCTTACAATTAGAACACTTCTTCCACAATCCTTCAGGCGTTTCCTTCTTCTCGTGTGTGGATGTGGTAATCCCCTCCTTACTTCTTTTAAACCAACTCATCTTGTTCTCCGTATTTTTTTTTTATCAATCATCATTCGATTGATAAATGCTTTTATAGCGTGTTTACATTATTTAAATCAGCGAATGCTTTTTCCATTCTTCTAATAAATGTAAGTTCTCCTGCTCTGATCCATTTACGCGGATCATAATATTTCTTATTCGGCTCATCCGCACCATCAGGATTGCCAATTTGTGTCTTTAAATACCCTTCCTTCTCACCGAAATAATCTCTACAACCTTCTGTAAAGGCAAATTGCATGTCAGTATCAATGTTCATTTTTATCACTCCATAACCTATAGCTTCTCGAATTTCTTCAACTGTAGATCCCGATCCACCGTGAAAAACAAAATCGACAGGATTATCCTCTGTAGCAAATTTTTCCTGGATATGATTTTGAGAATTCAATAAGATTTTTGGTGTCAACTTTACGTTCCCGGGCTTATAAACACCGTGAACATTACCAAAGGATGCGGCAACTGTAAAGCGATTACTGACTTTACTCAATTCCTCAAACGCATAAGCGACCTCTGAAGGCTGCGTGTACAACTTCGAGCTATCAATGTCTGTATTATCTACTCCGTCTTCTTCACCCCCCGTGATCCCTAATTCAATTTCGAGCGTCATACCGATTTTACTCATACGCTCTAAATAGTGAACACATGTAGCAATGTTTTCTTCTAATGGCTCCTCAGAAAGGTCAATCATGTGTGAGCTATACAATGGCTTACCATGCTGTGCATAAAATTTCTCGCCAGCATCTAATAGGCCGTCAATCCAAGGTAATAATTTTCTAGCAGCGTGGTCTGTATGCAATATCACTGTAGCTCCATATAACTCTGCTAACTCATGAACGTGCTTAGCGCCTAGAACTCCTCCCTTTATACTTGCTGCAAAATTTTCATCGATAAGTCCTTTTCCCGCATAGAATTGCGCTCCACCATTCGAGAACTGTATGATAACAGGTGCATTCATCATCGAGGCTGACTCCATAACTGCATTTACCGTACTCGTATTCGTTACATTAACGGCAGGTAATGCAAATCCTTTCTCTTTCGCATAAGCGAAGATCTGTTGAACTTCATCTCCTGTTGCTACACCTGGCTTTATTCCGTGACTCATCTTAATTAATTTACAACGTTATTCGGGGAACAAAATTAGTAATTAATCCTGTGGATGTGAAGTACAGGTCAATTTTGTTTCGTTCCAAGGCATCTGAGAACTGAAATTCCGGATTAAGACGTTGTGATGCTTTCAAATAAGAAGTATATTTGAGATGAAATAATCACCTGATCATGACAAAAAAGTACCTTCTACTTGCATCAATATTTATATTCGTATTAGTAGCAAGTTGCAATCGATATAGTAAAATTACCTTTTCCAGTAACAAGCTCTACAAGCAAAAGGAGGTTGCCGAAAACATTGAAGAATACGACGTCTTTGTTCACAATGATGAAAAGACGTATCGCTTTGAAAATCCAGAGATGACGGAAGGCGAGCTGACAGGAACCCCAAGTGAAATATCGGCTAACCAAGAGAGTTTCAGTGCAGAGGACACCTTAAATGATATTCACCTCTACGTTTCGAACTCAGACGGATTTGAACCTAGCTCTTCACAGGTTTTGACACCTGAAGACATCGAATCTGTTGAAATGTATGGGAAGCAGAAGGATGATACAGGAGTAAAAGTTGCACTGATCATATTAATAGTAATAGCAGCTGTTATAATTACCGTATTACTCATTTTACTACTCGTAATAAACGCCGCTGCCAGTGGAAGCGATTCAGGAGGTGGTTCTTCGGGATGCTATGTAGCCACGATGGCCTACGGAAGCTATGACGCACCTCAGGTTCTAATCCTAAGATCTTTCAGAGATCGCTTCTTACAAAAATCAAGAGGAGGAAGAGCATTTATCAAGTGGTACTATGCTAAGTCGCCAAGTTTCGTTGCAGAACATCGTTCGAAGGTCTGGCTTCACAAGGTCTTGCGTGCTGGTCTCAATGTATTTGTAGCGATGCTTCGTCCATTCTATGGTAAGTAGAATTCGTACATCCGTTCTATTATTTCTCCTTGTATTTTCAGCGCACTTAAGTACTGCGCAGGAAACCCTTACTATAAAGTATTTTGGATTGACCATTCACCCTTTTGGTGATCCTACAGCAGATTTGCAGCCGAACAAGTTGGACAAAGACGCACATTTTGTTGCAAACATTGGACTTTTCGTTGGATACGAGAATTTCATCTATGAAGATTTTTTTTCGATTAAATTAATTCAAGGCTTCGTAAGTGATTGCTCCAATGGATTTGCGTCTGTAACTCATTTAGGCCCGAGAATAGCGCTACTGCGTAAGGAAAAACATCGACTCTATTTTGGCATTGGACCAACGTTGTTAGTAAGGGATTCATGGAATAGATTTGGCGATGCCTACGAGTCATCAGGATATTTTAATGAAACCTATTCACCTCGCCTTGGAGAACTGCAGTGGAAATTAATCCCATATGCTTTCGAATTCGAATACGACTATGCTTTTACACCTGAAAATCAATTATCGGTCAGCTTAACACCGGGAGTTCCTGCAATGATTTTCTCCATTGGTTGGAAGCACTGGTTTCACTTGCGTGAATACGATGACCTCAAGTTGTTTAAACCTAAAACAGGGAAAAAATCGAAGAAGCGAGTCTAAGCTAGACATGTGCTTAGTCAGAATTCATTTCTACATTTTTTTGTTTAAAACCCATCTCTTTTTCCGAAAGATATAGGAGTCAAAATCAGTATATTTGAGCTTTGTCATCCACCTCAATAGTTAGAGGTCAAAGTTCGATGAATTAGTTCAATTATGGGGTATTTAGAAGAGTTAAACGAAAGTCAGCGTGTTGCTGTAGAAAATATTGAAGGACCAACAATGGTCATTGCGGGAGCGGGATCGGGAAAAACGCGAGTGCTCACCTACCGTATTGCCTATATGATGGAACAAAGAATTGATCCATTTAACATTATGGCATTGACCTTTACCAACAAGGCAGCCAAGGAAATGGTGGAACGAATTGGGACGATTGTAGGCCAAGGTGAAGCTAGAAACATCACCATGGGAACCTTTCACTCCGTCTTCTCTAGAATATTGCGAATCAATGCAGACCGGTTAGGCTACCCAAGTAACTTTACAATTTACGATACACAAGATTCCAAGAGTCTGATCAAGGACATCGTTAAACAGTTTAACCTCGATGATAAGGCATATAAAGCTGGAAACGTCTTAGGACGAATTTCCGCGGCCAAAAACAACTTGATTTCACCTGATTCTTATGCGATGAACGAAGACATCAAATTAGAAGATAAAATGGCGAAGCGACCAGAAATGGCTCGTGTGTACAAAACATACGCAGCACGTTGCTTCAAGGCTGGTGCGATGGATTTTGACGACCTTCTCTACAAAACGAATGTACTCCTGCGAGATTTCCCTGATGTTTTGTCTTACTACCAACAGAAATTCAAATACATATTGGTGGATGAGTACCAGGATACGAATCATGCGCAGTACCTCATTGTAAAAAAATTGGCGGCAGTATTTGAAAATATATGTGTCGTTGGTGATGATGCTCAAAGTATCTATTCGTTTCGTGGAGCAAACATCAAAAACATATTAAATTTCAAAAAGGATTACCCTGATTTTAAGCTCTTTAAGCTTGAGCAAAATTATAGGAGCACGAAGAATATCGTTGAGGCCGCAAATGGGGTCATTGCAAAAAACAAGGATCAGATTAAGAAGAAGGTCTGGACAGCTAACAGTGATGGGGACAAACTTAGCGTAATCCGAACCATGACGGACAACGAAGAAGGAAAACTCGTTACCAACAAGATTTATGATAAGAGTAAGTCTGATGGTTTGATGTACAATGATTTTGCGATTCTCTACCGTACGAATAAGCAATCCAGGTCTTTTGAGGAATCCCTCCGAAAATTGAATGTCCCTTATAAAATTTATGGTGGTCTTTCATTTTATCAACGAAAGGAAATCAAAGATTTACTCTCTTACTTCCGTCTTTCTGCCAATAACAATGATGAAGAAGCCTTGAAGCGAGTAATCAACTATCCAAAGCGTGGTATTGGTAAAACTTCTTTTCAAACTATCATTATTGCAGCAAGTCAATATGAAGTAAGTCCTTGGACGGTGATCTCGAATTTCGCGAAATATCCTGTAAACTTAAACGCAGGTGCAAAGAATCGAATAGCTGCTTTTGCAACAATGATCAAGAGCTTTAGTGCCCAAATGGATTCTATGGATGGATATGCGCTAGCACAAGAAATTGCCAAGACAAGTGGAATCTTAAAAGAATTGCATACAGATAAGGACAAAGGCCCGGAGGAAGTCGAACGTTATGCCAATATTGAACAACTTCTATCAGGTATTAAGGAATTCACAACCTCTCGATCTGAAGGCGAATCAGCTGCACTCTCTGAATTCATGCTTGATGTTGCTCTTTTGACTGATGCTGACACGACCAATGAAGAAGATCGGAATCACGTCACACTGATGACCATTCACTCAAGTAAAGGATTGGAATTTAAGCATGTCTACCTTGTTGGATTAGAGGAGAATTTATTCCCTTCGCAGATGGCACTGAATTCCCGAACTGATTTGGAGGAAGAACGACGTCTATTCTACGTCGCAGTTACGCGAGCAAAGGATTCATGTACGCTCACATATGCTACTTCTCGCTTTCAATGGGGGAATTTAATCACGGCGGAACCAAGTCGTTTCTTAGATGAGATTGATGAACAATTTTTAAAGCATGAGTCTCCACCTCGATCTTCAGGAAGATCATTGTCAGGACGTTCTTTCGATCGCACTACACCAACTGGCGGATTGAATCGTCAATTGAATTCGCGCTCTTTAAAACCTTTGAAATCAGTTGTATCAGGAAGTTCAAACGAGACGAGTGACACAACATTTGGTGCGGCCACTCACCTGAAAGTTGGTTACAATGTTGAACACGACCGATTTGGAAAAGGCAAGGTAACGAAGATAGAAGGCACTGGTTCGGATACCAAAGCAAGTATTTTCTTTCCAAGACATGGATCTAAGACGATGTTGCTGACGTTTGCTAAACTGAAAGTGCTTGATAGTGAATAGCTCTGAATTATTTGGAGCTTATGAATTAAAGATAACATACTAGATATGAGAGATGCATCAAAATAAAATACCACATTAACAAAGCTTTAACTCTTAAAAACAGAACCTTTTACCCTGTTTTATCGTTCTATACAGTATAATAATAATTTTATTCCCATGAGAAAGGTTCTTTTTATTGCATTTACATTTCTGTTTCCGCTATCTATCTTTAGTCAGAGAGTAACTTTTCAGGATAAGACTTTCGATAATGGGATGACCTATCCTATCGTTGTTTTCAGGAAAGATTCTACCGTAGAAAAGCGAATCAACTCCGATCTTGCAGCAAATCTTGCTGGATACGAAAGTCAAGATTTTTGTATTGGCCAATCAGGATTCGTGCAGAAAACAAATTTTATTCAGGTGCATATCTATGCCAACTGCATTGACATGGATGCAAGTGAAAATAACTATTATTTATACGATTTAGCATCAGGAAAACGGTGTGCTATTTCAGATATGATCAACCCTAAAATTGATGATGAGTTTGATACATTTTTTCGTGCCCGAGTTGAAGCCTTTGCGACTGACGAAGATTTAGCCTTAACGGAAGAGGAGACTGCTTCGTTAAATACATTACTAGTTGATGAATTTATTGGAACGCTCGAATCTGAAGGGATTCAATTCACCAGCTCAAAAATTGTTGCGTGGGGAGCTAAAAAGATGTTTATTTCCTGGAACGATATCCAAACGTATCTCAAGGTCAATTATCTTTAGAAAGGATAACCAATTCCGAAGTGTACTTGTGGCACAAATGGTGCCGGTAGAAATCTCAAATAATTAGCGTTTCCATTCGCATCGTTTCCGGGAAATGCAAGTGCACCCTCTGCTTCATACAACGTACGTGGTTGGAAGAACCATTGAGCACCTTTCGGCAGTGCTGGGTTTCTCACTGGAATTCCTAAGTCAACACGAACGATGAAGAAATCAAGATCGAGGCGTAATCCGAATCCTGCAGCCACTCCAAATTCTTTATACCAATCCTTTGAAATCTGTCCGCCTACTCGATTAATATCATCACCTATTGTCCAAATATTTCCGGCATCCAAAAAGAATGCTCCTTTTAGTGCTGAACTAAAGGCGAATCTATACTCCAAAGAACCACCTACGCGAATGTCACCAATTTGAGTTGCTGTACGATTTGTGTCCAAATAGTACTTATAAGTTCCAGGCCCTAACGCCCGTGCTCTCCATCCTCTGTTATCATTTGCCCCGCCTGCGAAGAAACTATAATCGTACGGAAGAGAGTTTACAGAATTACCGTGCGGCACTCCACCTCCAGCATTTAGATGGAAGTGTATACCCTTACCCTTACCTAAGGGCTGAGAGACAATTAACTCATTATCTAAGCGGGAAAATTGAGAATAACCAACACCAAATATTGTTCTTTGTCCATTTAACAATGTGTCTTGCACCCCCTTGAAGAGTGACAGCATGTTTCCAGCTGCATCAAAGGTAGTGTTGATATAAATCTGAGTCTTAACACCTCTTTTAATGGTTTTCTTGTTCTTTTTGTTCACATTCTGGAGCCCGTCCTTAAAACTATACTCAAAGGTGAATTTCCAGTCTTGCCAAACGAACTGATCACTGTAAGAATTAAGTAAAAATAAGTCATTTAGATCTGTAAGCGTTTGGTCAAACGCTGTGCTCTTTTCAATGTTCACGAATTTAATTACCGAGGCAAATGGCAACCCAACATGAAAAATTTGAGTTTTCAAAACGTAAAAATTCCAATTGTAATTCAGCTGGAACGTCCCTCTTGTAAAGGCATCTCGCTTTTGAAAATTATATGCAGCTGAAATTTCCGTCCGTGGTCTATGTCGTTTTGAAAGCTTTAAAAAACTAGGAAAAAGACTTGGCACTTCAAATTTTAAACTTGGCCCAAATTCAAATGTATTAAAGCTCCTCCCAGCCGTTTGAATTTTATTTCCATCTAGGGTTTCATCAAAAATGGGAGGTTGCGATTCAAAACCACCCGAAAAAGCAAGTGTTAGCTTCTCTCCACCTCTGAACAGATTTCTATTTGTATAATTGATGGTAGCAGAAACCCCCAAGAATCCGTTAGAATTAGTTGCTTGTGGCTCGATTCCAAAGCTTTGCCGCTTCGATGGAACGAGGTAATAATGAACATCTAGTTGATTGGTGCCCTCCACCTCTTCTAACACCGTTTTAATCGACTGAAATAAACCCAGTTCCAGCAGACGCTTATAGCTCCTTTCAACATAGTAGCCCTTATAATAGTTTTCTTTCTCGAGGTAATTTCTATCCTCTAGCACCTTAGGCTTTAAAAAAAGCTCGCCATTATAATTGAAATTGGCTATGCGGTATGGATTAATTTCATCCGACTTAGGTTTTTTTACCTCTTCATAAACGAGTGACTTCGTCGTTCTCATGAATTGCCCATCTTTCAGCGACAACTGTAAGCTATCCATTAATGCTTGAAAATTACCTTCGTATAACGATGTATCCGCAATATGAAAATAAACATCACGAACATAGGTGACGCGATGTTTTATGCTTATTAACGTATCTGAATTATAGCTCGGGCGAACTAATCTATCCTGAAATAACACGCCCAAACAAACTTTCATCGTTTGGAAATTGGTATCCGCTCGGAATGTAATATGACTTGTGCTAAATCCATAATACGCCGAATTCCTAAGGTGTGCTGCGACGTCATATCGAAAATCATCTAAAACATCTGCATCAAATGGTTGACCAATAAATGGTTGCTCTTCCAATTTAGAGACATACTTATTATAGGTGCCAAGAATGCTCGGATTCGTAGATTCAAGATACACACTATCAATAATGTAGGGAGAACCCGTTACTAAGTCGTAGGTGACTATCGTCTTGCCATTGGGTTTTTTCCTTACAAGACCGTTCACAAGACCGTAATAATACCCCTTACTTCGCAAGTAAGCATCGAATTGCTCAAGTGTCTTCTCGTAAGGAATGCTATCAAAAACGATAGGCGGACTTCCGATTTTATATTTAAACCATTCGCGAAAAAACAGTCGTGGCGATATTGTATCCTTAAGCGGAATAATTTTTTGCGTGTATAGACTATCACCGTCAGCTCTTGCCTCTTCTACTCGCTTCTTATTGACAGCTGCTTGTTTTGCTCTCTTCCTATCGTTTTTAACATGCAACTTAAAATTTTTCCGAGTCCTTTTTTTTGCTATTCGGGCAGAATCAACCATGTTGAATGATAGCAGTTTCCATTTAATTCCGGCCTGCTTGTAGTTCGGTTGTTGACGGATAATTTCATTTAAATCAGCCTTATCAATCTTATCTCCAGAAAGCGTTATGTCATTCTTCTTCAAGAGGTATTCTCCCTCTGGCACATATTTCGTCTGTTTACATGCCGCAGCCGTAACAATCAGAATTAAAAGAATAGTTGTATGTTTGAATTTTTGTATCAAAAAATCGATCTGTCTAACAAAAATAGTAAATCCTACGTGGAACCTCTTTCAAAAAATAAGATTAAGCTAATTCGTTCATTACGTTTAAAGAAGAACCGCGACTCAGAAGGTTTATTCATGGTCGAAGGTGAGAAAATGGTTTCCGAAATTATTCGTGAAAATCCAGCTAGTATTGAATTTATTTGCACCTCTGAATCAAACGCTATTTTCAACAGAGCTTATCACACTGATGAGCGTAGCATGAAGGAAATCAGCAATCTATCAACACCTCCTTCGTTGATCGCCATTGTAAGAAAGACGGAGATCAATGAATCTGCTGGAAGTTTCATTCTTGCCTTAGATGGGATTCAAGACCCCGGAAATATGGGAACAATCATTCGAACTGCAGATTGGTTTGGTGTGGATCGAATAATCTGCTCCAAGGAGACGGTGGATTGCTACAATAGCAAAGTTATACAAGCAAGCATGGGCTCCATCTTTCGAGTTCCTGTGGATTATGTCGATCTGAACGCCTATTTAAAAGATACAGAGCTCCCCGTATTTGGTGCTCTGCTTGATGGAGAGGATCTCTATAAAACGACTATCCAACAATCAGCAATAATACTCATTGGCAATGAAGGCAACGGCATCTCGGATCAGCTGCGCGCGCATGTAGATAGGCCAATTTTAATTCCAAATTACGGCAAAGGAGAATCGTTGAATGCATCAATTGCGACTGGCATTTTATTGGCAGAATTTAGAAGACAGTAATGGCTATATCGGCAATCATATTTGAGACAGAACGGCTAATTATTCGCAAACTTCACGAAAGTGACAGGGAAGCATTCTATGATATGATGCAGAACCCAAACGTTATGAATCCGATTCCGCAAAAAGTAATGGATCGCCCAACAAGCGACGCCAACTTTCAGAAACACTTGCATCGTGAAACTGACTCCACGATCCAAGTTTGGTCGTTAGAGACTAAAAGCGGAGATCAGTTTATCGGCATTGTGGCATTTCTAATCAATGATGAGGGAAATGATGAAATTGGTTATCGCTTAAGAGAGCAATTTTGGAAACAAGGCTATGGGACAGAAGTTGCTAAAGGATTGATTGAACATGGGTTCGAAACGATGAACTTATCCCTTATTACCGCTGACGTCTACATTGAGAATACTGGTTCCGTGAAAATTCTCGACAAATTTTTCCAACGCGAAAGAGAATTCTTCAATAAATCTGATAATTGTATAGATCGTCGGTACAAATTGCTAAAGGAAGATTGGGAATTAGCTAAGCATTCAACTTCTCACTAATCATATCCATACACTTCATACCGTCAATCGCAGCCGAAATTATTCCTCCGGCGTAACCAGCACCTTCTGCGCATGGGTAAAGTCCTACTACATCAGGATGTTGACATGTTTCGTCTCTAGGAATTTGAATAGGCGACGATGTCCTCGATTCAGGAGCGTGAAGCACAGCATCATTAGTCACATATCCGCGCATTTTTTGATCAAAAATCAGAAATGCTTTTTTCAGTCTTCTCGCGATCATGCTCGGAAGAACTTTATTCAAATCAACACTCGTCAAACCGGGCTGATAAGATGTCTTCGGTAGATCTTTAGAAACTCTTCCGTTCACAAAGTCAGCTAGGCGCTGTGCGGGTACATTTTGCGTTTTACCAGCTGCTTCCCAACATGCTTTTTCAACCGATCGCTGAAAGTCAAGGCAAACAAACGGATTTATTTCGTGATCTTTAAAATCTTTCGGCTCCACACTCACAACTATACCTGAGTTCGAATAAGGATTATTTCTTTTAGATGGTGACCATCCATTTGTCACAACCTCGCCAGGTTCTGTTGCACATGGAGCGATAATTCCACCTGGACACATACAAAACGTGTACACTCCTCGATCTTCCACTTGAGCCACCAAACTATAGGAAGCTGGCGGTAGAAACTCATCATTCAATCGCCCGTGGTACTGAATAGTATCAATTAAGTCCTGCGAATGCTCAACGCGGACACCTAGAGCAAAAGCCTTTGCTTCTAGTTTGATCTTTTTACTATGTAATAATTCAAAAATATCGCGTGCTGAATGTCCAGTTGCTAGAATGACGTTGTCAAATTTAAGCTTCTCGGCGCCATTAATTTCTAGTCCTACAACTTTCCCATTCTCCAATAGGATATCGGTCATTTTCGAATCAAAATTGACTTCTCCACCATGCGAAATGATTGTTTCACGCATGCTCTCGATAATTTGCGGCAATTTATTCGTTCCGATATGCGGGTGTGAGTCGACCAAAATTTCATCCGTAGCACCAAAATGAACAAACCACTCTAATGCCCTTAAAATATTCCCACGTTTCTTCGATCTAGTATAAAGCTTGCCATCAGAATAGGTTCCAGCTCCACCTTCACCAAAACAATAATTTGATTCAGGATTAACAATCGATTCCTTGTTCAAAAGCGCAAGATCTCTTCTTCGCGCACGCACATCCTTTCCACGTTCGAAAATGATTGGCTTCAATCCTAATTCTAATGCTCTTAACGCGGCAAAAAGTCCTGCTGGTCCAGATCCAATAATAGCTACCTCAGTAGCTACTGAGACATCCTTTGGTTCAAACCCACCGAGTACTTGAGGCTCTTCGCCATCAACGTAAACATCAAAGCTCGCATTCATTCTAATCTGCCGCTTACGGGCATCTATAGATCGTCTGGCCCATTTAAACTGAAATGGCGTTTCTACTAGATTAAGCTCGGTTCGAATCCGTCTTTCTAAAAAATCTTGGTCTTTCGATTGCTCAGGCGTGACCTGAAATTGAACGCGTTGCGCCATCTATCCTTCAAATATTAATGAAAACCACCATACACGATTATATAATCTATCTATGGGTTCAGAAACAACCGTATTATCCTGAATAAGCGAATTAGAAACGCTATGAGAATATTTCAATTCTAGTCCAAATTTAAAGTAGGGCGTAAAGAATTCAATCCCCCCACCTACTTGACCTTGAAAATCATTTTTCTTAATCTTAATAAATGGATCAGTAAAACTTTGACTGGCGTCCTCTTGAGATTGCAAATCTATACTATACTGCATTCCCACTAAGCCATAGGCCGCAAAATTATTCAGCCGCTTGGTTCTAAATTGAAACATCAATGGAAAGTCGAGTGTTGTCAGTTCAACTTTTTCTTTATTGAAAAAACTCCCTGTTACTGTAGAATCTTCAAATTGATAATTGATGTGCCGTTCTTGAAACGAAATAGAGGGTATAAACCTGAGTCGAACAATCGGAGTTCCTAAGTTCATTGATATTAATGGTCCAACTTGTCCACCTGGTGCCGATTGATTTTCGATCGACGTAATTCCATATTTCCCGTAAACATCTGGCACCTGATACATCGTGAAATCCGACACATTTACGCCGAGCATAAATCCAAAATGGAAGGTCTTCTGATCGAAACGATGATAATTCTCAGGCTTCTGTTTCTGCCCAAAGGCACTACAGGAAATAACTACAAAAAGTAGCACTACTATCTTCATATGTCCACAACGTGATTGAATCATGCTTATTGTTATCCCTTTTTTATTCCCGAATAAATAGTGGCAATTCCACCAGTTACGGGTTTCAATTCAACTTTAGTATACCCCACTTTTTCAAGAATATCTGTAAACGTTTTCCCTTCAGGAAACGCTGCAACAGATTCTGGAAGGTACGCATATGCTCTTTCATCTTTAGAAATACGCTTTCCAAAGAATGGAATAATGCGCTTCGAATAGAATCCAAAGAGTTGCTTCATTGGAAACTTCTTCGGCTTAGAAAACTCTAGAATGATTGCCTTTCCTCCTGGTCTTAATACACGCAGCATGTCCGTAAGTCCTTTTTCAAGGTTCTCGTAATTTCGCACTCCAAAACCAACGGTAAGCGCGTCAAAATATCCATCTTCAAATGGAAGTTCTTCCGAATCACCAAGTATTAAAGTAATAACGTTATCCACGCCCTTTCGTTTCATTTTCTCTACTCCAACCTCGAGCATTCCCTTAGAAATATCGACGCCGATTACCTCTTCAGGATTCAATTTTAGTGCCGCGATTGCAAAATCACCCGTTCCAGTAGCAATATCTAAAATTTTCTTTGGCTCAATCTCCCGGAGTTTACGAATCGATTTTTTTCTCCATCGCTTGTCAATCCCCAGTGATAAGAAATGATTTAGAAAATCGTAGCGCTTTGAAATATTATTAAACATCTCAGCTACCTCCTCCTTCTTAGAGGATTGATCTCTGTTATACGGCTTGACTACTGTTTTTTCTGTTTCCTTTATTTCTTCTGTCATCCTACTAATTTAACCAACCATCGTATGTCCCGATGGGTATTTGTAATTCTTACTAATCACTGACTTCCCTACTAAATAAGCTAAAGTCAATGTCCCAACTCGCCCGATAAACATAGCGATAATGAGTATAAATTTACCTGTTTCACTCAACTCAGGGGTAACTCCTCTCGATAATCCCACAGTACTCGCTGCAGAAACATGCTCAAACACTAAATCCAAAAAGTCAAATCTCCCCGTAGCAAGCAGATCTGCCTCGGAGATAGCTAGTGCAAAAATACCAACAACATTTCCAATAACAAAGAAGATAAAGATGGCATATGCCTTAAGAACGACATCATTTGAGATAGTTCTTTTAAAGAGTTCTGTATGCTTTTTCCCTTTGATCGTGGAAAGAACAGAAGCCCACATAATCGCAAATGTTGATGTTCGAATCCCTCCACCGGCTGAACCTGATGATGCACCAATAAACATTAGAAAGAGAAATACAATCATGACTGGCATAGTTAATGCGGCAGTATCAACGACATTAAACCCTGCATTTCTGGTCGTCATTGACTCAAACAAGGCCGCAAGAACAGCGTCTACACCTCCCATTTCACTCAAACTATTGTTCCATTCAAATATCAAGAAGATAACCGCACCAAACGCCAACAGACCGAGTGTAAAATACAATGAGATCTTCGTTCCAAATTCAATGGTTTTCCATGGTTTACGCATTCGTTCACGCAGACGTTTGACTTCAAATAGATCGAACATATAAATCATACCTAACCCTCCAAAGAAAAATAGGATCATAATAATTGTATGAACGAATGTGTTATGAATAACATCAGGATGCATTACTCCCCCGTGCAAGGTAGAAAGGCCAGCGTTATTAAATCCAGACACACCATGAAAGACAGATTGAAACAATCGATTTCCTGTATCTTCAAAAACGCCCTGATTACCAAAACCGATGAAGAGTAAAATTATCCCGATGACTTCTATAGTTGTGGCCCAGAGAACAATCTTTGTCAGCATGGAACGTGCTTTCAGTATCGAGTCGCGGTTGACAAAATCTTCAATCACCTCATGGTACTTTATTCCAACACCAAATTTGGCTACAACGAGCATCAATGCTCCAAAAGCAATCGTATTTAGTCCACCTAATTTTATCAAAAACAAGACAATCATTTGTCCCTTGAACGTCAATACTTCAGAAATATCAACTGTTGACAAGCCCGTTACACTTACAGAAGACATCGATAGGAACATAGAATCCGAGAAACCCATTCCGCCCTGGACGTGAGACATTTCTGGAAGCATGAGCAACAGGCCGCCAATGAGGGTCATAAGCGCAATAGAGATAGTGAAAAGCCAACCCGGGTGCACTTTTAACCAAGGTTTATAATTTCGTTCTTTAAAAAGATTATTGATGATAATAACAAAGACGAAAATCTGAACAAAAATAATCGAGAATGCACCAAAGTCAACAAATCCGATCGATTCGAAGAGCGATTCGATTAACATGACGTCGAAAAAATTGTACGCTACTCCCTCTATCAAGAGCATTGAGATAATCACAGTTTCAAACCAATTATCCTTCAGGAATTTTTTTGGATTCAGATCATATAAGATCTTTACAAAAAACCGTGAAATGTAGAACCCAAAACTCGTTTCTAAAATATTAAAACAGGTTTCTTGAGATTCTGGCGTCAATTTGAAGCCGTAATAATAGATTAATACTCCCAGACCGGACAGCGAAACAAGTACATTCAGAACAGAAAATACACCTAGAACCTTCCGCTTGGAATCATATAAAAAAAGATTGACTTTCTCCCGGAGTTCCCGAATAGTCATGCCGTCATCAGTTTAAGCAGCTCATTATAAAGGAGCTGACGGTCAATTGGAACGACTCCACTAATTTCACAGACTAGGCCTCCCGATAAGTTGGCAACATCTGCTAATTCTGAGGGAGACAATCCAGCAACAAGACAAAGCGTCGCGACAGCAATAACTGTATCTCCAGCTCCACTTACATCAGAAATTTTACGAATATGTGCTGCAATGTAATTCGACTCCTTATCTTTTTTGACAAAGACTCCATTTTCCGAGAGCGTTACCAACGTAATTTGATTATTGAGTCTGTTCTCCAACTCAACCACTGCTGATTCAAATCCAGACTTATCTTGAGAGATCTCGAAATCGACACCTAGACCTTCTTTCAGTTCTTTCAAGTTTGGCTTGAAGAGTGTTACATTTTGATAGGCAAAGAAATTTTCTTTCTTTGGATCAACGGTAACAGGTATGTTTGCCTCAATTGCTAATTGAGTTATTTTTCCAATTGCATTTTCCGTCAGTAAACCTTTATTGTAATCTTCTAAAATGATAGCGTCTACCCCGCTGGAAATGATTTTATGAACTCTATTAATCAACTCATCTTCTAACAATGCATTGATTGCAGTCTCTTCCTCTTCGTCAATTCTCAACAGATGCTGATTGTTTCCAATCACCCTAGTTTTGATTGTT
>JBLHPQ010000016.1:0-51536 GCA_047624355.1 Flavobacteriaceae bacterium | reverse complement strand
TTGGAGGACATTTAATTGGCGCGAATGTTACAGAGATGATTGCTGAAATTGTTGCCGTTCGTAAATTAGAGATCACTGGGGAAGAACTTATTAAAACTGTTCATCCACATCCTACGATGTCTGAAGCCATTATGGAAGCAGCAGCTGCAGCTTATGGAGAAGTAATTCACTTATAGCATAGTAGATTCTAAGCACATACGAGTTATTGAGACGCTACCCGAAAGGGTGGCGTTTTTTTTGTTTAATTAATGACGCCGCCGACCATGCATCTGGATTCTTCACCAAGCGGGATGACTGTGTTCTGTTCGCTATATTTGTGACCATGAAGGTTTCCATTCTTCTTCCTTATTACAATGCCGCTCCATGGATTGCAGAAACGATTGGATCGATACAAGGCCAGAGCATGAGCGACTGGGAACTGATCTGCATCAATGACTTTTCCAATGACATCACTGAATCCATCGTTCTTGAATTAGCAAAAAGTGATCCTCGAATAAAAGCATTTCATAATAGCTCGAAAGGCATAATTCCAGCGCTTCAATTGGCATTATCAAAAGCGAGTGCGCCTTATATAACACGCATAGACGCTGATGACCTAATGACACCAAATCGATTGAAATTGATGTCAGAAATACTCGATCTTGCTACGGAGCGAACAATTGTGACAGGAAAAGTGCAGTATTTCTCAGAAAACGGAGTATCCAAAGGCTTCCTGAGGTATGAGCAATGGATTAACGAACGAATTGACCAACAAGATCATTATCAACAGCTTTATCGAGAATGTGTGATTGCCTCTCCCAATTGGATGGCCCAAAGGAAAGAAATTGTTGATCTCGCTCTTTTCGATGCGTTACGCTATCCAGAAGATTACGATTTAGTATTTCAATGGTTCGCCAATGATTTTCATATAGAATGTGTACATGAAGTCACTTTACACTGGCGGGATCATCCTACTCGGACTTCAAGAACTTCTACAAACTACGCTCAAGCTGCTTTGTTTAAGTTGAAGATCGATTGGTTTATTAGACTCCACGGCAAAGGTAAATCCATTGGTATACTAGGCGCTGGAACGAAAGGTAAGTTGACTACTGATTACCTAGCTTCTCAAGATCGTTACTTTGGATGGTATGATTTCCAATTTGATAAATTCAAGGGTAAGCAAGGGGCTACAGAGATCCTGGATTACAGGCTGATATCAGAAGAGGCTCTGCTAATATGCATCTACCCGCCGAACATCGACGAGCTTGAGGCTTTTTTAAATTCCAAAGGATACTTTATTGGTCAGAACGCTTGGTATTTATAGGTATTCTTCGATGTTGGAGGTAGGATTAATCGTGTTCAAGACCTTCTGTTCTCGATACATCCTCCTTTTCGAAAACTCAAAGTTAGACACTAGAACTGAGAGATTGATGTTGGATGTAAAACAAAACCGCAATGTCAAATCGAGGGTTCTGAGGTGAAGAATAACCTATCTGGGAGGTATCAAGAATAGCGATTGAAAAGTCTCCTTATTTATGGCTACCAATTCCTACTTTCATTCCCATTGTGAATAGGTAACGAGCCTGAGTGCTTGAAGATTCATGCCATTCATACAAATAACCATTTGTTACAGGATCAAAGATAGCATCAGCAAATGCCGAATTAACTGTCTTCATTCCCAACCCCATCCCAACGAAGAAATCCATCGAGAACGACTTAGACACCCACGCTTGATATCCAAAATTCAAAAGGAAATTCACTTGTTGCTCATTTCCAGTAGTTGGATCAAGATTTTGCGATAAGTCATTCAATCCAAAATTATACAATCGAAATTTCAACATCGGAGAAACATAAAACCTGTTTAAAGCCTCAGTTCCGTCCAGAGGATAATAACGGTACGCTGCTGATGCGAAAAGACCGAAAGAAGTTGTCTCGCTCTGTCCTCCCCATGGATCGATTATGTGACTTTGACCACCGAAGCCGATGTTGGATATTGTTGGTCCAGCTCCAAATTCCA
The DNA here is from genome assembly GCA_047624355.1 of Flavobacteriaceae bacterium. GTDB lineage: Bacteria > Bacteroidota > Bacteroidia > Flavobacteriales_D > Crocinitomicaceae > UBA4466. The sequence continues at coordinate 49,540 of JBLHPQ010000016.1, read as the reverse complement.
CACTTCCTTTCTTACTCGTTTGAACTTCATAAGAGAAATTAATCTCACCAACGATCATTTGTAGTGGCGAAAACTTAACAACTCTCGTGTTCTCATTAAGCTTTGGCTCTTTTTTGAAGATCGCTCTTTCTGATCCATTTCCTTTATCAATAATGACGATATCTCTCTGAGCAATTCCAGAGAATGTAAATCCAAGGGTAAATAGAAAGAGAATTAATGTGGTATTTTTCATAATAATTGGCTTATCCGTTTTCAAAGTACACTCAAATAACGCTACGGAACAAATTTATTGTCTTTGTAGAACAAATTTAACAACTCAAAAGTTACATCCAGATAGAAGAAGGCTTTATTCAACGACCAAAATATCTTTCTTAGCGAATGTTTTTTTATCGAATTCAAAATCGATTCTACCTAACTGGATACCTGCCCAACCTACCTGATTAATTAAAACGATCTCACCATCAAGGTTCTTTTCTTCTGTTGGTTTATCAAGAAACGTATGTGTATGTCCACCGATGATTAAGTGAATTCCTTTCGTTTTTTGTGCGAGAACCCGATCTGAAATTTTATCCGAGCCATATTCATAACCTAGATGAGAAAGACAGATAACCAAATCACACCCTTTCTTTTTCAGTTTAGCGGCCATATCAGTTGCGATCTCAATCGGATCCATATAGACTGTTTCGCCAAACTTATTGGCTGGCACTAACCCGTTCAGTTCTACACCTACTCCAAAAATGCCAATCTTTATTCCACCACGTTTTATGATTGTAAATCGGGATGTGTGTCCATTTATTGGAGTATTCTCAAAATTATAATTTGAACAGACGAACTTAAAATCAGCATATTCTTGCGCCTCAACGAAACCATCCATTCCACCGTCAAAATCATGATTCCCCATTGTCGCGACATCATAACCTAGTTTGGACATCAATTTCATTTCTAGAACGCCACCAAATTTATTAAAATAAGGCGTCCCTTGAAAAATATCACCTGCATCTAGGAGGATCACGTTTTGTGCTTCAGAGCGAATTTTTTGAATCATTTCATACCGCCTGGCGACTCCTCCCTTCCCTGCGTATTTCGCATGATTATCCGGGAACGGATCGATGTTAGAGTGCGTATCGTTCGTATGGAGAATCGTGAGGGTATTGGACAATTTATCTCCACTACTAAGAGATGTGCTAGCGATTAATTCAGGTGCCATGAGAATACCCCCAGAGACCAACACTGAATTTCTAACAAATTTCCTTCTATCGATCATAGCACAATTCGATTTTCATCATTCCAAACAAGCGTACCCTGCTGTTTTACTTCCTCGATCATCAAATCCCTTAAAAGTAGGTTCGTATGTTTCGTACTCAGCCTTTTCTCAAAAAAATCCATGTGATCGCCTCCATTCAATAAATAATCCGAAGTGATAATCCAAACACGCTCAGTTTCTGGTGTCATACCCTCAACGACAAGCTTTCCGTCCTTGAGAATCGCACCACCTATTGGTTCTCCACCTGTAGATGTAAGATACTCAGCAATTTCTTCCAAAACGGACACTGGCATTTCTGCCCAAACAACTTCATTATCAAATGGCATTACTTTGAAGATATCTCCAAGATGAACATCTCCTTTATTAATCGTATTTCTGAGACCTCCGACATTCAACAAACTAAATGCAGGGTACGCAAGATCTTTACTTCGTGTTTGAGAAGATAGCACTGCATCGGCTGCCCAATTGTTCAAGGAGCCAGATGGCCTACCTTTAATAAAGTCTTTTTCGGCAACACCAATTACGGCTAGCATCTCACTTTCAAGTTCCATGCGGTATGGCGTGATCATGCTGTCAATTTGGTTTGACTCACCCCCCTGATCAATGACTGCCGAGTTCTCAGAATGGACAGATATAATGGTAACAGAAGAGCAGGCCAAAAGACCTGCTCCAATTGCAAAAAATAGTAAATGCTTTAGCATTATTGAATAATCATTTTTCGTTGAACTTCTCCAAGTGGAGTTTGAACATTAATAATGAATGTTCCTGATCCAAGTGTCTTTTTATCCAATTTAAGCACTTTCAGGCTAACTTCTGGTGCAGATACCATCAATCGACCTTGAAGATCGTAGACATTGTATGAAGTAATCTCCGTTCCGTTCACCTGAACATAAACAACTCCAGCAGAAGGCACTGGGAAAACCACAGTATTTGAATTCAAATAATTTTCGTTGAGATCAACAATACATCCTGTAGGAACATGTGACAAATCATCGAAGTTTACGAAACAAGCATAATCCGTTGAATCAATAAATGGATTTCTATTTCCTTGTTGATTGAAGATATACTCGTTACGTGCAATCTCATAATTATCTGGGAGGTCTGCAAAGTGCCAGCTTTTCAATAGTTCTTGTGATTGCTTCGTTGAATTAACATTTCCATTTAGATCAAAGTTGTATGCCACAGCCATGTACATGATCGCACGTGCAGCATTTCCTCTATGACTAGCACGTGGCTGATAACAGAGTTCCCCGTTTGCATAGCCAACATTCCCCTCAAGATAAGTATCGACAATTGCACCGTCAATATCATTTAAAGGAAGATTACTGCGTGGGATATTCGCTTCTACTAGGTTTGCAGGGTACAAGTTATGTTGATCATTGTACTCAGGCTCTTCAGGCACATCAGCTGGAAAAGTTGGCATCCAAGAATGCGCGAAAGTATGTTCTCTACTATAGCCAGCATCAGACCAATCAAACGGATCAGCAACGATCAACTTCTCGCCAGATAACGCACAAGTTACATAAGTCTGACCGCCAATCGTATCCTTAAGTTCAAATTCAGTCATCAAAGTTTGTTTATACAAAAAGTACGAAACGACCGTATGAGGATTAATTAATCCAGTCAAATCTGAAACAAACGTACCTGCAGTCTTATCGATACCAGAATAGTAAGCCCCAATTCCCTCTCCTAGACTTGTTGTATTTCCCGTCAATGGAGTCGTTTCCAAATAATTTACAAACGCACCAGCACCATTGAATGTATATACTGAGAAGTAATAATCCTGATTCGCTATAATTCCTCTTGGTGTAAACGACGTACCCGTACCAACATAAGCGACACGAGCGTCTCCAACTATATCTCCGCGTAAATAAGAAGTCCCATCAACAGGAACTGCCGTCATTGCGCTCCCATTTCTCCAGAAAACTACGTATTGAGTTCCACCAGTTCCAGCAGTATATTGTGCCCCAACAGTGTATGCCTCAACAACAGGAAACGTTAATGCTGTTGGATTCGCTGTTGGCTCAGTTGCCAAGTTATCAGTTCCCACACCTTCAATGTAGATAGTGTAAGGGTTCTCATCAGAATCATTCGACCCAATTTCCAGTGTCGCAAATGTAGACCCAGTAATAGTAGCAACGTATGTTAACGTGTATACATTATTTGACGTGGCTGCTACAGATCCAGCTGTAATGTCATGACTGAAATCACCTGCATTCACTCCTGATAATGTCCCACCAGTTAATGTTAACACATTTGACCCAGAGTTCTGGATCGTAATGGCAGCAGAAGCGCTGTTCCCGATAAAGTAAGTTGAGTTGTTCAAGTAAGTAACGCCATCAATCAACACGTTGATCTCCTCAGAAGGTGCAACATAAGGGATTATATCGTTCAAATCTCTAGGAACCAATTGGTAGCTCGTATTGAATTGACCCAAAGCACCGAATACAGTCACGGGTCCCGTTGGGATCGCTGTTCCAGCAATGTTCGTTGATGCATTTACGCGAACATCAAGAATATTCGTTCCATCCGTAATTTGATAGTTCGCAGAAGTACCAGCGAAACTTCCAGTCTGAACAAAAGTCACGTTATCGACTTGCATCAATTGTGATTCTAGCGCCTCTACTGCTGCTGGGATCGGAATCTGTAATGGTATTACTTGAACGACCGCTGGTCCATGATTTACAACTGTGGCAGCAGGCGAGATCTCCAACAAACCAGAAAACTCAATTAGCGGACCAGTAACAGTTATTGAATCTCCGCGACTCACACCGCTCATTGCGCTTCCGTATGCCGCAATTCCTGCAGTTGCATCCTGCATGTAGCGAATGCTTCCAAGTTCAGATCCATTCGTTGCAACTCCCGTTACTGTAATCGTTTGTCCGATGCCGTAAGTTCGTCCATCGGCAATGTCTGTTTGAGCCGTAGCAAACATCCCAAAGGACGCAAACAAAGCAAGTAGTAGTGTTTTTTTCATTTTACTAATTTATTATTCAATTCTTATTAAAATTCAAATCCTAGTGACACATTAAAACGTGTGCCTTGTCCAATAAATACAGTTGCAGAATTCGCATCGAAATCATTGTCTAGCCAATTATTAGAAGCATCTGATATATATAGAGAGTTAAGTACGTTAAATACATTCACCTTGAAATTCAATCTGCTCTTTTCAAATATTACGCCGTATCCTGCATGGAAACTCAAAAGTCCATATGATGGTATCCTCCATGGATCCACACCAACGGTATTTGATCCTGTTTTATAATCTTTGACATTAAAATTACTGTAGTAGCGATCAAAGTAGGTATACTTCACCTTGACATAACCTCTTTTCAAGAATCCATAACGAACACTAGCGGCATAGCTGGATTGAGCAGCATTACCAACGTGAATTCCTCGGACATCAATCGTATCTAGTACCCCATCTACCAAAATTTCTTCCGCCGATTGCCAAGTCCAATCGCCCAAACTTACCATCCCTTCAATAGATAGATTCTTATTCAATTTGTAGACCATGTCTACTTCTGCTCCGTAGTGCAATGCATCAATTCCGGCTAAATTGACAATAATCTTATCTCCTCCTGGATCATTCGGATCATCGAGAGCAAGACCAAATGGAAATGGTCGGTTTTCCCATTTTGTATAATACGAGTTAAAGTTCAAACTAAATTTCTTGGATGTAAATCCGTATCCAATTTCAAACGCTAGAATCTTTTCATTCACGATTGTATCGAAAAACTCATTTCCACTCGTATTTACAACATTACTGAATTGCGGAGTTCGACTTAAATATCCAACATTCAAGAAGACATTCTGTTTTTCTGTAATACTCATGTTCAACCCAGTTTTAAACGTAAACCCTGTCTTACGTGTCCAACCAGTTGTGTGATCAACAAGGCCTGCGCTATTTCTATCGTACGTTTGTCCATTGTGCGTAATGGTATCATTATAGCCAATTTGAAGTGTTGTATCAGACAAGGCTAATTGTCTTCCCTCGAAATAATCTACTCCTTTATAGAAATTAGTCACGGTAGAAGCGTTTACAAATCCAGTCCAACGACCATGAGAATATTCTGCTTGCGCAAAACCACCTGCCCATTGTACAAATCCATCTCTGTAATTGTGCCAAGGTTGACGTCCAATCTTATCACCGACCACCTTCATAGGTGATTCAGCATTTTGGTTTTGACTATTTGCAAAATAATCTCCACCTAACAAGTCCAACACTTCATTAAAGTGCGTTCCTTTATAATACCTGTAATCAATTCCTCCCGCTAGATTCCATTTTTTGTTCAATTTATAGTCAAACTGAGAGAGGCCACCCACCCAAAAATGGTTATTAACACTAGCTGACAATATCTGGTTCGATTTAATTTGCGTTGAATCATAAGCAAGATCCACATTGGGGATTGAGAACCCGAAAGATTCAAACCATTGGTTGGCATGGATAATTGTATCCCAGTCAATTTGGCCATCTTGATCGTAAAGAATACTACCCCCCGAATTAAAATAGCGTTGTCCACCTCCACGCCCTATGGATAAATAGGCGATATTCGACCATGATAATTTCTTATTTACCTTCCAGAAATCTTTTAAGGTTACCTGTGGTTTATGGAAATAATTTCTACGTTCATTTTGAATCGTTTTCTCTCCATCTATAGTTCTATAGCCCCAATGCTGGTTAAATCTAATTCCATTATCGCGAACAGCATCAATGAGCGTGTCATGAATTCCCAGACTCGAAGCATACTCAGAGTCCCAATATTCAATAGGTTGTGAGTATGATCGCTGACCATGCTGTTGTGGTGCACCAAAAGCACTCAGCGACAAAATATGAGTCTTATAGCGTTTCTGAACCTTCAGATAATAAAACCCCCCTTGTGTATTCAAGCCATCAACCCATCCATTACCTTGTTTGTATGAACCAGCGAATAAGACGCCCCATCCATTTTTTAACGTTCCTGATTTATAAGCAACTGACGTTCTTAGAAAATTTCCAGATCCATACTCTTGCTTCACTTTAATTTTTCGTTTACCACCAGTGGACATTGTTATGATATTCATGGTTCCTCCAACAGACGGCATTGCCAATTTGGTAGCACCCAATCCACGTTGTACCTGAATTTGAGAAGTAATCGCGTCCAATCCAAACCAATTTGACCAATATACCCATCCATTCTCCATATCATTCACAGGAACACCATCAATCATAACACCAACATTTCGTTGATCAAATCCTCGAATCGTAATTCGGGCATCTCCATCCCCACCGCCTTGCTGCGTAGCATGAACACCTGGCTTAGAATTTAAGATCATTGGTAAATCCTGTGAACCTAACTCCTCCGTAATTTCTCTTGTACCAATCGTTGATACAGCAACCGGAGTCTTTCTATCTTTTACCAAGTTGCCTATTACTTCGACCTCATCTTGCTCGAGCGTGTTTCCACTTTCGATGTTGGCCGTTATTCTAGCTTTATCGACTTTCAAATCCTGAATGATAGAGTCCATATCGATTCCAGAAACAACTAGTGTATAATCACCATATGGGACGCTGCCAATCGTGAAGTTCCCCTCATCATCGGTTCTTGCTCTCAAAGGAGTTTCAGAAGGCTTAATCTCTACCTTGACACCAATCATCGGCTGACCGCCATCAGAGTTATCCGTTATCGTTCCTGATATGGTCCCTATTTGTCCATAGGAAAATGTTGCTAGAAAGAATGCAGCAATTGAAATGACTAATTTCATGAGAAGTAAGGGCTTTTCACACAAAGAGGTCGAACAAATCGACCTCTTTAAATGTGTGCAAAATTTAATTATTTGATGATTACCCGTTTCGTAATCTTGCTACCGTTATTATCGGTAAGATTTACAAAATAGACACCTCTTTTCGCTTTGAGATCAATAGAAACAACTGCCTCAGTATTTTTAGATATACTTGATACTTTTTGTCCTAGTGCATTATACACTTCTATAGTAGAAAAAGTAGCAGCTCCATCGATTGCAAATTCCCCAGTTGAAGGGTTAGGATATATAGACACCACTGGTCCAGCTGATATTTCATCAGTACTAACTAAACAATCACATGTATGTGAACCTAAACTATTCCAGTTACCCTCAAATACTCCTCCTCCAAGATCAATAAGTGCAGGAATTGAATCATACTCATCTAAAGCAATAAAGTAAGCAATTGTAGGATTTGTTACCCCTCCTGTTACATCGGCATGACGAATCAATGAATGATCTTCAGTTACGATTGGCCCAGATGAAACATACGGAAAGTCAGTTGTCCATCCATCTCCTGGATCCTCTCCGATTTTTCCAAAGTAATCAACTAATACAGATCCTCCAATATTTGTAGTTACGCCTTTTGCAAGAACAACCGCATCGTTTCCATTCCAGTAGAATGCATTTGAAACACTATAAACAGGGCAGTAAAACCCATCAGCCTTCGCCTGAAGAGCATCCCAAACCGGAGTTTCAAGTTCAATTCCAGCCGAGTCCAATTTTTCTAATACGCCAACATAAACATCATTTGCGCCAATCATACCTGTTAATTGGACAGCATTAGCTGCTGTTGCTGTATTTGCTCCATTTGAATAACGGATTACCATGTAATCACTTAAATCAATAGCCGCAGCCGTTGGATTGTAAATTTCAAGTGCCTTATTATTCTCGACACCTTCTACATATTCAGAAATGAATAGTTCAGAACAAGATTGTCCAAAAGACATCGAAGCAATCGCGGTTCCAATTATGAGTAATGTTGTTTTCATATATGTTGTTATTAAAATAAATTGAGTTGTTACAATGTTATAAACGGAAAATGTAGTAAATCAGCTGGCAAGACACCCAATCGGGGAGGTTAAATCCGATTCATTCTTTGTACTTCCGTAATTATTATTCCATCAATTGATGATTAATCACCCCCTCGGTTTCAGCTTCAAAATCGAGCTTCAAGGATAACGAGGATAGATTTCCCAACAAATTTACGACATTTTATACCGTCTTACAAATCTCTTTTATTAACAATACGTTATGTTTTTCAACGATTAAACGGTTAAGTAAGAAGTAAAACGATCATTCCGAAACATTTCCTAATTTTAGGATCCATAATCTACAAAGTTTAAGATAAATGATAAAATCAGGTTTAACACTCGCTTTACTTCTAATTTGTTCAACAATAATTTTTGGACAGGACTTGTCTGTTGAGAAAATATGGAAGGAATATGCTTTCTTCGGATCTTCAGTAAACGGCTTCCGTTCTATGCAAGATGGTAATTACTTCTCAAAAGTGACGTCCAGTGGGAATAGCGAATCCGTAACCCGACACAAATTCACAGATTCTGAAGGCGCAGGTGACATACTCATTCCCGTTGATATTCTTGCGGACATAGACATGGATGACTATGCCTTCAACGCAGACGAGAGCAAAGCCCTAATCATGACAGGGTCGCAACAAATATACAGAAGAAGTTTTTCTGCTATTTACTACCTCTATGACCGAGATACTAAAGCATTGCAGCGCTTGGATGAAAAACACGAACCTCAGACACTAGCCGAATACTCTCCAGATGGACAGAAAGTTTCTTACATCTTCGAGAATAACCTTTACATAAAAGAAATAGCTACGGGAAATGTTACGCAGTTAACCAATGACGGGAAACGAAATGCGATCATTAACGGAACTACTGATTGGGTTTACGAGGAAGAATTCAGCTTAACGAAAGGTTACGGTTGGTCACCGGACAGCAAGTGCATCGCTTATTTGAAGTTTGACGAATCAGAAGTTCCAGAGTTCAATTTAACGTACTTCTACGAATTATATCCAGACCTATATACATTCAAATACCCGAAGGCTGGTGAGGACAACTCACATGTATCTGCTCACATTGTTCACTTAACTGATCAATTATCAAGCAAAATTGACTTGGGAGAATATGAATATATCCCGCGCCTTAAATGGTCATCGGAATCAAATCACCTAGTAATCCAAACACTGAACCGACATCAAAATCACTTGAAATATCATCTAGTTGATTTAACAGGTGAAAAGGTTGTGACATCACAGTTCTTCGAAGAAAAATCTGAGTCTTATGTTGAGATTGATGACAATCTTTTAATTCTAGATGACGGAAAAACAATTTTGAGAACAAGCGAGATTGACGGATACAATCATATCTATCAACTTGGATTTGATGGACTATCTACTCAGGTGACAACTGGAAATTGGGACGTAATTGAGTTTCTAGGTTATGATGAGAAATACGAAATGGTCTATTTTACATCTGCTGAGAGTGGTGCTATCCATCAAAGCATTCACAAAATAAAACTTAACGGTAAAGGTAAGAAATTGTTGAGTGACGCAAAAGGTCATCACAGCGCGGAATTCTCAAATGGAATGAAGTATTTTATCAAGACGAGCTCTGATGCTAATACGCCACCAGTCTTCTCGTTGTGTGACAACAATGGCCAACTAATTAGCGTTTTGGAAAACAACCTTGCACTGCGCGAAAGATTAAAAGAATACGACTTATCAGAAAAGACATTTGTTAAGTTCAAAGGTCACAGTGAAGAACTTAACGGCTGGATGATCAAACCAAAAGATTTTGACCCATCTAAGAAGTATCCGGTTTACATACATATATATGGAGGGCCAGGTCACAACACGGTTTCGGATAGTTGGGGAAGTGTTGATTACATGTATGAACAACTCTTGGCTCAAAATGGATACATCGTTATATCGGTGGATCCAAGAGGGACAATGTACCGAGGAGCTGAATTTAAGAAGTCAACCTACCTGGAACTTGGAAAACTTGAGACGGAAGATTTTATTGCCGTAGCAAAAGAACTGAAAACGTACGATTATGTGGATGGAGATCGTATTGGAATAATGGGATGGAGCTACGGAGGATTCATGACTTCGCTCGCTATGACTAAAGGGGCAGATCTATTTAAGATGGGAATCGCGGTTGCGCCAGTGACTAATTGGAGATACTACGACAATATCTATACAGAACGATTTATGCGCACTCCTGCTGAAAACGAGTCGGGTTATGATCAGAATTCACCTATTAATTTTGTTGACAAATTAGAAGGAAGCTACCTATTGATTCATGGGTCAGGGGATGATAACGTTCATTATCAAAACACCATGGAGATGGTAAATGCATTAGTTGCTGCAGATAAACAGTTCGATCTTTTCATTTACCCAAATAAAACGCACGGTATTTTTGGAGGCAACACGCGTAATCACCTGTTTAACATGATGTTTCAATACACTCTTGAAAACCTATAATTGCGCCCCGCATAAATAATGCCAAAACGACTTGACAGAATCGAAAGAAACCGTTACTTTTAGGCGATTGACGAAGATCGTCATAGTATTAGAAATCATCGAGAAGAAGAAATGAGCGAGATTGCGAAGATAGAATTAGGTGGTAATTCATATGAATTACCAGTCGTAGAAGGAACCGAGAACGAAAAAGGAATTGACATCAGTAAACTGAGAGGTGCAACTGGTGGTTATATTACTCTGGATCCTGGATATAAAAATACAGGAAGTACTACTAGTGCCATTACATTTTTGGATGGTGAAAAAGGAATCCTTCGCTACCGCGGATACCCGATTGAGCAATTAGCTGACAAGGCAACTTTTCTTGAGGTTTCCTATTTGTTGATATACAAGGAACTTCCAACACAGCCGCAGCTGGATGATTTCAAGGCGAGTATCACGAATCATACACTTGTCCATGAGGACATGAAACAATTTTTCGAAGCTTACCCTGCGAAAGCGCATCCAATGGGTGTCCTTGCGTCAATGGTTTGTTCTTTGTCAACTTTTTACCCAGAATCACTCGATCAGAATAGAGATCTAGACGCTCGTAACTTAACGATTCACAGATTGATTGCAAAGCTTCCTACATTGGCGGCTTGGTCCTATAAGAATGCAATGCGTCACCCATTCATGTATCCAAAAAACGGTTTGGATTACGGAGCGAATTTCCTCCATATGATGTACGCAATGCCAACGGAAGATTACGTTCCAGACCCAGTTATTGTCAGCGCATTAAATACGCTATTGATTCTACACGCTGATCATGAACAAAACTGTTCAGCTTCTACAGTAAGAATCGTTGGTTCATCACATGCCAATCTTTATGCTTCAATCTCAGCAGGAATTTCAGCTTTATGGGGTCCACTTCATGGTGGAGCAAACCAAGCGGTAATTGAAATGCTCGAGCAAATTGCTGAGGATGGTGATGTTGATAGATGGGTTGCAAAAGCAAAAGACAAGGACGATCCTTTCCGTTTGATGGGATTTGGACACAGAGTTTACAAGAACTTCGATCCACGTGCACGTATTATTAAAAAAGCATGTGATGATGTTTTGGCTAAATTAGGAGTAGATGATCCTATGTTAGACATTGCTAAGAAATTAGAAAAAATCGCTTTGGAGGATGAATACTTCAAATCGAGAAACTTATATCCAAACGTAGATTTCTATTCAGGAATCATTTACAAAGCAATTGGAATACCTACTGAGATGTTTACTGTAATGTTTGCACTTGGACGTCTTCCTGGTTGGATTGCACAATGGCAAGAGATGATGGACAACAAAGAGCCAATTGGCCGTCCACGTCAAATATACACTGGAGAGACAGAAAGAGATTACGTGAATATCGCAAATCGCTAGAAAAAACATACAATATAAAAAAGCCTCCTTGAATATTCAAGGAGGCTTTTTTATATCTATTTGTCTCGTTCTGTAATAGCGTCACAGATTTTAGACTAAATTATTTAATTCGTTAATCCTCTTTATTGAAATCTTGATCCGTTTGAAATTTTGCGCGCTTCGATCCTTCATAAACAGAGAACTTTCGGAAGCTACATTCCAAATCTCCATTGAAAATTTTAACTTTCGCATCTGGACGTAATCCTAAGTGTTTTAACGCTTCGAGATTTGACGAAAGCACCCAGCAATCATATCCTTTCATCGTCGTTTTCATCCAATCACCAAGTTTCTCATAGAGTTCATCGATTTCCTCCCCCATTCTTTCTCCATAGGGTGGATTAGAAACCATGACACCATTTCCTTCAGGCTTCTTAGTCTCTTCAAATGAATTAACCTCCGTCTCAATAAAACGACCCATTGGTAAACCGCGTAGGTTTCTACGCGCCTTAGTTACCATGTCAGCACTGATGTCTGAACCAATGATCTTACATGGTAAGCCAGTGATTCGTTTAGGAATTGCCGATTGGATTTCCTCCCAAACCTCAGGTTGGTAATTCACGAAATTCTTAAATGCAAAATGTTGACGATCTATCATTGGAGGAATCTTCGCTGCCATCATCCCTGCTTCAATCAGCAAGGTTCCAGAGCCACAGAAAGGATCTACAAAGGTAGACTTCATATCCCATCCACTCATTCGAATCAAGCCAGCAGCAACGACCTCATTAAGTGGCGCTAATCCAGCCGTTTCGCGGTACCCACGTTGAAACAATGGTAAACCACTTGAGTTTAATGATATTGTTACATCCGTATTATTGATGTACACATCAAATACAACCTGTGGTGCTTTTACATTCACGTCAGGGCGATCGTCGAACTTATCTCTAAAGCAATCAACAATAGCATCCTTTACAAGCAGGAACGGATATTGTGAATGTTTGAATACTTCTGAATAAACAGCTCCTTTCACCGCAAATGTTTTATCTAGTGTAAAGAACTTTGTCCAATCTATTTTAGAACACTTCTTATACAGGTCATCTTCATCGCGAATTTTAAATTTATTCACTTCTACAAGAACCGTGATAGCGCAGCGCACATTGAGGTTCAGGAAGTAAACATCCTTCCAAGTTCCTTTAATTCTAACCGCCCGATTCAGCAGTTCCGGGTTCTTATATCCTAGTTCAATTAGCTCCTCCGCCAATACTTCTTCGAAACCGAAAAAAGTTTTTAACGTGATATTGATTTCCTTCTGATCCACAATTTCCTATTTTAGCGTTGAGATAACTCTTATTTTTGTACAAAAGAACGCATTTGAAGACAAACCATCTATACCTACTGTTCATTTGTTTTTTCTCAACCTTCACTTTGGTTGGGCAAGAACAGAAAATTGGACTCGTATTAAGCGGAGGTGGAGCGACTGGTCTTTGCCACATTGGAGTCCTCAAAGCCTTAGAGGAAAATAATATCCCGATAGATTATATTGCCGGTACTTCAGCTGGGGCAATGATTGCGAGCATGTACGCATGTGGCTATAGCCCAGAGCAAATTGAAACCTATGTCCTTAGTAATGAATTCCAGCTCATGACTGGCGGTGACGTTCGACCCGATCAACATTTCTTACTACACGAGACTGAACCTAATGGGAGCATGATCAGTTTATCCTTCTCAAAGGACAGCATTTTGCGTAAATCGCTACCAACTAATTTTAATTCATCTTCCTATTTAGACTTCGAAATGATGAAAAATATGGGGCTGGTGAGTGCATCTAAAAACAACGATTTTGATAGTCTCTTTATTCCATTTAGATGTGTCGCTTCTGATATTGCAAAAAAAGAAAGCGTTGTTTTTAAGGATGGCCACTTGAACGCAGCTGTTCGAGCTTCTATGACCTTTCCCTTTTTTATTAAACCCATTCGAGTTGATGGTGTTTTACTATTCGACGGCGGCCTTTACAATAACTTTCCAGCCGATGTAATGTACAACGATTTCAATCCAGATTTTATCATTGGTAGCAACGTCTCGTACAATGCAGCACCACCTGATGAAAAAAGTTTAATCAGTCAATTGACTAATATGTTGGTCGCTAAGACGGATTTCTCACTGCCATGTGAGCAAGGAATAATTATCGAGCCTGACACAGATGTTTCGACATTTAGTTTTGTTGATGTAGAGCAAGCAATTGAAGATGGTTACAAAGCTACCTTAGCAAAAATCGATTCGATTAAAGTACAGATGACACGCAGTGTAACAAAGGAAGAACTGTCGATAAAACGCCACGCATTTCGGAGCACAATAAAACCATTGAACATCACATCAATATCGACTAAGACCGATACGACCGAATTAAGTTATACACGCCTATCATTGATCAAGTCTAAGAAGCCAGATTCGCTAACAATAGACCAATTAGAAAAACGATATTTTCGACTATATGCGACCCCTCAAGTTGATTTTATCTTTCCCGTTATCGAAAATAATGTTGATGGAACACACAACCTATCACTGAAAGTTCGAAAGGCAAATGAATTCAAAGTAGACGTTGGCGGTCATATATCATCTCGCCCTGTGAATACAGGCTACTTGGGACTGAGCTATCAAACCATTAAGAAACTGATAACAAAGACGCATGTTGAGTCCTATTTTGGTAAATTTTACGGTTCTGCTAAGGCCGATTTCACGATAGAATTTCCCGCTGTTTATCCTATTTCTATTGAATCTTATTTCACCCTTAATCGTTGGGATTATTTTAGAAGCTTCGCTACATTTTTTGAAGATGTTCATCCATCATTTTTGGTGCAAAATGAGATGTATGGGGGAATCCAAGTGAATTTACCCTTTGGAAACACGATTAAAAGTTCCATAGATGCGAGACTATTCGGATTAGAAGATTCTTATTACCTCACTGAAACCTTTGAGATTACTGACACAGCTGATGTGACGAGATTCGAAGGTTTCTCAGCAAGTTGGAAATTTCTACAGAACTCATTAAATCGAAAGCAATTTGCATCCAGCGGTCATTACATTGAATTTAAAGCGCGTTACATATACGGAGAAGAGTTAAGCACTCCAGGATCTACCTCTTTCCAAAATTTTGAGGTTCGAAGGAATCATTCTTGGGTTAACTTAGGCCTTACCTATCAGTCCTTTGTCCTAGATAAGGATCATTTTCACATAGGTCTTCATGGTCAAGCCGTTTTCAACAGTCAGAGCTTCTTTGCCAATTATACCGCGACATTATTGGCGATGAATGAATTCTCGCTTGTTCCAGATGCGAAAACTTTTTTCTTACCTGAATACAGGGCGCCACAATTCTTAGCTGGCGGGATTAATGTTGTATCCACATTGCGTAAAAACCTTGATGTTCGTATAGATGCTTATTTCTTTCAACCTATTATTCGCATTATCCAATCAAATGACGGATCGCTTATCTTCTCCGACTATTTTGACGGCGAAACATTAATGGCTTCAGGTTCAATTATATTTCACACATTCTTAGGCCCATTGAGAGCTTCTCTAAATTTCTTCCCTCAACAAGTAAATCCGATATCATTTCAATTTTCATTTGGGTACGTTTTATTCAATGAACGCGCTATAAGGTAACCTAATTTATTCTTGCCGCTCGAGTTCTAATCTTCTAGCAGAATGGTATATTTGCGTTCAAAATAAGCGAGATGGAAAAAATTATCTGTGGTATTCAGCAAATGGGTGTAGGCGTTCCAGATGTCGAGGAGATTTGGAAATGGTACCGAAAATTCTTTGGTGCTAATATTAAGGTATTTGAAGAAGCTGCAGAAGCTCCATTGATGACGCGTTATACTGGTGATAAAGTCCAATCTAGAACGGCAACATTGGCGCTTAGTATGGAAGGCGGTGGAGGTTTTGAAATCTGGCAATACACTTCACGAAATACAGAAAAATCCACTTTCAAGATACAATTGGGAGATTACGGACTCTATTCTTGCAAGATAAAATCGAGAGATGTAGAGAAATCACATGCCTATTTTGTTGATAACGGTGCAAACGTCATTGGAGAGCTTTCCAAAACACCAAATGGATCATTCACATTTTTTGTAGAAGATCCTAATGGAAATATATTCCAAATTATTGAAGGATCTGAATTTTTTAGGGATACAAAACACCCTTCTCTTTGCGGTACTGTGGCTGGATCAATAATTGGTGTGAGTGATATGGAAAAGTCACTTAAACTCTACCGAGACGTGCTTGGTTACGAAACCATTGAATACGATGAGACTGGAACATTTGATGATCTCAAAGGAGTTCCTGGTGGAGACAAGAAGGTTCGTCGTGTACAATTGATGCATAAAGAATTGCGCAAAGGTCCATTCGCGAAATTACTTGGCCCGACAAAAATTGAGTTGGTTCAAGCGCTAGAACGAACAGATTGTCGCAGAATCTTCGAAAATCGCTACTGGGGTGATTGGGGTTTCATTCACATGTGCTTTGATGTCCAGGGGATGGATGAGTTACAAAAACAATGTGAGGCCAATGGTTTTCCATTCACAGTAGATAGCTCTGATACATTTGACATGGGAGAGGCTGGTGGACGTTTTTCTTACATAGAGGACCCAGATGGCGCTTGGATTGAATTTGTAGAAACACATAAAGTTCCTGTGATGAAAAAACTTGGTTGGTACATTCACCTCAAGAAGCGAGAACATGGAAAACACCTCCCAAATTGGATGCTTCGTGCAATGGGAATGAACAAAGTAAAGGATTAAGATCATCCCTAATTCTTAAGTGTAGATTTGAAGCCACTATCTGTTGACATCATTGATCATAAAGCATTGAGGAAGCGGGGAAATTTCATATCTTTGAACAATACTCAATACTCAACATGAAAAAACACATAGCTGCACTCACAGTACTCGTTGGAATTCTCTCACTGCAATCTTGTAATGAAGATATTAACCTGATTGGCGACTTTCAAGAAACAGCCGTAATTTATGGTCTATTGGATCAAAGTGACAGTATCCACATGATTAAAATTAACCGTGCCTTTATTGGACCTGGCAATGCTACCCAAATTTCTGCTATCGCAGATTCAAATTACTTCGAAAATGTTGTAGCTACTGTTACCGAATATATTGGTGGTAGCTTAGGAAGAACATGGATATTGTCCGATACAGTGGTCAGTGGCAAAGATCCTAATGGAATTTTTTATGCTCCAGATCAAATCGTATATTATTTTGAAACGACTCCTACCAATCCGCTGATTCCCAATGGAACATACAAGCTACATGTTAATATCAACAACGGTGAATTTGAAGTTACCGGTGAAACGGAGTTAGTGGATGGAATCGCATCTAGTAATGCAGCTATCCAGAATTATGCGTTTAAGTTTGCTAGCAACCCAGCTGAGTACATATCTTCAGCAGTAAATGTAAGTACCGGAAACTCCTTTCAGCTGAATACCCGCTTGAAAATTGACTATGCAGAATACGTAGGTACTGCAGGAATTATAAAGTCAATAGATTGGAATTTAGGTGAATCAGAAGTAAACCCAAATAGCTCAAAAACATTCACAGCTAATGGTGAAACATTCTATAACCTAGTGGAAAATGCCTGTAGTGGACAGGATCCATTAATTGACAGAAGACAATTTATTGGAGTCACGATTACTATGACTGGTGCAGCTGAAGATTTTTACAACTACATTTTGGTAAATGAACCGAGCAGTTCATTGGCTCAAAGCAAACCAACCTATACGAACCTGGTAACATCAGAAGACCATAGAGTAATCGGAATCTTCTCATCGCGTCAAACGGTTAGTATCTACAAGCCATTCTATGTTTCTTCCGCTCAAGCTTATATTAGAGCAATCGACAAAAAGTCAACGCAAGAGCTATGTCAGGGACCAATCACCGGACCCTACCTCTTTTGTAGTAATCATCCAGGAGATAATATTGTTGGACTCGAAGAATCATATGCATGTCCTTAATCTCAAGAACGATTATTGATTTTTTCCGCTAAATAATTCTTGAGTATTACTACCTTTAACATATGACCGAAAGGAAGACACTTTTTGTCGATGTTATTCTCCCCGTACCTATACGAAATGAATTTACGTATCGCGTTCCTTTTGAACTGAATCAGACGATATTTACAGGTGCACGAGTCGTTGTGCCTTTTGGTAAAAACAAATTAATCACTGGTATAATCACCCAGATCCACGAAGACGTCCCCAAGCTTTATCAGGCAAAATACATTGAACACCTGCTCGACGAACAGCCAATTATCACACCACGTCAGTATACTTTTTGGAAATGGATTTCCGGCTATTATATGTCTCCAATTGGCGATGTAATGAACGCTGCGCTGCCTGCAAACTTTAAGCTGGCGAGCGAAACACAAATTGTTCTTCATCCTGATTACACCATAGATTCAAAATTTCTAACCGACAGAGAATTGGAAATTGTACTTGCCATCGAGGTACACGAAAAAATGGATCTAAAACAGGTCTCTGAGTTAATTGGCATCAAAACGATACAACCTGTTATCAAGGCCCTCATCGAGAAAAAAGCCGTGATATCCGTTGAAGCACTAAAGGACAAATTTGTTCCAAAGACTGCTGTCTATATCACATTAACACCGGCTTACGCGGTTGACGATGCACTGACATTATTTATTCAAAATCTTGAATCAGCAAAAGGCAAGGAAAAGCAATTGAATGCAATTCTCGCGTTGATCCACAAGGGTAATTACACCAATGGCTCGCTCACGCCGGTTCTCCGCAAAGAGCTACTGAACGAAGCAATCTCTCAATCATCACTAAACACGCTCGAAAGAAACGGGATTATCAATCAAGAAAAACTAGAAATAGCTCGTTTTGATGGCGAATCAGATGAAGGCTCTCAATTTAAAGAATTATCGACCGGCCAACTTGATTCTTTGGACGAAATCAACAAGGGATTTGACGATGGAAAAGTAGTACTTCTTCATGGTGTGACTGGCTCAGGTAAAACTGAGGTGTATGTTCAATTAATTCAAGAACAATTAGATAAGGGTAAACAGATACTTTTTCTATTACCTGAAATAGCACTCACCACCCAGTTAATTCAGCGATTATCCATTTATTTTGGCGAACAAATTGGTGTCTATCATTCAAAATTTAATCAGAATGAGCGTGTCGAAATATGGAATCACGTTTTGAATGATGATCCAAATCGCTTCAGAATTATTTTGGGTGCTCGTTCTTCTATCTTTCTTCCTTATCAAGACTTAGGCTTGATAATCGTTGATGAAGAGCACGAATCAAGCTTTAAGCAATATGATCCATCACCCAGGTATAATGCAAGAGATTGTAGTATTGTCCTTGGTGCTCTGCATAGTGCCAATGTATTACTTGGATCAGCCACTCCGTCGATAGAAAGTTACTATAATGCGAAAACTGAAAAGTACAGACTTGTAGCGCTCAATGAGCGTTTTGGAGGATTGATGCTCCCTGAAGTTCAGTGCGCTAATGTTCGAAAGGAACGGAAGCAAAAGAGTATGCAATCTGATTTCACATCAACCCTGATTGACCATATAAGAGAAGCGCTTAATCTCGATGAGCAGGTCATTTTATTTCAAAACCGAAGAGGATATACCCCGCTTTGGATGTGTGAAGTATGCAATTGGACTCCAAAATGTACCAGTTGTGATGTATCATTAACCTACCACAAGCACACCAATCAATTGAAGTGTCATTATTGTGGTTACACGATTCCACCTGTAGGAACTTGCTCAGCATGCGGCAGTAATCGTTTGAAAATGCTTGGATTTGGGACAGAGAAAGTAGAAGATGAACTTCAATTGATCTTTCCTGAGAAGGTAGTTAAGCGTCTTGATCTAGACACCACGAGAACGAAGAATGCGTACGCAAACATTCTAGGTGATTTCGGTGCTGGCAACATTGATATCTTGATAGGGACACAAATGGTCTCGAAAGGTCTTGATTTTGACAATGTCAACCTGGTTGGAATATTAGATGCGGACATGCTTCTAAACCGAGCACATTTTAGGGCATTTGAACGCTCCTTCCAATTAATGACGCAAGTAGCAGGAAGGTCAGGTCGACGAAAAAAGCGTGGAAAAGTAATCTTACAGACTGGAGATCCCGAACATTGGGTCATTCAAAAGGTTATGGAGCATGACTTTATCGGATTCTATGAAAGTGAGATCATTGAGAGAAATAATTTTTTCTATCCTCCTTATTTCAAGCTGATTCAGTTAACGCTGAAACACAAGAATGAAAACACGTTAGATCTTGCAGCGCGCGATTTATCTAAGGCAATGGTAGACGTATTTAAAGAACGTGTTCTTGGCCCTGAATATCCAGTAGTGAGGAGAATAAACAATTTCTATTTAAAGACGATCGTCCTAAAGATTGAACGAACGGCAAACGACAAAAAAGTAAAAGAGCGCTTACAGCAAATCGTAGATGATTTCTTCAGCGCTCCTATACATAAATCTGTAAGAGTAGTAATTGACGTTGATCCCGCTTAACCTAGGTATGACTGTAGCATCCGGCTTCGGGACGTATGTTTTAAACGTCTTATTGCTTTCTCTTTAATCTGTCTAACACGTTCTCGTGTAAGTTCAAATTGGACTCCAATTTCTTCAAGTGTCAAGGGATTTCGCCCATTCAATCCGAAATAGAGTCGAACAACATCTCCCTCACGTGAAGTCAATGTTGATAGGGATCGTTCAATATCTTTTCGCAATGAATCAACCACCAAGTTCTTTTCAGGGCCAGGTAATGAATCATTAGGAAGAATATCATACATCGACGAAGATGAATCATCTCCTTCGATTAGTGGAGCATCCATGGAAACATGTCTACCCGTGTTATTTAATGATTGACGCACATCCGCTAGAGAGCAATCAAGATGTTCCGCCATTTCTTCTGCTGAAGGTGGGCGCTCAAACTGTTGTTCTAGATGAGAGAATGCACGATTAATTTTATTTATTGTCCCAATTTTATTAAGAGGTAATCTTACGATCCTAGCTTGTTCGGCCAACGATTGAAGAATCGACTGACGAATCCACCAAACAGCGTAAGAAATAAATTTAAATCCACGTGTTTCATCAAAACGTTCAGCAGCCTTAATCAGACCAACATTACCTTCATTAATAAGGTCGGGCAATGACATACCTTGATTTTGGTACTGCTTCGCAACGGACACTACAAATCGTAAATTCGCTTTTGTCAAACGTTCTAGCGCTCCTTTATCTCCCTCTTTGATCTTTCTCGCTAAAGCAACTTCTTCCTCAGCAGTAATTAGATCAACACGTCCTATCTCAAGGAGGTACTTATCCAACGATGCGGTCTCACGATTGGTAACCTGTTTAATAATTTTTAGTTGTCTCATACCTATTTCAGATTGTAGGTTCTACTATATTAACGTGCAGAAGTCTCAAGTGGTTGGGAGAAATGAACCTTTAGTGTCTGCGAATGAACATTTAACCTATTCATCTCGAACAAATTGGTGATTTCATTGATTATTTACGTCTATTCCCTTGGGATGCGTATTTTTGCGCTATGAAAATTCTCATGGTATGTCTTGGAAATATCTGTAGATCTCCGCTTGCGGATGGGATACTTCGTAAAAAAGTTCGCGATGCTGGTTTGAATATCGAAGTTGATTCCGCTGGTACCGCCGGATATCATATAGATAAAGGCCCTGATAGTCGTATGTGTCAAACGGCTAAAAAGTTCGGCTTTCCCATTGACGATCTACGCGCACGCCAATTCGTCACGGCAGATTATGATCACTTTGATCTAATTTATGTCATGGATGCAAGTAACAAAGCAAACGTTCTCGACCTAGCTAGAAACGACTCAGATCGTTTGAAGGTCAAAATGATACTAAATGAATCACACCCAAATCAGAACCTGGAAGTTCCAGATCCTTATTATGGAGGTGATCAAGGATTTATAGATGTATTCAATCTCTTAGATGAGGCAACAGACGTCATTTTGACGCAATTAAAAAACAATTAAGATGGCAAATGGAGTAATATATATGGTTCCCTCTACACTAGGTGGCGAAACATACACGGATGTAACACCGGAAAACGTTAGAGTGGTTGTAATTACCTTGCGCTTCTTTATTGTAGAGGACATCAAAGCTGCGCGTCGTTACCTTCGTAAACTTGACCGCTCTTTTCCGATAGATGATTGTTCATTTCTAGAGATCAATCGCAGAACTGAATCACATGAACTTCATGGCTTTATGCGTCATATAAAAGATGGAAATGACATAGGTGTGTTATCTGATGCCGGCTGCCCAGGAATTGCAGATCCGGGTGCTATTGTAGTTGGACTAGCACACGAACGAAAAATTCGTATTAAACCACTTGTTGGAGCATCATCAATCCTGATGACAATTATGGGAAGTGGATTTTCAGGACAAGAGTTCACTTTTCATGGTTACCTTCCAAAAGAGCGAAAAGATCGAATTTACGCAATGAAAAAGTTCGAAGGCGACGTTTATAGAAATGGCACTACGCATGTTTTCATGGACACTCCCTTTCGAAACATGAATGTCCTTGAAGATTTGTTGAACGAATTAAGCGACACGACAATGCTTTGTATTGCTTGTAATTTGACTATTCACGACGAAAACATTCGAACAATGTCAGTAAAGAATTGGCGCACAAACGCCTATGACTTGGCAAAAAAGCCGACAATGTTTGCAATTGGTAAAATTCAGTCTTAAATCTTTGGGATCATTAACTCTGAATGCGTGATTGCATCATCGCTAAATGTGATGCTAAACATTGCGCCTTGGACATTGCTATTCGTGATTTTGGCATCAATTTGATCGACTAGCGACACTATTATTTCAGTACCTAATGATACCGGATTGAGGAGATCAAAATCACTCGAAAGACCGCATCCATTATCTCTTACAAGTAATTCGAAATCGTCCGCTCGCTTATTGAGCTGAACGCTTATTGAGGGATTGTTAGTTTTATCGAATGCATGCTTGATCGAATTCGTTATCATCTCAGAAATAATTAAACCAAGCGGCACAGCTGTATCAAGTGTTAAAATCGCTTCATCTGACTCTACGGAATAAGAAACATGAGGATACATTGTTTGTTGAGATGACATCAATTCATGCAGGTAAGACTTAAAGTTTACTTGATTCGCATTATCTCCTTGGTACAGCCCTTGATGAATCAAGGCAATTGCCTCTACCCTCCTACGACTTTCATTCAAAATTGCTACAGTCTCACGGTCTTTAACCGTACGACTCTGAAGTGACATCAAGGATGAAATTATTTGCAAGTTGTTCTTTACACGATGATGCACCTCCTTCAGCAGAATTTGGAGGTGGCCATGTTGATCCTTTATCTCCTTGTTTTGTCTTTCTAACTCTGAATTAGCCACGAGCAAAGCTTCATCCTTTTTATAAATCGTTCTACTGAAAAATATAAGAATCACGATAACAACCGCCCCAGTGCCGATGGCATTTAAGAAGTTAAGCATAGCAATGAATTCTGGTGAGGTATCATGGAGCGTTGGCTGCCCCATGTAAATGTATCTTATCAAAAAGAACCATATAATTATCGAACCGCTAAAAAAGAATATCATCCATCGCTTCCAAAGTGTATTCAATAAAAAGACCATTGGTAGGAGGAACATGAAATAGAAAAACCCACATTCCCACCCAAGTAGATTAGTGTGAATCGTTATTTCAATTGCAACTGTGTAGCAGGTAATTAAGAAAGCTAATTTCGATGTGATTTTATCTTTCTTCAACAAAAAGTAACCGACAACAAATACTGCACCTCCAATAATGGGACTAAACAGTGTTGGATATTCCTCTACGAGAATAAGTACGACAACGATATATGCGTTGGTCAGCAACCCCATAATCATTGATGGGAACATTGCTAGTTTAAACCTGTCGTGTATCGTTTTTTCAGTTATCAAGTGTTCTAAACTAACAAAATGCAATGATTAATGCTAACACAACTAAGAACGTGAGCACTATCGTGACCTATAGGATGGATCTATGAGATTGAGAAGAAGTGTCTCCTAAAGATTATCAACATTGTTCACGCATTATCGATACATACAACATCTACTAATATGCTCAAAAAGCTATCATGGATCAATAGAAATAGTCACCATTGAAAGGTGAGCCTACTAATGTGTTTTCTGAATTAAATGAGGAGGAGCGAAGCACATCTAGTGATTAACTTCTTCTTAGAAAGAGTATAAATTACTTCATCCCACGGCGTTTTTTAATCGCGTCATAAGAATCTTGGATCGTTTGAAATTTCTCTTTGGCTCCTTTTTGGAATTCATCTCCCATGGCTGCCACCTTATCAGGATGAAACTTAACTGCCATTTTACGATACGCTTTTTTGACTTCGTCATCAGTAGCACTAGCGTCTATACCAAGGACCGCGTAATCCGAATCCACATTTCTGTAGAACATGTTTTTCACACTTTCAAAATCAACACGGGATACACCCATCATATCTGAAATCTGCTGAATCACGTTAATTTCTTCAGGTGAAACATCACCATCCGCCTTAGCTATACCGAAAAGGTAATGAAGTAATTGAACACGTACTTCGGGCTGCATTCGTCGTTGAATATCCTGACAAATTTGTTGAAGCGGAATATTTCCCGTGTCAAGAAAACGTTTTAACGTAGCAAGATGCTGTTGGTTAAACTGTGGTCCAAATTGTTGCGTAAAAAACGATTTTACAAAGGACAATTCTGACTTGAGTACTTTACCATCCGCCTTCATTACTGCCGCAGAGAGGGCGATCAACATCGTAGGCACGTCATTTCCACCACCGCTAGAGTTACTGCGCTGTTGATAGTACTTAAAGAGATCTTCTTTTGAGTATGTACGTCCTTCTCGCTTTGCTTGCGCTTTAAATTGGGCGGTGATTTTAGAATAATTATCAATTCCAGAACCAACTAAAAAACCAACAATTCCTCCAAAAAAGCTTCTCCCAAAGAGAAAAAATCCTGCTACTGCTAAAATGAATTTAAACAATTATATTGGTATCAAAAAGGACCGCTTACATGTGTGAGCGGTCCTTAAAATTTATACTAAATCGATGCTTCGCTCGATAAACTTATTCAACGCCTCCCCTTTCAACATTCCCTGTGCCAACAAGGCGATGTCTGTGAGTTGCTTGATTTTTCTTTCTTGCGATTTCTTTGTCTTAGTACCTAAGATATCAGTAATCTTCGCGTGATTGGCATTCACTACCATGTTGTGCATATCAGGAAATGCTCCCATGAAACCACCCATCTGCTGCTGCTCCTTCATACGTCGCACAAATTCGGGCTGCGTAATAATTATTGGTGCATCTTCAGCGTTCATGCTTTCAAACTGAATTGAAAATTTTTGCTTATCAAGTAAATTCTCAAACATTGGCTTAAGCGTCTCTTCTTCTTCCTTTGTGATTTTTGAAGGAATTTCTTCATCCTTTGAAATCAATTTATCCAAGGTGTCAGAATCAACTCTTGCAAACGTAACGTTCTCTAGTGATTGCTCTAACTTACTTATCCAATGTGGCACAAGTGGTCCAGAAAGATGAAGAACATCATATCCGCGGTCTTTTGCTTTTTGAACGAATCCAAATTGTTGATCCGGCTCATTCGAATAAAGAATTACTTTCTTACCATCCTTATCCGTCTGAAGTGTCGCAATTTTTTCTTGGTATTCTTCAATCGTAAAGAAAGCACCATCCGTATTTTTGATGAGTGAAAAGCTCGTTGCTTTCTCAGCAAACTTATCATCAGATAATGTCCCGTATTGAACAAATACATTTAAATCATTCCACTTGGATTCAAAATCAGCCCTGTCTTTTTTAAACATTTCAGCCAATTTATCCGCAACCTTCTTCGTAATGTGTGAAGAGATTTTTTTCACGTTACTATCACTCTGGAGATACGAACGTGAAACATTTAATGGGATATCTGGTGAATCGATCACACCGTGAAGAAGCGTTAGAAATTCAGGCACGATTTCCTCAACGCTATCTGTAATGAATACTTGATTCGAATAAAGATTGATCTTGTTTCGTTGAACTTCTACGTTTTCAGAAATTTTCGGAAAGTACAAGATTCCAGTTAAGTTGAAAGGGTAATCAACATTCAAGTGAATATGGAATAACGGACTTTCAAAGGTAGAAGGGTACAATTCGCGATAGAATCCGTCGTATTCATCTTTCGTGAGTTCAGATGGAGCTTTCGTCCATGCTGGTGAAACATTATTAACCTGGTTAATAACATCAACAGCGACACGTTTTACTTTGCCCTCTTCGTCTTTTTCACCCTTTGGATCATCTTGGTAATCTGTTTTGGTACCAAATACGATAGGATGAGGAAGAAACTTACAGTATTTATCTAAAATTCCTTGAATGCGATCATTCTCTAAGAATTCAATTGAATCTTCGGCAATGTGCAAAACGATATCCGTTCCTCGATCTTCCTTTTCAATTGAATTGATTGTATATTCTGGTGACCCATCGCTCTCCCATTGAACTGCTTTAGCTCCTTTCGTATGAGATAGTGTCTGAATCTGAACCCGCTCAGCAACCATAAACCCAGAGTAGAACCCTAATCCAAAATGGCCAATAATTTGCTCTGCGCCTTCTTCACCTTTATATTTCTCAACAAATTCTTCTGCTCCAGAGAATGCAATTTGATTGATGTATTTTTCAATCTCCTCCTCAGTCATTCCGATTCCTCTATCTCGGATCGTTAATGTCTTATCTACTTTATTGAGGATTACTTCTACTTGTAAGTTTCCCAATTCACCTTTGAACTCACCGTTCGAAGCAAGAAATTTCACTTTTTGACTGGCATCTACCGCATTTGAAACCAATTCTCGAAGAAAGATTTCATGATCGGAGTACAAGAATTTTTTAATGATTGGAAATATATTTTCCGTTTGAACATTAATTTTACCTGTTTTCATCTCGTTTATTTTGCATTTAATTCAGTTTATTCTTAGTCAATCTCTATGCCATCATAGTGCTTCTGACAAAATGTCCTAAACTTTGGACAACATGGCATTAAACTTTGATTATTTTTACGTTCAAAACGTAATTTAAGTGTCTATCTATTCATTTATCATTTTCATTTTTCTCCTTGTGCTAATTCGGCATTCTAGACTGATGCGCGTTAAAGACATCTCGAAGTGGGCATTTGTTATAGGCTTCACGCTAAAGGCGCTCTTTGGGATGTATTTCATCTTCATTTATTCTGAGTTCTATGGAAACGGAAGTTTGAGTGCCGATGCAGGAGACTTTATTCGCGAAGGAAAAATGCTGAATGATGTCTTCTACACTTCTCCCGGGCATTACTTTAAATTTTTATTAGGTTTTGAAACGAGCACGCAAGAAGTACTCACCCACCTTGGAGACTTAAATCATTGGGATGTTGGTGCTCAAACAATTATCAATGATAATCGGAATATCCTGCGGGTTCATAGTGTAATCCACTTCATTAGTAATAACAATCCTGTTATTCACATGCTCATATTGAGTTTCCTTTCTCTAATTGGAATTAAGCACTTTGTGGTTGGAGTAAAAGCGTATACAAAATTGAGTGCAAATGCGGTCTTTTGGATCTTCCTCCTCGCGCCGAGTTTAATTTTCTGGGGATCGGGCGTCTTAAAAGAGCCGATGATGTTATTTGGCCTTGGATTATTCATCAGAGGACTTCTAGCGAAGGACGAACCTCGTAAGAAAATTGCTTTCATTCTTTTGGGATTAGTGCTGCTTTTATCGTTTAAAACGTACATATTCTTTGCGATAATCCCATCCCTAGTGTACCTCGGAATATTTAGGATTCTTCCGAAATTTAAATTGATTGGAGCTTTTCTCTTAACCGCTGTACTTCTGAGCGCACCGCTCCTGATTTTTAGTAATGAGCTCGACTCACTATTAAAGAAAGTCGCGCGCAAACAGTTTGACTTTAACAACATCGGAAGAGGAGGACTCATAACAGCTGGTGAAGGCGAAGGTGATGATTACTATTTCCTACCGGAAGCCTTTAAGAATCTCGAAATCGTTAATAGTTATGTCCGTGTTGTGAAACCTGTGAAGGCTAAGGTGATTGATTACGGCGGACTTAAAGAGCCCTACTCCATCACTTTAGAGCCTAGTGAAGAGAAATGGCCAGTCGTCTTTTATCGTGAAAAATCGCAAGGTTTTATTGAAATCCCCGTTTTGGATGGGACATTAAGCCAACTCTTTAGCTCCGCGCCAGAAGCATTAATGAACACACTTCTGCGCCCCTACCCTAATGATCCAGGGAGTTGGTTGAAATTCCCAGCAATGTTGGAAACATGGCTGCTTTATATTTTTATTGGACTGGCACTTTATAAGCGTCGAAAACTAAGTTCTCGAGAGAAAAGTTTAATCGTTGCAATTCTGATATTCACATTATTACTTTCGTTGATAATTGGCTGGACGACACCTGTTCTTGGCGCTATTGTGCGTTATCGAATCCCGATTTTAGTAAGCACCTTGGTGCTAGGGATATTGATTTACGATCCAGAAGCTAAGAGAGGAAAGCGGAATCATTCAGGGCAGTAGTTATTTTTTAACTTCTTAGCATCGGCACTTCCGCGGTTTTTAAATCAGACTCAGGACTCAACTCAATTGCTTTATTATAATCGTAGAACGCTCTAGAAAAGTTTGCCAATCGCTTTATAACAAAGGCCTCGACTAAAATAGCCTCCGTAATTCGCATCATCAAGTTCGATTGCGTTATCGAAGTAGTCAATCGCCTTGATATAATTTCCTGACTTATATAACTTTTGCCCTTGAGCAATTGTTGTTTCTGCATTCTATAGTATCGCTGGCATTTCTTATTAAGACAATCAGGCCAAGTAACCCAATACCAACAAATAATGTAACAATCGGGTACTTTCTTCCAAACTTCATCATAACAACAGCTTAATAGTGAGATCTAAATATATTCATTTACCCTTCACAAATTGATCGAGCACTTCATTAATTGAACCATAAGTTCTCCCTCTAATGGCTAACATGTGCTCCTCCGACATCCACCGTGCTTTAGTAATTCCTTCCTTAATTTGAGGGTTGGTAGCTTTTGTCCCAGTGTACTTCATCGTATACCAGAACGTACGCTTTAGTGCGAATCGTTTCTTATACTTCATAGTATGAAACGTGGTACAAAGTGCATTAACGATCACATGTCCATCGATTCCACACTCTTCTGCAACTTCTCGAATGGCCGCATTTTCAGGCTGTTCTTCTTTCTCAATTTTACCCTTAGGAATATCCCAAAGACCCTTCCTTTTAATTAGTAGATAGGTCTTCTTTCGTTTTACCAATCCACCAGCGGCGTCAATCTTGAGGTATGAACTAAACACTTCTTGAAAGCATTCCTCAGGATTTTTCGATGTAATCTGTAACGGTGAATTAAGTGATGCTTTCCCTAATAACTTACGTGCATCTTTTTCAAATGAAACAATATCTTTTGCCTTCAATGAAGGCCAATTGTTATTAACATCTTGCTTTTCGATGAAGATTACTGGTTTGTGATCAACAAAAACTTTGTACATTTGCGCCCATGATTTTGAATGAAGATAAGGCCTTAAAAGTAGCAGAATTTTTACTACAAATCAAAGCCATAAAACTACAACCTAACGATCCGTTCACATGGGCCTCAGGTATTAAGTCACCCATTTACTGTGATAATCGCGTTACGCTTTCTTATCCAGCAATCCGTACCTTTATTCGACAAGGGTATGCAGATGCTCTATTGGACTGCTTCGGAAAACCAGATGTTATCGCTGGCGTTGCTACAGGAGGAATTGCTCAAGGAGCGCTCGTTGCAGAAGAACTAGGTTTGCCCTTTATTTATGTAAGGAGTGAAGCTAAGAAACACGGAATGGGTAATCAAGTAGAAGGTTATTGGGAAAAGGGACAAAAAGTAGTTGTCATCGAAGACCTAATATCTACGGGCGGAAGCAGCTTAAAGGCAGTTGATGCGCTTCGTGAAGCAGGTCTAGAGGTTCGAGGACTTCTGGCCATCTTTACGTATGGCTTTGCGATTGCTGAAAAGAATTTCAAAGACGCGAATTGTGCCTACACAACGCTTACTAATTACGATATTTTGTTGGAGCATGCACGTGAAACGAGACTCATTTCTGAAGCAGATCAAGTATCATTAAACGAATGGCGCCAAGATCCAAAAGAATGGCGTAAATAACCTGACTATGACATTAGATAGCAATAAAGTATTGGTTGCAGCACCTCAAGCCGAAATCGTTGAGTTTCTTAAGGACGCGAATAACCTCTACCTAATTTTACCACAAGACAGCATATCTGATTTCAAAGCCACAAAAGAAGACTGCTCATTTAAAGTTCAGGGAGGAATTACGATCTCGCTTATCCACGATGGTAATGATGGCTTAGATAAGCTCTATATGAAATCTGGTGAGAAATCTCCATTTCCGTTTCGATTAACTATTCAAACGACAGTTGAAGGAACAGGAACCGAAGGATTTATTCACTTTGATGGTGAGGTTAACATGTTTTTGAAAATGATGGTGGAAAAACCATTATCAAATCTCTTCAACTACATGACTAAAAAACTCCAAGAGCACTTCGCGAAGTTATTATAGGAACTTGACTTCTTTCAAAGAGTAGTCTAGAATGGAGTTATCTCGCCTAATTTTCAATTTCCCGATTGGCGTTACACCGATAATCTCTCCTTCAAATAATCCTGATGCATCAGAATATTTGTGCAATTCTCCTCTTCGATAAAGTCCATTCAAATAGGCTCGGTTTAAGCTGCTCTCATCGTCAATTAAAGCGTTCCAGGTTTCGTCGATTGTATGAATGAACGAGAAGTATAAGTCGCTCAATAGATACGTTTTTCCGGACTCAATGGACATACTCGTTGCATTCAGTGTTCCAAATTTGAGCTGATTAACATTCAATCCGATTCCTATGATTGTGCTATCAATTTTCCCTGCCGAGATCCGGTTTTCGATTAGCATACCTGCAATTTTTGAGTCATTTACATAAGAATCGTTCGGCCATTTAATCGTTGAGACTATTCCACATTTGTTTAAGAAATTTTGAATTCCAACGGAAATAATCTGCGTGATTTTAAACTGCCGATCTACTGACAGATTGACGTCATTGAGATATATACTCAAAGTAAGGTTCATGCCAGCGCTAGAAAGCCATTCAGCTCCTCTTTGACCCTTCCCCTCGAATTGATCATCTGCCATTATTACCGTTCCTGATGCCAATACAGCATCTTTTATCATATTGGCAACATAATTGTTCGTAGAATCTACAGACTCTAAGTGAATCATTTTCCGTCCGATTCGCATACTATCCTTTTAACAGTTAGTGGCGCTAAATGTACGGTTTTATTCATTTTTAAACTTAGATTTGCAACGATATAAATAACCGAATGAGCAAAGAACAAAACGACAGTGATTCCAAGCGATTGTGCGATACGATTGTGGAAGGAATGCAAGAAAACAAAGCCAACGACATTGTAATTCTAGATCTTAGAGAAATAGAGACGGCAGTCTGCGATTTTTTTGTGATCTGTAGTGGAGAATCCTCCACGCAAGTTGACGGTATTAGCTCATCAGTTGAGAGACACACACGAAAGACAATTTCAGAAAAACCATGGCGCGTAGAGGGCAAAACCCAGAGTGAGTGGATATTGATGGATTATGTAAGTGTAGTGGCGCATGTATTCTATAAGGATACGCGTTCATTTTATGATCTCGAAGACCTTTGGGCCGATGCTAATCGAGTAGATGTCCCAAACCTTAATTAATAAAGCTAGATGGCAGACAATAAGAATAAATCAAACAGCGGTAAAAAGAAAAGTCCGTTCTCCGTATATTGGATTTACGCAGTCGTAGGGATTGCACTAATAGGAGCAAATTTCTATTTTTCATCTGGTTCCGCTGGAGAGGTTAAGCACAAAGAAACCTTTTACGAACTTGCGGTAGAAGGAAACGTTCGAAATGTTACGGTGATCAATCGTAGTCGTGTAGATTTCAAATTAACGGAAGATGGAAAAGATTTCGTTAAAGGTGGAAGTGGTGATGACTATGATGCAATGAAAAGAACGCTCCGTGAAGGACGTAACATTAGCTCGTCAGACCCTGACTTCACATGCAAAATTGGTGATCTTGGTGACTTTGAAAAGCGAATGTACGATATCAACCAATCGAGAAAGGAAAACGAGACAAGTCCAATTTTAATTGAACACGACGAAGAGGTTAATTACTTCAGTAGCATTCTTGGGTTTATGCTACCAATTATCATCCTAATTGCCATTTGGATATTTGTCATGCGACGAATGAGTGGCGGTGGCGGCGGTGGCGGCGGTGCTGGTCAGATATTCAATATTGGTAAATCTCGTGCTAAAGTCTATGAAAAAGGAGAATCTACGGATATCACCTTTGATGATGTAGCAGGATTGAAAGAGGCTAAGGTTGAAGTCGAAGAGATCGTTGAGTTTCTAAAGACACCAAAAAAATACACTAAACTTGGAGCAAAGATTCCAAAAGGAGCGCTACTTGTAGGCCCTCCTGGAACGGGAAAAACGTTGTTAGCAAAAGCAGTTGCGGGTGAAGCAAAAGTTCCTTTCTTTTCATTATCAGGGTCTGATTTTGTTGAGATGTTCGTAGGAGTTGGAGCATCACGTGTTCGTGATTTATTTAAACAAGCAAAGGAAAAGGCACCGTCGATAATTTTCATTGATGAGATTGATGCAATCGGAAGAGCTAGAGGTAAAAATAATAGCTTTGGTTCTAACGATGAACGTGAAAACACACTGAATCAGTTGTTAACTGAAATGGACGGTTTTGGAACCAATTCAGGCGTAATTATTCTCGCTGCAACAAACAGAGCTGACGTTTTAGATCAAGCCTTGATGCGCGCGGGACGTTTTGATCGTCAGATCTATGTTGATATGCCAGACATTAATGAGCGGAACGAAATTTTCAAAGTTCATTTGAAACCAATTAAAACGGAAGATAACCTGGATGTTGAATTTTTGGCCAAGCAAACACCTGGATTTTCTGGAGCTGATATTGCAAACCTATGTAATGAGGCGGCATTAATTGCTGCCAGAAGTAATAAGGATGTTGTCGAAAAGCAAGATTTCTTAGATGCGGTTGACAGAATTGTTGGTGGACTTGAGAAGAAAAATAAGATCATTACGCCTTCAGAAAAACGCGCAATTGCATTTCACGAAGCTGGACATGCCACTGTTTCATGGCTATTGGAGCATGCACACCCGTTAGTGAAAGTGACGATTGTACCACGTGGACAATCACTTGGAGCTGCTTGGTATTTACCAGAAGAACGCAGCATTACTACAACTGAGCAGATCCTCGATGATATGTGTAGTGCATTAGGAGGTCGTGCTGCAGAGCAAATCACTTTTGGAAAGATTAGTACAGGAGCCTTAAGTGATTTAGAAAAAGTCACTAAGCAAGCCTATGCTATGGTCTCCGTTTACGGTCTTAACGATAAATTAGGAAACATTTCTTACTACGATCCGCACGGAAACAACGGGTTCACTAAACCTTACTCTGATCATACTGCACGTATTATAGATGAAGAGGCTAGCAGCATGATCGAAAAACAGTACGATCGAGCCTTAGCATTGTTGACTGAGCATAAAGAAGAATTAGGAAAGTTGGCTAACCGTCTGCTTGAGAGTGAAGTTATTTTCAAGGAGGATTTGGAAGCTATCTTCGGAAAACGAAAATGGCAAGCGGAAGTTGGAGTTGCGAACGGCATTGTAAAAGAGGATGTTGCTAAAGAGACTGAAGTTAAAGAAGAATCTACTTCAACCAATGACGCTTCTGCGACTGATTCTAAAGATGAAAAATCTGACTCGAAAGACGCAGACGTAAAAGACACCGACGCTAAAGATCCTAGCATAAAGAAGGAAGACGAAGTCGATTCAGCTGACAGCGAGAAAAAATAGATCTATGAGTGAATCAAAATGGGTATCTGTTTTTGAATCTAGCCAAGAGTTTTCTGCTCACATAAAGAAAGCTTTACTAGAAGGTAAAGGGATTCAGGTGCGCTTTGAAGATCGCAGAGATTCGTCCTATGTTAATTTTGGCTACGTTTATTTGTTGGTTCCTGAAGAGTCAGCAGAAATGGCGCAAAGCATTCTAGCAGAAAATGAATAATCTTCTCATCCGCGGACTGACCGGAGTTGTATTTGTCGGAGCTATCCTAGGATCAATTTTTTGGCATCCACTTGCGGCTTCTGTTGTTTTCGGAATATTCATGATCCTCGGCGTAATTGAATTCTACACCCTTTTCAATAAGCATGAGAATATTGATGTTTCCGTTGGATTGGGAATCGCATCTACAATTGCAAGTCTTCTCATAGTGACGGCGGGAATTTATGGTCTTATTCCAAAATCAGCGATTGGAATTTTAATCTTTCCATTGCTTTTCTTGACTATCCTTATTGAACTCTGGAGGAAGAAGGATCATCCGATTCATAATCTTTCAATAACACTTTTGGGATTTGTCTATGTGGCTCTACCCTTTCTCTTACTAATTTACGTCAGCTTTTCTGGAAATGAACAATTTCCGCTTCTAGCAGGAATGTTTATCCTTATATGGTCGAATGACACCTTCGCTTTTCTCACGGG
Source organism: Flavobacteriaceae bacterium (assembly GCA_047624355.1). Classification (GTDB taxonomy): domain Bacteria; phylum Bacteroidota; class Bacteroidia; order Flavobacteriales_D; family Crocinitomicaceae; genus UBA4466. The sequence goes on along the minus strand of JBLHPQ010000016.1, from coordinate 14,862 downwards.
CAGTGTGATTGGGAAAACCAAATTAATTGAACGGATTTCCCCAAATAAGACGTGGGAAGGTACAATCGGTGGAATTCTTATGACAATCCTTGCAGGAGCACTTATTGGATACTACACGGATGCATATTTATATTGGACTATTGCTGCTGGACTTATTGCGTCAACCTCGACACTAGGAGATTTGATTGAATCTATGATGAAGCGAAGTTTGAATGTAAAAGACTCAGGAAACTTGCTTCCCGGACACGGAGGAATATTAGATCGATTTGATGCTACCCTCTTCACAGTTCCGTTCTTTTTAGCATGGAATTTCATCTATTTGCTCTTATTTTAATCTAACTTCACCGCATGAAATTACACCGCGAAGGTTACCTTGTCATGATGATTGGATTGCTGATTCTATCCGCAATTCAAGTTGGAAATTACTTTTTATACCAATGGAGCGGATGGCTTTGGTTATTCATTCTTCTCTCCCTTGGAGCTTTGGTGATGGCCTACCTAATCATTCAGTTCTTTCGTATTCCAGCACGAACATGTACGTTTGAATCAACCGACATTATGTGTCCCGCAGACGGTAAGGTTGTAGTGATTGAGGAAGTCGAAGAAACCGAATATTTCAAAGATAAACGCATACAGATTTCCATCTTTATGTCCCCGATGAACGTTCATGCCAACTACCACCCTATCTCAGGGATTATGAAATATGTGAAGTACCACAAAGGGCTATTTCTAGTTGCCTGGCACCCTAAAAGCAGTACTGATAATGAACGCTCAACATTTGTCACAGAACACGAAAACGGACAAGAAGTACTCTTCAGACAAATTGCTGGGGCTGTAGCTCGTCGTATCTGTTATTATACTGAGGTTGGACAAAAAGCGACAACGGGAGAAGAGTACGGATTTATTAAGTTCGGGTCAAGAATTGATTTGCTTTTACCGCTTGGAACCAAAATAGATGTTAAAATTGGTGACAAAGTACAAGGAAAGCTGACTAAAATCGGAGAGCTCGTATAAAATTTGTAAATTGATCATTCAAAATTAGAGATTATGAAAAAGGTATTATTCGCAGTATCATTCTTGTTATTCGTAGGAACTGTTTCTGCAACGACATTTTCAGCTACAACTGATGTTCAAGTCGAAGTAAACAAAGACGACGACGACAAGAAGAAAAAGAAAAAGAAAAAAAGCAAAAAGAGCAAGAAAGCATGTTCATCTGAAGGTAAAACTTCAGGATGTTGTTCTGCAGGTGCTGTTAAAAAGAAAGACTAGATTTTAGTCTAAAAATATCAAAAGGCTGTTTCTATGGAAGCAGCCTTTTTTTTATGCAACCAACTGTTACTCCTTGTAGTAATCACATTAACGGTAAACAGTTAAAATTCCTTCAATGAAAATCTTCGCACTAATTCTAGTATCGGCGTTCTCCTTTGGAGTCAATTCACAAACCCTCGTAAATCAAAATTACGATGACAATAGTCTTATCTTTCGTGGCTTCGACAACCTTTTTTCAATCGTTGGTGAACCAAATGTACAAGAAACAGACTATGCGATGGAATGCCAGCACTGCGTTATTAAAACTGAGAGCCGGGAGGGAAAGTTGAGTAAAAACACATTCATAATTAACGTGGAAGGCAGATACAACTGATTGTAAAAATTATTCCAGTTGATGGAGACACCATTGAATACTTGCTAAGCGTTCAAAACCTGGTAGATGTATCCATATACATTAATGGCATTCCTTGTGGCGCATCCTTAACACCCTTATTCCGCGATGAGGTTTGGAATCTAACTTGACACTATCCCTGAGGGATATAGCTGAAGGGCGATTACACGGCCATATCCGTATTTTTATTCTCACTTATCGTATTCGACTTTCGGAAGGAGATCCTTGATTTGAGCTTTGCCTTTGGGATTGCGGTATTTACCCATTTGCAAAAAACTTTAGTACCTCCTTTGAGTTCTCGGTAGCCTATTTCTTTCGAATAACGCATATCATAGAATGATGAGGCGTTCGGAAGTAGGACAATTCAATCGTATCAATGTGTTCTTGCAAGTAGGTCATTTCCTTATCGGTCATAAATTCGCTGATTAAGCGATCTGTTCGCATGAACCATTCAATCATGTACAATGTGGTATTCGTTTCCGATTCGTTGACGTTGAATTCTTCCCCGGGATAATAGGTAGGGAGAGAAGTATGTACATCTTCTATAAGATAATAACCTCCTGGATTCAAGTGTTCGAACAAAAATCCTAGGCTAACTTGTTGATGATGCATGGCGTGTCCTCCGTCATCCAAAATGACATCATAACCTGTTCCACATTTATCAATAAAAGCCTGTAAATCTTCTCGATTCGACTGATCTGCCACAAAAGTTGTAATCCCTGATCCTTCGCTCTGTTTTGAGAAATCTAAAATATCAATCCCAAAAATTTCCGCGGTAGGAAAATACTCTCTCCACAAAAGGTGAGAAATACCACTACGAATTCCGATCTCGAAAAACTTACCCATTGTATCGCGCATAGGAGAAAATAAATCCTCGTATAGCTCAATGAAATTATGTCCGTCTGGGCACTTATCTGTTGGATACTTAATGCACATATCCGTTAACGATTCCCATCGAACGAGAGTATCCTCTATCTGGTCATTTTGTTGAGCGGCCGTGTTGATTGCTATCAGGCATCCAATAAGTAATACAAAAGTCTTCATTTATTCAATATTAATTTTCCCCTCAAAGAGTAAATTTGCAAATTCAAATGCATCTATAGCAACTTTCTCGCCAACAATTCTTCCGCGAATATCGTCAACAGGTGGATGGATTCCACCCCAAATTCTAGAAAGGCAAGTTTCATCTGCAGCTTCGCGGTATGTAGCCCATTGTAGTGTAATATCTTCACTTGGACCATTCTCAAACTCCAAAAACGTGTCTTTCTCGAATGTAATTTCCTTCAAACCACCGGGGAAGTATGGATCGCCTGTTATGGATGTAATTATCTCTGCAGCTGCTGTTGAAAATGTTGAATGTCCGGAAATGTATCCAGCAAATGGCGGAGTTGCAAACGAATAACGCTGGTAAGGCCACCAATTCTCCGCCAATATCCATCCCGTTCCGGCGATATCAATGCTCACATCATCAATGTATTCGGGCCCTTTCCATGAGTACATCTTGATCTTACCTACATTCTCACCATCCTTACCTGCGAGCGCATCCTTCTTCGAAACGACGCCTGTTACTCCATTAATCAATGGAAGTCCATAAACATGATAGTTTGACAATGTCGTATCTGTACTTTGCCCATTCCCTGCCATCCATCTTAGAGCAGATATTGGTCGAATATAGTCGTAGAAAGCCTTAGTTCCCCACGCTGATATACCAGCATCGTGCATTCCACCAGTCATCGTCAGGTAAGACTTCACATCCCACTCCAAATCACTCAGAACCTTACCTTTCCCCTTCCATTTTTTCTCAAATCTTGGATCGTCTGATACTTGATTAAACAGGTCCATCCAATGTCCCGGAGGACTGAGCGTATTCACCCCATCGACCCAATATTCAGCTATTACGCGTGTATAATCACCACGCCTGACGATATTCTTTTCGTACTTCTTTCCTGTCTTTGGATTAATTTTCTTTTGATTTGTTTTGGTCCCTCCCTTATCAAAATTAAAAAACTCCAAATACGCCTCAAATGTTCTTGGAAGGATTTCATTTGTCGTTCCAATGGCCGCTGGCGAGATATCAATCATGGTTGCATCATTCGGGTCATTATGGCTTCCCCATTCGTTTACGAGCATGAAATTCCACATGTACTCTTCATTGTTTACTGAGTCCTTCCCAATAAATGGAGGTGGACCTGGATCATGATAGACTGGATAACCAATCCCTTCACGCTTCATTATTTTCAAATCCTTCCCTCCCATTGCAAAGGGCGTGATCTGTCCCCAATGGGGCGTCAGGAAAACATCTGCTTGCAAGATTAACAGATTGTTCCAGTCTTTCAGTGTTTTATCCCATCCCTTCCTATTTATATACTTCAAAATAGATAATGGTTGCCAACGGTTAGGGTCGCTCAATCGCTGACTTCCTGCTATTTCAGGGCGCATTGGTGCATTGACAGGATTGTATCCTACAGCTTCATAACCATCCGCATCACCTGCAGGTTCTTGTAAACCAAAAATTAAGATTTTTTCAGCAATATAATTCCCTAAAGCAGCTGCAGAACCTGTTGAATAATCTGTTGATCGATAGCTGGGGTTGAGCCCGGTGGAATCAAACAAATCAATTATTGCATCCATCGTTCTATTCTTACTTCCGTATTCACTAAACCTACCGGAGATTAAGCGAAAAGCAGCATAATGAATCGTTACATTGATAGCACTATCAATGTTTTCAGGCAGATCAAATTCATCAAAATCGCATGAGAAATCCCGGATTGTTTTCCCCAATAATAGCGTGTTTAATTCTCCTCCATTGTAGACCTCCCAGCTGTCGTACATAGCCATTGATAGATGGAATAGGTTTCGAGCATGAATGGTTGGTCCAAAGCCATCCTCCTTGATCGACTGAAGATAGGCATCCATCCAGAGTCTAGCGGCAGAGTGATTTGAATCTTGCTGTGCCGAACAGTTGAATTGGATTAAAAACACCACTAAAAAAATAGATCCGAACTTCATTCAGTACAAATTTCACAAAAAAAATCCAGCGCCAATTGATATCAACGCTGGATTCTCAATTTTTAATAATCTATTTGGTAACTTTCACCAATCGTGTAGTCAAGACATTATCTTTCTCATCCTTCGCTCTAATGAAGTAAGTTCCGAGAAGTAATCCTTCAATTTTCACAGAGACGATTTCCTCTGACGTAACAGTAGAGTAAATCAATCGGCCACGGCTATCCACCATGTCAATTTTCACTTCACCGTTCCATTTACCGTTCAACTGGATCGAGAAGTCACCATCAACTGTTGGATTTGGGTAGACAACTATTTCTAGTTCACCATCATTTTCTACATCCCCTATTCCAACGTAAGAATCAACAAAAACATCTAGTGTATCTGTACACCCAATCGCATTAGTAACAACAACACTATAAGTTGTGTTTCCAACTAATCCAAACAAGTCTTCTGTTATCGCAGAATTACTCCATGCATAAGTATAACCTCCAGGAGCACTTCCCGTAACTGTTAAATCAATTGATCCATCTCCGCCAACCGTTTCTGCAATACTCGTTGCGGATAAGCTTAAATCTGAAGTTACTGTCACATTAAACGAACATGATATCGAGTTACCCGATGCATCAACAGCGGTGTATGTAACAATTGTAGTTCCTAATTGAAATGTGTTCCCTGAGAAATGTGTTGACGTTAGAGTCGCGCCACAATTATCTCCAGCCATTGGTGCAATCCATATCGGAGATGCCACACAACCAGCCTCATCAGCTGGTAGAATAATGTCAGCAGGACAAGCTGTTAATACAGGGACTATAGTGTCCATTACTGTTACGGTCGCTGTACACGAACTCATATTACCACTTCCATCCGTTACTGTAAGTGTAACAGTATTTGCCCCTATGTCGGCACAGCTAAAGGCTGTTTGAGACACTCCTAAAGTCACCACACTACAATTGTCAGTACTTCCGTCGTCTAACTCACCTGTTGTAATTGACGCACTTCCTGAACCATCCAAGTAAACTGTTACATCCTGACATGATGCTGTTGGTGATGTTGAATCAGCAACTGTAACTGTTGCTGTACACGTCGATATATTTCCACTTCCATCCGTTACAGTTAATGTAACAGTATTCGCTCCGATTTCAGCACACGTAAATACCGTTTGAGATGCACCCAAAGTCACTGTTGAACAATTATCAGCAGATCCATTATCAATTTCAGCCGCTGTGATTGTCGCATTCCCTGTTCCATCTATATAAGCTGTTAGATCTTGACATGACGCCGTTGGATTGATGTTATCTAAAACAGTAACAATTGCTGAACAAGTCGAAGTGTTTCCGCTATTATCAGTTACAGTAAGTGTTACTGTATTGGCGCCAAGATCAGCACACGTAAATGCTGTTTGGCTCATTGCCATAGAAGCAATTCCACAATTATCAGATGATCCAATATCGATCGTAACCAACGTTGCATTTCCAGAAGCATCAAGTTGAACACTAACTGCTTGACAAAGAACTACTGGAGCTACCGTGTCAGAAACTGTAACTGCCGACGTGCATGTTGATACATTTCCAGATCCATCAGTTACTGTTAAGATCACTGTATTTGCCCCGATCATTGAACAATCGAATGCTGTTTGAGATGCACTTAATGTTACTGCTGAACAGTTATCCGTTGATCCATTATCAATGTCGCCTGCCGTGATTGAAGCATTTCCTGTTCCATCTAAATAAACCGTAACATCTTGACACGAAGCAGTTGGAGATGTAGAATCCGAAACTGTCACTGTTGAAGTACACGTCGAGATATTTCCACTTCCGTCTGTCACTGTTAAGGTCACTGAATTCGTTCCGATGTTAGCACATGTAAATACTGTTTGAGAAGCACCCAAGGTAACTGTTGTACAGTTGTCGGCTGAACCATTGTCAATGTCTCCTGTTGCAATAGAAACGGTACCTGCACCATTTAAGAAAACTGTTATGTCTTGACATGAAGCCGTTGGTGAAGTTGTGTCTGAAACTGTTACTGTTGATGTACACGTTGAGCTATTTCCTGATCCATCAGTCACAGTTAATGTCACCGAGTTTGTTCCGATGTCAGCACATGTAAACGCTGTTTGAGAAGCACTCAAGCTAACTGCTGCACAATTGTCAGCAGAACCATTATCAATATCTCCTGTTGTGATCGAAGCATTTCCTGATCCGTCCAAGTACACTGTCACATCTTGACAGGAAGCTGTTGGTGATGTTGAGTCTGAAACTGTTACTGTTGATGTACACGTTGAGATATTTGATGAGCCATCTGTTACTGTTAACATTACTGTATTTGTTCCTATGTCAGCACAAGTGAAGGCTGTAATATCCAAACCTAACGACACTGATGTACAATTGTCAGTTGAACCATTGTCAATATCTCCTGTTGAGATCGAAGCACTTCCTGTTCCATCCAGATAAACCGTTACATTTTGACAAGAAGCAGCGGGTGAAGTTGAATCTACTACTGTAACTGTCGAAGTACACGTCGAGATGTTCGACGATCCATCAGTTACCGTTAAAGTGACACTGTTTGCACCAATATCCGCACATGTGAAGGCTGTAATATCGAGGCCTAACGTTGGCGAACCACAATTATCAGCGGATCCATTATCTATATCGCCTGCAGTGATGGATGCATTTCCTGTTCCATCCAAGTAAACGGTTATATTTTGACAAGATGCAGTTGGTGAAGTTGAATCAACAACTGTTACTGTTGCAGTGCAAGTTGCGATATTACTCCCAGGATCTGTCGCAGTCAATGTTACACTATTAGCACCAATATCCCCACATGTAAATGTTGTTTGAGAAGCGCTTAAGGTTAACGAGCAATTATCTGTGGATCCTCCATCGATATCACTTGCCGTTATTGATGCGTTTCCGGTTCCATCAAGATATACCGTAATGTTTTGACAAGATGCAGACGGCGAAGATGTATCTGCAATTGTCACTGTTGAAGTACACGTTGAGATATTTCCACTGCCATCAGTTACTGTTAATGCCACTGGGTTCGCGCCTACATCTGCACATGTGAATGCCGTTTGAGAAGTAGCTAGGGTTATTGTTGTACAGTTGTCAGATGATCCGTTGTTGATGTCACCTGTCGTAATCGTTGCATTTCCTGATCCATCCAAATAAACTGTTACATCTTGACACGCAGCCGTTGGTGAAGTTGTGTCAGCCACCGTTACAAATGCTCCACAAGCATCACTATTGCCTATAGCATCAAACACTGTCAAGATTACAGGATTCGATCCAATATCTGCACATGTAAAACTACTTGTATTAAGTGTCATCGAAGTAATTCCAATATTATCTGTACTTCCAGCATCGATATCAGTCGCAGTAATTGTAGCGTTTCCAGTTGCATCCAAATAAATCGTGACGTTCTGGCAATTTGCAATTGGTGATGTAGTATCCGCTACGACAAATCCTTGAGAATAAATTCCATAATAACTAGGGTCGGTTTGCGATGTTGCACCATCTCTAATTCCACTTTGCCAAGCATACATGGCTTGTGTGGCATCTGTTCCAATGGCTACATCTGAAAAACTTTGAAAATCTGTGGTGGTGGTATTAATAATGGCATCATTTGCCAGAAAAGTACCATTGGAATACATTAAACGACTATATACTGCGGTTCTGTCCCCTTCGGCTGTATCATCTGTCCAAGAGATCACATATTTACTCCCTTCTCGAGTAACTGCGATTGCTGCATGGTCTTGTGAGCCTGATGTATTCGTAGTGATGGCAATTTCTCCACCTGAAGCTGTTCCTGAATTATCGAAACGTTGACCATAAATACCGTAGTGATCACCATCTTGATTGAATGACGACCAGACGATCATGTACTCACCATTCTCATCAATTGCGATGCGCGGTTCCTGTTGATTACCAGTAGTTGTTGTATTTACTTGAGTTGGGCCACTAAGGAGTGTATTGGAATTGTCGTAAAGTGAAGTGTAAACTCCCTTTCTGTCTCCATCCGTGCCATCCGCTTGCCAAGTGATTGCATAATCATCATTAGGTGCCATCGCCACATCTGGATGCGCTAAGTGCTCACCGGTAGCTGTATGATAGACGATAGGTGCTGATGTCCATGCGCCATTGGAAAGAAGAATTCGTCCCTGAATTTCAGATTCATTTTGTCCGGCAACTTCAGACATGTAGACTACTGAGAAATAGTTATCTCCAGCGGCTACAGCAGGGTGCATTTGATTACCTGCAGTTGATGAATTTACTCTGGAACGAGGCGCTAAACTCGTCCCATCAATATCATACAGTTTTCTATAGCAATCCCATCCTTGATGATACCAATCTGAAAAAAAAGGGATATACCCTTCATCTTCAGTTGATTGCCAAACAACGCAAAAAGTTCCTTCAGCGTTCATTGCAACATCCGGAAATCGTTGATCATTTGTCTGATCACTTGTGTTAATTAAAAAGTCTGAGACGCGTACAGAATGATCAGCATTAAAGATCTTTGCATAGATCCCAAAACCATCTCCATCTTGACCTTCGCTCTCCCAAACGACCACATAGCGACCCAAGGTATCCATGGAAATTGCACAATTTTGCTGAGTGCTGTCCGTAACGGCAGTATTTACGAGCGTTTCACCCGTTGAACTGACCAATTGGGCATTGACAGATTGCGCTCCCGAGAGAAGTGCCACCCCAACTATTAAACTTAAAGCATTTGATTTTATCCAACGCATATATAAAGTTTTTATCGCTGATGCGATTATTTATTATCTGAAGAAGCTTCTAAACTAGATTCTGTCTCCACTTTTATTTCCAGTGTACTGACTTTCACTTCCAATGACACGACTTCACTTTTCAACTCTGTCATTGATTCTTCGTAAAGTAAAAGGGTGATATTGTAATTTTCAATCAATTGCTGTTGGGCAACGATTAGATCTTGCTGTTCATCAATTTGGCGTTGTAAATCAGCATCTTTTGTATCCAATTCTTGCGTTGCTTTCACCAATGGAACAACGAACTCCGCATAACGTAACCCATACATATTCGTTTCGTCATTTTCTGGAACTTTTACACCAGAGAAATCGTATCCCAATTTCTTTGCAGTAGCGTGAACATCCTGCGCTATAAATCCAGAGTACGTAATATTGTCTTTGTGCGCTGTCTTCAGTCCATTGGATGCGTTAAAAGCATTCAATTTTTCAAGATCGAAGTTATACGTTACAGGGCTCAGCTCACGAATGAAGTCTAATCCAGGAACATTTCCTTCCACATTTGTTTTGAATCGACCATCTGATGTTGCTGTCCAGTTAACTGTTCCACCAATAGAAGTCGTTGCTGTGTTACCCATAAAGATTTCATTGGAAGCAGTGACTGCAGTCCCGTAGCCAATCGCAATTGAATTCTCTCCTGTCACACTAGTTCCAAACCCGATACCAATAGTGCGATCTCCTGTACTTGTACTTTCACTACCAATTACAATTGAGGAATCACCAGTTATAGATGTAGTAGCTCCTACACCAACAGAATAACTCCCTTGAATTGAAGTCGCTTGTCCGATACCTACAGAATATGCCGTGGTTAATGATCCTTGCGAACCAATTAATACCGAATAATCTCCAGTAGCAGACGTAATAGCAGCATAGCCAAACCCAATGGATTGAACACCACGTTGCTCAACGATAGTTCCAATTCCAATTCCGTAAGTTGCATTGGTATATGATTGATAGCCAATGGCCATTGCGTCGTTTGCATTTACCATAGCAACACTATTATCAAAACTAGTTGCAACGTAACCACCACTCCCAATAAAAGTACATCTTGAGCGATTATTATTCCCAAAATCTGCTCCTGCTCCAATTCCAACGTTATCACTTCCTTCTCTATTCGTAAATCCTGCTCCTGAACCAAAGTAGGTGTTTCTATTTGCGTTTGACGTATTGTTCGTTCTGTTATTATCACCACCAGCAAAAGTTCCAACAAATGTATTGTGGTCACCATGCTCAGTAGCACAACCTGCTCCATGTCCAACCGCTGTATTCGAATATCCTACACCACAATCTATAAGGGCAGAATCTCCTACTGCGGTATTCCAGAAACCAGTTGAGTTGTCATACCCCGCTTCATTACCAACGAAAGTGTTATGAGAACCATAGGTATTAGATCTTCCCGCTGCACTACCAATAAAAGTATTGTCATCACCCCTTTGCTGTAATTCACTATTAGAAGGGTCATCTCCAATATTATTGAATCCTGCGTCCTCACCAATAAAGGTATTATCGCGTCCGTCTAGATTTGCCTGTCCCGCTTCTTCTCCAATGAACGTGTTATCAGAACCTGTGGTATTTGATTCTCCAGCTTCCGTACCTACGAAGGTGTTGTCCGTAGCATTATTCGTGAAGCCCGCTCTTTTTCCGATAAATGTATTATCGGTCCCAGTAGTTTGCGTATGCCCTGCATCCTGACCGATAAACGTGTTATCCGACGCGGTGGTTTGGCTAAACCCAGCTTGCTCACCAACAAACGTATTATTCAATCCAGAGGTTAACGTAGTTCCTGCTGAATCTCCTATGGATACGTTGTAATCTCCACTGGTAATACTCACACCAGCACCAGTCCCAAGCGATTCATTTTGAATTTGAGCAATTAGTCCAGAGGACATTAGTGCAGCTATCGCGGTAATGAGAAGTGATTTCATAATTGATAATTATTAATTAAAGTTCTTAAATGGTTCTGCTATTTATTATCAGAAGAAGCTTCCAGTACTGAATTGTTCTCTACTTTCACCTCCAAGGTATCAACATCACCTTTAAGCTTTGCCATTTCTTCAGCATTACTTTCTAGTGCCATATTATATTTCTTGATTAATTCTTGTTGCGCAAGAATCAGTTCGTTTTGTGTTTCTACTTGCAGCTCCAAGGTTGCTACTTTTTTGTCCAATTCTTGCGTTGCTTTCACCAGTGGAACAACGAACTCCGCATAACGCAAACCGAACATATTTGTCTCGTCATTCTCCGGAACTTTCACACCAGAAAAATCATACCCTAGCTTTTGAGCTGTGGCGTGAACATCCTGTGCAATAAACCCTGAATAGCGCACATCGGCTTTATGCGATGTTCCCAATCCATTTGATTCATTGAAGGCATTTAACTTTTCTAAATCGAAGTTATAGGTTACGGGTTTCAATTCACGGATAAAGTCTAATCCAGGTACATTTCCTTCTACATTTGTCTTGAAACGACCATCAGAAGTTGCTGTCCAGTTCACTGTTCCTCCAATAGAAGTCGTTGAGCTGTTCCCAATGAATACTTCATGATCAGCTGTAATCGTTGTTCCATATCCTATTGCGATTGAGTTGTATCCAGCTACGTTTGTTCCGTATCCTAGCCCGATAGAACGAGCACCACTTATAACTCCATCTGCACCAATTGTTATTGAAGTATCTGCTGTTATAGCTGTGTTCGCTCCCATTGCAATTGAATTACTTCCACTAACCGATGCTGCATATCCTATACCTACCGTATATGCCTTATTTAAATATCCTGTCGCGCCTAGCAAAACAGAATAATCAGCTGCGTTTTCCGTATTGGTAAAATATCCCATGCTAATCGATTGAACACCATGTTGATCCATATAGTGACCTATTCCAATGCCGTATTGCGCATCTGTTTGTGACTGGTAACCAATCGCAGTGGCATCATTAGCGTTAACCATTGAAAAACCAGCACTGGTCGATGGGCTCTCTCCAGCGCTGCCTGTACCACCAATAAAAACACAGCGGGACCTGTCGGTATTTCCGAAATCTGCACCAGAGCCGATACCAACGTTATCGCTACCTTCTCTATTAGAAAAACCTGCAGAACTTCCTAAATAGGTGTTTCTATTTGCATTTGTAGTACTGTTTGTCCTGTTGTTATCCCAGCCAGCGTAGTTTCCAACAAATGTGTTAAAATCGCCATGTTCCGTTGCCGCTCCAGCGCCATGTCCTACACTTGTGTTTCCAATTCCAATACCAACGTCAGTTGATGCCGAATCACCAATTGCGGTGTTCCAAAATCCAGTGCTGAGATCATACAAGGCATACCTCCCTACACCTACATTACGGTCACCTGTTCCTGGGTTTCCAATAGAATGGTTACCAGCATTATTCCCAATCATAACATTGTATCGACCAGTGGTGTTGTACCGCCCTGCATCTTCACCTACAAATGTATTGTCAAATCCAGTTGTATTGAATTCGCCTGCCTCTTCACCAATGAAGGTGTTGTCAGAACCAGTGGTGTTCGTGAAGCCAGCCTGTTGTCCCATAAATGTATTGTCCGTACCATCATTGTTGTATCCAGCCTGATATCCGATAAAAGTCCCATCAACATCAGTAATATTTAAAAATCCGCTATACGCTCCAATAAATGTATTGCGACTGGCACCATCTTGTGAAAACCCTGAATATGCACCAATATGCGTATTGCTTAGACCTGTATCTTCGTTCGTTCCAGAACTGTCACCATACATAGTGTTGTAATCTCCAGTTGTGAGATTTGCCCCGGAGCCTGTTCCCTGAGTTTCATTCATTATTTGGGCATTTAACCCGAAAGTGAAAGTTGCAGCCAACGCCGTAATTAGAAGTAGTTTCATAGTATAAAAATTAATTGGTGTACACATCGCAAAGGTGGTACAAAGTAATTTAGAAGCCAAAGCTACAAAAAACTCGCTGTTGGTTTTAACATAAATTAAAAAAGGTACAATACAACTATTTAAGGGTCAAGCTCACTGGACAATGATCAGATCCGTGAATATCCTTAAGGATCTGTGCGTCAGAAACTGAATCTATCAACGATTCAGAGGTAAGAAAATAATCGATTCTCCAGCCAACATTTCTATCTCTCGCACCACCTCGGTAACTCCACCAGGAATACTTTTCTGGTTCATCAGATTTTGCTCTAAAGGTATCCACTAATCCATTTGAGGTGTACGCGTCCATCCCGTCAATTTCTTCTTGCATGTAGCCAGAATTCTTATTGTAATTTGGCTTTGGTCGAGCTAGATCAATATCCTTATGTGCTACATTAAAATCTCCGCCAACAATTACTGGCTTAGTTTTTTCTAGATTTTTCAAGAACGCTAAAAATGCCTTATCCCATGTTTGTCTATAGGGCAATCGCAACAATTCATTTCCTGAATTTGGAACGTATACGCTGATTACGTAATAATCATCAAATTCAGCAGTAACTACTCTGCCCTGTGTATCGTGTTCTGAAACTCCAATTCCGTAAGTAACATTTATAGGCTCTTTCTTTGACAGAATAGCAGTCCCAGAATATCCTTTTTTTTCAGCTTCATTTGCGTAAACGAAGTAGTTGTTCAAATCGCCAACCGTTTCCTTCACTTGCTCCGCCGTTGCCTTCGTTTCTTGTAAAAGCAGGATATCTGGGCTTAAGCTTTCCATATCAGGAAAAAAGTTCTTTTTCGAGATTGCGCGGACTCCGTTGACGTTGAAAGAAACAATTTGCATAGGGCTGGATTATTATTTTGGCGAAGATAATGAAAGTTGAGGGAATGGATTAATCATTTTAAAGACACCTTCTGTTCTCGATACACCTACCTATTCGTAAACTCATAGGTAGCCACTCGAACTTACAGGGCGCTGATTTATATTGGAGGTTGGGTGTTCGGATGTGACTTCGAGAACCTCAGCCTACATGCAAAAATGGATAGTGGATGTTATAATTTTTTAACCTTAGAATCTTATAGTACTTTTGTCACAAATCTATTCAAATGAAAACGCTGATCATTTTTACGCTACTCATCTCATCGAACCTTTTCGCTCACAGAGGCGAATTTGTGTCCATTGAGAATGTTATCATCCACAGCAAAGGTGATCAGGTGATTTTCAATTTTGACTTGGAAAACATCAAAGCAATTGAACTCACTGATATTGTAATAGCACTTGTCGTGAATGATATCCACCAAGTTTCAATTGATATCGCTAAGATTAGTAAAACGCAACTTTTTAGTTCTTTCCAATTTTCGGAATTAGACGCAGGTATTGACTTAGAAACAGACAAAATTCAAATTGAAATCATCAAACTATTTGGAAGAAAAAAAGATTGGGGAGGATGGGATAATCCAGTTGCAACGCGCCAAGTGAATACACTTTTCTCAGAATTTTATGCTGATGCGCCTTGG